>DAAP01000037.1 GCA_001701165.1 Bacteroidales bacterium H4 | reverse complement strand
CCATAGGAAGTAGTCGAGTTTGGTCACTCACTACTAAGGTAGTTATTTTCTGCCTTAGTGACTACTTCCTTTTTTCTTTTTTTCGATTTTATTTAGGACAATATTGGTACGAACCATACAAAAAAGCGGTTATTCGGAGAACATAGCCATGACAGAGTCTGATAACGCAAAAAAGCCTGCGTCAAAATAGGCGCAGGCTTTCAGATGCTTGTATGCTTCTCTTTACATTTACTTGCCGAAGGACGCAAGACGGGCGATGTATTTGCCGATTATGTCGAATTCGATATTGACCTGCGAGCCGACGCCGAGGCGGCAGAAGTTGGTATGCTCGTATGTGTAGGGGATGATGGCCACGCGGAAGCTGCGCGGACGGCTGTCGCAGACCGTAAGACTGACGCCGTTGACCGTCACCGACCCCTTTTCGACCGTTACATATCCCTGCGCCGCCATATCGTCCGACACGGTATACTCAAACGTGTAGTATCGGCTGCCGTCCACACTCTGTATGTCTGTGCATACGGCTGTCGTATCTACGTGTCCTTGAACTATATGTCCGTCCAGACGATCGGACAAGCGCATTGACCGCTCGAGATTAACCAAGTCGCCCACGGTCAAGCGCCCGAGATTGCTGCGTTCAAGCGTTTCCTGTATGGCAGTCACCGTATACGTATCGCCATCGATGTCTACCACAGTGAGACAGACCCCGTTATGTGCAACAGATTGGTCTATGGACAATTCATTGACAAACGAGCAGCGGACTGTCAGCTGCAGATTGCCGTCATCGCGGCGTGCGGCCACTATGGTGCCGGCTTCTTCTACTATTCCTGAAAACATATCGTATCCCTAGTTTATTTCTCGTTGGTTTTTAGATGTGTCACGATATACTGCGGCTCATTTTCTGAGAACGATGTACATAGGGCGCTCAACGTTCCACGCAAATGACACAGTAGCCGTGCCACGTTTTTTGTCGTACGATACACTGATGCTGCGTCCATCGGCTTCGACATATCGCGGCTGCTTGCTCAGACCATTGAACACCAAGGTAATGGTCTTGTGGTCCTTGGCTCCTACATAGTCACCTTGGGCACTGAGCGCCACGTCTATCTGCTTACCCGTATCGTTGCCGCTCATGCTTATGACGCGCCCTTGATTATGGCTTATCGTGGTAGGCGTGGTCATATCGTCCTCGAAGAGCGTCGAAAATGTCTGCTTCCCGGCCAGAGGATAATAGTCTATATGGTAGCGGGTGTTGCGATACTGGGCCGTGGATTTCATCGGATAGTCGGCGGTGACAATAAACGACCCGGCTCGTGCAAACACCGGCGTGCGGTCTATGGCAGCATCGTAATTGGCCACCGTACCGCCTTTATACACTGTCAGCGGCGCATTGACATCCACCCAGTCGCTGCCTTCCGGGAAAATCACCGGGCGTTGTACCGAGCCTTGCGTCATCACCGGAGCCACCATGATGTCTCGTCCCCAAAGGAATTGGTCGGAGATACCGTCATAACGTCCCGTGGCTGTGGCGTCATGGAAATCGAGAGGGCGCACCAGCGGCCAACCCTTGGAGGCATTTTCCCACGCCAAGGTATAGTTGTAAGGCAGCCAGCGGTAGCGTTCTTTGACAAGAGAGAGCAGCAGCGTTCTGTATTTGGTATAGTTGTAAGGCTCTGCCTTGTACTGTGCATGAGTACGCAACATCGGCGAGAATACGCCCAACTGCATCCAGCGCACATACAGCTCGTCGTCAGTGGGGTGCTCTTGATCGATAATGGAAAATCCACCGACGTCATGCCCCATATACCCCAGGCCCGAAAGACCCGAATTGAGCATTATCCGTATCTGTGGCTCGAGTCCGCCCCAAGTACGCGACACATCAGTGGACCATGGGAATACATTGTAACGTTGCAATCCTGTGGTGCCGCCGCGCATCATGGTCATCATACGGCGGTCGGGGTACTTGGCCTTGTGCATTTCGTACACTATACTACTCCAGTCGTTACCATAGAGATTATGGTATTGTCGCGTAAGCAGACCGTTGGCGTGCAGCCCGTTTTCGGGATGCACCTCAGGCTCGCCCAAATCACCCCACCAAGCACTCACACCACGATCAGACAATGCTCCGTAGCGGTTGATAAGCCATTGGCGCGTCTGCGGATTCGAGACATCGAACATTCCTCCCTGCCCCACCCAGATGGTGACATTGAGCGGACGATCTACACTGTCCTTATTCATCACAAACATATGCTTGGGCGCCAAAGCGTTATAATTGTTGACACCGCGACCGTTGCGCAGCACGTAGGGCTGAGCGATGGTGACCACGTTGATATGTTTCTTTTTGAGGTACTCGAGCATGTCATCCGGATCGGGCCACTGCTGCTTGTCCCACTCCAAGCGTCCCATGTCCTGCTCGCGCCCGTACCAATATAGGTCGAGCACCACGCCGTCCAACGGATAACCCTGCGTTTGCAGCGAATCGACCACACCGCTCAATTCGTCATCTGTATGGTAGCCGTATCGGCTGCTGATGTATCCGAGAGTCCACAGCGGCGGCAATTCCTGACGTCCGGTCAGCGCTGTCAACGCCGTGGTCACCGATGCAAGTGAGGCATCCCTACCTACCACATAGTAGTACGAGATAGGACGTGTATCTTCAAAGGTGTAGGTTATCTCCTTGCCCGTAGTCATTGTTGCGGTGCCGTAATCATCAAACAACAAGGCATATCCGTGCGAAGAAACCAGCAGCGGCATCGAGATATTCATCTGTTTCAGGCGGCTTTCGCTGCCAATGTAACCATAGTTTTGCTTATTGTACATCACCAAGGTGTCATTGGCCAAATTGAGGCTGTAACCACGTTCGCCGCCTCCATATAGCGATGCGCCTTCGGCTGTGGATATTGTCAGCGCATAACGCCGAACGCCGTCAGATTCTACGGGCAAGGTTTTGACGCCTTTGTCCACGATTGCCGAACCTTTGTATTTAGCGCTAATTGTCAACGTATTGTTCGAAATTTTAGCTTCGGCGAATGGACCTATATCCCCTACTACGCTTTCGACAACGGGAGCTGTAGTGATTACGGGACGCTCGGCGTCGTGCTTGGCCAAAGGTGTATGAGTCACCTTGATAATACCGGGAGCTATTTCCTTGGCTGTCACCGATGTACCATCTCCATAATTGGCCATAGACACCGGAGCGGCAGTCTGAGCCGGTGCTTGAATTGCTATGGCAAGGGCCGCTATAATCGCTATGTATTTTGTGCTATTCATAATAGTGTATTGTGTAAGTATGACTTTTCTTGTGTAACCATCGGGTTATGCCATCCATGTTTTGCCTATTAAGGCGTTGGCATGTGCTGACACCGACTCTTCTTTACGCAGGGCATCCACGCATTCGATGTAGATGTCCTTGGCTTTTTGCGTCAGATGGTCAGCTGTGGCCGTCAGGGATCTATACGGTTGAGGTAGCCTTGGCGGCTGATGCTCTCGTCTCCGGGTTTATTATAGGTATTGCCGGCCTTAAGCACGCGCTCTTTCTTATGTTTGCCCAAGGCGGCATGCTTGGCTACGTCCGCAAACATCTTCGATTCAGCCAGTTTAGGACCCCAAACTTCGATAAGGCGCTCATAGCGCAGATTGTTCATATCTTCGTACAAGCCTCGCAGCGCAGGCTGCTTCTCCATATCGGCACGTGTCCACACCTTATTGTCATCGAGATATTTGCAGGCAGCGGATATCTGCTCTTTTGTTGCAGGCTTGTCCGTGCTTACGTTTTGAGGCTTAGGAGCCTGCTCGGCTGCAGGCTGCTGCAAGGCTTGTTCCTGTGTATTGTCCTCGGTAATTACGGTCGGAGCTGCCGGAGTCGGAGCTTGAACCGACACCACTGTCGCCGTGTCGTCGGGATTGGCCGCCGGTGCCAGGGCTTCTTTATCCTTGCTCCCGGAACATGTACCAAGCAACAACATCAGCACTATGCCTATCAGCAGTCCCACGCCGAAAGATATGGCATGGCGATGTTGCCACACCCCGGCACCGGTATAGCGCAGGTGATTGGTACGACTCTGGCCTTCCTGTATGTCCGCAGTCAGCTCGTAGCCCTCCAAAGGACTGTCGTTAAGCGCTTTTTGGCTCAAGATATCAAATTTGATAGGCGCACCCAAGTCACTGGACTTTACCGGCACCTCAAAGCGATATACCTTGCGACGCTCGGCCAATTGTATCAGGGCTTGTGTCAGCGTAGCCAAATCCATACGTCCCGAATAGGGAAAGTAGCCCTCGGCATTGACCGATACAGAAGCTTGTGACAACTCACAGCGCGTAAAGGCCTCGCCTTCGGCCGTAATAGATCGGCCGTTGACCAATATCTCGCAATCGAGTATCCTCGCATGCGTTGTCAGCGATGTTACCTTGAAAGACGATGGGGTGATAACCTTGCGTGAATCGTCTGTCGAAATCTGCCGCGGCGTCACCTCTGCAGCATCCACCGCTATGGTTTCGGAAACATCGTCAAAGCCCTGACGGCGCCATGTCACCGTCACCGTGTCACCTATGGTGGCTCGCACAGGCGCATCAAGACGTATGCCGAACACCCACGGATCAAAGCCGTCATCGCTCTTCTCGGGCGGCAGTATGGCGGCAGTCCCGCCTATAGGCTCGTCTGTAAGATCGGCAATCACCGGCGTCAACTGCAAGTCGGCGTCCACCAGCAATATGCCACGATACGGCAGATAGCATTGTTGCCACAACCCGTCGCCGAGAAAGGTCTCCAAGGCGGGAGCGTTATCGCCGCCATAGAGACGCCAGGCCCATTGGCCGGAGGAATTCATGGCCACGCACCGAGGCGCATCACGACGCACGGCATAATCGCGGGCAAATGTCGCACGCAGCGCCACGACGTCTTCGCCGCTCACCTTCACAGACGAAATGGTACGCGTGGTTTGCTTGACCACCGACACAAGGTCGTCTTTCGCTATATCTATATCCGAAGGGACAAATATCCATGCGGCAAGGTGGTCGCCGACGTTCTTCGGAATGGTGCGCAGTATGGTGACGAAGACTCCGGTCGAAACCGATGTCAACAGGTAAAATATGTTCTTTTCGTTAGCGTCATAGTCCACGGTTGACAATACACTGCGTACATCATTGACATACGAGCGTACATCCTCGTTGGGATTGAGATTCAATTGCGAATTGAACGTCCCCATCGACCGGGTTATATATAGCTGCAATTTAGCCATAACAGTGGGAGTATTATGCTGTTAACGTGATTATTAACTTACATTCCAACATATATCCGAAAGCTTCGGCCGCATTGTACGCCCGAAGTCCCTCGTTTTGTCCTACAAACTTACGAATTTTTTTTCGCTTACAGCCTTTCCTCCGCCCTGTTTTTTTCCCTCACGTCTTTTTTGTCCTCACCACGATGTTTTTTTTCGCGCTACACATCGCAAATTCGAGCCAAAGTCCACCAAGTACAGACAACGCGAACGGAAGGTGTCGCCAAAAATGACTACCTTTGCAGACGCAAAACGCGATATCGACACGGCGACCGCGCCGGACGCTAAAAGAAACAACATGACACAACAATGGAACGACCTTTGATAATGATAACCAATGATGACGGCTTCGAGGCCGCAGGCTTACGCGCACTTGCCGATGCCGCTATGCCCCTGGGCGATGTCATCATAGTGGCACCGGCACGCCCCCAATCGGGGCAGTCGTCGGCTCTGACCGTAGACGGGCCGCTGCGCATACGCCGACACGCCGACTACGGCGATGCACAAGTATTCAGCGTCTCGGGCACGCCGGTGGACTGCGTCAAACTGGGATTGCACGCGGTGATGCCGCGCCGCCCGGACTTCCTGTTCTCGGGCATCAACCACGGCAGCAATAGCGGAAATGCGGTGACCTATTCGGGTACAATGGGTGCGGTCATCGAAGCATGCACCAACGGCATCACGGCCGTAGGCTTCTCCCTGCTGCATCACTCGCCCTCGGCCGATTTCTCGCTGTCTGCACCGCAAGTGGCACGACTTGCCGCCGATGTCGTAGCGCACGGCCTTCCGAAGTTTACGGCCCTTAACATCAACATCCCGGCGCACATCGTCCCCAAGGGCGTACGCACATGCCGCGCCGCACGCGGACACTGGAGCGAGGAGTTCGAGCGATTTATCGACCCGCATCAAAATCCGTTTTACTGGCTCACGGGGCGTTTTTGCAACGAAGAGCCCGAAGCCACCGACACAGACGAGTATTGGCTGTCCCAAGGATACACATCCATCGTCCCGGTATGTCCGGACGTGACGCGTATGGATATGGTAACGCCTATGGCCACACGTTTTGACAGCGACAAGTAGCGCCCATGGCCAAGCAGGAATACATCGAACGAAACCGCCAATGGCTCAAGGACAAGGCTGCCGAGCCGGGCGTGATAGCCCTCGACAAGGGTATATTATACAAAGTCATCAAAAGCGGCAACGCCAAAGGGCCTAAACCCAATCGCAACAGCGTGGTTGTGGTCCATTACACGGGTCGAACTATCAACGGCAAGACATTTGACAGCAGCCGCTCGGGCGTAGCCCCGGCTTTCCGTCTACGCGAGCTTATTCCCGGATGGATTATAGCTTTGCAACATATGCACGTAGGCGACCGCCGGGAGATTTACATCCCGGCCGAGCAGGGCTACGGACGTATAAACCAACCGGGCATACCCGGTGGCTCGACGCTGGTGTTCGACATCGAACTTCTCGGTGTTTCATGACCGAAATGAGTGGGCTTTTGCCACGCCGTGGCCGTGACATATGCTCTCACCACAAACCCTAAAACGTCAAGAATCATGATAAAACAAGCCCATATCACTCTGCACCCCTATCCGCGCGGCATCCATCTTATATCCTCCGAAGTCCTGCGGCAGCTACCACCTCTGCCCCGTACAGGGTTGCTGCATCTGCTGATACAGCACACCTCAGCCGCATTGGCCCTCAACGAAAACGCCGACCCGGATGTACGGCTCGACCTCGCCGCCATATTCGACCGCCTCGTACCCGAGAACGCGCCGTTCTACCTGCATACAGACGAAGGACCGGACGATATGCCCTCGCACGCCAAAGCAGTAATCGTAGGTTCTACGCTCACACTTCCCATAGCGGAAGGACTACTCGACTTGGGCATTTGGCAAGGCATATACCTTTGCGAGTTCCGCGACCACGGCGGCTCTCGTCGCATCGTCGCCACCATCCTCGGCGAATAATTTTTCACTTCCGGCCATAATTGCCACCTTGAGCGGTATTGGAATCACTCGTCGACGTCGGCGTCGCTTTGGACGAAGATTTCGTGCAGGAGACGGAGATGGCGATTAGTGCGTCGCCATGAGATGACTGACACAACAGCACCTATGACAGCGCCCACGATGCCGCCATAAACCACATAGACATCCCCGACAGCAGCCATCTCTACAAAGAGCATTGCCAATACCGGAAACATTAAAATTATACTGATAATGCGCAAACGTCCTATAAGACGAGTGATTGCGGCTACGCGTTCGGCCGCCTCGACCACGGGTAAGCTGACGTAGTCGCTGCGACGGATGCGTCGATAGATATAGAAATTGATGACGGAGCAAAATATACCGAAGGCGCTGTAGCATATTATCAGCAATAGTGACACCGGCATATACTCGGACAACCACAGAATGAGCGGAGGCAATAGCAATCCGCCTACAGCTGCCACCAGATGTTGACGTGCGACCTTGCATGTAAGAGTACGTACCCGGTCAAGTCCTTTGACATTAATGTCTGAAAGGGTACGTGCAGCATCGGCAGAGGGCTTGATACTGTTCCATTGTCGTTTAAGAAATTCTATATCGTTTGTGGGCATATCTTTAATCCTGCAATTGTTTCTGTAATTTGGCTTTGACACGATGAAGCCGAGTGCCCACATTGGCACGCGACAATCCGGTGATGTCAGCTATTTCTTTATAGTCTCGTTCGTCCAACCATAAGGTTATCAACGCCTTTTCCAACGGGTCGAGCCGCGAAATCATCCGGTACAGGACACGGAGGTTTTCGGCACGTTCGCTGTCATCATCGGCCAAAACTTCGAGGGCGTGATCGAGGTCTACCGTTCCACGATGGCGACTGACGCGCCTGTGCCATGAGATGCAGCTGTTGATGGCGGTACGATACAGCCACGTAGTTATGTCGGCACGCCCGTCAAAACTGTCCATACCGTTCCATATATTGGCCACGGTCTCCTGGTACAAGTCATCGACAGGTGCATCTGCACTGTGATACAGGAAGCACACTTTATACAGCATAGTGTTATGCTGACGCAACAAATCCTTGAAGCGTGTTTCCTTATCCTTGGCATCTGATGTCGCGTTTGTCTTCATCGTATATTGTTAGACGCAGCTTTTCCCGAAAAGTTACACTCCACCACCATTTTTTTTTGGTAAGCTGAAAATACATATGTGTTTTTTCATAATATAAAGCTGGAGGGATTCTTGCTACACTTCGTTACGCAAGCGCTACGCGATTACGAACCTCTCTACTCGGGTTCGAATCTATTCGCGCCATCAAGAAAGAGGGGGTACCCTGCGGGTACCCCCTCTTTCTTGATGTGGAGCTGGAGAGACTTGTTCCTTGCACTCCAAATGCAGTTATATCAATGATTTAGATAGTCGTTAATGATTAGTGGTAACGAGATGGTAACGAAAAATTCGTCAGTCTCGCCGGCTCTCTTGCCGATGCCTGAACGAGGTGTTCAGATAGTGCAAAGTTAATGGATTTTCGCCTGGAAAACAAGGCCGTGGGTTCATTTGCAGGGCAACCGCATCAAAAA
>DAAP01000013.1 GCA_001701165.1 Bacteroidales bacterium H4 | reverse complement strand
AAGAAATAAAGAAAGAAATAAATAAAGAAAATATAAGAGAGAATAGCGGCTTCGCCAAGGCTCAGCCCGCGCTCGCGCCACAGGCCGAGCAGTCGTTTTGTGAAGTACCATGTTCGGAATGCAAGTCATTCGCGACAGACGGTTGCATCAAGCGCCGAAATGCAGCTACGCCCGGTACAAATACTGTGGAAAAAAAGGGGGCCGGCGCCGCGGCAAGCAAACCGGCTGCAAGTACACCCATGGCAATCAAACCGGCTGCAAGTACACCCATGGCAATCAAACCGGCTGCAAGTACACCCACGGCGGTGAGTACACCCATGGCAAGCAAATCGGCTGCAAGAATATCGGCAGTAAGCACATCCGATGGTCGCCGCGGCGCTTTCGTAGCTCCGGATGTCGAGCAGGTGCGCCAATACGCCGTTGTCAAGGGTTTGGAAGGCTTTGACGCCGAAGCATTTACCGATTATTACAGCTCCAACGGCTGGCACGTCGGCAAGTCTCCCATGCGCGACTGGCAGGCAGCGGTACGCAACTGGGCGCGTCGCCAAGATCTGATGGACGCTTGCACCCTGCGCCGCAGCGATACGGCACGCGCCGCCGGCACCGCCCGCGCCACTCGCGCCACCCTCAATGTCAACGACCAATGGAAAGGCTTCGTCCTGCCACAGAGATAAAGCCACGATAAAGTGGAATCTCGAATATCGAATGCCACGATAAAGTCGAATGTCGAATGCCCTGATAATGTGGATTTGGAATGTCGAATACGAAATCGGTTTTGTGGATTAAACGATATATTTCATACAATATCGAGGGAAATGTTTGGGGGCGAAGGGAGATGGCCCGTAACTTTGTGTCGTCAGAAGCGTCAAGGCGACCATCTTATTACTCATTCTCCCCCTCCCCGCCTTACGCCTTGACATCTATTACAGGCCATAGGCCGCTATTCGTTAAACATTACAGGCCATAGGCCGCTCATCAACCAATACTAATCGTTAGACAATGGGCATGTATTCAGACAACCGTTTTGATAATGAACTTTCAGAAGACGGCAACAGACTTACCGAAGACGGCAACGGACTTTCAGAAGACGGCAACAGACTTTCAGAAAACGGCAACGGACTTTCAGAAGAAGAAATGGCTCGGGCTACGGAAGTGATTGTCCCGGCGCCGGATGCGACGCCGACACCGGGCAATCAGGCGCCCGGTAATCAGGCGTCGGGCAATCAGGAGGCTGCGGATGTTTCGCAGGAGGTTTTTCCGTCGGCGGCGTTGCTGCCTGATGCCGGGCAGCGTATGTCGCTCGGCCGTGCCATTGGTGTGAGCGCCGCCGTGGGTGTCGCCGGGGTTTGTGTCGCGTCCGTATTGACCAAGGAGGATGCCTCGCTGAGCCACGCCGCCACGCCTGACAATGAGAAATCGGCAGACGATATTGCCGCCAATGCAGGCGCGGGCGATGACACGGAGCGCGTCGAAGTGCCTGCCGCGCCGCATGTTACGATTAGTTACGAGGACACGCCGATGAATAGCGGTATGGAGACATGCGATGCCGGGGATATCGCCGATGCAGGCGCGAACCATGTAGGCGGCGCCGAGGCCCCGGATCCGCTATTCGGCGGATTCGGCAGCTTGTGCGCGGACATATAGCGACAGCGTGTGCACGCAGCCTCCCCGTATGATTATGGAACAGGAACTGTTATAAGACAGTCAAAAGTAACGACCTATATGATGCTCCGCTAATCCCCGTATGATTATGGAACAGGGACTGTTATGAAACAGAGACTGTTATGAAATCGGGACGACTACGGCTGTAGCCAGAGCTGCTATGCCCTCTTCGCGGCCTACAAATCCCAAGCGCTCGGTGGTAGTGGCCTTTACGCTCACCATATCGACATCTATACCGAGGTCGGCGGCCATATTGGCACGCATGGCCGTGATGTGCGGCGCCATCTTAGGCGCTTGTGCCATAATGGTAATATCCATATTATAAGGCATATATCCGTGGTCGCGTATCAGCGCAACCACGTGACGCAGTAGCCGGCGCGAGTCTATGCCCGCATATCGCGCGTCCGTATCCGGGAAATGACGTCCTATGTCGCCCAGCGCCATTGCGCCAAGCAGTGCATCGCACAGGGCGTGTATGGCCACATCGGCATCGCTGTGCCCCAGCAGGCCGCGGTCGTGGTCAATGGTGACACCGCATAAAATCAAACGGCGTCCCTCGGTGAGGGCGTGCACGTCATAGCCGTTGCCGATACGTGGATATTGCATATCTTCAAGTGTTTATGGAATATGGAATATGGAATATGGAATATGAAATGCGGAATGCGGCATTTCGCTCAGGTTGCGCCCTATGACGCCACCTGCCTCGAATGCAAGTGGCATCAAAGCCGAAGGCGACAGCCGGTGTCAACGTTTGCGCTTGCCCAAGAGGTCGCGCAGCCCGTCCATATCGAAAGTCAGGGTGAAGCGCAGTGTCTGATCCAGAGGCGAAGTCTGCGCCGTGGCCAGCATATATGATGCATCCAGACGCACGACGTTGAGCGAGAAGCCGGCACCTATGCCGAAGTACTGGCGGTTGCCCTTGAACTTATTCTCGTAGAAATAGCCTGCGCGCAGGAAGAACTGCTGGTTGTAGCTGTATTCGGCACCCAGCGACCAGGTGATTTCGCGTAACTCCTCCTTAAATCCACCCGGTGCATCACTGAAGCTCTTAAATATGCCGGTGATTGGCGACATATTCTCCCAGTCTTCGAGTGCATCAAGATATGCCTGCTGTCCCTCGGTGGTCTGAGTATCGTAATCGCTTTCGCGCGGCTTGGCCGGCACAAGCAACTTATTGGCATCGAGGTTGATAGACAAGTTATGATAATCGGCCAGCGGGAAGGTGAACGATGTACCCAGACGCAGGTTGGTGGGAAGAAACGCCGGATAATTGCCATTGTCGTAAGACACCTTGGTGCCTATGTTCGAGATATTCCAACCCCAGGACCATTGACATTCGCTGCGTCCGATGATGGGATAGGTGGTGTAGTATCCCGAGATGTCGGCCGAGAAAGCACTGGCACCCGAAGTTTGATCGCCGGCATAACTGTCGCTGAAACCCAGGTCACTGTAGATGTAGCGGAAAACAACGCCCATGGAGAATTTCTCGGAGAGTTTGCGCGAATAGCCGACATCTACGGACATTTCGTAGGGATTGAGGCTCTGTCCGGCATCCCCGGAAGGCCCGGCTGTATTGACTTCGCCCAGCGAGAAATAGCGCAGCGAGGCACTGATGGCCTGATTGTCGCCCGAGCCGATTTTGTAGTATGCCGACAGGTTGGCCAGGAAGATATCGTTGACCAATTTGCGCAGCCACGGCGTGTAGCTCAGGCTCACGGCGGCGCTTGAGTAGGCAAAAGCATATTTTGACGGGTTCCAAAACTGCGAATTGACGTCCGGATCTGAAGCGACACCCAAGTCACCCATGGATGCGCCGCGTGCGTCCGGGGCTATACCCAGCGAGGTCACGCCGGTGGTGATGGGGTTGAATTCGTCGTTCTTAATATCGTCGGCGGCCATGACGCCGAAAGCCGTCGCCAAGGCCAGGGCCACGGCGGCACAGCGTCCGCAATTGTATTTCTGTCTCATGGACATTGTGTGATGTGTTTGCTTTGGTGATACGGATGACGGCCTGCACGCGTGAGCGAAGACCGGTCTATTAGTAAACGCAATTTTGCGCTTAATATTGTGGAGCACCGCCATATCATTGCGCACCGCCATATCATTGCGCGTCGGCGAGGGTGCGGTTGGCCTGCATGGCCAGGAACTCCTTGCGCGTGTACGGATAGGTGGAAGTACCTTGGCGCACCCAGTACTTGCCGCCGTACTCGGTGCCGAACTGGTTGGGACGAATCTCGATGACAAAAACGTTCTTGCCGCCGGATTCGGCCGGGTCAAGCCACAACGTGGATATGCAGTCGTTGGCGGCTCCGCCGAGATTGATGCGGATGTCGTTGCGCACACGTAGTTCGTACTTGTCGCGGTCTCCACCGAAGAGATGGTGATATAAATCGTCATTGCCCACCACGTACCCGTATCGGTTGACACCGATATACAACTTGCCGCCTTGGGCGCTGTTGAGAAATCCGCAAATACGTTGCAATATATGGTCACGCTGACGCGGCATGTCGATGTGCAGTCCGTCTTCGGGGCAGATGTAGCTGCTCTTGAACTCGAGCGTCTGTGTTTCTTCGCCCAAGAATATGGGCTGCTGTATTTTGACCTCGATGTTCAGCAACTGCGATATGCGCCCGGTGATGGCGCCTTGGGCTTCGTCCACGTCCATTTCCATGGACAGGTTGGCCGTCAGAGCCAATTTGGCCAGGCCGACGGAGGTCTCGTCGTAGTCACCGGCGATGATGTCCCATAGAAAATCGTTTTTGGACGAATCGTAGATGTAACTGAGTATGCGCAACTGACGGCTGCGCATTTCCAGTACCGGATAGTCGCCCGAATTTTCTTCGTCGGCACGAATATCATCCACGTTGATGTATCCCGAGCTGACAAAGGTGCGCAGGCGTCGGACAAAAGACATGCGCCGCGCAAAGTATTGCACCAGACCGTTGTTGTCTATGAGTCGCGCCAGCATACGCGCAAAGGCCATATAATTAAATCGGCGCAAATAGCTTGACTCAAGCGACCCCACGCGGTCTATGATGTGTATCAACTCGACCACGTGCTCGGGCTCGATGGTCGATTCGGGCAGGTCGTCATCGGTATTTTCCGATGCAAGGTCCATGGTTTCGGGAATATGGAACACCGAAGACTTGAGCAGGAACAGCATCGTGCGTATGGCATCGTGCGGCGAGAATGTATTAAAATCCTCGTCTACCGGCCTGTTGTATCGGCAGAGCAGTCGCCCGGTGGGCTCCATAGACATGTACGTAGCCACTACGTAGTCGCCTTTGGAAAGTTTGGTACTCTCGGTGACGATATTGACCGGGTCGCCCTGCGCCGATATACCCAGATAGGTTTCGCGGCCCTTGTACTTGGTCCATCCCATGACCAGACACTCGAGGGGAGTGTCTTCGTCGAGGTCGTTGCGCACCATATCCTTGATGGCCGGCAGCAGTGTATATCGCGGCTCATCGCCCGAACCCAACGACAGGACTTTGGCATCGAATACCAGCGCGTTGTTAAAGTCGTCCCTAAAATCATCTATGGCCATGCCGTACACATCATATTTCACTATCTCGGAAAGGCTCAGCGTACCCTCGCCGTTAGAAATGCTTTCGTCCACAGGTTTGACCCTGAACAGGCGTCCGTCGCCTTCGATTTCGGAGACATATACGCGTACCGTGTCCCCGGCATCGACGACACGCAGATTTGCACGAGAGGGACGTGTCAGACTACCGGGTTCGTATAGTGCATGCTCCACATCGGCCCAGAAGCACGACAGAGCATCCAAGTCATCACAGCCCTCGGGAAGAGCGGCTATGCGTTCGGATGTGTATATCTGGATGTTTTGCCATGGCAGCATATCGACGGGCAGGATGGCGCGATTGACACCGCCGCGACTTTGCGAAACAAGGTGCAGGCTTTCGCGCGTGGCCACGAGGCCGGCGCCCTTGCCCATGTAGTATTGGGCGGAGGACGGAGAGGTCGGGGAGGACAAGTCGGCAGAGGCGGCTTCCAAGGCCAATTGCTTAAGATTGTCAAGGCTCTTCCAGCCAAAGCGCAGGGGCGACTCGGATGTCCCGGCTGCGGCCTCGAAGGCCTTGCGCAGCAAGTCGGGAGCCAAAGCCTCGTTCTCAAACACAAGATAACGCACCAGTGCGGCGCGATATTCCTGTATATCGAAATCATCATCCTTGGACGACAGCAGCAACCGCAGGGCCAGTACGCGTATCATGCGCTGCAACATATCGCGGCCGGCGCGGTCATCGTATGTCAGGCCGTCGGCTCGGGTCTTGTTGAGACGCACGTAAGAGTCAAGCACGCGTATGAAAGCCGAGCGAAACGGATCTTGACTCCAGTTGCTGTGATTGCCGTCGGAGATGATAGAAAGGATGTCATCCATGCGCTGCTCGATGATGTCCGGGCATAGTGCAAATATGGCGTTCATCACCTCGAGCTTGTCTCCGGGATTGTAGAGGTATCCGCTTTGGCGCATCTTGGCTATGATGTCGTCCAAGTAGGCGGTATGCTTACCCGAATCTATCATCTCGAGGGCGCGTATCGAAGTGCTGGCATGGCGCACATAGCCTTCGAGGCGTCGACGCCAGCGCGTGCGCCACGTATCGTCGAGGCTCGAAATCAGTCGGCTTTCTTCGAGTAGGAACAGACATACGGACACGTATGCCCGGAGGATGCGGATGTGGCGGCGCAATGTTCGGTAATGCATCGTCTCGATGGTGTCGCGCACCTTGGACAGGAACATCAGCACCCATTCGCCACGGTGGCTGCGGTAGGCCGCGGCGATGTCGGCATACGATGCATCGGAAAGCAGCAGGCTCTCGGCCAGGCGTGCTTCGGCTCCTATGCACAATTCGGCTCCTATGGCCGGGAGGCTGTAAAATTTGACCTTACGTTGTACTTGCTCATCATCTATCAATTGGAGGCGCAGTCTGTAACGGTCAATCTTGGTCACCCGGCAGCGTATATCCTGATAAGGCATCAATTTGGCTTTACCGAAATTGGCGAGGTTGAAAATAAGGCCATGATTATCGCGCACAGTGTAATAAGGCAATTCGTACCCCTTAAGTCCGGACACTACCGTAAAGGGATATTCTTCGCCTACCTTGTAAAATTGGTCCAAAAATGCCGAATAATCCTGCACCAACGCAATAGTGCCGTCTTGCACCTGCCTGGCGAGGCACAGCAGCGTTGCCGGGTCTTTTTGCTCTTTTTGAAAATCGTACAGACGGATACGATACTCCACTCCGTCATGTTCTACAATAAAATACTGCGAATTGCCCTGTACAATGCGTTCCTTTACCGGAAGCTCGTACGAATTTCCTGCTTTGAATTTCATAATTTGTTTACTTTTAATATGTTATGTGTATCTAAAAATCGTATGTATCAGAGTCCGTATGTATATGTGCGTAATCGCACACGCCTTGTCTCGCTTCGGAAGACACAGTGTACATCGCAACTGCGAAATGCGGCATCACGACCGTCCGGGAAATGTCGGGGGCAACATGTCTCCCTAAGATAGTCTCCCTAAGATAAATGTGTGTATAAAAATCATACGTCGCTTTACGACAGCACAAAGATACACCAAAATGCCGCATTATAACATCGGCGCAGCATTAAAAAACTTAAAAGGCGCAATGTTTTTCGTAGGGCCGGGGGTGCATGGTTGCGCGTAATTTCACGATGGATTTGGCCGTCACGACACAAAGGGCTAAATTTGTGACACGATAAGCCGCTCGGCGGCTTCCCAAAGCGACAGATAACAGCACACAGTGAAATACTTCATGATAGCCGGAGAGGCATCCGGCGATCTTCATGCCTCGCAAGTGATGGCAGCCCTACGCCGCCGCATACTCGGCTCGGCCTATGCCGCCGACGACGCCGCACGCGCCATCATCGACCTCGCCTCCAAACCGCATAAACAAAAATCCAAATACTAAACCGATATGAATATGTCCAAAGAACCGACCATCGCCACAACAGGCAAATGCAAAAGGCTAATAGTGACGCTACTGACACTTCTGCTTATCATCCCCGGTGTAGCTATGGCAAAAGGCAAGTACAAGCCCGGCAAATATGACGAACGATACGAAATCCCGTTTTCACGACTATCCTGGCGTGGCAAGACATACAAGAAAGGCACCTGCGAAATATGGGTAGACCTTACCGATATCGCACGCAACGAGCCACCGAAATTGCAGCTGCAGTTTAATAACACATCAGGCAAAACAATCGGCCGGTATACGTTCTGTCCCATCGACGGAATTAAGGCCAAACTTATATACAGGCCCGATTCCCTTACTTATAAAACATCTATACCCGGCCCCATTCTATGGGAAAAACGCACAGAAACAGACTATCATATCTTGATGTGGAACACATCCACGCTCGTTTTCAAAACCGTTATACCGGAAGGTCGTACAGCAAACTATCACATTACATTAATGGTTGAAGACGGTGATGATGTCGAAGAAGACGATAACGGCATAGACTGTGTCTTCGCAGACTCGGACGTACACCATATCTTCGAAAGCGTATTTGAGTGCGCACGACGTCGCGGCGCAGTCACCTACAGGGAAGAACCTTTCATTCCAGACTTCGTCCTTTGATCAATAATCCTGCCTCGGCAACGAAACGAGTCCGACAGCCGTTGCGCTTCTTATCTGAATCTTTCCCGTGCCGTTACAAGCAAAAAACGGGCGTCGGATTTGGCCGTCACCGCACAAAGGACTAAATTTGTGACACAATAAGCCGCTCGGCGGCTTCCCAAAGCGACAGATAACAGTACACAGTGAAATACTTCATGATAGCCGGAGAGGCATCCGGCGACCTGCATGCCTCGCAAGTGATGGCGGCTCTGCGCCGCCACGACCCGGCAGCCGAATTTGTATATCTCGGCGGCGATGGCATGCGTGCCGTCAGCGGCATCGCGCCGGTAATAGACTATCGCGACATGGCGTTCATGGGCTTCAGCGAGGTATTGCGCAACCTGCGACGCATTTCCGCCAATCTGCACACCGCCAAAGAGGCGCTGCGCAGCGCACGCCCCGATGTACTGGTACTCATCGACTATCCGAGCTTCAATCTCAAGGTGGCCGCCGAAGCACACCGCCTGGGCATCCCCGTGGCATATTACATCTCGCCAAAAGTCTGGGCGTGGAAGGAATGGCGCGTCCGTACCATCAAAAAATTAGTGGACTGCATGCTCGTCATCTTCCCCTTCGAAGTCGATTACTACAGGCAGCGCCACCACTACGAGGTGGAATATGTCGGCAACCCCTCGGTGGGCGAAATTGACACCGCACTTGCCGCCAAGCCCGAGCGTTGCGAATTTCTTGCGGCACAAGGCTTGGATTCGAAGCGCCCGTACATAGCGCTTCTGCCCGGCAGCCGCCGCGGCGAGATACGCAACAATATGTCCGTAATGCTTGAGGCCGCAGCACACTTTCCGCAATATGGCGTGGCAGTGGCCGCCGCCCCGGGTATGGACGACAGTGTCTATGCACCCTATGCTTCGGAACGTGTACACGTGGTACGCAATGCCACGATGCCGCTGCTGGCCTATGCGCAAGCCGCGCTTGTCACCTCGGGTACGGCCACGCTCGAAGCGGCCTTGGCCGGCACGCCGCAAGTGGCTTGCTATCGCGCCAACGGCAGCCGACTGTCCTACGCCATCATGCACCGCCTGCTCAAAGTTGACTACGTCACCCTGCCCAACCTGATAGCCCGCAGACGCGTCATCGACGAAATGCTGCTGCACCACTGCACTGCGGATGCCGTGGCCCGGAGCATGGCCGCAATCATAGACGATAATGCCCCGGCACGTCGCGAGATGCTCGAAGGATATGCCGAGATACGACGCATACTCGGCTCGTCCGATGCCGCCGATGCCGCCGCCCGAGCCATCATCGACCTCGCATCCCATACGCATACATCCTCCAAATAACACAATCAGCACTCATTCAAGACAAACCTTGTCGGCACCCTCGGCATCAGTATCGAAGCCGGAGGGTGGCAAAACGAGCTACTATTCGAAATAAGGCGAGTTGTTAAAATGATATAAAAAGAAGCGAGGCATTAAACTTTTACCCTCGGAATTGCGTCTATATTTTAGACCTGCAAAAGATTATCGGCTTTAGGGTCGACAGCTCCGATGCACAGGATGCACGATGACACATAAATCTCGTGTCATACAGAGCACGGAGTACAAAAAACAACGAGAGAACATAGGCAAGGGAACCGATAAGCAAGCGCAAATCGTCCCTTCCTCAATCTTATACTTATAATTCAATTTTGTTTAGGGTTAAAGAACTGCTTAATAAAATGATTAGTTTTTCATAGGATTAGATTTTTAAGGTTTTAACAAGAATGGGGCTGTGTCAAAATAGGC
>DAAP01000012.1 GCA_001701165.1 Bacteroidales bacterium H4 | reverse complement strand
GGGAATGATGGGGGCGCCGGGAGTGCCGGATGAGATGGGTGTGCCGTGCGGGTGCGGATATTTTTAGGGTTAGGATGCTTGTGGTACAAAGATTATCGTTATCTTTGTGGAGATTTTGCAAGTTGGTACAATTCAGGGCAGGATAATCCAAGTGTAATATTTAATCTTTAATATAATCTTTAATATAATAGTTGATCCATGGTAAAGAGTTTAAGAACAGTAGCTTTTGCCGCTATATGTTCGTTAGTGATAGGCGGTTACGCAGGCACGGAAGCCTATGCGGCAGACCCGGCGGTGAAGCGTGAGATGCGCTCGGCGTGGGTGGCCACCGTCTGGCAGTTGGACTGGCCGCAGTCGACAGTATCGTCGACGGGCAATACGACGCAAATCAATGCGCAGAAGAAGCAGCTGACGACGTTGCTTGATTCGTTGGCGCGCAATAATATGAATTCGATATGTTTTCAGGTGCGTTCGCGATGCGATGCGATGTATAACTCGAGCTATGAGCCTTGGTCTTCTGACCTTGTTTCGTACCGCGGCCTTGACCCCGGGTACGATCCTTTGGCGTACTGCATAGAGGAGTGTCATAAGCGCGGCATGGAGTGCCATGCATGGATTAATCCGTATCGATATGAGAGCCAGATAGGGCAGTGGAACGGCACCCCCAAAGCCTATCGTGACGAGCATCCGGATTGGCTGCTTGATGTGAAAGAAGCGTCGATATTGAATCCGGCTTTGCCTGAGGTGCGTCAGCGCATATGTGATGTCGTGGACGAGATTGTCCGCAATTACGATGTTGACGGGGTGCTCTTTGACGACTATTTTTACCTGCAAGGTATTTCGACGGAGGATGCAGCTCATTATCAGAGTTATAAGCAAGGCGGCGGGACGCTGTCTTTGGGCGACTGGCGTCGTGATAATGTCAATAAGATGGTGGCCGATGTGTATTCGACCATTAAGAAGGCCAAGCCGTATGTCCGCTTCGGCATCTCGCCTGCGGGCGTGGCAGCCACGAGTGCTTCGGTAGCCGGCAAATACGGTTTGCCTCCATGTCCGGCCGGAAGCGACTGGCAGTATAACGGCATTTATTCCGATCCGTTGGCGTGGGTGTCATCGCGCACGCTTGACTTTATCTCGCCGCAGATTTACTGGAAGATAGGCTCCAGTGCCGATTATGACGCCATATGCAAATGGTGGAGTAATGCGGCCAATAAATTCGGACGCCACTTCTTTTCCTCACAGGGTGTCTCGTACAACTACGGCGAGGAAGAATACGCCAAGCAGGTGCGTCTGAATCGCGAGTATACGCTCAATGCTGCCCCCGGTTCGGTGTTTTATTCGGCTAAGTACTTGTATCGCACCAAGACTCCGCTGTTGGGACATTATCTGAAGACGCAGGTGTTCAATACGCCGGCGCTTATACCGGCGATGACGTGGTTTCCGGTAAGTTCGCCGGCCAAGGTGAGCAATGTCAAGCGCAGCGGTTCGACGCTGACGTGGACCGGTGTTGAGGGTATGCGTTACACGGTGTATGCTGTTCCGAACAGCGTGCCCGATGCCAATTTCGACCGCGAGCCCGAATATCTTCTCGGAGTGAGCTACTCGACGTCCTATACCATTCCTTCCGACAAGGTGAGCGGTTACCGCTGTGCCGTATGTGTATATGACCGCTACGGCAACGAATATTCGCCCGTCTTTGTCGGGGCGGCCGTGACCACCCTCCCGTCCCCCGAGCTGACCTATCCGGCGGAGGGCCAGGAAGTTGAATTGCCCTTTATGTTCAAGTGGAATGCTGTGCCCGGCGCGGCCAATTACTTGCTCGAGGTAGGCAAAGATGCGTCGATGAGCGAGCTTATAGGCGTAACCGAGGTTTCCGGCACCGAGAGTCTTTCGTCCGCCATCGAGGGTATGGAGACCGGGCACGAACTGTATTGGCGCGTGCGTGCATGCGCTGCCAATGCCAATGACGGCGTGAGTGTTTCGCGCCGCTTTACGCCCACCAAGCTGCACATCATCTCGCCTTACGATACCGAACAGAACGTCAGTCTCACTCCCACAATAACGTGGTCAGTGGCCGACCGTCAAGTCCGGGTTCAGGTGTCCTCCACCGGGGTCTTCGATGACGAAGACATCGTTATAGATGCCACTGCAACAGGCAGCTACACCGTGCCAAAATACATACTCAAAGGCTATACGTCGTATACAATCCGTCTGAAGTACAGCTTTGGCGGATACGATGTGATGTCCGCTCCGGTGACCTTCACCACTTGTGAGGCCGTGCAGACCGTCCCCGAAGTCGTCCCCTCGGCAGACGGGATACTGTATGCAAATTCGCATTTGGCAATAAAGCCCATTGAGGGTGTCAAGAAAATACGCTTGGAGCTTTCGGCTAATGAAAGCTTCAAGTCGCCACGCAACTCATACATTTGCACGACCATAGAGGCCCCGACCTTCACCGATGCCAAAGAGGCGCGCAACATCAAGGCCGGCACCAAGAACCTGGTTAACGGGACAAAATATTATGTACGAGCGCGTGCGACTTATGCCACCGCCGACGGCGACAAGGACACGGCATGGTCCGATGTGGTATCCTTCACGTACAGCAACACCGATGGTGTCGAAGATATCGAAGCCGACGGTGCATCCCGAGCTTTTACGTGGGACGGCGAGACGCTTAGAGCCATGGAAGGCACGGCCACTATCATGGTGTATAATGCAGCGGGCACACTTGTCGCCGGTTACGCCTCCGGAGTGACCGAGGTCAGGCTCAATCTTCCTGCCGGAATATATATGGTTAAGGACGGCTGCGGCCATGTGATGAAAATTCGCATAAGGTAATGTAAATGCTTAATTAATGCAAATGCTTAATTTAATGACACGAAAACTGACATCGGGCGTTGTTTCGGCCATTTTTAGTGCCATTGTCTCGGCGCTTGTCGCGACATCGTGCAGCGGACATAACGGAGCTGCCAAGAATAACGAAAAGGGAGATACCCTGACCCTCGAGAGTGCCATGCTGACGATGATACAGTATGACGGATGGATAAGAGCCACCATATCCGACCCGTGGAGTCAGGACAAGACCTTGGCGACATACTGCCTTGTGCCGCGAGATGCCGAGATGCCGTCAGACCTGCCTAAGGACGCGAGTACGGTGGTGGTACGTACCCCGATTCGCAGTGCCGTGGTCTACTCGAGCGTGTATGCCCAAGGCATTGAAGACCTCGGATATATAAAGACCGTCACCGGAGTGGCGGATGCCGAGTATTTTACGCATGGCTATGTGCGTGAGCACCTTGACGCCGGTGACATTGTCAATATCGGCAACTCCTCGTCCCCGTTGATGGAACGTATCGTAGACTTGTCTCCGGACGTGCTTATACTGTCGCCTTACGAAGCCAATCGCAATGACCGCGTCTTAGACAAAACCGGCGTGGCCGTCGTCCGGATGGTGGACTATATGGAAACGACACCTTTGGGACGTGCCGAATGGCTCAAACTATTGGGGGCCATGTACGGTGACTTGGACAAGGCAACGGCGCAATACGATGCTACGGCTCGTAAATATCGAGAAATAAGCCAACGTATGGCGTTGTGTGACGTCCGCCCCATGGTACTT
This sequence comes from Bacteroidales bacterium H4, assembly GCA_001701165.1. GTDB lineage: Bacteria > Bacteroidota > Bacteroidia > Bacteroidales > Muribaculaceae > CAG-873. Next base: position 151,970 of record DAAP01000012.1, on the reverse strand, counting down.
ACCGACACCGAAATTTCGGGGACGTGGTATATGCCGGGCGGCGGCAGCTATGCAGCCCGTATGATTGACGATGCCGGAGGCATGGTGCCGTGGAGCGACAACGCCTCCACGGGGTCTTTACCATGCGACTACGCCGCTGTGTATGAGCGTGCTTCCGAGGCTCCGGTATGGATAATGCGCACCTTCGGGCCGATTACTTTCGCTGACTTGCGCAAGGCCAATGCATTGAACGGTAATATCAAGGCGCTCAAGGTCGGCAATGTCTATTACACGGACACAAGTACCGGTACATTCTTTGATGATATAGCCTTTCATCCCGACCGGATACTTGGCGACTACGCAGCCATGATTCATCCCGAAGTCGTGAAGCAGCCCTTGAAATATTTTGTCAAGGCACAATGATATGATACGACCCTGCCGCTGTCGATACGTGTAGCGGCGGGGTCGTACTATCACGAGCGTGATTCTCTTAGGCCGTTGCGAGAGAAAAACGTGGAGAAAGGGGCAAAATCGTTAGCCCGGTAGAGGTGTCATAATCGTATACCCGGTAGTCAATCGCCATTACGCTCGTGTTATGCGTTAAAAAAAGAGAGACTGCATGCTCTTAGAATAATAAAAAAGCATAAAATGGCGTAAGCGTGTGCGTTTTATACGAAAATAATTGTACCTTTGTATTCGATAAATCAAAAGAAAAAGCACTACACAAGAACTAACCCCCAAGACCGCGAGGTCTGAATACGGCGTCCCACGCCTGAGGCGTCAAAGTACTAAGTCAAAATCTCATATATCAGGCGCGTGAATTAATACATTTTTTATCTTCAACTCCGATTACAGGCTTCACTGCAAAAAAAACTTAGAGCCAACAAAAAAAGATGGAAAACAACGAAAAAAGACCCAAACGTCCGCGTATCAGCGAATCGCGCGTGACATTGGAGAGTCAGGACACCGGTCGTCCCATGACAGACAATGCACAGGTAGAAGACAACGAACAACGTCCCTATCGCCCCTATAATCGTCCCCAGCAGGGCGGTTACAATAGGCAGTACAACAGCGGTTTCAACCGTCCGTACAACAACTACAACCGAGCACAAGGCGAAGGCGCCGAGGGTCAGGCTGAAGGCGAGCGTCCACAGCAAGGATACACTCCTCGTCCGTACAACAACTATCGTCCTCAGCCGCACTACAATCAGGGCGGCTACGGCAATACCAATCGCCAGCAGGGTGGCTACGGTCATTCCAACCGTCAGCAGGGCGGCTATGGCAATCCCAATCGTCAGCAGGGCGGCTACGGTCATTCCAATCGTCAGCAAGGCGGCTACGGCAACCCCAACCGTCAGCAGGGCGGCTACGGCAATCCCAACCGTCAGCAGGGCGGCTACGGCAACCCCAATCGTCAGCAGGGCGGCTACAACCAGCAGGGCGGCTATAACAACAATAACCGCAAGAACAAATACAACAATCGTCCCCAGCAAGGCGGATACAACAATAAGCGTAAAGGCCAAAACCGTTACGACCAAGAAGACAACCCGTTCCCGGGCAAGGGCAAGAGCTTCACTCCGCGTCCCAAGCGCATAGAGTACGAAATGCCTATACCCGATCCCAACGAACAAATTCGTCTGAACAAATTCATGGCCAATTCGGGCGTATGCTCGCGTCGCGAAGCCGATGAATACATCCAGCAGGGACTTGTCAAGGTCAACGGCAATGTGGTGACCGAATTGGGTACCAAGATATGCCATAGCGACGTAGTCGAATACGACGACAAGGTAGTGGCACTCGAGAGCAAATGCTATATCCTGCTCAACAAGCCCAAAGACTGCGTCACCACCAGCGACGATCCCAACGGTCGTACTACGGTGATGGACATCATCAAGGGAGCCTGCACCGAGCGCGTATATCCCGTAGGTCGTCTTGACCGCAACACCACCGGAGTGCTTCTGCTGACCAATGACGGCGACCTTGCCTCCAAGCTGACCCATCCCAAGTATGTCAAGAAGAAAATCTACCATGTTTGGACCGACAAGGATGTCAGCGAAGAAGACATGCAGCGCATAGCCGACGGCATCGAGCTTGAAGACGGCGAAATACATGCCGACGCCATCAGTTATGCCACCGAGACCGACCGCAACCAGATAGGCATCGAAATACACTCCGGGCGCAACCGCATCGTTCGCCGTATCTTCGAGAGCCTCGGCTACCACGTCACCAAGCTGGACCGTGTGTACTTTGCCGGACTTACCAAAAAGAACCTGCCGCGCGGTCGTTGGCGCTATCTGACGCAGCAGGAAGTCAACTTCCTGAAAATGGGCTCCTTTGAATAAAGCTGCATAGAACAGTATAAACCATACAACACAATGAAACGAACAAAAATCGTCGACATCTTCAATCCCGAGCTCTTGGATACGGACGTGTGTGTCAAAGGCTGGGTGCGTACCCGTCGCGGCAATAAGCACGTGCAATTTGTGGCGCTCAACGATGGTTCGACAATCAAGAACATACAGATAGTCTTCGACATGTCGGTATTCACCGACGAGCAGTTGAGGCCTATCACCACCGGAGCATCCCTATGTGTAACCGGCCGCCTCGTCGCCTCCATGGGCAAGGGCCAAACTTGTGAAATCCAGGCGCAAACCCTCGAAGTGTACGGTACAGCCGACCCCGCCAAATATCCTCTCCAGAAAAAAGGCCATTCGCTTGAATTTCTGCGCGAAATAGCCCACCTTCGTCCGCGTACCAATACCTTCGGAGCCATCCTGCGCGTACGCTCGGTACTGGCATATGCCATCCATCGTTTCTTCAACGAAAAAGGCTTCTTCTACCTCAACACCCCGCTGATTACCGAAAGCGACTGCGAGGGAGCCGGTGCGATGTTCCAGGTGACCACCCTTCCGTTGGATAACCCGCCCAGAACCGAGGACGGCAAGGTGGACTACTCCAAAGACTTCTTTGGCAAAGCGGCTGCACTCACCGTTTCGGGCCAGCTCGAGGGCGAATTGGGTGCCACGGCCTTAGGCGCCATATATACCTTCGGCCCGACCTTCCGCGCCGAGAACTCCAACACCCCGCGCCACCTTTCCGAATTTTGGATGATAGAACCCGAGATGGCATTCTATGAAATCGAGGACAATATGGACTTGGCCGAGGAATTTATCAAATACTGCATATCCTTTGCACTCGAAAAGGCCAAGGACGACATCGAATTCCTGTCCCAGATGTACGACCCCGAATTGGTAGAGCGTCTCCGCTTCGTAGTCAACAACAAATTTGTGCGTCTGACATACACCGAAGGCGTCAAGATTCTTGAAGAAAGCGGACATAAATTCGATTTCCCCGTATATTGGGGCGCCGATCTCCAGAGCGAGCACGAACGATACCTTGTCGAGCAGCACTTCAAGCGTCCGGTGATACTCACCGATTATCCCAAAGAAATCAAGGCTTTCTATATGAAGCAGAACGAAGACGGCCGCACTGTGCGTGCCATGGACGTACTGTTCCCCAAGATAGGCGAGATTATCGGCGGCAGCGAACGCGAAGCCGATTACGAGAAACTGCTGACACGTATCAACGAATTGGGCATCCCCATGAAAGACATGTGGTGGTACCTAGATACACGCAAATTCGGCACCGTGCCACACTCCGGCTTTGGTCTCGGCTTCGAACGCCTTGTGCTGTTTGTCACCGGTATGGCCAACATCCGCGATGTCATCGCCTTCCCACGCTACCCGGGCAACGCCAATTTCTGACGCCGTCCCAAGCATAAAAAAGCCGAGAAATCTACTGAGGATGTACTTGTCCAAAGGATGGTTTCCCGGCTTTTTTTATTTGTACAGTTAAACTTTTTGAGCCTTAACCTATCAAAATACTAAACCACCAATAAAACTTTACACGGATGAAACGCTTAATAACACTCGTATCGGTCGTATTACTATCCACGACTCTTGTGTGCTCGACCGGTCAAAGCCGCGGCCGCAACAACAGCAATACACGTCCTCCGACGACATCCGCACCACAAAACCGTCCCGGCAATATGGGTGGAAGCTCGACAGGCAGCCGTACCGGCAATAGCTCACGTTCAAACGATAGCTACCGTCCCGGCGGCGGCAACAGCAACCGACCTGATAAGGGCTATCGTCCCGGCGGCGGCAACAGCAATCGACCTGATAAGGGCTATCGTCCCGGTGGCGGCAACAGCAACCGACCCGATAAAGGCTACCGTCCCGGCGGCAATACACCGCCGCCGCAGAGCCATCGTCCGGGTGGCCATCACCATAGCGGCCATCGTCCCGGCGGTTACCGTCCCGGCGGAAACTACACTCGGCCCACACCTCCGCCTCCGCCACCGCCACGCCACGACCGCTATTGCTACCACAATACGCCTCCATATCGTCCCTATATGCCGTACAACCGACCTTGGCGTCGGCCCACACCTCCGCCGTCATGGCGTCCTTACTACGGATGTCCCACATTCAGCAGTATCCTTGGTGTAACTTTGGGCACGGCACTGAATCTGTCGCTTGATTACCTGTTCAACAGCGGATACAGCATCATGGGATACGGAAACAATCAAGTATATCTCTCCAATGTTCCTGTGTACAACTATACTTGGCCGTCTGCAACGCTGTACTACGGCACCGGAGGAGGCTTGCAAGGTAGCGAGTTTGTATACTCCTCGCCCGGGTACGACATAAGTCGCTACAATGCATTATACAGCCAACTTGTACGTCAGTACGGGTATCCGGTAAGTGTTCAGGATACCTATGGCGGAGTGACCGCCACTTGGTGGGGATATAACAACGGCTACATTACACTGTCGTTCTTCAACGATATGGCTTTTAACGGCACCTCACGCTATTATACCACCTTGAGTATCGGCAACTGAAGATAGAACAAAACAATAAGACCAACGCCCGCTTCGGTATCTTTTTCCGAGGCGGGCGTTGTGTATATTGTTCGGGGAAATGCGGATGTTTGTCGCGCCAATAGTGCCGGGCTAACGTCTGTAACGAGCAAGGACACCATCCTCGAAGATGAGGTACACGCCATCGGGGTAGGTCCATCGTTCGACCATCCCGGATGTCGAGGGTATCTTGAGGTATTCGGTGGGCGCGCCCAAAGACAGGCGGCATTCGTCCGGGGTCATGCCAAGGCGAATCTTGCCATCGCATATCAGCTGCCATACGTCGTCCTCGATTTGCGGATACCGTGAGCGCGGATTTTCCAGAGCGAAGACTTTGTCAAAGTTGCGAGTCGCGGTGGCTCCGTCGCCCAAAGTCATGTATACGGCTTGCAGAGTGCCCGGAGCATCATCCGGTTCGATAACGACAATCAACGGGAGCTCGGCCGTGCCGCCGCGTACATTGCGGACGGTGACACCTACGTATCGGCGAGGGGCGATGATGTTACCGTCCGGCCATGACATACGACGCTGTGCAATGATATACAGATACTTTCCTACAAGTCGCCGAGCAACGCTGTCGATAAGGTCCGCATCGATGGTGAACGGAATTTCGATGCTTTGTCGCGACTTCCAATTACGTTCGTCAATGCCCGTATGGTACGCGAGGCTGTCGCCGTGAGCGCCTATAAAAGTCAGGGTCATTTCCGGCTGTTCGGTAAGTGTCGGGGTGGGCGCGGCCGCGACAAGGCGTAGCGTGTCGCCCGGTGTCGGGGTGCGTCGCGCTCCGCTAATGGCATCCGTGGAGGCGTCCAGGACTATGCCTATGCGGCTGTCAGTAACTATGAACCGCTTGCCGGGCGCCCATAGGGACGGGGCTGCCGGGCGTATGTCGGCAAGATAGCGTTGCTCGGCACTCAGCGTGCTTGCGCGTTGGCGCTTCACGTCTTTGCCCGAGATGACCGGAGTGCTCTCCACGCCCGTAAAGCATCCGGACAAGGCTGTGGCCAAGGCCAGGCATATGGCGGTCAGCGGCAGCGCCCGGCGCTTAATGCGATTAGGTTTGGCCGACAGATTTCGCATCATTTTGCGTATACGGGCGTGCGCCCTATGTTTCGGAATATGAAGCTATAGATATCGGTCCATTCGTCGATGACCTTGCTTACGGGCTTGCCGCTGCCGTGTCCGGCCTTGGTGTCGATACGTATCAGCTTTGGCGCGTCACCGGTATCGGCCTGCTGCAGCGTGGCGGCGTACTTGAAGGAATGTGCCGGGACTACGCGGTCGTCGTGGTCGGCGGTGGTGACGAGGATGGCGGGGTAGGGCGTGCCGTCGTTACGGATGGTGTGCAGGGGCGAGTATCCAAGGAGGTATCGGGCCATCTCCTGTGAATCGGCGCTGGTGCCGTAGTCGTGCGCCCAGTTCCACCCGATGGTGAAGAGGTGGTAGCGCATCATGTCCATGACGCCTACACGCGGTATGGCCACGGCGTAAAGGTCGGGGCGGATGTTGACGCACGCGCCCACGAGCAGCCCGCCGTTGCTGCCTCCTTCGATGACGGTGAGTCGTGGCGTGGTCCATCCGTGGCTTTGCATGTACTCGGCTGCGGCAATGAAGTCATCGAATACGTTGAGCTTCTGCATCAGCGTCCCGGCAAGGTGCCACGGCTCGCCGTACTCGGCGCCGCCGCGGAGGTTGACTGAAACGTAAATGCCGCCGTTTTCGAGCCATACAAGGCGATTGGGGCTGAATGTCGGATTGAGCGTGATGTTGAAACCTCCGTATCCGTAGATGTATACGGGGTTGGTACTATCGGCTTTGATGTCGCGGCGACGCGTCACGAACATGGGCACACGCGTGCCGTCCTTGCTTGTGAAGAATACTTGCTCGGTGATGTAATCATCGGGGTCGAAGTCTGCAATTCGGGCGCTGAACAGCGGGGTGCTGTTGCCCGAGGCAATGTCGTAGCTGTATCCGGCAGCCGGGTATACGAAGCTCGAGAAGCTGTAGAACACTTCTTCGTGCTTGCGCGAAGTGCTGAAAGATACCGTGCCGAAAGTCGGTAGTGTGATTTCGCGTATCTGCCGGCCGTGGATGTCGTAGAGATAGGCGTGGTTGGCCGCGTCGCGGTCGTAGGTGAGTATCATATGATTTTTGCCCACGCAGTTGACCGCTACGAGCGGAGTGCCCGCATCAGCCACCACAGTGCGCCAATTGTCGGGGCCGAGATTGTCGAGGCTGACGGCGGCGATGCGGTAGTTGGGTGCATCGATGCTTGTGTACAGGTACAATTCGTCGCCGATGACGCCGATGACTTCGACGTACTTGTCTTGTGAGGGATATATGGTGACCCACGAGGCTTCATCGCCTTGGTCGAGGCGGCGTACTACCAGGGCGTTGCCATTGCCCTGACCACTGATGGTGACGGCCATGAGCCGTTGGCCGGGGTCTACCCATGCTTCGTGGAAGTGCAGCGGGGAGTCCGGCTCGCTGAATACTTGTCGGTCTTGGCTTTGGGCAGTGCCTATTGCATGGTAGTACACGTTGTGCCCGTAGTTGGCATTGCTATATGCTTTGCCTTGTTCGGGCGCCGGGTATGCGCTGTAATAGAAGCCGTTGCCGTGCCATGCGGCGCCGGTGAATTTGGCCCAAACGATATGGTCTTCCAAGAGTTGCTTCGAGGCGGTGTCCATGACGAATATTTCGGTCCAGTCACTGCCGCTGCGGCTTATGGTGTAGGCGGTGTACTTGCCGTCGGGGCTTATGAATACGCCGGTGAGGGCGACTGTACCATCATCGCTGAGTGTGTTGGGGTCGATGAACACCTCGCGGTTGATGGTTCCGGCGGCATCATCGGCACGATAGAGAATGCTCTGGTTGCGCAGCCCGTCGTTTTCGTAGAAATAGTATCGTCCGTCGGCTTCGCGCGAGGGCAGTCCGTGCTTGGCGTAGTTGTTGAGGCTTTGCAGACGCCGGTGTATTGCGTCGCGCCAGGGTATGGCATCGAGATATTTGCGAGTGACGGCGTTCTCGGCCTCGACCCATGCCGTGACGGCTGCGGCCGTGTCGTTTTCCAGCGGTCGGTAAGGGTCGGCGACCTTTATGTCGAAATATGTGTCCGTGGTGTCATCGTGTGGCGCCACGGGATAAGTCTTGGGCGCGTTTTGTGCAAAAGTCATTGAGGTGCTTGCAAGTATGGCGGCACCGCTCAGCAGTGCCGTGAGTGTCTTGGACATGTATGCGTTGAATTAGAAAGTGTGTAAGTGCTTGAATGTGTGTGTCGACACTATTAGAGACCCATTCCCGTATATCCCCGAAAGTCCTTAGACCGCAGTGCAGCCTAAGGACATTTCGGAGATTATGAGGGTGAATGATGTCGTCAGTCTTTGTTCAGCGAGGGCACGTTGTGCTTCTCGGGCGTTTCGAGACCGCGATTGCGCAGCAGAGCGTCTACTCCGGGCTTATGGCCGCGGAAATTGATGAATAGCTGCATCGGATCGACGCTGCCACCTTTTTCGAGGATGTTTTCGCGGAAGGACTTGGCCGTTGCGGGGTCGAAGACACCTTTTTCTTTGAAGAGTTCGAAGCCGTCTGTGTCGAGTACCTCGGCCCACAGATAGGTGTAGTATCCGGAGGCATATCCGTCGCTGCCGAAGATGTGCTTGAAGTATGTCGAGCGATAGCGGAAGGTGAGTTCGTCCGGCATTCCGAGGTCTTTGGCAACTTTTTGCTCGAAGGCGGCGATGTCAATGTCGCTTGTGGGGTTGAGCTTGCCGTATTGCAGGTCGAGCAGGGCGGCACCGGCCAGTTCGGCGGTAGCGAAGCCCTGGTTGTGCGTCGAGGCTTTCTCGAGTTTTTCGATAAGTGCATCGGGTATCACCTCTCCGGTCTGATAATCATGAGCATATATGCGCAGCAATTCGGGGTCCATGGCCCAGTGCTCGTGTATCTGAGAGGGTAGCTCCACGAAGTCTCGGTCGACATTGGTGCCGCTCTGGCATTTGTAGCGTGCGCGCGACAACATTCCGTGCAGACCATGCCCGAACTCATGGAACATTGTTTCGACTTCGTCCAGCGTCAGCAGCGAGGGCGCATCGGCGGTGGGTTTGCTGAAATTGCCTACATTGAAGATGATGGGGCGGTCGGCGGTGCCGTCATCATTAATCCACGAGCCCTTGAATTCGCTCATCCATGCGCCTTGGCGTTTGGAGGCGCGGGGGAAGTAGTCGGTCATGAATACTGCGATATGCTCGCCGGTGCCGGCATCGGTGACGTCATAGACCTTCACTTCGGGGTAGTACTTGGGCGCATCGGGCATCTCGGTGAAGCGGATGTTGTACAGGCGCTCGGCCATGGTGAATATGCCTTTGCGCACGCTGTCGAGAGCGAAGTAGCGACGTACTTGATTTTCGTCAAGATCGTATTTCTTTTTGCGTACCTTTTCGGCGTAATAGTAGTAGTCCCAGGGTGCAATCTTGAAGTTGCCGCCTTCGTCGTTGACTATCTGCTGCATCTCGGCCACTTCCTGTTGTACTCGCTTGACGGCGGGACGCCATATCTGCATCAGCAGGTCTTCGGCGGCGTTGACGGTCTTGGCCATGACGTTGTCGGTCATGTACGAGCCGAAGTCGGGGAAGCCCAGTAGGTGTGCTTTCTTGGCGCGGGCTTGCAATATCTTATTGATTATTGGCTTATTGTCGTACTGGCCGGAAGAAGCCAGAGATGTATAGCCCTGGTACATTTGCTGACGCAGGTCGCGGTCGTCGGCATATTGCAGCAACGGCAGGCGGCTGGGGGCGTGCAGGGTGAACACCCATTTGCCTTTGAGACCACGGCCGGCGGCTTCTTCGGCGGCCACGTCTATGCTCGACTGGGGCAGGCCTGACAGACGCTTGGCGTCATCGACAACGATGCTGAAGGCGTTGGTGGCTGCCAGCAAGTTTTTGTTGAATTGCAGGTATAGGTCGGTGAGTTCGGTGTTCAATTTCTTGAGATCTTCCTGCTTCTCGGTCGAGAGCAGCGCACCGTTGCGCGTAAAGTCCTTGTAGGACTTCTCTACGGCAAGCTTTTGGTCGTCGGCCAGGCCGAGTTTGTCGCGGTTGTCATAGAGGTACTTGACGCGCTTGAACAGTCCGGGGTTCATGCTCACCTCGTCGCTGTACTGCGAGTAGCGCGGATAGAATTTTTCGGCTATGGCTACCATCTCGGGCGAATTGTTGGATTCGTCCAGGGCGCTGAACACGTATACGACTTTATCGAGGATGTCGCTCGAGCGGTCCAAAGCCAGAATGGTGTTGTCAAATGTCGGCGTGGCCGGATTATTGACGATGGCTTCGATATTGGCTTTGGCCTGAGTGATACCGGCCTCGAGGGCGGGCAGGTAGTCATCGTAGGTGATTTGTTCGAACGGCGGAATCTGATACGGGGTTGTGTACGGACTCAGAAATGGATTACGGTGCGTGTCGTTGCTTTGGGCAACCGCGCTGCCGCCGGCCATCATTGCCAGTGCAGCCAGAGGAATAATTCTCTTGTTCATAGTTGTATGTTTGTGCGTTGTGTGATGTCTTGGTTTATGATGCCGTTGGCGTCCGCATTGCGGTCGTCTTGAGCCGAGACAAAGTTACGAAAAACATTTCATTAGGACAACCCGATTGAACAATCGGAAGTTTTCGTAACAGCCGTAACGGTTACGGTGGTTACGAAAACTTCCGAGGTGTATCTCAAGGGATGAAGTGTGTGGGCGGGAGTAGGTGTTGTCAGCGGAGGCGGAAGTTGTAGCCGAGTGTGACTTGGATGGCCGAGGCGCGGGAGGCGCTGAAGTAGTCGGCTTTGGTGGAGGGGAAGATGTTGCCCAGCCCGAAGTAATAGCGTGCTTCGAGGACTATGGAGTGGCGGGGTCGGAGGTAGAACTCGATGCCGGCGCCGGCGGTGATGCCGTAGTCAAATTTGTTTTTGATGTCCATGGTCATCTGTCGGGTGACACGTGATGCCGGAATACCGGCGGCAGTAGGGTCGGAGTAGTCGAAGTTGGCGCTTTTACTGTCCGAGAGCATATACGAAATTTCGGGGCCGAGGTTGACAAAGCCCTTGAAGCGTCGCGAGCCGAAGTAGATGTGCGTCATTATCGGCAGCGAGATATACGTCAGGTTGCGTTTGTACGACAGCTCCGGGTTGTCCTTGAAGTTCTCCTGCCATCCGCGTTGCACCAGGTTGAGCTCGCCGATAAGTCCGAAGATTTTTTCTTCGGCATATCGGAATGTGACGCCGCCCGTAAATCCGTTGTGCGACTTCTGGTCTATGGACGGCGAGAATGATTGGCGTGACATAGACAGCCCGCCGTGTACGCCCACCCAGAGGTGTTCGCGGTAATGTTTTTGGGCCGGGGCCTGAAGGGCTGAGACGGTGAGTATCACCAGCGCGGCGACCAATCGGAGTAAGCGTGCGCAGCTCATAGGATGGTGACGGAAGGAGATGTGGCTCCGGCGATGTAACGTATGATGTACAGTGCGTCGTTGATCGAGCCTTTTATGCCCGGCGTGTGTACAAAGTTGTACGAGGATTGTATGCCGTGATACGGGCGGTCAAGGATTGTATTGCCTTCGTGTAGTGCGGTGAGTATGTATCGCATCGAGTCGTAGCCCAGCAGCGCTTGTACGGGTATACCGTCGGCGGGCGCCTTGCCATACCAGCGGCGGAATTCGGCGATAGTACGCTTGGTGTCTTCGCCGTCTTTGTCCACGTAGAAGCGCGAGTAGTACAGTGCTCCTATTTGGGCGAGTTTGTCCTGCGCATCGCCGCGGAAGCTTATCCATTCGGGGTATCCGAAGGTGGTCAACGTGTTGCCTTCGGCGGCCAGGCTTTCGGCGAAGGCGGCCAGTCCCGAAGCTATTTTGTTGTACTCGGTCAAGTGCCCTGACATGGTGATGATGAAGTAGGAGGCTGATGTCGGCAGATTGTCTTCGAGAATGGTCTTGTGAAGGTTGCCGTCGAATTCCAGCGTGGTATATTCGATGCCTTCGCGGTCGAGACGCTCTTTGAGTCGTGAGACAAAATTGAGCTTGTCCTTTCGGTCGTTGGCGTTGTCGAGTATGACCGGCTTGGGCGCATCTGTCGCGGATAGTGTTTCGACTACATAGTCTATGGCCTTTGCGTACATACGTTCCTGTCCGATGTATGTCTGCATCATGTACGGGGTGGTGATGTATGTCGAGTCTTTGACTATGAAGCTATTGAAAGCCGGGATGCTGTGTGTGCCCGTATACCGGGCTATCTGTGCAATCTTGGCTTCGTCGTCCGGAGTGATGACGATGTCCACGTTGTGCAGCGAGGCAAGGTTATTGGAGAAGTTGCCATCGGTGGTGTCGTATACTTTCAGGTCTATGCTGTCGGGGTATGCTTCGCCGAAGTCTTTGACCGCCAGCAGTGCGCCGCGATAGAAGTCGGTGGCGAGGGCGGACTGGCGAGTGGTTTTCTCGGCGGTGGTGCATAGCGGCAGCATCATCGCTATGCGGTGGTGCCGTATGGCGGCATTGTCGCATGTTTCGCCGGCGTTCGTGTCGGGTTGGTCTATGCGAACTATTTCGGCGTTTACCGGGGTCAACTGCAACTGTGGCTGTTCAATCGGTTGAATTTTTTCGTCCGTGGTCGATTGGTCGGCTGATTGGTGGGCAGTCGCGTCTGTGGCTTCCGTGGAGGACGCGGGCTTTGCCGCCACCGGTCGGGCCGGTGTCGGCTTGGATACGTCTGTGGCGGTTTCTGCGGTGTCGGCATCGGAGTCAATAGGCTTGGCGGCTGCGACTTGGGCCGATGATGATATGGGTATTTTGAGCGTCTGCCCGGCGCGTAAGCCTTTTTCGGCTTCGGGGTTCAGGCGAATGATTTCGCTGACCGGCACGTTGTAGCGGTGACTGACGCCGTAGAGAGTCTCGTCCTTGGAGACGGTGTGCAAAAGCACATTGGATGTTGAGGCGGGCGTTGTGGACTCGGTTACGACTTTACCGCCGAATTCGGACACGGGGAAGTATAGAATTTGTCCGGCGCGCAGCCCGTCTTCTACGGAGCGGTTGGCCTTGACCAGCCGGTCGTGTGTGATGCCAAGCGCGTGCGTCAGCGAGTAGACCGTTTCGCCTTTGCGCACTACGTAGTAGTACATCTGTCGTCCGTTGACCGACTTGACGGGGAGGTCTGTGATGGCTGCCACCGCGCTCATGGTCGAGAGGACCATGGCGACGGCTGCTGCAACCAGATGCCTTGAGACGGCATTGTGTCGTCTGAATGTTGTTTTCATTCGGCTTCTTAAGAGGATGAGTGTGAGATGTTTATTGCCAATAAGGCGTTATTTTTGGGGACACAGGGGCGCATGTTCGCGGCTGTATCGCAGCATTTGGTCGACGTAGCCTTCGCCGTAGGTGATGGTGACGTCGGTGATGTTGCCCTTGTCATCGCTCACGAGTTTGTACTCTGGGTTGACAAATCCCTTATATGGAGCGATGCTGAGTGTGGCGTAGCGTGCCAGGACTTCGTTGTGCAGGGTGGGGTCTACTTTGACGGCGTATTCCTCGACGAGGTTGCGTCCGGCTTCGTAGTCGCCTTCACTCTTGATGCGCTGTATTTCGGCCAATAGCTTGCCGAAGAGATTGCGCAGGGCTGTGTAGTCGTTGATTTTCACGAAGGTCTTGCCATCGCGTTTGATCAGTTCGACCACCTTGTCCTGTGTGCCGTGGCGCAAGGCCCAGGCGGCGATGAGCTGACGGTTGCGCATATGAGCTTCTTCGATGTCCTTGCCCGGCTCGATGCGCATCAGCTGGGTCATAAGGCCGTTGAGCATATATTTGTAGTATTCGGCCTTGTAGGCATCGGGGTTGTCAAGCAGTCCCAGCTCGACCAGCTTTGGGTCGGCCAGATAGTAGAGGGCGAAGAGGTCGGCGCGAGCTTCCTCGAGTGTCGAGCCGTGTGCCTTGAGTGCATCGGGGTCGACGCCCGGCAGCAGGCGACCCGAGCCGTGTCCGAGGCACTCGTGGAGGTCGGTGTGGAGGTTGTCGGTGATGAAGAGATAGCGGTCCATGAGGTCGCGAGTGTACTCGTCAATGACGAATTCTTCGTTGAAACCGTTGCCGTGGCTTGCTTCATCGTAGGCCTGGGTGATGTTCTCTATGGTCACTGATTTGCTGCCGTGTGCGGCGCGTATCCAGTTGGCGTTTGGCAGGTTAATGCCGATGGGGGTGGCGGGGTAGGCATCACCGGCAAGTATGGCTGCGGTGATGACTTTGGCCGAGACGCCGCGCACCTTGTCCTTGCGGAAGCGCGGATCTACGGGCGAGTGGTCTTCGAACCATTGGGCATTGTTGCTGATGATGTGTGTGCGCTCGCTGGCAGTCTCGTTCTTGAAGTTGACGATGGATTCCCACGAGCCTTTCATGCCCAGGGGGTCGCCGTAGCTTTCGATAAATCCGTTGATGAAGTCCACTTTGGAGGCTGTGTCTTCGGTCCACATTATCGAGTATTCGTCGAAGGTCTTGAGATTGCCGGTGGTGTAGTATTCGACGAGTTTGGCGATGACGGCGCGTTGTGCGTCATTCTCGGCGTATTGTGCAGCCTTATTGAGGTTGGCCACTATGCGTGAGATTGCTTCGGTGTACAGACCTCCGATGCGGTAAGTCTCTTCGACGAGTTTACCGTCTTTACCTTTTGCGAGGCGGCTGTTGAGGCCATAAGATATTGGGGTGAGGTCGGTGGTGTCTTTGAGTGCTGCATAATAGGCCTCGACTTCGGGCTGGGAGACTCCTTCGCCGTAGAAGTTGCAGGCCGAGGTCTGTATCAGGTCGGCACCTTCGGCCTGGTTGACGCGCTTGGGCAGGTATGACGGGTCAAAGATTACGCGTTCGAGGTATGCTTTCTTGGCTGTTTCGCCGGGGTAATTGGCGGTATATTGCTTTTCAAAGAAGTCTTTGGAAAATTCGGGGACGAATTTGTCCATGGAGTAGTGGTGGTGTATTCCGTTACCGAACCATACCTGTTTGAGGTATTTCTCGAAGGCGAGGAAATCCTTGTCTTTGCGGTCTCCTTTGTAGGATGTGTAGATTGTTTCGAGAACGGGACGCAGCACGAGGTTGGCCTTGCAGTTCTGATCCCAAAGGATGTCGCGTCCGTCGAGGGCTGCTTGTACCAGATAGTACACGAGCAGTTTTTGGTTGAGTGTCAGTTTTTCGAAATCGGGCACTTTGTAGCGCAATACTTCGATGTCAGCGAAGCGGTCGGCGACGTATTCGAATGGCTTTTGGCCCTGAGCTGTAGAGATGTTTTTTGCCATGGTTGGGTTGGCGGTCATGCCGGCGATGGCTGATATGGCCACAGCGGCGGCGGTGAGACGTAATGTTGCCATTGTTTTATGTGCTATGAAGTTTAGGTTTCTTGGTATGTTTCTTTAACCGGTATATTAGGTCATTCGATGTATAGTACCAATCCTTTGAGGTATTCGCCTTCGGGGTGGTAGATATTGACCGGGTGGTCGGCCGGTTGGGTCAGCTGGTGCAGTATGCGCACGCGGCGGCGGCATTGAGCGGCAGCCGAGAATACGGCCAGACGGAATTGTTCGCGCGATACGGCCTGTGAGCACGAGAAAGTGAACAGGATGCCGCCGGGGGCAATCTTTTCTATGGCCCGTGCGTTGAGGCGTCGGTATCCTTGGAGGGCGTTGCGCACGGCGCTGTGGTGCTTGGCAAAGGCCGGCGGGTCGAGAATGATGAGGTCGTATGCGTTACTGTCCATGTTTTGCAGGAACTTGAAAGCATCGGTGGCCTCGCTGCGGTGTCGTCCCGCCGCGGTCGCATCGCCGTTTTGGTTGAGGGCGACGTTGGCGTCCGTGAGGCTTATGGCCTTGGCAGACGAGTCTACGGAGGTGACGGAGGCGGCGCCTCCGGCAAGTGCGTATACCGAGAAGCCTCCGGTGTAGCAAAACATATTGAGCACGCGTCTTGCGGCAGCGTACTTGCCCAAAAGTGCCCGGTTGTCGCGCTGGTCGACAAAGAATCCCGTTTTTTGGCCGCGCAGCCAGTCAACGTGGAATTTGAGCGAGTTTTCGATAGCAACGTCCGTGTCGGCGTGTCCTATGAGGTAGTCGTTGACCGGGTCGAGTCGTGCCTTGTAGGGCAGGGTTGTCTCGCTCTTGTAATAGATGTTGCGTATGCCGGCTTCCGGCATCCCGGTCAGAACATTGGCTATAGTGTGGCGTGCGTAGTGCATGCCGGGCGAATGGGCTTGTATCACGGCTGTATCTCCGTAGACGTCGACTACGAGGCCGGGCAGAAAGTCACCCTCGCCGTGTACCAGACGGAAGGCATTATTGTCGTGGCGGCGCAGACCCAGGACTTGGCGCATGCGCAGGGCATCGGCCAGACGTTGGCGGTAGAATTCTTCATCTATGGACGTGTCTGCATCGAAAGAAAGCATGCGCACAGCGATGCTGCCTATTTGGAAGTGTCCTACGCCCAGGGGTGTGCCGTCGGCGGCGATGACGCCCACTACGTCGCCTTCTTCGAGGCCGTCGGGCAGTGTGGCGATGGCTCCGGAGAACACCCAGGGATGAAAGCGTCCGAGTGATTCTTCTTTGCCTCGACGCAGTTTTATAGTAGGGTAGCTCATGTCACTTTGTGTAAATATCGTGGGTCATGTCACGTGTAGTCGTGTGCCATGTCATTTGATGAAAAATCGGTAGATGTCGTTGGCGTTGGCGTATATCAGTAGCAGCAGCAGGAACATCATGCCGGCGTATTGCGAGTATGAGAGGACCTTGAGCGACGGTTTGCGCCGTGTCACGATTTCCCAAAGGGTGAAGACTACGTGTCCGCCGTCCAGTGCCGGGATGGGCAGGATGTTCATGAATGCGAGTATGACGCTCAGGAAGGCCGTGATTTGCCAGAAGGAGTACCAATCCCATTGTCCGGGGTACATATCGCCTATTGCGCCAAAGCCCCCGAGGCTCTGGGCTCCTGTTTTGGTAAAGAGCAGTTTGAGCGAGGTGACATATGAGGCCAATCGGTCGACGCCCTTGCTGATGCCCACGGGTATGGATTCGAAGAAGCCGTAGGATACGTGTTCGCACGGGTATACGGAAGTCAGGTCGCATGCGCCGATGCCCAGTTTACCATCGTCATTGACGTGTGTCGTCAGGACCATGGCTTTGCCGTCGCGAGTGATTTGTACGGGCACATCTTTGCCCGGATACTTGGACAGTATGGGAGTGATGTCGTTGAATGCGGTCACTGTGTCCGCGGCTATGCGCGTGATGACGTCTCCGGTCAGTATTCCGGCCTTCTCGGCGCCTTCGCCCGGGGCCACCTTGGCGACAACGGCCGGGATGCGCGGCGCCAGTATTGCTCTTTTGCCGACTCCGGCAGCGGCCTCGAAAGTTCCGGCCGGGTTGGTGATGACCGTGTCGCGCCCGTTGCGGACGATGCCTATACGTGCGCCGTCTTGTACCAGGTCCATAATCCACGAATCATTGGTCAGGGCGTCTATGTCCTTGCCGTTGATGCTTTTGAGTATATCGCCGTCGCGGTATCCGGCATGGTGCATGGTGGTGTCAAATTGGTATCCGGCCGAGACATTGGCCGGTTGGAGTACCACGTCGCCCCAGTGCCAAGCTATACCTATATATATGGCTATGGCGAGCAGGAAATTGAAAAGCACGCCGGCCACCATCACCAGCAGTCGCGGAACCGGCTTCTTGGCGCGGAATTCCCACGGCTGAGGCTCGGATGCCAATTGGTCCTTATCGGTGGTCTCGTCTATCATCCCGGCTATGGAGCAGTATCCGCCCAGCGGCAGCCATCCCAGACCGTAGAGGGTGTCGCGCCATGTCGGCTTGGCTCCGGGCTTGGCCGGGTGCGGACGCCCTATGCGCAGGTTCAGCAGTGCTCGGGGTTCCTCGTCCGGCTCGGTGCCAAGCATCTGCGGTTGGTCGGTGTCGGCGGCGCTGTCCTTGTCAGCGTCCTTGCGTCGGCGTGTCCAGGCTATCAGTTGCAGACGTCCGGCTCGCGGATCGTATTTCAGTAGCGAGAAGTATGGGTTGAAAAACAGGTAGAAGCGGTCGACGCGCATTCCGAAGATACGCGCGAATAAGTAGTGCCCGAATTCGTGCACGGTGACTAAAATCACCAGTGCGAGGACAAGTTGGGCGGCTTTTATCAGAAAGGTTTCCATTAATGCTTAGTGGAGTGTATTGTATCGTATCGTTTGATGGATTGTATAGCTATGGCACGCGCTTCGGCATTGGTGGCGCGTAGGTCGTCCAATGTCGGGCTGTCGATGTGAGCAATGCGTCCTAATGTATCGGTCACCGTGCTGTATATTGCCGTGAAAGGTATTGCGTCGTGCAGAAAGGCTTCGACGGCCACCTCGTTGGCTGCATTGATGACGCAGGCTGCATTGCCTCCGGTGTCAAGGGCATATCGTGCCAAGGTAAGGCACGGGAAGCGCTCGGTGTCCGGTTCCTCAAAGGTCAGGGCGGCCATATCAGCCAACGACAGGCGCGGTGCCACGCGGTCCCAGGGGCGTGTCGAACAAGCCAGGGCATAAGCTATGGGTAGACGCATGTCCGGAGTCCCCAGCTGAGCCTTGACGGCTCCGTCCTTGAATTCGACCATGGAATGCACTATCGACTGCGGATGTACTATGGCCTTGATGCGTCGGCCCGGCAGATTAAAGAGGTAGTGGGCCTCGATGATTTCGAAGGCCTTGTTCATCATCGAAGCCGAGTCGATGGTGATTTTTGCGCCCATACTCCAATTGGGGTGCTTGAGGGCTTGGGCGGCCGTTGCACCGGCTATGCGTGCGGCGCTCCAATTGCGGAAGGGTCCGCCACTGGCGGTGATAATCAGGCGGCGTACCGTTTCCGGCGACTCTCCGGCGAGGCATTGGGCTATTGCAGAGTGCTCCGAGTCCACGGGGTATATGTGCGAGGGTGAGTCGTCCAGTAGTCGACGTATGAGGTCGCCGGCCACTACAAGCGTTTCCTTATTGGCCAGTGCGATGTCCTTGCCGGCGCGTATGGCGGCCACTGTCGGGGCCAATCCGCTGTATCCCACGGTGGCCGTGACCACGGTGTCGATGTCCGA
The DNA here is from genome assembly GCA_001701165.1 of Bacteroidales bacterium H4. Lineage (GTDB taxonomy): Bacteria > Bacteroidota > Bacteroidia > Bacteroidales > Muribaculaceae > CAG-873. Next base: position 132,962 of record DAAP01000012.1, on the reverse strand, counting down.
GCGCGACATGGCTTCCGCTATGGCTTGAGCGCCGGCTGCCGTGGCTATACCGAGCGGCGAGAGAGCCTCGTGTAGTTCGGCATACCGCGATTCGTCGGCAATGATGGCGAGTGCAGGTCTAACTTCACGGGCCTGCTCGATGAGCGCGTCTACACGGTGCCCGGCAGCTAATACGCTGACTGTCAGGTCGCCCTCGGAAGCGCGTACCACGTCCAATGTCTGCGTGCCTATCGACCCTGTGGAGCCGAGTACCGCAATGCGCTTATGTATATGACTGTCGTTCATAGCAAAGCACAAAGGTACAAAAAAGTTCGCATCCGCCAAAAGACGAATTTTTGTCGGCAGGCTTGAAGGAAACCGATTCTCAGGTGAAAGCTATGGAAATAATGAGAGCTATGAGAACAATAGGAAATAATATGGCGGCGCACTTCCGGCACTCCTACTTCGATGACTGCTCAGTTCTTCGGCCAAAGGATTACGGGGCATCCGAGGGCGCGGGCTTCGCGTACGGCCACCGAATCGCCTTCGGACGCCGAGGTGACGACCATGGCATCGGCGGCGGCAATTTCGCCGTAGGGATTGTCAAGCGCTCCTACCATTGTGATGACGTCCGAGAGCCTCGCTTCGGCATATGTGCGCGCCAGTTCGCGTTGGCGGCTGCCGGCACCGATAAGTCGTATTTCGAGCGGACCGTTGCGACTTTCGGCACGGGCAAAATCGACCAATCGTTCAAATTGCTTGACGCTTTCCAAACGGCCCACGGCCACGTATCGGCGCACGCCCGGACGTCGCGGCGGCACTGAAGAAGCTGCTTCGGCCGCCAATGTGCGCAGGCGTGCCGCGTCCACCGAGTTGGGACGCATATATATACGCGGCGCTCTCGAGCCGAGGAAGCCTTGTAACGAAGCGGCCACGTGCGGCGCCACGGCAATGATTGCGTTGTTGCGGTAATAGTAGCGGTGTTCGTTGCTACCTCCGTCTTTCGTCCAAGGCGCGGCATGGTCGTCAAGGTGGGCAAAATCGCTGTGTATCATTGTATAATGACGCGTATGCCCCGGGATGTCAATGCGCGGCCAAAGGGTGTCGTGCGCCACAGCCGCCAATCCTTCGAGCCAGCAGATGACGATGTCGTAAGGTTTCTGGCCTATACTTGCACGAGCCAGACGACGGCGCAATGGTTGCGAAAAGCCGTGGCGCGTCAGCCATAGTTGCAAGGCCAGCGTTCGACTGCGCTCTCCGGCGGGCCATACCGGTGGCAGTACCGTGATGTTTTCGGGAAGTCGGTCGATCCATCGGCCGCCGCATAAGGCCAGGATGTCAATGCGTTGGGATGGGCGTGCGGTGTGCCGTCGCAGGCTGTCGATAAGAGCTTTTTCGGCTCCGCCGATGTCCAGCGATCGTATAATTACAAGTATGCGCCTCGGGCGCAGAGCTGAGGCTTCGTTCACCTCGTCGGATGACACCTCGCGATGTCGGGCGGTGCCGCGTGCAAAGAGTATGGCGCAGACGGTGACAGCTGCGTATACCGGGACGATGGCTGCGTATGCCGTGTCCGCGCTGTAATGCTGCGCGGCAAAATACAGCACCGCCGGGGCACAGAGGTATATCGTGCCCGATACCAGTGAATAGGCGCGTATACGTCCTGTGGCGTGTACGACAGATGCAAAGACGTTGGTGAGGGCTACGCACAATCCGGCAGCCAAGGCTATGCCCAATAGTGACACAGTCATCGGCGGCATTTTCGGACCCAGCCATAGTGGCATCAGCGTGTCTGCAAAGGCGTACAGGACGGCGGCGCAGGCGCCAAAAGTGCCGACACTCCAAGCCAGGGCACGCATAGCCGTGCGCCACATGCGGGCATTGTCGCCGGCGGCATAGGCCTTGATGACGGGTGGAACAAAGGCCGTGAGTATGCTTTGAGCCCAAGTCTGAACCTTGGCGACTACGGCCAGGGCCAGCGTCAGTGCGGCTGTGGCGGCAAGGCCTCCGACGGCGTTGAAAACCAGTAGTATGCCCTGGTCGCGTATGGCTACGGCCGCATTGCCGTAGAAATCGGCGGCGGCATATTGCAGCAATGCCCGCAGCATTGATGCCGAAGCCGTACCCGTTCGGCCAATGCGCCGCCGGGTGTGGCGCCACAGAGCCATGCAAGTCCATAGCGGCATTGCCACGCATACGACGGCATAGGCCACGAGGGGGTAGGGGCTGCCGGTGTCGATATCACCATACATAGTCAGCCATAGCAGCACGGCCAGCAATGCAAATCGTCCTATGGTGGCCGTTATATCCACCCGGGCTACAATGTCCATGCGCTCGAGTGCCGTCAGGGCACTGCGTGCCGGAGCGGCCAAGATGGTCAGTACCGAAGTCGCCAAGGCCAATTGAAAAACGACCACGGCAACCCATGTCCCGGCGGCTGATACATCGTCCAGCGTCAGGACGTACCATAGCCCGGCAGTGTCGGCCAAAACTACTACGGCCACGGCTGCACGTGCCTGCAAGCGGCGTGCACCGGCCACAATGTCGCCGAAGTTAGAGCCGCGCCCCAATGCGTAAGACATGTACCGGTCGTAGGCGCCGCCTAAGGCGGCATACAACACCTCGCCCAAGGCGATGACTCCGGCAATGACCGAATATAGTCCCAGTGAGTAGGCACCCAGGAGCTGCAAGGCTATACGCCACGTCAGAAGGCCCACGGCCGTAGTTACGGCCATGCGTACTGTCATTGCAATTGCGTTGCGTGTGATGGTGTGCATATCGATTGCAAAGTTAGCTAATTGTGGCCGCAGGAGCAAATCCGCGAGCATGGCGGAGTTCTCGGAACACTGCGATGAGGGTCTCAGACGATGGGTGAGTGTCAAAATAGTGAGAATAGCGGACTTAGTAAGGGGCATAATGGCGCTACAAGGATTTATCATTTTGACAAGCCCTACTACACCTTTTATTAAAATAATAAAAATAGGGGCATAATTACCAAAAAATACACGCACGCCGAACTGCTTATTGAAAAAAAATGTGTAACTTTGAGGCGACTATATGCGTCTGTGGCGATCGGCATCGAAAGCCTTACAGTGATATGTGCCGCAAGACAGACGCGTCAGTCGTGTGTAAGTGTAATTAGTAAACTACTGATAACCAAATATTAAATAACCTAAACCAAACTAATCGTAATGCGTTTTTCTACATCAACACTACGCAACTTCGTGGTATCTGCCGCGTTGGTTGCATGCTTGGGTGTGGGTTCCATGACCGCTGAAGCCGCTGCTCCTAAAAAGGCAACGAAATTTGTCTACAACGGCCTGGTATACACAACCGTAGCAAAAAAATACGAGTGTAAGGTGCAAAAAGCCGGCACCAAAGCCGCTGACGGTACCACCATTGAGGTGTACGAGGGAGATATCGTTATCCCCGAAAAGGCTGTCTATGACAACGAAGAGTACACTGTTGTGGATGTCCCCACCGCTGTGTTCAAGGGCGTCACCACCGTGACAAGCGTTGTGTTCCCCAGCACAATCGTAAAACTCAATGACGGTACATTTGACGGTTGCACGGCTCTGACAAGTGTAACCTTCCCCCCTTCGATTACCAAGATCCCGGCCAAGTGCTTCCAAAAATGTACAGGTCTGACTTCTATCACTATTCCCGGTACTGTCGTTGATTTCGGCGCTGATGCCTTCAATGGTGCCGTCAATCTTGAGAGCATGACCTTTGCAGAAAGTGACGAAGCAATCGCCATCCCTGCATCGATATTCAATGGCGGCGGCTTTGACAAGTTCACCACCCTGAATCTCAACCGTCCTATCGACGGCTCCAAGTACACAGCTATGGTCGAGAAGCCTTTCCGTAACAACAAAACCCTCACCACTATTGTTCTGGGCTCGAAGGTTGCGGCTCTGCCCACCAGCTATTTCGAAGGCTGTGTTGCACTTACCAATCTGACACTCCCAGCCGAACTGGCTTCTTTGGGAACCAACGTATTCGCAGGCTGCTCCTCGCTGCCCGAAATCACACTTCCCACAGGCATTACCACCATTCCCTCGTCGACATTCCAAGGCTGCAGCAGTCTGGCCAAGGTACGCTTCGAAGGTCAGGTGACCTCCATTGATGCTATGGCATTCCTCAATGCCAAGGTGAGCGACATCATCTTCCCCGAAAGCCTGACAACCATCGGCCAAATGGCATTCTCCGGTAGCGCACTCAAAGGCGACCTCGTCATTCCCGCCGCTGTCAAGACCATTGGCGTACAGGCATTCGCCAACAACAACGAATTGACCTCCGTGTCCATACCCGCAGTCACCACCACCATAGGTGACGGCGCATTCATGGGCTGCACCTCCGTCAAGAACTTCACCGTCGACGCCGCCAACGAGAACTACATCAGCGACGCCGCCGCACAACTGATAGCCTCCAAAGACGGCAAGACCCTGATAGCATGGGCTCCCGCATCGGAGACTACGCAATTCAGCGGTTTCACCGCCATGCGTCCTTACGCAGCCTACAAGTGCGCCAACCTGACTTCCGCCGCACTTGACAACTGCACCGAATGGGGTGACTACTCCCTCTATGGCACCAATATCGTCGAAATGGCTGTCCGTGGCAATGTAGGCCGCTATGTGCTTGCCGACAATACCGCACTGAAGACTCTGACCGTCAGCGGCAGCGAAATTCCCTTCGGTATCGCCAAGGGATGCACCGCGTTGGCTACAGTAAACTTCACAGACAAGGTGACCATCGTAAAACAAGACGCATTTGCAGGCTGCACAAGCCTCAAGGAAATCGACCTGGGTACCATTCTCGCCATTCTTGAGGCCGACTGCTTCAAGGGTAGCGCTATCGAAAAAATCACCGTGTCGGCTGCCAACCCCGCCGGTATGGCCGAAGGCGTGTTCAAAGAAGGAGACAATATCACTGTTGTCGTGCCCAACGAACTCGTGGAGACTTACAAAAACGCCGCCGGATGGAAATTCCTCACCATCGTAGGTGACGAAAACCTTGCAGTAGGACCCAAGGACATGGGTATGCCACGCGGCATCTATTATGCCGGCGAAGACTCCAAGCTCCACGCTGCTTACGACCTCTCCGAAGAAATCGACACCTATGATGTAGGCGAGATACCCCACACCTTCCAGCTGGCCGTGTTCAAGAACCGTATCTACGGTGCTTGCGCAGGCAAGAAGTTCGTGTACTCCGCTACCGGCTCGGTAGACGGCGATGGCAAATTGTTCTACATCTCCAAGGTTGGCGGTCAGCTCTTCCAGGCTGTCGTGCTTGACAATACCGGCAACAACGCCTACAAAGACCCCTTCGGTCTGTATGTATACGGCGAATACCTCTTTGTCAACGACCGCAACGTCTGCATCCGCAAGATTCCCGCAGACGCCATTGCTCTTCCCCAGGATTATTCCTCGTGGATGGAAAACAACTGGATGGGTTTCTACAACAATCCCTGGGCTTACGGATGTATCAAGTCCGGCTGGGGTATTACAACCAACAAATACAGCGTCAAGGACGGCAAGCTCGTCGAGGATGCCACTGCAAACAAAGACCCGCGCTACTGGTTGGGTATGAAGTTCGCCGGCAATGGTATCTACACGTTCCAGGATGGTGACATAGGCACCGGCTCCGCTCCCGGAGTCAAGCCCGAAGGCTCTGTTCTGCTTAATGGCATCAACCCCATTTTCACGACGTTCTATGTAGACGAGGCACATGACCAAATCTATATCTACATCGAGACAGCCGGAAGTCAGGACAAACTGGTCAAAGGCGGTGTTTACCGTGTCGATATCGCCAAACTTCTTGATAAGGGCGTCGATACGCAGAACTTCGCAGAACTTGACCCGGTTCTCGTGGACGGCTCGCCCGTTAAGTATGAAGGTTCCGCCACAAACGAACACGTAGGTATCAGCCAGTTCAGTGCCGAAGACGGCTACCTCTACTGGTGCTACCGTGCCCCCTCGGCCGAAGAGGCTGCTGCCAATGAGGCTCAGGACTACGCTACACAATGCGGTGGTAAATACTGGTGGGCAGACAAGTATGACGAAGCCAATCCTCTGCACCACAGTGGTATCAAGCGCGTCAAACTCGGCGAAGCCGAACCCAAGGTTGAAATGGTTGTTCCCGGCGTCGAGGGCTATGGCTGCGTTCCCGTAGGCTTCGTAGGCAGCTCCGCAGTCAAGGACATCACCAATCCTGCTGTCGAAGTTTCAGCCGCAACCATCACTGTTGCCGGTGGTGTACTTACCGTTGATGCTGATGCAGTTGTAGCTGTATACGATATGTCCGGACTGATGGTGGCTCGCGTAGCCGCTACCGCCGGCCAGGGCATCGACATTGCCAACCTCCCCACAGGTGCTTACGTGGCAAGTGCCGAACTCGCTAACGGCAAGGTGGCCGTGGCCAAGTTCGTCAAATAACACATAGCGACAGATAATTTACTTACAATAGGAGGCATTCCCACATGGGAGTGCCTCCTATTATTTAATATAATTAGGATATAATATTGGAGTACTTTGAAAACTCGGAAAGCATAAGAAGTCCGAAGGCTTGGAGAGCCCGGCAATGTGTCTGGTGGCTATATTGGAGAAAATTTGGATAATACGGACTATGAGGCTGTGTAGTGATACAACTTTCGGCTAAAATATGTAATTTTGTGGGCGAAAAAGATATGAACAAGCCGGTTCTATTGTCCTCAAGACTGCTCGCAGCTATTCTTGTGGGCGTATGTATATGCCTGTCGGCACAGCGTACGTCTGCATTTTCTTTGGCGTTAGACTCGGTGGCCGAATGGGGTAAATTTCCGCGTTTTTGCGTCAATGTCTATCGCTGGGGTGATCGTTTTTTCAATACCTATGACAGCGCTTACGTCAAGGGTACGGGCACAAAATTCAATGTCAAATTCAAGCTTGAGTCCTGGTTTGATAATTACAACTTCCGTTTTGCCGAGGATAATGTGCGCATGACTATGGTTTCCGATCCCAATACTACGGCCGGTGTATGGTTGACCTATTTGGCCGTATCTGCCGGATATGATTTTAATATCAGCCGTTTTTTCGGTGGAGCGAAGACTTCGCGTCGGCGATGGAATTTCAGACTTAATTGTGCGTTGCTTACGGCCGAGCTTTATTGGATAACCAATGATGTGGACACGCGCATAGTGTCTATGGGTTCGGGCAGTAGTATCTTGCATCCCAATTACCGTTTTACGGGCTTGGATACAAAGGTTTTCGGTCTGGATACGTACTACTTTTTCAACAACAAGAGGTACTCGCGTGCGGCAGCTTTCAATTATAGTAAGTTGCAGCAGCGTTCACAGGGTTCGTGGTTTCTCGGATTCTCGTATTGGGTGCAGGATTACACCTTCGACTTCGGGCAACTTCCGGATGATATGCGTTCGCAATTGCCGGAGAGTTGGGCTGCAAACGGCTACCGTTACGTTCTGCGCAACAACAATTATGCGCTGCGCGGCGGCTACGGCTACAATTGGGTTCTCAATAAGCATTGGACAATAGGAGTGAGCGAGTCTCCGCTATTGGGCATAAAGCACGGGCGCGAGAATGACGATCTGTCCAAGGTGTCGCTGTCGTTGTATAACCGTGCGCAGGCTTCGGCCGTGTGGAACAACCGTAGATGGTTTGCCGGACTCATTATAAGTGCTGAGAACGGGCTGTTCTACAATAAAGAACACACTTTGATTTCGGGAGTGTTTACTGTCGAGGCGTCCGTCGGTTTCCGTTTCAATATATGGTGATAGTCGCCGCCCAAAGTCAATACATGCCGTTGGGCGATTATCCGGGCGTCTATGATTGTCCTTGGATGAGTATACTTTGCTCTTGCTTGGCTATACTTGTCCATGGGACGGTGATACGATGCGCAGGGCAGTCCACTTGTCGTCCTTGCCTCGAATGGCGAGAACCGATATTGTGCTGCCGTCGATGATGTCCGAGTCGAGCAAATTTTGTCCGACGTATGCCTTGTCGATGAAGGTGTAGGCTTTGCCGGTGGCGCCTACACGACGTTTTACGGTTCCGCTAAATTCTTGGACAAAGGTCGGTATGATGTCAGACACGGATGCTTGTAAGACCCTTTTGTCGGCTATGACAGCTTTGATGGCCGTGCCGTCGGGGCATTTGCCGGGCAGGTGCAATCTGCGAGGGTCAAGGGAGTATCTGTTCCCGTCGGCGTCAGCTGCCCACCATCGGCGTTTTTGAGTTTTTCGGTCTGTTGCTTCGCCCGACTTGACAAGTGTCGTGTGTATGGCGTTGTCATATAGATAGATGTTGGCCTCGTCGGCATGTCGGCGTATGAAGTCGCGTCCGTCGGCTTCGGCAGTTTCGGCCGGAATGCGATCCGAGACTTTGGCTATTGTTGGTGGAATGTGCCATCCTTGACGCTCGTAGCATCGGCGTACCAGCGCCAATTGACCGGCAGCGAGAGCATATTCGTTTCGGTCGCACAATTGTTCTGCCAGAAAGATGCGAATCTTGCCGAGAAAGTCCTCCTTGGTTTTGATGCTTAGGGCCATGCATGTCAGTGCCAATCGAGTGTCTGCGTCTTCGACGAGGGCGGCAAGTTCGGCCCAAAGGTAGTAGTGTGAGGCGTTTCGTTTGAGCTGCTTTCGGTACAGGTCTATGGCTTTGTCCTTTTGGTTGAAATGCAAGTATATCTGAGCGCGTTGGCGAGGCAGGTTTTGATTGTTGTCGAAAGTTTCGAGAGCTTTGTCTATCAGGGCTACAAAATCTTCGGAGGGGTCGCGGCCGTCGGTCATGACTTCCTTGACGTATACCGTGATAAGTTTTTCGACGAGCGAGGGCAAGGTGCCGTGTTCTCCCTCGAATTGTTCCCAGTCTTCGGGACGTAGTTTGGCGCTGCCGCCCCATAGGTCGAAGAAGTTGTGCAGGACGAATTTCAGTGGCGTAGTTCGCTCGATGCGTACTGCCTCGCTCAGTATCAATGAGTGTAGCAGTGACGGCGAGGACAGGCCGAGCTCGATATAGCGCATAAGGCGGCGCTTGCGCTCGACTACGAGACGTTCCACATCGTTGTCCGACTGCTGCTTGAGCGAGTAATATATTATCCATCCGTAAGCGTTGGTTTGGTCGTCGGGGAGTCTGCCGTCATTGTATATTGATGAAACGGTGGTGTATGCGCCTTCGCCATTTCCGGCCTTTGCTTGTGCGTATGCCTGCTGTACAAGTATCCCGGTTGGATTGCTGAGCCGTCGGGCGCGTTCAAGCATCCCGTTGTTGATTTCGTCATTGAGGTCGTGCGACTTATACAAAAGCTGCATCTGCTCCAAAAACTCGGAAGCTAATTCCGGGTCATTGTCCTTGGCTGCCGCTTTGGCATTATGGTAAAGACAACGAAAAAGACTACGGGCTTCCCAAAGTCCGGCGTTGGCGTTGTATTCCTCACGGGCGATTTGCAAGGCTTCGAGATACTCCTGCTTGTCCAGCAGGTCTTTGATTTCTTGGTATGGCATAGTAGTCCGGGTTAAGACGTATGACTATGTAATTGTAATTGTCGTTATAGCGGTGTTTATGGCCCTGAACAGTCGTGATGTCGTGTTGTATGTGCCTGTCGGGCGTTTTTGCGGTCAGATGCTTTCGCAGAACTTTTTGAGTAGTGTATCGCTGTCTCCAATATTGCTTTGGGGATTCATGACGGTGTACCGACCTTTTGCGTTGTATACAAAAGAGACTACGGCCTGTCCGTCCGTGCACAGGTGATAGACATCCTGATACTGCTTGCGTTCGATGTTGACCACTTCGATGCCGAGGGCGCCGGCGCATGCGTATACGTGGTTGTGCAGTTGTCGTGCACTCGGATTGCCTTGGTCGTCAAAAGGAATGTCCGGGTGTTCGCATTCGGCTGTGATTGCCGGCAGACACTTCTGCGCAAAGTCGCCCGAGGAAGCGTTCAGCACCGTCGGCGCTTTGGTGTAGCCGTTTTTGCCATACACCAGGCTAAAACGTACGTACTGACCGGTGGAGTAGTCGCATATGGTGATACGGTGCTGGAAATTGACGGATAAGTCTTCTTCGCATTTCAGGCCCAAATCTGCGGCGGCGCGATGTATAGCCTCGAAACGCAGTTTTCTGAAGTCACTGTTTTCCGGGACATAAAGTTTGAAATTGCCGCCGTGCGTTATAGGCTGCTTTTTCATATTGGCGATGCAGTCCAGCACCGGAGCATTGAACAGCCATAGGTGTTTGGTGGCGCGAGTGATGGCGGTGTATGCCCAGCGGAAGTAATCTTCGTTTTCGCAAGAGCTGCTGCGTGACATATCCACCAGTACATCGGGCCATTCGCCGCCTTGAGCCTTATGGCAGGTGAGGGCGTATCCGTATTTGCACAGCAGGCAGTTGAAGAACGGGTCGGCACGCAGGGTGTTCTCGAAGTCCTCGGTATGTTGGCGCAAGTTCGGATGCCGAATCTTGAAATCGATGAATAAGGCTGCTGCCAGGTCGCGCCCGAGCGATGGGTTGTCATCGTCCAGGAAGTTGTCAAGTATGTAGAATTCCGGGTCATAGTCGCTGTCTAAATTGTACAAGTGAACTTTAAGGAAGCGCAATGTGACCGGATGCACGTCCTTTTGACCGTTTATGGGGAGGCGTTGCGGCACCGGTATGGTGCGCGATATTATAGCCGGGCCGTGCGTACAGGGTTTGACGCGAATTATCGTGCCGTTGAAGAGTATTCTCTCGCCATAGTAGTTGCGCGAGACCACGAGAGGTTCGCCTGCAACCAGGCGCGGAGCGTTTTCGCCAAACATATGTCGGCGTATTTCGAGGTTGTAGTTGCGTGCGCTGATATTGGAATAAGTGACGATTACTTTGTCAAATACCGTGTCGGGACATGCCATATAGTCGTTGGTGATGCTATCGGATATGGAAACATCTCGGCCGGTACTCATATGCAGGTCTACGAAACGTTTGGCATCGATGGCATCGCGCAGTCGTATTGCATTCTCTATTATGGCGCCGGAGTCCTGACGGACAATTTCTGTCAAAACTGCTTCTGTGGTCTTGATGCCGTAATTGTGTGACAAGTACTCGGAAGACAATGCCGGCGATATGGCCATGCCCACCGGCGGCAGCTGCGCATAGTCGCCGATGAATACAATCTTGTGGCGCTTGATAACGGTGAGCAGGTCGCGCAGAAGATAGCCCGTGCCGAAAACGAAATTGTCGCTCGAATTATAGTTATCCGATACCATGGAAGCCTCGTCTACAAAGATGACGGTGTCGCCGTTGGACGCGAATACGTTGTCAGCGAGTGCAAAATGCAGCTTCCGTTCGCCGGTATCATTCGTGCTCTGTTCGTTGTCTGTGTTCTCACTCTTATCCTCAGATATACATTCGATGCAGTTCAGACGGTATATGCTGCGGTGTATTGTGGCTGCGTGCAGCCCGGTGCGTTTGGCCAGGATGTCGGCGGCGCGTCCCGTGGGTGCCATCAGTGCGATGTCAGAGTCTGCATTATTGAACTTTTTGCGCACCATATCCACCATGACACGAGTGATAGTGGTCTTGCCGGTTCCGGCAGCACCTTTGAGTATAAAAGCTTGGGTGTTTTTGTCGTTTAGAAAGCCGTCGAAAGCTTTGATGGCGGCCTCTTGTGAAGGGGTGTATTCCAGCTCGGAATTTAGTATAGGATTGTTCATGAGGAGTTGTATGAGGTTGTTTATTTATTTTCGGTTGTTTCGGGGCGGCTTGGTGTGTACGTCATGGCAACGTGTTCGGGCCACAAGTGAATAGACTACAAAGGTACGTATTTTTTGGCGAATACGTATGCTTATGTGCGACAAAAAGTTCGCTCGAATTCTTTTTATTACGAAAGGGATAAATGGGCCATGCGCTGTGGCTGTCGTTACGGAAAAAAGTGCTACATTTGCATATGTATACCGCATCCGGCTCGGCATCTGCAAAGCCTGCGACGATACGTGTTCCAACAATAGCCCCAATATTACGCCTATAAGCATTATGAGACAAACACCTGCCGCACGACTGATTCTCGAAGACGGCACCATTTTTTGCGGCCATTCGTTTGGCTATGACGCTGCCGGGACGTCCGGCGAAGTGGTGTTCAATACCGCCATGACCGGCTATCCCGAGAGCCTCACCGACCCATCGTACGAGGGTCAGATACTGGTGACTACTTTCCCGTTGCAAGGCAACTACGGCGTTCCGGCAGCCGATGCTACGGCAATGGCGCTGAGTGACAACTTCGAGAGCGAGCGCATACATTGTCGCGGTTTCGTATGCCAAGACTACTCGTGGCACAGCAGCCACTGGCAGTCATCACGGTCGCTGGCCCAATGGCTTCGCGACGAGCATGTTCCCGCCGTGTACGGCATAGATACTCGCGCCCTTACCAAGCACCTTCGCGAGTATGGGTCGATGCCGGGACGTATCGAGATAGACGGTGCTCCGGCAGTGACTGAAATGTACGACCCTAATAAGGAGAATCTGGTAGCCAAGACCTCGTGTACCGAAGTCGAGACTTACGGCGAAGCATCTGCGGCCAAGACCGTGGTGCTGGTAGACTGCGGCGTCAAGCACAACATCTTGCGTTGCTTGTTGCGCCGTGGTTTGCGCGTCATACGCGTCCCCTGGGACTATGACTTCAATGCGCTTGAGGGCTGGGACGGACTATTTATATCCAACGGCCCGGGCAATCCGGACATGGTAGATGTTACCGTTGCAAATATACGCAAGGCTATGGAGACCGGACGCCCTATATGCGGAATATGTATGGGCAATCAATTGCTGGCCAAGGCAGCCGGCGCCTCGGTGTTCAAGCTCAAGTACGGACACCGCAGCCACAACCAGCCGGTACGCCTTGTAGGCACCGAGCGCTGTTATGTCACCAGCCAAAATCATGGTTTTGCGGTGGATGACAAGACTTTGCCCGCCGAATGGGAGCCGCTGTTTGTCAATCTCAACGACGGAACAAATGAGGGTATACGACACAAATTCCGCCCGTGGTTCTCGGCTCAATTCCACCCCGAAGCATCTTCGGGTCCCAAAGACACCGAGTTCATCTTTGATGACTTTGCGGCGCTGCTCTGACATATCTATAGTAGATATATCGGAAGTACTGCAAGACCATCCTCACGGTGTGGCTTTTATAAAACAAAGAAACAAATTCAAGATACATATACACGACAATCCATGACAGCCAATAAGACCATACGCAAAGTGCTGCTACTGGGCAGCGGTGCACTCAAAATAGGCGAAGCCGGCGAATTTGATTATTCGGGATCGCAGGCGCTCAAGGCCATGAAGGAAGAGGGCATATCCACTGTTCTGATCAATCCCAATATAGCCACTGTGCAGACCTCCGAGGGCTTTGCCGACAAAATCTACTTCCTGCCCGTGACGCCATATTTTGTGGCCAAGGTTATTGAGAAAGAGCGTCCCGACGGTATCCTGTTGGCCTTCGGCGGGCAGACGGCGCTGAATTGCGGTGTCGAGTTGTACCGTGACGGCGTCTTCGAGCGCTACGGCGTACAGGTGCTCGGCACACCGGTGCAGGCTATCATTGACACCGAGGATCGTGAGCTTTTTGTCAAGCGCTTGGACGAGATAGGTGTCAAGACCATACGCAGTAGTGCCGCCGACAGTGTGGCGCAGGCTCTTGATGTGGCTTCCGAATTGGGTTATCCGGTCATAGTGCGTGCGGCATACGCCTTGGGAGGCCTTGGTAGCGGATTTTGCGATAATGCCGAAGAACTGAGGACTTTGGCGGAGAAAGCTCTGTCCTTTGCCCCGCAGGTGCTTATCGAAAAATCGCTCAAAGGCTGGAAAGAAGTCGAGTACGAGGTGGTACGCGACCGATATGACAATTGCATCACCGTATGCAACATGGAAAATTTCGATCCTCTGGGTATACACACCGGCGAGAGCATTGTGGTTGCCCCCAGTCAGACGCTGAGCAACGATGATTACCATTATCTGCGCTCGCTGGCCATCAAAATCATACGCCATGTCGGCATAGTTGGCGAGTGCAACGTCCAGTATGCCTACGATCCTGACAGTATGGACTATCGTGTCATCGAGGTCAATGCGCGATTGAGCCGTTCGTCGGCCCTTGCATCCAAGGCCACCGGATATCCGTTGGCTTTCGTGGCGGCCAAATTAGGCCTCGGTTATGGTCTTTTTGAGCTTCGTAACTCGGTGACGCATGACACTTCGGCATTCTTTGAACCGGCACTGGACTACGTGGTTGTCAAGATCCCACGCTGGGACTTGGGCAAATTCCATGGCGTCAATCGCGAGATTGGGTCGTCTATGAAGAGTGTCGGCGAGGTTATGGCCATAGGCCGCACTTTCGAGGAAGCCATACAGAAAGGCCTGCGAATGATAGGGCAGGGTATGCACGGATTTGTCGAGAACAAAGACATAAAAATTGATGATATAGACCATGCCTTGGCCGAGCCTACCGACCGTCGCATATTCGTGATAGCCAAGGCTATGGCCCGGGGCTATGATGTCGAACGCATACACGCGCTTACCAAGATAGACCGCTGGTTCCTGTACAAGCTGCGAGCCATCATGGACACGGCTGATGAGTTGGGCGCTTACAATCAGCCCGAGGATTTGCCCGAGGATTTGTTGCGTCTGGCCAAGCAACAGGGTTTCAGCGACTTTCAGATAGCCCGTTCGGTGTATAAGGACGACATGTCCCACGCTCACGAGTCCGTGCTGGAAGTGCGCCGTCTGCGCAAACGTTTGGGTATCGTTCCGTGTGTCAAGCAGATAGATACACTTGCTGCGGAATATCCCGCAAGTACCAACTACTTGTACCTGACATACAATGGCACGGAAAACGATGTAGCCTATCGGCATGACCGGCGCAGCATTATCGTCTTGGGTAGCGGCGCATATCGCATCGGATCGTCAGTCGAATTTGACTGGTGCTCGGTCAATGCGCTCCGTTCGGTCAAACAGCAGGGTTGGCGTTCGGTGATGATAAACTACAATCCCGAGACGGTGTCTACGGACTACGACATGTGCGATCGTCTGTATTTTGACGAATTGACCTTCGAACGCGTCATGGACATTATCGATCTTGAGCAACCGCATGGGGTCATCTTGAGCGTCGGAGGACAGATACCCAACAACTTGGCCACGCGCTTAGACGGGGAGGGTGTCAAAATTCTGGGCACTCCGGCACGAGACATAGATAACGCCGAAGACCGGCACAAATTCTCGGCCATGCTTGACAGTCTCGGTATTGACCAGCCGCGATGGCGCGAGCTGACGGATATGCAGTCCATCAACTCGTTTATAGAAGAGGTGGGTTTCCCGGTACTTGTACGTCCCAGCTACGTCCTCAGCGGTGCAGCCATGAATGTGTGCTCCAACAACGATGAATTGGAGCGCTTTCTGCGTCTGGCTGCTGATGTCAGCAAGGAACATCCGGTGGTGGTTACGCAGTTTATACAGGACGCCAAGGAAATAGAAATGGACGCCGTGGCACGTGATGGCGAAATCATAGTGTACGCCATCAGTGAGCACATCGAATTTGCGGGCGTACATTCGGGCGATGCGACCATACAATTCCCGCCGCAAAAGATATATGTCGAGACCGTGCGACGTATCAAGAAAGTGTCGCAGCAGATAGCCCGTGCCCTGCATATTACAGGGCCGTTCAACATCCAGTATTTGGCCAAGAACAACGATATCAAGGTTATCGAATGTAACCTCAGAGCCTCGCGCTCGTTTCCATTTGTGTCCAAGGTCTTGAAGATAAACTTCATAGACTTGGCCACTAAGGCGATGCTCGGTCTTGACGTCCAACGGCCGGCCAAGAGCGCCTTCGACTTGGATTACGTAGGCATCAAGGCCTCGCAGTTCTCATTCTCGCGTCTGCAAGGTGCCGACCCGGTTCTTGGCGTTGATATGTCCTCGACCGGCGAGGTCGGATGTCTCGGCGATGATACGGGCGAGGCGCTACTGACGGCAATGATTAGTGTGGGGCAGCGTGTTCCACGCCGTTCCGTATTGCTCAGTACGGGCACTCCGCGTCAGAAAGCTGATATGTTGGATGCTGCGCACATACTTCATTCACACGGCTTTACTATCTACGCTACCGGCGGTACACATGCATTTCTCAACGACAACGGCATCCCGGCTATACGCGTCTACTGGCCATCGCAGCCTGATATGCATCCGCAGGCACTCGAGCTGTTACACGACCACAAGATAGACATGGTGGTTAATATACCGAAGAACCTGAGTACCACCGAACTTAGCAACGGCTACAAGATACGTCGTGCCGCCGTGGACCTCAATGTTCCTTTGATAACCAACGCTCGCTTAGCCTCGGCCTACATCAACGCCTTTACCTCCATTCCGGTAGACGATATCGAAATCAAGAGTTGGGATGAATATTGACGGCTGTCACACCGGAGGATCTCGAAGGCAAGGGCTCGGACGTGTGATGATACCGTCTTGACGGCGTCCTGCCGAAAAGCCCGTGACCTCGCATAAGTTGTCGTGCTTGTAGTCCTGTTTTACAGCCGAATAAGACTGCTTTCGACCTTTTCTTAGAGAAAAGAACAATTTTTTTGCGAAAACGTGAATGGCAATATGTAACGTTTACGTTTGGCTTACCTGTGTATGGTGACTGTCGAATGTAACATTCTGTATTGTTTTGAGTCTTCTTCGTTTGCCATTTTGTTTTTTATTATAAAAAACTTTGATTGTTTTGGATTAAGTGCTAACTTTGCCGAGGTTAAATGCAATAAGAAAGTAATAATAACAAACAAATTGCTCATGAAAAAATCATTACTCACATTTATTGCCGTATTGGCGACGTTGTTGCCCATTACGGCATCGGCGGCCGTGTCCACGTGGTCTTTTGAGTGGAACATGTCCAAGAAAGAGGGAGGCCAAGGTTTTTACAACTTTGGATCCACTAAGGTCGAAAAAGAGTTTTATACGGCCGAACTTAACGGTTTGCAATGGAAAGCCACGGCCGAAGGCACTTATATTTATGCCTATACTTCAACCATGGGGCAGTATATCGGATCGGCGAGCGCTCCCCCTGTAAAGGCTGCCTTGTCCACGAGTGGTCTCGTCGGCGTAATCAAGGCCGTACGAGTGTCAGCCCGTGTGTATAAAGCCGAAATGGCCGGAGATGTATCGGTGAAAGTCAACGGCAAAAGCTATCTCAACGGAACCAATACAACGGCAGCTCTTACGAAAGATATTGCCGAATATGAGTTCAAGATTGATGATGCAGATGCACAGGAAGGTGAGATTGTGATTACCTTCAACCAGACGAGTGACACCAAAGGTCCGATGTATATCAAGAAAATCGAGATTGATTACGAGACCGTAGAATCGTCCGTGCCCGCTCCGGCATTTTCCGTTGCTGCCGGCACTTATGATGAAGCGCAGACCGTATCGATGGCCGTGCCATCGCTCGAAGCCGGTACATATACCATATATTATACCACCGACGGTAGCAATCCCAAGACGGAAGACGGCACACGCAAGGCTTACACGGAGCCCGTCACCGTAGCCGAGACCGCTACATTGAAGGCCGTCACCCTTGTAGGTGCGGAA
Source organism: Bacteroidales bacterium H4 (assembly GCA_001701165.1). Lineage (GTDB taxonomy): Bacteria > Bacteroidota > Bacteroidia > Bacteroidales > Muribaculaceae > CAG-873. The sequence continues at coordinate 115,386 of DAAP01000012.1, read as the reverse complement.
TACAGCAATGTGGTAGAGGCCAAATACATTATTCGGAAAGACCCGCAGATACGTTTCAACGAGGCTAAGGTCTCGCTCGTTACAGGCGAGGACGGATATGCCGACTTGCTCAATCCGAATAAGGTTTCGCCCATCAAGTACTCTTCGTCCGCACCCATGGTGTGCTCGGTCAACAGTAAGGGAACGCTCTATACGTCTTATGTCAAGGAAGACACCGATGTAACCATCACCGCAGAATTTGAGGGTGATGATAACTATTACCCTGCCTCGGCAACTATGACCGTCACCGTAGTGGCCAAGACCCCGCTCAAAGAGCCGGTAGTAAATCCGTTAGGTGGCAAATTCAATGATGCCGTAGAGGTGAAAATCTCCACTGATGACGAGAATGCCGTCGCCGTTTGGTATTCGACTACGGCAAAGGGCGCCGAAGAATTTGAGGAAAGCGATTACACCCAAAGCACCGTGGTCGAGGGCAAAGAAGCCACAGTGACTCTGGACAAATCATGCACACTGTACGTCATGACACGCGGGTACAATGTCAATAGTCCCGTGGTAACGGCCAAGTTCGATATCACACTCCCGCTGAAGGTCGATTTCACCACCGACCGCGCCGTAGTGGCTGACTATGACCAGGAATTTGATTCGGCCGAAGGTATGACCGACTGGACCGTAGGTAAAGGCTGGGGTTTGTCGGACATGAATTTCAAGTCCATAAAGAGTGATGACAAGACTTCGATAGCCATCAATTACGACTACACTTCGTCCGGTTCGTCTGTACTCGAAAGTCCGGCTTTTGACATCAAGGCAGGCAGCAAAGTTGAGTTCTACGCATACTTTGCACCCTACTATCTTGTATACGGCAAATGGACCTTTACGGTCACTGACGTCGATAGCGGAGAAACGGAAACGCTGCTGAACGCCTTTGATTGGGCACAGGAAACGGCATATAATACCACGACATGGAACAAATTCGAATTTGACTTGTCCAAATATGTCGGCAAGAAGGTGTCATTCGCCTTTGACTATCCCTTCGGCGGCGAGAGTTTGGCCGTAGACGGCTTCCGCATCGTACGCGAAGACGCTTCGGCATCCGAATCGCTGCACATCTTCGAGGGCGAGAGCATAGGATTCAAGAGTATCACTCAGGGCGAGCCTGAGGGCCTGACATGGTCGTTCCCCGGGGCCGAAGTCGAGACCTCGACCGAAGCCAACCCCGTAGTGACCTACAATAAGGCCGGCACCTATGACGTGACTCTCACCGTCACTCGCGGTACAGAGACAGCCAAGGCCGAGCGCAAAGGCTTTGTAGCGGTTTCGCAAAAAGCTCCGACAGCCCTCATCGGTCTGCCTGAGGAAGGATACGAGTCGCCTTTCGTGGGCGTGTTCCTGCCCCTCAATGTTCCCGTGACCTTCAGAGACCTCTCGCAAGGTCATCCTACCGAATGGAAATGGGTATTCCAGAATGCAAATATCGAAACATCTGCGGAGCAGAACCCGACTGTCATTTTCGAAAAGAAAGGCGTTGTCAGCGTAGGCCTTACAGCCAAGAATGATGCCGGACAAACCAATGATATTCTGACATATGCAATTCAGGCCGGAGGTGCCCAGTATGTTTGGAACATCAGTAGCGAGGAAAACTCCAAACTGGAGAAAGTCGAACTCGGATGGTATGGCAATTATGCCGGCACCAATTGGCTGGACATGGACAAATTCGCTGAGAAGTACAAAGCGACACTTGCTTCTGCCACCATTGACAGCGTAGCCGTATACTTTGCCTCGGTAACCGCCATTGCACCCGAGACACTGATACCTATGACCATCAACGCCGTGGGAGAAGACGGCGCACCCGGTGCCGTACTGGCCTCTACTGCTGTTAAGGCCGGCGACCTCAAGTATGACGACAAGGACTACCTGGCCACCATCTTCCGATTTGACAATACCGTCAAGTTGGAAAAAGGCTCCGAATTCTTCGTTACCATAGGCCCGTTCCCCAACGGATCGCTTGATACCGCTCCTTACACCAAGGACGACATCGCCATATTCTGTCACCGTCGTTCGGTAGGACAGAAGAACACCGCATGGCACTATTTGGCTGTGTATGGCTCGGACGACAAACCTACCGGCGAATACAAATGGTATGCAAATACCGAAGACCCCGTGTCTATGGCTATTTCGCCCGCCATCGATTACGAGAAGTATGATGCAATACAAGATGTGCGCTATGATGAAGCCGGCACCGAAGCTACTATCGTTGGCATATACACCATCGAAGGCATACGAGTGACCAAGACTATGCCCGGCAACATCTATATCTACAAGTATTCTGACGGCTCGGGACGCAAAGTTCTCGTCAAATAAGGAATATAAAAGGTTAGAATTAGGATATAATTCGTTTTAACATTTTTGTGGTGGGACATCGCCTCGTGAGAGACGATGTCTCTTTTTTGTTGTCTCGTTAGATTGCGCGGCTAAGCTGTAAATACTTGAATTATAGGGGTAAAAAGGGGAATAATGATTTTTTAACGCTCGGCGGCGATGCCACGTTGCACAAAAGCGTTAATTTTATGCGGCTTTGCAGTCCCGGCAAAAAGAGACGGCGTACACCTAAGCCTTAGTCGGGAAATTCACCAGATGCCATAGAATATACCAACACAACATTCACATTATGAGACTTTTCATTAAACATTTGGTTGTCGTGTCCATGGCGGTATTGACCGTTTTCGGAGCATCGGCATACCGCTATGAGTACAAGACGGTACCCAACGACCCTGCCAAGACGCTGATGTACACGCTGCCAAACGGCTTGCGCTTGTACATGTCTGTCAATAAGGACGAGCCGCGTATCCAGACATACATACCTGTGCGTGTAGGCGGGAAGAATGACCCTGCCGAGACTACCGGCCTGGCTCACTATTTTGAACACCTGATGTTTAAGGGTACCCCCAACTTCGGAACTTCGGACTACAAGGCCGAGAAGCCATTGCTTGACCAAATCGAAAACCTTTTTGAGGTATATCGCCAGACCACAGACAGCGCCGAACGCGCTGCCATCTATCATCAGATAGACTCGGTAAGCTACAAGGCTTCGCTTATAGCCATCCCCAACGAGTACGACAAACTTATGTCCACTATCGGCGCCATAGGTTCCAATGCGTATACATCTCAGGACGTAACCTGCTACGTAGAGGACATTCCCTCCAACCAGATAGACAACTGGGCGCGTATTCAGGCCGATCGCTTTATACAGCCTGTACTCCGTGGCTTCCATACCGAGTTAGAGACCATCTACGAAGAAAAGAACATGTCCCTCACTGATGACAGCCGCAAGTCTATAGAAGCCATGTTCTCGGCTGTCTTCCCGCACCATCCTTACGGCACCCAGACAGTATTGGGTACGCAGGAACATCTCAAGAACCCCTCAATCACCAATGTCAAGAAATATCACGATGTATGGTATGTCCCCAATAATATGGCCATCGTGGCCGTGGGTGATTTCGACCCGGACAATTTTGTGGACATCATCACCAAATACTTCGGTGTGATGAAACCTAATGAGTCGTTGCCGACACTGACCGTGACCCCCGAGGCTCCCATCACATCACCCATAGTCAGGGAAGTCAAGGGACTTGAGGCCGAGAGTATATACCTGGCATGGCGCCTGCCTGCAGCCAAAGATAAAGATATGATAATACTCAAAGTCTTGGCAGAGGTGCTGCAAAACGGCAAGTCAGGTCTCATTGACCGCGACATCACCCAGCGTCAGGCCGCCCTCGACGCCGGCATCTTTCTGTATACCTTGGCCGATCAAAGTATGCTCATAGGTATAGGCCAACCCAAGGAAGGGCAGACATTGGACGATGTACGTACGCTGCTGGTGGACGAAGTCGCCAAGCTGTGCAAGGGCGATTTTGACGCTGACTTAATCAAGGCTGTGGTCAATAACTACAAATTGGCCTTGCAAAACCAACTTGAGGAACGCGATTCGCATGCGGATATGTATGTAAATGCTTTTGTCAACGGTGAAGACTGGTCTGATGTTGTTAGCGATATCGAGCGTCTGGACAAAATTACCAAAGAGGACATCGTAGAAGTGGCCAATCGCTATTTCGGTACTTCCAATTACGTGGCCGTATACAAACGCCGGGGCAACGATGACAGCGTCCTCAAGATAGCCAAGCCACCCATCACGCCCATAGCCACCAACCGCGATGCCGCCAGCAACTTCCTGCGTGAAGTGCAGGCTTCGGTAGTCACTCCGGTCGAACCGCGTTTTGTCGACTTCAAGAAAGACCTCACCTTTGCCAAGACCAAGAAAGGCGGTCTTGAAGTGATGTACAGCCAAAATAAGACCAACGACATCTTTACCCTGACATATGTATACGAGTATGGTACATACGCAGACAAGGCTTTGGCTCGTGCCGCTTCCTACTTGAGCCTGCTCGGCACCAAGGATCGTACCGTGGCTCAGATTAAGAACGACTTTTACAGTCTGGCATGTTCGTACACCATATATCCCACCGAACGTCGCACTTACGTCACCCTGTCGGGCTTGAGCGAGAACATGGATAAAGCCATGCGCTTGTACGAGACTCTCGTTGCCGAGGCCGTCTCGGATACCGCCGTCTGGAACACTCTGGTAGAGCGTTCAATCAAGGGCATGAATGACAGTAAGACAGACCAGCGTACCAACTTCGGACGCCTGAGCTCATACGCCTCTTATGGCGGGAAGGATGCCAATCCGTACTTCGCAACATTGTATACACCCGAGCAACTGCGAGCTCTCAATCCCGAGGACGTGTTGGCCTGTCTCCGCTCCCTGTCCACGTACAAGCATCGCATCATATACTATGGTCCTAAGACATTGGAGCAAGCCTTGAAGTCGATCAATAGCTGCCACAGCATACCGTCGCATCTTGCCGAAGTACCCGCTTCGCCTGACTATGACATGCCCGTGTCCACCGAGACCACGATATACATTGCACCTTACGATGCCAAGCAGGTATATATGTCCATGGTCAGCAACCGAGGCGAAGTGTACGACCCGGCACGTCAGCCTATTAATACGGTGTACAATGAGTACTTCGGAGGCGGGATGAACTCCATTGTATTCCAAGAAATGCGCGAGAGCCGCTCGTTGGCATACTCTGCCTCGGCTTATATGGCTACACCGGGTCGTGCCAACCGACCCTACACCTACCTCACTTTCATTGCCACCCAGAACGACAAGCTTATAGATGCAATCAAAGCCTTTGACCAGATTATCAACGACATGCCTCAGAGCGAGGATGCCTTACGCTTGGCCAAAGACGGACTTGACAGCCGTCTGCGCACCTCGCGTACCATCAAGGACAATATTGCATGGGCGTGGATAGGGGCTCAAGACCACGGAATTGATTACGATATGGATGCCAAGACTTTTGCTGCTCTGCCGTCCATATCTATGGCCGATGTCATTTCCTACCAGCAACAGCACGTCAAGGGTAATGTATACAATTACGCTATCTTAGGCAAGGTCGAAGACCTTGACTTGGACGCCCTGCGCCGCATAGGCAAGGTGGTCATCCTGACCACCGAAGATATATTCGGATACTGATATATACCATATGCGACATTAAGGCTTATAGGCCGTGTCGGAGTAGGTAAACATAAATTTAATCTATAGAGCGAGGGTCGCCCCGACAGCCGGGACGACCCTCGCCGTATAATAAATCGGGCTGCGCATAGCCATTGCTCCGGAGTACTCGGAGTATTGGAGTATTACACTCGCGTCCGAAGCATAGTAAATATCAATCTTAGCCTTTTTTCGAAATTACAAGGGAAAAAAGTTGGAACAATTGTTGTTGCTGTACTTCAAAAAAGCTATCTTTGCATTTCCTAACAAAACGACCTTGAAAAATTAAATTCAAAAAACCTATATGTCAATTTTCAAAAGCTTATTTACTAAGGCTTTGGCTGTTATGGCTGTGCTGGCCGCGCCCGTGGCAGTACAAGCCGCCGAAGTAGTGTATCGTATTGTAGAATTCAATAAATCCACCGCCGACTTTATTCTTGCACCTTGCGGCGAGATTCCGGCCAATTCGTCCGTGTATTTCGAGAACGAATACGGCGCCACTATCGGCAATCGCTACAATCAGATACCCAATAAGCGTAAAGCCGTCCTATACTTGGAGGGATGGCAGGGCTGCACCATCAAGAGTATCACCTTGAGCCTATGCTCCAACAATTCGACCGGTCAGGCCGGACTGATACTTAAAGACGGCGCCACGCAGTTGTACAAACTCAATCCCGCCGATTTAGCCTCCGACACATGGTTCGGCCAGTGGGTTTCCAAAGATCTGGGTGTGTACGTGGATCTCACCAAGAGCCTCTCTGTACCGGCCTTGGTCGCCGAAGAAGCTTCCATCACCATCCAGGGCGGATACAGCGAAGGCTCGGTATATTTGAATGCCATAGCCATAGAATATGACGAAGCTCCGGGTATGGTACTTGAATCGCCTTTAGGCTGGAATTACGAGAAGTTGGTCAGTAAAAGCACCATCAACGAAGGAGACAAAGTGATGATATATCGTAGCGGCAGCGCTGCCGGAGACATTGATGGCATGGAAAAATCGCACTATTTGGACGCTGTGGCTGTGGCCTCGACATCTAATGTTACCGATCGCGAAGTCTTATACTTCACTTTGGGCAAGGGCGATGATGCCGGAATGTGGACGCTCACCGACCAGTACGGTCGCCGACTTGGCGCTACTGCCAAGCAGTCCTTAGCCTGGGATGAGGGCTCGATGCAATGGTCCATAAAGTTAGACTATGATGGCGCCATTATTACTAACGCCAATGCCGCTTACGGCACACTGCGCTTCAATGCCCCCGAGGGCGCTTATGCACGCTTCAATACATATACGTCCAAGTCGCTGCCGCTGCCGTTCTTATATCTCCGTAAGGGTCAAAACCAACCTGAAGCGGTGCGCTCGTTGACTATAGCCGGGGACGCCGAGTTGACGGCCGACATTTCATCTGCCAAATACCTGGCACTGAAAGCCTCCGTATCGCCTTCCACAGCTACCGACCAACGAATAGTATGGACAAGCAGCGATGAGGGTGTGGCTACCGTTAATGGCGGATATGTAACTTTGGTTGCTAAAGGCAAGACCGTCATCACGGCCACATCGCATGACGGTGCGGCACAGGCTTCAGTCACGCTTACAGTCAACGAATCCGGTGGCGTCAGCGATATCAGAGCCGACCGCGGCCATGGCACATACAAAACCATAGAGAACGGACGCGTCATCATTGTGATGCCGGACAATACACGCTATAGTATTGACGGAGTACGTCGCTGAACCGCGTAGGCTTCTTCAGTGTATTGTCGGCCGTTGTATTCACCTGACAATGCTTGACACATCAAGTCAATAGAATTCGTTATATATATCTGAATACATATTCCCTTTGATGATTTTGTCGCCCAAATAGAAGAACAGACCTCTATCGTATCCGGGACAGGCAAAGAATATGAAATCGAGCCCGTAGCCGATGGTGTGGTGCCCGTCTTATACCCGGATGTCGTGATAAGTTGCAGGAAGCGAATCAAGCTTGACGACCTTTATTAGGCTTATCTTGCCCTTGTCGTAAAACAATTGTCTACATCCAAAGTGCGCCGGTATGTCAAGACTGGTGCTGCAGAGGTTCCGGCCTTATTGATGAACGTCTTCGGGTATAAAGTTCTTGAAGATGCTCCGGGTGAAATCGTTAAAGGTATGGCTATAGAAGATAGATTGGATGTTATGGTGTCAATGCCTTTTATCGTTGGTCTGTCGGCAACCTTCATTTGTTCGTTATACCCACTTGCCGCTATACCCGGATGTTTGTCGCTTTGTCCTGAAAGATTGTGGCAATTTACGAAAGACAGTGCGGGGATGGCAGCATGCATCACGTCTGTCGTTTCCACGACCGCTTCCGTTATGACCCCATCTGTCCTTGTAAGAGCCTTGTTGTGTTTTAATAATCTTTAACAGAAAAATGTACAAATAAAAGGCTTTTGGAGTGCAACACATCAAAATAATGGCTAAATTTGTCGTGATGAACATTGACTTTGATTGACATTTGACACTTTGGGTGTGTGCGTTGTGGCAATATGGGAGCCGCTTGCCTGCCTGCATGTCAAAAAGCAAGTCAACAGGCGGTACATGCGCCGCTGACATCCACAAAAAGAAGCTTTTTATAGACAAAAAACATATATTACCTATTTACCTAAACCAGTATTTAGTTATGGATATTAATAAAATCATGCTTGACCTGGAAGCTAAGCACCCGGGCGAGAAAGAGTATCTCCAGGCAGTGAAGGAAGTCCTCATGTCTGTTGAAGAGGTCTACAACCAGCACCCCGAATTCGAGCGCAATAAAATCGTAGAGCGCATGGTCGAGCCTGACCGTATCTTCACCTTCCGCGTTACTTGGGTTGATGATAAGGGCGAAATCCAGAACAATATAGGCTACCGCGTACAATTCAACAACGCTATAGGCCCGTATAAAGGCGGTATCCGTTTCCACGCATCTGTCAATCTGTCCATTCTCAAGTTCCTCGGCTTTGAGCAGACCTTCAAGAACGCTCTGACAACTCTGCCTATGGGCGGTGGTAAGGGCGGTAGCGACTTCTCGCCCCGTGGCAAGAGTGATCGCGAAATCATGCGTTTCTGCCAGGCCTTCATCCTCGAGCTTTGGAAGAACCTCGGTCCCGACCAAGATGTGCCCGCCGGCGACATAGGCGTAGGTGGACGTGAAGTCGGATACATGTACGGTATGTACAAAAAACTGTCCAACCAGTGCACCGGTACATTCACGGGCAAGGGTATGACCTTCGGCGGCAGCCGTATACGTCCCGAAGCTACCGGCTTCGGTGCTCTCTACTTTGTACAGAGCATTCTGCGCGAGAAGAAAGACGAAATCAAGGGTAAGACTGTTGCTATCAGCGGTTTCGGTAACGTGGCTTGGGGAGCGGCTCTCAAGGCTACCGAACTTGGCGCCAAGGTGGTTACCATCTCCGGCCCTGACGGATACGTTTACGATCCCGCCGGCTTGAATGCCGAGAAAATCAACTATATGCTCGAACTCCGCGCTTCGGGCAACGATGTTGTCGCTCCGTATGCCGACAAATTCCCCGGTTCGACATTCTATGCAGGTCGTAAGCCCTGGGAGCAGAAGGTGGACATCGCACTGCCTTGCGCCACACAGAACGAACTCAACGGTAACGATGCCAAGCAGCTTATCGACAATAAGGTAGAGCTCGTTGCCGAGGTTTCCAATATGGGTTGCACCCCCGAGGCTATCGACGCATTCATCGCCGCACGCATCACCTACGCACCCGGCAAGGCTGTCAATGCCGGTGGTGTGGCCACTTCCGGTCTGGAAATGTGCCAGAACGCCGGCCATATCCAATGGAGCGCCGAAGACGTGGATAAGAAACTTCATGAAATCATGCGCAACATTCACGAGCAGTGCGTCAAGTACGGCAAACAGCCCGATGGATACATCAACTACATGAAGGGCGCTAACATCGCCGGCTTCATGAAAGTTGCTGAGGCTATGATGGGCCAGGGAATCTATTAATGACAATCGTTCAAGTAGCTTGCTGTTAATAAAATAGCACTATCTTTACAAGTTCAGGATTGCCCTTCGGGGCATCTCGATGGTGGGGACTTCGGAGTGATCCGCAGTCCCCATTTTTGTCTCTGTATACAATCCCCGAGTGTTATACCCGGCTTATAGTACACGCCTTGGTAGGGTAGTGTTTCAGTCAGTGTGTTTGAGGAAAGTTGGCTCAGGCGTGGAGGCATCGGATAGTGGTCTCATAGGCTGAACCGTGCCGTTTTTCAGAGAACAAATAAACAGCCCCTGTAGCGGTGAAGAGTTGCAGGGGCTGTTTTTGTTTGGATGTATATGTGGCTCAGGCCGTCCGCTTTATTTATGAATATATGTGTGCGGAGGAGGCCATCCGATGGCTTAGTCGCCTTCGAGGTCTACGGGGACGGCTACGATGCGGTAGTTGTGGCCGCGGACGAAGTTGAGTATTTCTTCGCGTATGGTGCAGGGCTCGATGTCGTTTTCGATGCGACGGAGGGCGTTGAATACCGATGTCTGGGTTTGATATATGTGACGATAAGCCTTGGCCGCGTTGTCGATGTCTTCGGCAGAGAAGTCTCCTCGGGCGGACATAACTTTGGCGTTGACACCGTAGTATACGGCGGGGTTATGCGCCAGGATGATATATGGAGGCACGTTTCCGCTGACTCGGCATCCGCCTTTGACAAATACCCATTTGCCGATATTTGAATTTTCGTGTACGATAGCGCTGGACGAGAGTATGGTGCAAGTGTCGATGGTGACGTTGCCGGCCACTTTGACACCATTGCCCAGCACGCCCGGGCCGGTGATGTTGCTGTCATGTCCGATATGTGTTTCGGCCATAATGAAGCATCCGTCGCCTATGCGTGTGCCGCCTTCTTCGGCTATGCCGCGGTTGATAATGACTTGTTCGCGGATGATGTTGTTGTCGCCTATGTAGCAAAATGTTTTTTGGCCTTTCCAACGAAAGTCTTGGGGGTCGGCGCCGATGACGGCTCCTTGATAGACTTTGTTGTTTTTGCCCATGCGTGTGCCGCGGATAATGCTGGCATAAGGCATTATGGTGCATCCGTCGCCGATGACAACGTCTTCGTCGATGTACGCAAAGGGGTGGATGGTGACGCCTTCGCCTATTTTGGCGTTGGGGTCAACGTGCGCTAATGGACTGATCATTCTTTAAGCTGTGTTTTTGTTGGACTTATAAGGTGGAGGGTGAGTGTCAACGTCCGCCGCCGAGGCTTTGGTAGAGGTTGATGATAGCTTGATTGCGAGCCAGGCGGCAGGATACTTGGTTGAGCTGTGCCGCGAGCAGGCTTTGCTGTGCGGTGAGCACTTCAAGATATGTGCCGTTGGCGTATATCATCAAGTCGTTGGTGTACTCGACGGCTTTTTCGAGGTCGGCGCTCTGTGCTTCGAATATTGCGGCACGTTGTCCGGCGGTTGTGTAGGCGCTCATGGCGTTGGACACTTCGGAAGCAGCACTCAGCAGTGTATGCTCAAAGCTGTTGAGGGCTTGTGCCTGTTGTGCCTTGGCGGCTTGTAATCGGGCAATATTTTGTCCTCGGGCAAACAGGGGGGCGGTCAGCGACCCGGCCAGATTGTAGAACCATTCGCCGGGGTTTTTGATCATGGTGCCCAGTTGGTTGGTAAATCCTCCTGTGAAGCTGATGGAGAGGTTCGGGTAGAATGCGGCACGTGCACTGGCTGTATTGTAGTATGCGGCTGCCAGCGAGCGTTCGGCGGCTGTAACATCGGGACGCATGGCCAGGTAGGACATGGGTACGCCTTGCAGTATCGGAGCGGGGATATCGAGAGTTGCGTCGGCGCTTACTTCCCAGTGCGTGGGCATTGTCTCGACAAGTAGGCTCATGGCGTTGTCCAGATTGAGACGAGTGTTTTCGAGTTCGGTAATCTGAGCCAAGACGCTTTGAAGGTTGGCGTTGGCCTGTACGACGGCGGCCTCTGTCATTCCGGATTTGCCGGCTTCTTTGAGGTCGCGCATCACTTGGACGCTTTCGCTCCAGATTTTGGCCGTATTGCGTGCCACCTTGAGTTGTGCTTCGACGGCAGCCATAGAGTAATACGTATTGGCTACGGTGGCGATGAGTTGTGAACGCACGGCCTGTGCGTAGGCCTCGCTTTGTTCGACGGCCACGGCTGCGCCGCGTTTGCTGTTGAGTAGTTTGCCGAAGAGGTCAACTTCCCATGATACTACGGCGGGTATCTGGTATCCCCAGGATATGGAGCTGCCGGCTATGGAGCTTCCCGAGCCGTTAGGCGCAAGTGATACTGATGGGAGGTACGCCAATTTGGCTCCGCGCAGTTGAGCCCGGGCAATGTCGATGTTGAGTCGAGCGTTGGCCAGGGTAGAGCTTGACGCCAAGGCTCGGTCTATGAGGTCGGCCAGTACCGGGTCGGTGAAGACTTCTTCCCACAACAGGTTGCCGAGGGCGGTGCTGTCTACGTTGTTTTGGCGCGCCTGTACGTATTCGGCCGTGAGGGGCGTGTTGTCGGGCGTCTGATATTTTTTGTAGATGCCGCAGGAGGTGGCCGCCACGGCCAAGGTGGCGGCTACCAGTGTTGCGGTGATTATGTTTTGTTTCATATTGTGTCGTGTCAGAGGGTTAGTTCTCGGGTGTGAATTGCTCGATTTCGCTTTCGATGGTGCCTCCACGTTCGGCATTGTCCCAGCGTATGGGTGTAATCTTCTCTTGGATTTTCTGGAATGCGACGAAGAGTGCGGGCACTATGAATATTTGGAGAATCATGCCGATGAGCATACCGCCTACGGCGCCTACACCGAGGGCGTTGTTGCCGTTGGCGCCTACACCGGTGGAGAACATCAGGGGCAGCAGGCCGATGATGAGAGCCAGCGAGGTCATTAGGATAGGACGCAGACGGGCGCCGGCGCCGGCGATTGCTGCGTTGAGCACGGACATGCCGGTCTTGCGGCGGTCAAGGGCGAATTCGACGATTAGGATGGCGTTCTTAGCCAGCAGGCCGATAAGCATAATCAGCGCAATCTGCAAGTAGATGTTGTTGCTGATGCCGAAGATCAAGGCGAAGACAAACGAGCCCATAAGGCCGAAGGGTATGGAGAGGATTACGGCCCATGGTAGGATGTAGCTTTCGTACTGGGCGGAGAGCAGCAGGTATACGAAGAGCAGACATAATGCAAAGATAATGGCTGTGGCGCTACCCGAGCTTTGGGCTTCTTCGCGTGTCATGCCGGCGTATTCGTAGCCGTAGCCTTGTGGTAGTACCTGAGCGGCTACGCGCTGGATTGCGGCGATGGCATCACCCGAGGAGTATCCGGTGTTGGGTTGGCCGGTGACGCTGATGGAGTTGAACATATTGAAGCGGTTGAGCAAGTCGGGGGCGTATACGCGCTTGAGGCTGACGAAGTTGGTGATGGGCGCCATTTCGCCTGTCCCGCCGCGTACCTTTATGGCATTGAGTGTCTCTGTAGAGACGCGTGCCGATGGTTCGGCTTGCATCATCACACGGTAGATTTTGCCGAAGCTGTTGAAGTTGCTGATATACATACTGCCGTAGTATCCTTGAAGTGTGCTGAGGATGGTCTTTGGCGATATGCCGGCTTGTTTGGCCTTGGCCACGTCGATGTCCACCTGATATTGCGGGAAGGTGGGGTTGAAGGTGGTATAGGCCATTTGGATTTCGGGCTGCCGGTTGAGTTGTGCCAGGAAGTTTTGGACAACCGCGAAGAATGTGTTGATGTCGCCTCCGGTACGGTCTTGCATCTTGATTTCGAAGCCGTTGGTGGCGCTGTAGCCCGTAATCATGGGCGGCGCGAAGATTACAATATTGCCATCTTTGACGACGCTAAGAGCCCCATATAGCTGCTTAAGCACGGCTTCCGAGTTTTGGGTTTTGCTGTCGCGTTCGGCCCAGTTCTTGAGTTTGATGATGAAAGTGCCATAGGTGGCGCCTTGGCCGGCAAGGAAGCTGTAGCCATCAATCATTTGGCTTTCGGCTACGGCGGGGTTCTGTCGTATGATTTTGTCGGTTTGTTCGAGAACTTCACCGGTGCGTTCCTGGGACGAGCCCGGGGGGAGGTTGACCATGCAGAAGAGTATACCGGTGTCTTCGTTGGGGACGAGTGCGGTGGGGGTGATGGTCATCAGGTATACGAGCACGGCTACGGTGGCGCCCACGATGCCGAAGGATGTGACCTTGTGGCGAGCGAAGAATGTAGCCGATTTTTTGTAGCGCTTGAGCATGGCATCGTACCCGGTGTTGAAGGCTGTATGGAAACGTTTTACGAAGCTTTGCTTCTTGCCTTCGGCGTCCTTGTGCGGTTTAAGGAACACAGCACACAGGGCCGGGGAGAGGGTAAGGGCGTTGACGGCCGAGAAGAAGATGGCTATGGCCATGGTGAGGCCGAATTGCTGGTAGAACACGCCGGAGGTGCCCGAGATGAATGACACGGGGATGAACACGAGCATCATGACCATGGTGATGGATATCAGTGCGCCCGAGATTTCGCTCATGGCGTCTATGGATGCGCGGCGTGCACTCTTGTATCCGACGTCGAGTTTGGCGTGTACGGCCTCGACCACCACTATGGCATCATCGACGACGATGGCTATGGCCAATACGAGGGCCGATAGGGTAATCAAGTTGATGGAAAAGCCTATGAACTTGAGTACGAAGAATGTGCCGATCAGGGCCACCGGGATGGCGATGGCGGGGATGATGGTGCTTCGCAGGTCTTGCAGGAAGATGTATACCACTATGAACACCAGCAAGAAGGCCTCGATGAGAGTCTCGATGACGTGGTCAATGGAGGCATAAAGGAAATCGTTGTTGTTCAAAGGTACGGCGACTTCGAGTCCGTCGGGGAGCGACTTTTTCATTGTCTGGACGTAGTCAAGACAGTCGTTGATGATTTGGGTGGCGTTGGATCCGGCGGTCTGGAAGACGATGGCCATTACGGAGGGGTGTCCGTTGAATTTACTGTGGAAGCCGTATGTGACGCGACCCAGTTCGACGTTGGCTACGTCTTTGAGGCGCAGCACTTCGCCGTTGGAAGTGGCGCGTACGACGATATTCTCAAATTCGGAGGGGTCGGCGAGACGTCCGCGGTAGCGCATGGTGTACTGGAAGGACTGGTTGCCTTGTTCGCCGAAGGCACCGGGGGCGGCTTCGATGTTTTGCTCGGCCATGACGGCGGCGATATCCGAAGGCATCAGGCCGTACTGAGCCATGACATCGGGCTTAAGCCATATACGCATCGAGTAGTCGGCGCCCATGACCATAACATCACCCACACCGTTGACACGTTGTAATTGTGGTACGAGGTTGATTTTGGCGTAGTTTTCGATGAATTCCTCGCTGTATTTGCCGGTTGGGTCGTAGAGTGCAACGCCTACAAGCATGGAGGTTTGGCGTTTTTGTGTGGTCACGCCCACCTGCGTCACTTCGGAGGGCAGGAGGTTGAGGGCTTTTGATACGCGGTTTTGGACGTCAACGGCGGCCATATCGGGGTCAAAACCCTGTCGGAAATAGACGTTGATGGTTGCCGAACCGGTATTGGTAGCTGTGGACTCCATATATGTCATGCCTTCGGCGCCGTTGATGGATTCCTCCAATGGCGCAATCACGGAGTTGAGCACGGCTTGGGCGTTGGCACCGCTGTAGGTGGTGGATACGCTGATGGTAGGTGGCGCGATGTCGGGGTACTGGGTGATGGGCAGGGAGACCATGCCGATGATGCCCAAGACGACGATAAAGATTGATATAACCGTGGACAAGACCGGTCGGTTGATAAAGCGGTCAAGTTTCATTGTCTTTGTGCTTTTTTATAAATGTTTGGTTGGGTGGGTTGTGGGCTTTGCGGCGGGAATGGGCTGCAAGCTTTTAGGCTTGGGGTCGAACCTTAAGAATTTTCGGACTACTCTCGTGTCGTTCAGGTTCTTTGTCAACTTTTATGTTTTAAGTCCGGCAGCCTTTCTGCTTCGAGGCGGAGCTTGTTTCCCGTGCCTTGCGTGTGCCTGTCCTATTTCTTGGCTTCCATGGCAGCCTTTTCTTGGGCTGTCACCGGTTTGATTTTCATGTTGTCGCGCACGGAGGTTCCTACGCCTTCGACAACGATGCGGTCGCCGGGTTTGAGGCCGTCGGTGACCACGTAGCTCTTCCCATCGTTAAGGTCGAGTACTTTGATCTGGGTGGGTACGGTGCCGTTGGTGTCGTTGACGGTGTAGACGTATTTCATATCCTGGATCTCGAATGTGGCTTTCTGTGGCACCAGAATTACGTTGTGGCTGTGCGTGGGGATGATGACATTGCCGGTGGAGCCGCTGCGCAGCATTGCTTTGGGGTTGTCGAAGAGGGCACGTACTTGTGCGGCACCTGTGGTGTTGTCGATGACGCCGCTGACGGTGGCTACACGTCCTTGGAGGGGATATACGCTGCCATCGGCCAGCATGAGGCTTACTTTGGGTAGGCGTCCTACGCGTTCGTCAAGGCTGTATTCGCCGTTGTCGGTGAGTTTGAGCAGTTCTTTTTCGTTTAGCGAGAAGTATGCGTACACTTGCGAGTTGTCGCTGATGGTGGTCAGCGGCTGTGCCGATGAGGGCGAGGCCAGCGAGCCTTCGCGTTGCGGTATGGAACCTACAACGCCGTCCGAGGGGGCAGTGACGATGGTGTATGAGAGGTTTTTCTTGGCGGACACGAGTGCGGCTTGAGCCTGAGCCAGAGCGGCACGTGCCTGAGCCAAAGCGTCGGCAGCGGTTTGCCACTGGGTTTGGCTTATGATATTTTTCTCAAAAAGCATTTTTTGGTTGCGCTCGTTGGAGGCGGCGGTGTTGACGGCTGCTTGGGCCGAGTTGACGGCTGCATGTGCTTGTTCGACGGTTGCTTGGTATTGTACTTGGTCGATGGTAAAGAGCACTTGGCCTTTGCGTACGTGCTGGCCTTCGTCAACGTGTACTTTGGTGATAAATCCGGAGACTTGGGGACGGATAGCGATGTCGGTTTTGCCTCGGATGATGGCGGGATAGTAGGTGTTGAGGTCTTCAGAAGTTGTGTCTACGGTCTGTACCTCAATGGCCGGAATCTGCTGGGGCATAGCCTGCTTTTGGGAACATGAGCCTACGGAGGCGGTCAGAAGAAGGGCTGCGCCAAGGCCTAAGACCGTCATGGCGCGCATGTGCATCTTGTGGGTGTTCATATACATTATTATAATGTGAGTTTTGTATTGTCTGTTATTGTTCGGTTTGTCGTTGTGTCATGGGTGCGAGTTTGCGTAACATTTTTTGCGTACAGCAAAAAATGCCGATGCGATAATTCGCGGCAAACCATGATGCAAAGTTACGATAAAATGGACTATGTGTATTGGTTGCACAATGGAAATATCGGCCAATAATGCCTTAAAATTGGAGTATTTGGCTACAATTTATATGTTTTAACACATATAACCATATATTAAAATGTGGATTAACGGCCAAATCCGGGAAAAAGGGAGTGTTGAGCATGTGTAAGTGTTTGGACTGTGCACTCCTTCGGATGTGTATTGTCGGTTATTTGACGGGTCTGAAATCGTAAGCGTCAGGGTCATAAGTGATACCGTCATCGGCATATAGAGCAGCCAGAGCTTCGTTGGCGTTGTCGGCGCTGTGCATCGAGGCATGTCCTGCCTCGACGACGATGACACTGTCGGCGCCGGCTTCCAGTGCCGGTGCCATGTCGTGGGTGGACAATAGTACAGTGCGTCCGTGCCGATGTGCCATTTCGGCCACCAAGTCCATCAGGGCATGGCGCGATGGCACGTCTAAAAACGCCGTGGGCTCGTCCATGATTATTACCGGTGTCTGTTGTGCTAACGCGCGTGCAATCATGGCTTTTTGGCGTAACCCGTCGCTTAGCGCAGCCAGTGGCGTATCGGCTTTATGGGACAGCCCCACGGCCTCGATGGCTTCGCGTATAACGTGTCGGTCAACGTCACTCAAGTGTCCGGTAATTCCTGTATGGGGATGACGTCCGAGGGCGGTGGCTTCGTAGACGGTGAGAGCTCCGGCGCCTGTGCCGACAGCTGTGGGAAATACCATGGCGATTAGGCGAGCAAGCCGACGCGAGCCTATGCCGCGTACTTCGCAACCGTGTATGGTCACGCGTCCGTCCAGGGGTGCTTGGATGCCTGCAAGGGTGCGCAGCAGCGTGGACTTGCCGCTGCCATTACGTCCCACCATGACGGTGAAGTGTGCAGGCGGTATCGCGAAGGTGACATCGGAGACTATGGGGATGCGTCGATGTCCGTGTATGTATCCGGCTGTGAGTCCGTCGGAGGCGAGTCCGGCGTCCCGATGCCCGGTTTGTTCGGCACGCGTATCCGTATCTCGTGTGCGAGTGGATGTGTCTTGTCTGTCAGTTGAAGTAGGCAATGCGGCGGTGGTTGAGGATGATGTAGATGATGACTGGGACGCCGATTATCGGGGTTATGGCGTTGACGGGTACGGCACCCCAGCGAGAAGGCAGCGTGCACATCCACAACGTCAGCAGAGCCGTTGCGGCACCGCAGGCCATTGTAAGTGGCAGCAGTCGGTGGTGGTTGGTGGAGCCTAAAGCGAGACGTGCGATGTGTGGTACGGCCAGGCCTATGAATGCTATAGGGCCGCAGTAGGCGGTGGTGACGGCAGTGAGGGTGCCGGCAGTGAGCAGGGCCCAAGCGCGCAAGGCCCAGACACGTACGCCCAAATTGGCGGCGTAATTTTCGCCCATGAGCATGGCGTTGAGGCCTTTGGCCATGAATACAGCTGCACACATGCCGATGGTGGTGATGGCAGCGGGCACGGCCATTCGGTCCCACGAGGTGTCTGAAAATGTACCCATGCCCCACAGAACATAGGTGTGTACGCTTTGTTCCGAGGCGGCGTAGTTGAGCAGTATAATGGCCGAAGAGGACAGATAGCTGATGAGGATTCCGACGATAAGGAGCATTACACCGCTGCGCAGTATTCCGGCCAAAGCTACAAGGAGGACTACAACAGCCATGGCGCCGAGTATTGCTCCTGAGACCACGGCCCCGGTGCCGGCGCCGAATAGCAGAACAAGCACGGCAACGCCCAGGCTGGCGCCCGAGCTGACGCCCATGATGGAGGGCCCGGCCAGTGGGTTGGCGAATATGGTTTGCATCAGCAGGCCGGCCACGGCCAGGGACATTCCGGCGAGTACAGCCGTGATTACTGCCGGCAGTCGCAGGTCAAGTATAATGTGTCCCCAGGTGTCCTTGTCCGGAGTGTGGCCTGTGAGTATGGACAGTACTTCCGAGGTCGGGATGTGCACCGACCCGCACACCATGGCAGCTATGGCAGCGATTGCGGCGATGGCGATGGCTGTGAACATGGCTATGGTATATCGTCGGTTCATTTGCCTGTGTAAGTGTCGTTTGTGGAGTAGAGGTCGGTGAGGCGCGGGGATGCATCGGCGTTGCCGGCATCGTGTACAGCCGATACGTCGGGGATATAAAAGCCAGGGCCGCTTTCGCCGTTATGGATGTCGCGATTGCGCAATTGCCAGAAGGCGATGGCTGCGGCAGCGGCGACGTTGAGCGAGTCGGCACCGCGGTGCATGGGTATGCGCACGGTGAAATCGGCGGCATTGATGACTTTGGGGTCGAGCCTTTCGCCTTCAGTGCCCACAATAAGAGCCAGACGTTGCCGTTGTGTCAGTCGTGGGTCGTCAAGAGCGGTGTCGTTGCCGCGAAGCGCAAGAGCGGCTGTGTCTAACCCGAGTTGGTGCAGCCTTGCGATTGTGTCGTTGCCTTGGATGTAGGCCCAGGGCACAAGGAATACACCGCCCATAGATACGCGCACGCAGCGACGATTAAAGGGGTCGCACGACCCCGGTGTGAGTAGTACAGCGTCCATGCCCAGTGCGGCGGCACTGCGGAATATCGCTCCGGTATTGGTGGTGTCGCACACACCATCTATGACGGCGACTCGTCGTGCATCGCGGCATACTTCGACATCGCTGCGAGGCGCGGGACGGCGCATAGCGCACAGCACTCCGCGTGTCAGGGTGTAACCTGTCAAGGCAGCCAGGGTGTTTCGGTCGCCGGTATACACGGGTGTGTCTTGTGGCAGGGCGGCAATTATTTCGGCTGCATCGCCGTGGATGTGTCGCTGTTCGCACAGTAATGCCTCGGGCCGGTAGCCGTGTGCCAAGGCCACGGCTATGACCTTTGGACTTTCGACTATGAACAGCCCGTTTCCGTCACCACTCTGTCCGTGACGCAATTGCGTTTCGGTCATGTGCGCAAACATTTGTATGCGCTCATCGTGGATGTCGGAGATGTAGAGCATTTCCTGTCGGGGCAATTTTTCGTGGAAGTAGGGACTTTTAAGAGCCTTAGGGCCTTTAAGGTCTTTGAGCCCTTTATCGGAGGTGGCTGTCGATGTATGCGATGATGCGGCTGCATGCTTTGCCGTCTCCGTAGGGATTGGCTATGGATGCGTGTCGTTGGTATTCGTCTTCGTCGTCGAGGTACAGCGATGCAGTGTCGACGATTTTGGCTCGGTCAGTGCCTACCAGGTGTATTGTGCCGGCTTCGAGGGCTTCGGGGCGCTCGGTGACGGTACGCATCACCAGTACCGGTTTGCCCAGCGATGGAGCTTCCTCTTGGATGCCACCGCTGTCGGTGAGTATGATGTGGCTGCGTGTCATCATGTATACAAAGGGTAGGTAGTCCAACGGCTCGATAAAGAAGACGTTGGCCGGTGAGTCTTCTTTGGGGAATACTTGTGCGATGGGTCGGCGGACATTGGGGTTGAGGTGCATGGGGTATACGAAATCGACGTCGGGATATTTGGCAGCGAGGTCGCGTATGGCGTGGCATATGTCGAGAAAGCCGTCGCCGAAGTTTTCGCGTCGGTGTCCGGTTATGAGTACCAGACGCCGTGTGCCGTCGTTGAGTCGTGCTGTGTCGTATCCGCGTTCCTTGAGCAATTTGGCGGTGGATGTGCGCAATTCGGCATCGGCTTTTAGCTTGGATACTACGATGTCCAAGGCGTCAATGACAGTATTGCCCGTGACGGTGATTGCCGAAGAATCGACGTTCTCGCGCAGAAGATTGAGACGAGCCGCTTCGGTTGGTGCGAAGTGCATGGTGGCCAGACGGCCGGTGAGGCGTCTGTTCATTTCTTCGGGCCATGGGGCGTAAATGTCGCCCGTGCGCAATCCGGCTTCGACGTGTCCCACAGGTATGCGGCAGTAGAATGCGGCGAGTGCGGCAGCAGTGGAGGTGGCTGTATCGCCGTGTACCAGCACCAGGTCGGGTTTCTCATCGGCCAAAACCTGACGCATGCCATCGAGGATGCGTATGGTGACATCGAAGAGGTCTTGACCCGGCCGCATGATATCAAGATCGTGTTGCGGTACTATTTCAAATAGTCCGAGGACCTGGTCGAGCATCTCTCGGTGTTGGCCGGTGACGGTTACCACGGTGTCGTAGCGGTCCGAGGCGGCCTCGAGTGCTTTGACCAGAGGTGCCATTTTGATGGCTTCGGGGCGTGTGCCGAAGACGGGCATTATTTTCTTTTTCATATCGGCTGGAATTTGTGTTGTCTTATTCCGTGTCATAACTTGGAGGAACATATATGACTGACGGATTGGGCGGTGGGATACCTCGATTGTCGATTGTCGGGCTCAGGTTGTTGTACTGTTCGGTGTCCGGTTGTCAGAATTTGTGCCAAAGCAGCCACCAGGCGTAGCGGATGAATTTGAAGTTGCGTGTGATTCGCCGAGGCTGGCGTATGAGACGATATGCAAATTCGAGATTGTGGTCTATCCACCAGCGAGGTGCGCGTGCCACTGTGCCGGTGAAGACGTCGAAGCTTCCGCCCAAGCCCTGATATATGGCTTTAGGCTGTCGGCGCTGCATATCGGCCATAAGTATTTCCTGCTTAGGCGAGCCCATGGCGACGAATACTATATCCGGTTTTTTTTCGGCTACATCGTCTATGAGAGCCTCTCGTTGGGCATCGTCGCGGATGTATCCGTCACGGTGTCCTACGATGCGTATGTCGGGATAGCGTTGGCGCAGGCCTTCTATGGTCTTGGCGTGTACTTCCGGGGTGGCTCCAACGATGTAGAATGTGCGGTCGGCGTGGTGTCTGTCGATGATGTGCAGCCACAGCTCACACCCGGCTATTTTGACAGCGTCTTTGGCTCCTTTTTGTCGAGCGGCGAGTACCGCTCCCGAGCCGTCGCAATATGCGATGTTGTTGTTGATTATAGGCAGGGTGGTGGCGTTGGCGTTCAAGATCTTCTCGGCGTTGACGGCCACGAGTATTCCGGGATATGCATCGGCATAATCCATAAGGCTTTCGGCCGAGTCGAAGGCGTGTACTTTGACTCCGCGCAGGTTCACGCGGTCGTCGGCGTTTTTGCCGACGACCGCGCGTGCGCTGTCGTTGCCTTGTGTCTGAGTCATAGATGTTATTTCTTGAAGATGCCGCAGAAGTCGAGTATAACCTTGTCCTCGCGTTGGGGCAGACCCTTGAAGGGCGTGTGTGCGGTGAGGAACACGACTATATCGGCGCGGTCGTAGGCTTCGCGGTAGTTGGTGAGCTTGTATACGGGGTGCGAGGGTACGTTTGGCTCGACTACCAGGATCTCGGCATCGGGTTTCTCTGCGACTACGGCATCGATGATATGGCGTGCCGGGCTCTCGCGCAAGTCGTCGATGTCGGGCTTGAAGGCCACGCCCATCATGGCCACAACCGGACGACGGTGGTGTTCGTTGTTGAAGCGGAGAATGGCGTTGATGGTCTTGAGTGCACACCAATCGGCCTTATGGTTGTTGATGGCGCGTGCCTGTGCAATAATCTGCGCTTCCTCGGGGAATGCTGCGGTAAGGAAGTAGGGGTCGACTGCGATGCAGTGTCCTCCTACGCCGCAACCCGGTTGCAGGATGTTGACGCGCGGGTGCTTGTTTGCCAAGGCGATAAGTTCCCAGACATTTATGCCTGCGCGGTCGCATATCAGGGACAGCTCGTTGGCGAAAGCTATCTGCACGTCGCGTGACGAGTTTTCGGTGAGCTTACACATTTCGGCGGTGCGGGCGTTGGTGGGATGCAGAGTTCCTTGGACAAACTGTGCGTAGAAAGCCTGGGCTTTTTTTGTGGAAGCTTCATCGATGCCCCCGATAACGCGGTCGTTGTGCACCAGTTCGTAAATAACGTTGCCGGGCAGGACGCGTTCAGGGCAGTATGCTATGTATATCTTGCCTTTGAGTTCGGGTCGCTCGGCAAAGATGATTTCGGCCATAGCCTCGGTGGTGCCTACGGGCGAAGTGGACTCGATGACAAAGAGGTCGCCTTCTTTGAGGCATGGAATGACGGCGCGAGTGGCGGCTTCGACATAGCTTACATCGGGTTGGTGGTCGCCTTTGAAGGGCGTGGGCACTACGATGAAAAATGCATCGGCGGTTTCGGGAGCGGTCTGTGCATGCAGGCTTCCGTTTGCTACGACATCGCGCAGCAGGTCACCCAGTCCCGGTTCGATGATGTGAAGATGTCCGGCGTTTGTCTGTGCGACAACGTCGGCGTTGATGTCCACGCCGATGACGTGGACGCCGTGTTTGGCGGCAATGATAGCGGTGGGCAGTCCGATGTAGCCCAATCCCATGAAGCAGGCTTTCATAAAATGTTATGTTTTGTTTTGTATATTCGATATTATGCAGCTTGGCAGTGCCGGCTGCGGCAAGTCATAGGTTATGCCACACTCGGCGCTTTTGCGCGTGCGTGCTTAGTGTGGCGCAAAGGTACGAATTTTATTTGGATTAAGGAACTTGAAATGACAGGATACAACTTGATATGTGATACAGCATTGAGAATATGTAAAAATGAGTCTTTGGAACAGTCCGTTTTCGGGAGAGTGTGTCGATTGAAGCGAGGTGGTGACGAAACGTTGAAAATAGTGCTGATTTATGTAAAAATATGTATCCGATAATTAAAATTAGTTGATTACATACTTTTTTAGATAATGATATGTGTCTTTAGCCAAAAAAAGTCTGTATCTTTGTAGGTATAAACCCTATGGGAGGCCGTAAGGCTTTCTGCCGAAATATGTAAAGTAATGGTAAATCGATTTATAATCACAACGATAATTGTTTTCGCCTCGGTCTTGGGCGCCGATAACTCCGTTGCGGCAAAGCTTGGCGCGGATGCCAAAGCAGCTGCGGCAGCAGTGCTGCGCAACTATCTGCCCGGCACCAGCGGTCTCGGTCCGATTAGAGTAGATTGCGTCGATGCCGACGATGCCGCACGCGTATTGCGTGTGGAATGTAACGAAAACTGCGCCTACATACCCTTGCGTGCCGACAATCTTGCTTCTATCAAGACTGATGTGTGTACCGCTATGGGTAAGAAATATGATGGATATCGAGTGGAAATGTATGTGATTGACCGCGACCGTTCGGGCAAGGAAGTGTCTCGTACAAACATGGACAACCTCATACTTTTTGCGCCCAAGCGCGTTATAGGACCCACCGAAAAGGCACCTTTTGTCAGTGATCTCGATGCCGATGTTGCACCTCGTGGATTGCAAAACCGCAATATCGCGTTGTGGCAGAGCCACGGATGGTATTTCGAGCCCAAGCTCAATCGCTGGGAATGGCAGCGCGCCCGCATATTCCAGACAGTTGAAGACTTGTATACCCAAAGTTATGTCATGCCCTTCCTGATGCCTATGCTTCGCAATGCGGGAGCTTACGTCATGAGCCCTCGCGAGCGAGATGTCAATACCACCGAAATCATCATAGACAATGATGGCGGCAACGCCTCCGGTGCGGTGGTGTATGGCAGTGCATGGACTGCAGGTCAGACTCCCGGCTTCGGGTATGTCAAGACCGAATTACACAACGGCGATAATCCCTTCCGCGATGGTACAGCCTTGAGCGCCATCACCGTTGACCACGCCTCCGAAGCCTCGGAAGTGCGTTGGATGGCCAATATTCCGCAGCGTGGCACTTATGCGGTATATGTTTCGTATGTCAGTGACGATGCCTCGGCCACGGACGCAGCTTATACCATTAATACCGCAGGCGGTGCACGCCACTTTACAGTAAATCAGTCTATGGGTGGTGGCACATGGATATACCTCGGGCACTTCGACCTTGCCGCCGGACATCAGACCGTGGTCACCTTGTCCAATCTGTCGGGCAAGGCCGGAAGCACCATAAGTGCCGATGCCGTCAAGATAGGTGGCGGTATGGGCAATGTGGCGCGTAAGGTCATTGAGCCACTTGATTCGATAGATTATGAATACGTTGCCAGCGGTTATCCCCGTTTTACCGAGGGTGCACGCTACTGGTTGCAATGGGCAGGCGCTCCCGACAGCGTATATACGCCATCTAAAAACGTCAATGATTACACCGATGACTACCGCTGTCGCGGCCTATGGGTCAATTGGTTGACCGGAGGGTCATCCATGCTTCCCGACAGCAAGGGTCTGCGTATACCCGTTGATTTATCCTTTGCATGGCATTCCGATGCGGGTACGACGCTCAATGATTCGATTATAGGAACCTTGGGTATATACTGCACCGATGGGCAAGAACGCGGCACCGAATACGCCAACGGCACTTCGCGCTACGCTTCGCGCGACTTTACCGATTTGGTAATGACCAATATCACCAATGACATTCGTCGTACTTTCGAACCCAATTGGACGCGCCGAGGCATGTGGGATCAATCCTACTACGAGGCTCGTGTGCCCGAGGTGCCGGGTATGCTGCTCGAATTGCTTTCGCATCAGAATTTTGCGGACATGAAGTACGGCCTTGACCCCGAATTCCGTTTTGTCGTATCGCGCGCCGTCTACAAAGGTATGCTTCAATTTCTGGCATCGCGCGACGGTTACGATTACGTGGTGCAACCTCTGCCTGTACACAACATTGCTGTGACAGCAGCCGGCAAGGACGGGCACTATGCTTTGACATGGGTCGCTACCATCGATACACTTGAAGCGACGGCGACTCCCACATATTATAATATAGAAGAAAGGGTAGGCGACGGCGCCTTTGTAAAAGTAGCACGCGTTACCAAACCCTATTACGATATCACCGTTAATGATGACGCTATACACAGCTACCGTGTCATCGCCGGCAACGATGGTGGCGTGTCCTTCCCCTCAATGGTAGTGGCTCTGTGCCATCGTCCCGAGGTTCCGCGTGTTGAGATTGTCAACGGCTTCACTCGCGTGAGTGCTCCCGATTGGTTTGACTCGGGTGACATTGCCGGTTTTTATGACGAGCGCGACTCCGGAGTGCCCTACATGCAGGACATCAGTTACATAGGTCGTACCTTTGAGTTTCGTCGCAACATTCCGTGGATGGACGATGATGCAGCCGGATTTGGTGCTTCGCGAGCCAATTACGAAGACAAAGTCTTGGCCGGCAACACTTACGACTATATTTACATCCACGGACAAGCCGTGCGCGAAGCCGGCTACGGTTTTACAAGCAGCAGTGCTTCAGCCTTCGCTTCCCGTCCTGTAAGCAAAGACGATGCTCGTGTGGTAGACCTCATCTTGGGCAAGCAGAAAGAGATAGCCAAAGGTCGCGGAGTTTATGGCACACGCTACAAGACTTTTGATACGGCTCTTCAGAGCAAAATCGAAGCTATGACCAAGGCCGGAACATCCTTCTTTGTCAGCGGGGCGTTTGTGGCTACAGACTTATGGGACAATCCATTCTCGAGCAAGGAAACGGCCGAGCGCGACCAACGTTTTGCTACCGAAGTTCTCGGATACCACTGGCGAGTAGGCCAGGCCACTGTCGAAGGCAGCGCTTACCAGGTACAGACACGCTTTGACCGGCTCAATGCCGAAGCGACATACCCCTTCCACGTTACGCTCAACGCCGAGAGCTATGCAGCCGAGTCACCGGACTCCTTCTACGCCCCCGATGCTAAGAAAGGTTGCACCTTCCTGCGCTACAGCGAGAACAATCTCGTAGCCGGTACAGCCTTTGACAACGGTGCATACCGCACTGTGGTCATTGGTTTCCCCTTCGAGACCATCTCCGATGCCGAAGCCCGTACAGCCCTTATGAATCGCGTGCTCCGCTTCTTCGAACCCTTAACCAAGGTTGCAGTAGCTCCGGCCAAAAAAACAAAGAAACGTTGATACCCCACATTGAAAATGATATAGTGACAGCCTCCGAATCATAAGCGTCCAAACATCCTAAGAGACTAAGAGTTTTAGGACATTAAAGACCCTAAGGACCTTAGGAAAGTAGAGAGGATAAAGGTCAAATAAACGCTACAATACATAGAAACATCCAAAAAATCATTTATAAAATATTATCCCTATGAGACAAGCAATAGACTGCTTCATTCCGTACGTTGATGCTGCCCAGGCCAAAGCCACCATCGACGGACTTCGCGAAAGCGCCTTAGTCAACAACATCTATCTGCTAGCCACCGATGCCGCAGCCACCGCTGTAGAAGGCTGCACCATGGTGCACATCGATGCGCTCAACTCCTCGGATACCATGCTCAAGATTGCCGAGGCCGCCAAGGCACCCTACACACTGTTGTACACCAAATACAACAACCTCGTGATGGGATACTTTGCCCTTGACCGCTTTGTGCGCTTGGCCGGAGATTCCAAGGCCGGTATGATGTATGCCGACTCGTACACTGTCATCGAAGGCAAAAAGAGCAATGCTCCGGTCATCGATTATCAGGAAGGCTCGCTCCGCGACGACTTCAACTTTGGCTCGGTGCTCTTCTTTAACACCGAGGTCCTCAAGAAGGCTGCCGCCGGTATCGATGTACACTACACAGCTGCCGGTCTCTACGACCTGCGTCTGCGTCTGAGCCGCATAGCACCCATCGTACACATCAACGAATACCTCTACAGCGATGTAACCGTTGACAATCGTAAGAGCGGCGATAAAATATTTGATTATGTAGATCCCAAGAACCGCGGCGTCCAAATCGAAATGGAAAAGGCCTGCACCGCGCACCTCAAAGCTGTAGGAGGATACCTCGAGCCTAAATTTGATGAAATCGACTTCAACAAGGGCAACTTCGAATACGAGGCTTCTGTGATCATCCCCGTGCGCAACCGCATTCGTACTATCCGCGATGCTATACGCAGCGTCCTGTCCCAAAAGACCGACTTCCCCTTCAACCTCATCGTCATTGACAACCACTCGACAGACGGTACCACCGAGGCTATCGACGAGTTCAAGGACGACCCACGTCTGGTACACATCGTGCCTCAGCGCGATGATCTGGGCATCGGCGGTTGCTGGAATGCAGGTGTACAGCATCCCAAGTGCGGCAAATTTGCCGTGCAGCTGGACAGCGATGACGTATATTCCGATGAGAACACCTTGGCCAAGATGGTTACAGCCTTCTACGAGCAAAAGTGCGCCATGGTTGTAGGTACATACATGCTTACGGACATCGACAAAAACCCCATACCGCCGGGCGTAATCGACCACAAAGAATGGACTCCGGAGAACGGCCGCAACAACGCACTGCGCATCAATGGTTTGGGCGCTCCCCGAGCATTCTATACTCCCGTATTGCGCGAAATCCACGTGCCCAATACCTCCTATGGTGAAGACTATGCTCTGGGTCTGGCCTTCTCGCGTCACTTCCAGATAGGTCGTGTATACGATGTTGTATACCTGTGCCGTCGCTGGGAAGACAACTCCGATGCCGCCCTCGACATCGTTAAGATGAACAACAACAACTTGTACAAGGACCGTATCCGTACTTGGGAACTGCAAGCACGCCGCGCATTGGTAGCAGCCAAGTGAGGCGTCCTGTAAGTAGACAACCCAAAGGGACAACCTCCAAACCCGCTTGAGTATCGGGCTGTCCTCTCCATGAGAGGGCAGCCCCGTGCCAACGGTTTTTCGTGGCGTAAAGCAAAGTCGGCTGTATGGTTCAGCGCCATATAAATTAG
Organism: Bacteroidales bacterium H4; assembly: GCA_001701165.1. Classification (GTDB taxonomy): domain Bacteria; phylum Bacteroidota; class Bacteroidia; order Bacteroidales; family Muribaculaceae; genus CAG-873. Next base: position 86,823 of record DAAP01000012.1, on the reverse strand, counting down.
CCGGGTCGTAGCCATGTAATTATCCATACACCATAATAGCAACAACATCATAGCGATGTCCACAATCACATCACAACAAGCCAACCAACTGATTAAGGATCAATGCGCCGTATGGGAGCAGGCCGCCAACAACTTCGAAGCCCTTAAGACCGTTAAGGTCAAGACTCTCGATGTCGATGGAATGCATATAAAAGTTCAATTCAATCCCGCGCGCATCGTATCGTCTGCCGCTAAGGTGGACGCCAAAAGTCTCAAAGAACGTAAATGTTTTTTGTGCGAGGCCAACCGTCCCGCCGTACAGACCGGACTGCTCTGGGGCGATAACGATAAGTACATAGTACTGATCAATCCCTTCCCCATATTTCCGCGCCACCTCACCATCCCCGACAATCGTCATGTCGACCAGTTGGTGGCAGATCGCGCTAAGGATATGATGGATTTGGCCGCCCAACTGGACGAGTATACAGTCTTTTATAACGGGCCCAAGTGTGGAGCCTCCGCTCCCGACCACATGCACTTCCAGGCCGGAAACAGTGACTTCCTTACTTTGGGAGACGACCTCGAGGATGCCGAACTGAAGACCATAATTGAGGACGAAGGCGCTACTTTGGCTTTGGTGGATACATTGCCGCTGAAGATTTTTGTGATTGATGCAGAAGATTCCGAAGCCGGAGCACGCTTGTTCGGACGCCTGTACAGCGCCATCCCCGTGCCCGAAGGCGAGCGCGAGCCAATGATGAACATTTTGTGCTATGCCACACCGGCCGGTATCCGTATGGTTGTAATTCCGCGTAAACGTCATCGCCCCTCCTTCTATGGTACAGAAGGCAAGGATTGTATGCTGCTGTCGCCGGCATCCGTGGACATGGGCGGCGTATTCATCACGCCCCGTCCCGAAGACTTCGAACGCATGGACGCCGACATTATACGTCGCATCTATAACGAGCTGTGTCTCAACCTCGACGAAATCACGGCAATAGCATCAAATGTTAAATAAATAAACACTGCGTATCATGAACGAACCGCATATCAAAGTTGGTATCCTAAGCGCGCCGCGCATAGATGTAGACTTTCTTGGCGACTTCACCACTGCAGATGGTAATACTGTTACCGGGGCGCAAAGCCTTGCCATAACAGAAGGCGGACGCATTGTCTGGCAAAATCGTGAGTACGACACTATCGCCTTTCATCCCAAAACACGCCAAGACATCTTTGAAATCAAGGATGTTGTCATCGGTGTCAACTTTCACTGGGAACGCAAAGAAAATCAGCGTTTCAGTGGCAGTGCATCTTTTATTGTCGAAGGCGACAAATTGACCATAATCAACGTATTGCCCGTTGAGGACTACTTGCTCAGTGTCATATCCTCTGAGATGAGCGCTAATGCATCGCTGGAACTGCTCAAGGCTCACGCAGTGATTTCGCGTTCGTGGCTGCTGGCTCAAATTCAGAAGAATAAGGCCATAGCCGAAAGTGGTTCCAAATACAATGCATGTACCGAGACGGAAAGCGAACGCGTCAAGTGGTACGATCGCGAAGACCATGTCAACTTTGATGTCTGCGCGGATGACCACTGCCAACGCTATCAGGGTGTTACGCGTCAGTCTACGCCCAAGGTTGCCGAAGCCATAGCCGCCACACGCGGACAGGTATTGGTATATGACGGAGGATTGTGCGATGCGCGTTTCAGCAAATGCTGCGGCGGCGTCTTCGAGCAATTCGAGTACTGCTGGGAGCCCAAGCACTTCCATTACCTGGGCGCTCGTCGAGACGGTGTAGCCGAAGGCGATTACCCCGACTTACGTGATGAGAGTGCAGCCTCGCAATGGATACAAACACGACCCGAGGCTTTCTGCAATACTTCAGATGCGGCAATCCTTTCGCAGGTACTCAACAACTACGATCAAGAAACCAAGGACTTCTACCGCTGGGAAGTGCGCTACACACGCCAAGAGCTCAGCGAATTGGCCGCACGACGCAGTGGTATAGACTTTGGCGACATCGTAGATATGATACCTTTGGAGCGCGGTACTTCGGGACGCATCGTGCGTCTCAAGATTGTAGGCACCAAGCGTACGATGATTATAGGCAAGGAATTGGAGATACGCAAGACCTTATCGTCAAGCCATCTATACTCTTCGGCCTTTGTAGTCGAACGCGTGAATGTAGATGATGCCACCGGACTTCCCGAAGCCTTTGTGCTGCATGGAGCAGGGTGGGGGCACGGCGTAGGCTTATGCCAGATAGGCGCTGCCGTCATGGGCGCCCGAGGCTACAAATACGACCAAATACTGCGTCACTACTTCATAGACGCCTCCATCGAGACACTATATAAATAATGTCAATGCGATACGGCAAATGATGTAGCGACAGAGATAACTATACAAATAGGTCTAAGGACATCGATAGCGCAATCGCGCCTGTGTCCGAACTGCCAAACAACAGAATAATAATCCGCCAAAATGTGCGGAGCGATAATCGAGACAATCCAACACCAATAAACAAACCCTTTACCGACGCAGTAAGCGACGGTTCGGACTTTTGAGTCCGGAAAACATCGAAAACAATATGTCACAAACCGAAAAAGCGACTAAGCGCAACCCGTGGGCATGGATACCGACGCTGTATTTTGCCCAAGGTATCCCCTTCATCTTCATCAATATGGTGACGATGGTACTTTTCACCCAATTGGGCATGAGCGAAACCGATGCCGCCCTTTACACAGGCTGGCTGTATCTACCTTGGGTCATCAAACCCTTCTGGGGCCCATTGGTGGATATTATGAAGACAAAACGCTGGTGGACTGTAATCATGCAATTGTGTGTGGCTGTAGGTCTTGCCGGTATAGCTTTTACACTGCCGCAGCCTACGGGTGAGGAAATCAAGGCCGGACTTCACATTAATGAGTTTACCATTTGCCTGTTCTTTTACGTTTTTACCGCTTTCTGCTCGGCCACACATGACATAGCCTCCGACGGCTTCTATATGATAGCCTTGGACACTAACCAGCAGTCTTTGTTTGTCGGTATTCGCTCAACTTTCTACCGTTGTGCCAATGTCTTTGGACAAGGCGGTCTGGTGATGATTGCCGGTGCGCTTACAGTTGCTTTGGATGGAGATAAAGCCGCTGCATGGAAATGGACCGTTGCCGGATGCTCTGTATTCTTTGCCATAGTGTTCCTATATCATGCTTTCATTCTGCCTTATCCCAAGACAGACCGTGCCGTAGGTTCAAATGTACAAAAGAAAACTGCCGGAGCCATCATGCGTGAATTTGGCGGATCTTTCGTAACCTTCTTCCAGAAAAAGCACGTGATACTGGCTATGCTTTTCATGCTCCTCTATCGTCTTCCCGAAGCTCAGGTAGTCAAATTGTGCCAGCCGTTCCTATTAGCCAGTCGTGATGCCGGCGGCTTGGGTATGACCCCCGAACAGGTAGGTCTGTCCTATGGAACACTCGCCATCATCGGTCTCACCATCGGCGGCATTATCGGTGGTATCTGCGCATCGCGCGGCGGTCTGCGCAAATGGATTTGGCCCATGGCCTTGGCTACCTCACTTAACTGTGTGGCTTATATTATACTATCCAACGTTCAGCCTGAGTATAGCACTCTGTCCGGACAAATAACTGTATGGACATGTCTCGTACTCGAACAATTTGCCTACGGCTTTGGCTTTACAGCTTTCATGCTGTTCATGATGTACTTCGCCGATGGTCCTTACAAAACTTCCCATTATGCCATTTGCACAGCTTTCATGGCTTTGGGTATGATGCTTCCCGGTATGGCAGCAGGATGGATTAAGGAAGTCCTACTGGGCAACTCGTACAGCAACTTCTTCTTCTGGGTTCTGGGCTGCAACCTTGCCACTTGGGCAGTGACCTTCCTGGTACGTCGTCATATTGATCCCGCTTACGGCGCCAAGAATGCAGCCGCAAACGAGGCCGAAGAAAAATGACGCCAATTAGGTATCGGAGATATAATGCAAGATATAATATTACATCATAGATATACTACATCTAAACACTTGATATGTCAACCAAACGACTATTAGCGGCTGCCCTCGGGGCTGCCTTGGCCCTCGGGGCAACGGCGCATGTCAAGCCCGGCATAGAAGTGCTGCGCGACCGCGGCTTCGAAGGCCTTAAAGGCAAGCGCGTGGGACTAATTACCAATCCTACCGGAGTAGACAACAACTTGCGCAGCACCATCGACATTCTGCATGAGGCGCCCGGCGTGACCCTCGTGGGACTGTATGCTCCCGAGCACGGTGTCCGAGGCGATGTACACGCCGGCGACCACGTGGACAATATGACCGACCCCGCCACCGGTGTCACTGTATATTCCATATACGGCAAAAATCGCAAGCCCACTGCCGAGATGCTCAAGGATGTGGACGTCCTTGTATATGATATTCAGGATATAGGCTGTCGTTCGTATACTTTCATATCCACTATGGGTTTGGCTATGGAAGCCTGCGCCGAACTCGACAAGGAATTCATGGTTCTTGACCGACCCAATCCCGTAGGCGGAAACAAGGTTGAAGGCAACCTTGTTGAAGACTCGTGCATATCCTTCGTCAGTCAGTTCGCTATTCCGTATCTTTACGGCCTTACTCCCGGCGAATTGGCTATGTATCTCAACGACAAGGGCATGATAGGCAAGAAGAAAGTTAAGCTTACCGTTGTCCCTATGGATGGCTGGCGACGAAATATGACCTTCGCGCAGACCGAGATGCCTTGGGTGCTGCCCTCACCGCATATTCCCAACCCCGAGGCTGCGGTACTCTATCCCGTCAGCGGTATATTGGGCGAATTGGGATACGTAAATATCGGTGTGGGTTACACTATGCCTTTCAAGCTATTCTGTGCACCTTGGACCAACGCCGAGGAATTGGCTCGCCGCCTCAACGGACTTGCCCTGCCCGGAGTGATGTTCCGCCCCATACACATCAAGCCCTTCTATAGCGCTTATAAGGGAGAAAACATCCAGGGCGTGGAAGTATATATCACCGATGCCGAGGCTGCCCCGTTGTCGCTGATACAGTTCTACGTAATGCAGGAAATGGCGGATATGAATCCCGAAAAGGCTACTTTCAAAGAAGGCAATGCCGACTCCGGACGCTTTGATATGTTCGACAAGGTTTCCGGTAGCAAGGAGATACGCCGCCGCTTCGGCCGTCGCCACAAAGTGGCAGATATCATCGACTACTGGAATAAGGATGCAGCCGCTTTCAAAGAGGCCTCCAAACCATACTATCTGTATAAATAATAAAGCGAGTGATGGGGAAATAGGAATTATGGGAGAATAGGGACGAAGCGATATAGGTGTATCAGCCAATGCGATATAGTCGCCAATCCCTAATTCCTTATCCCAATCACTTAAGCCATACGCTATACGCAATACAAGCATTATCAAGACTGTCAAACTAGATGCCTGACCATAAGCAGAACGCAATTAAGGCGTTCATACGAGAATTAAAAAAGACCATAGACGCCGACCGCGTTTATACCGATGAATTACGTCGCCTCGCATGGGGAGCCGATGCCGGATTCTATCATCTTATACCCAAGGTGGTTGTACGTGCAAAAAATCGTGAGGAGGTTTCGATAATTCTCCGCATGGCCAGCGACTACCATCTTCCCGTGACCTTTCGGGCTGCCGGTACCAGCCTTTCCGGCCAGGCCATCAGCGACTCGATACTCATAGTCGCCGGCAAGAATTGGGAAGATTATGAAATCTCGGGCGATGCCTCCATCATCACCTTGCAGCCCGGCATAATAGGGCAGCGTGTCAACGAACTGCTTGCGCCTTACGGACGGATGTTCGCACCCGATCCGGCTTCAAAAAAATCTGCTATGGTCGGCGGCATCATCATCAACAATGCCTCGGGTATGAATTGCGGTACGCACGCCAACAGCGACCGCATACTTCGATCGATGGGTATCATTTTGGCAGACGGAACCATGCTTGATACCGCAGATGAGGATTCTCGCAGGAATTTCGAGCAAGCACACCCCGAGATCATACGCGAAATCTGCGACATACGCGATGAAATACGCTCTGACGCCGAATTGGTAGCTCAGATCAAGCGTAAATACTCCATAAAAAATGTCACGGGTCTCAATCTTCGTCCGTTTGTCGTTTACGATGATCCGTTTGACATTATTGCCCATTGCATGGTAGGAAGCGAAGGCACGCTCGGCTTTATGTACAGCGCTACAGTTGAGACCTCCCATCTGTATCTGCTTGGAGCCAGTGCAATGCTTTATTTTGAGGATTTGGCCGAGGCTTGTCGTGCAGTCGTGGCTATGCGCAAGCAAGCTCCGGTATACTCTTGTGAGCTTCTTGACAAAAAATCCCTTGCATCTGTCAATGACACCACCGGCGAGGGCCTGACCGCGCTATTGTTGGAGACCAAGGCCGATGACGAAGCCTCCCTCCAAGCCAATATTTCAGCTATCATGGAGACTCTGCGATCTTTTAAGATGTATGTAGAGCCGCATTTCACCACCGACCCGGCCGAGTACGGCAAATGGTGGGGAATGCGCAGCGGGGTTTTCCCGGCTGTGGGCGGTACTCGACCCTTAGGCACCACCGCCTTGATAGAAGACATAGCATTCCATATCGATGACCTGCCCGAAGCATCGGTCAAATTGCAACAGTTGCTCATTGATGCCGGATATGATGACGCGTGCATCTACGGACATGCTCTCGAAGGCAACTACCACTTTGTGATAGCTCAAAGTTTTGATACACAGGCCGAAATAGACCGCTATAAGGGTCTGATGCAGGCCATAGAACATTTGGTGGTAGACGAATACGGCGGCTCGCTCAAGGCCGAACATGGCACCGGACGCAATATGGCGCCTTTTGTGCGTAAAGAGTGGGGACCCAAAGCCTACAACTTCATGCGTCGCCTCAAGCATGCTCTCGATCCGCATGGAATACTTAACCCCGGAGTTGTCTTCAACGATGACCCCGAATGTTATATCAAGGCCTTGAAATCGCTGCCTTTGACCGATTCCGAAGTTGATCGCTGCATCGAATGCGGCTTCTGTGAGGTCAATTGCGTTTCATGCGGATTTAGCCTCTCGGCACGCCAACGCGTAGTTGTCCAGCGTGAAATCTCCCGTCTGGAACGCAGCGGCGAGAATCCCGGACTTCTTAAGACCCTGCGTCGCCAGTTTGCACGACTTGGAGATGCCACTTGCGCCGGTGACGGCTTGTGTTCGCTGTCGTGTCCTATGCACATCAATGCCGGCGAAATGGTACACCATATACGCCAACGCAACCTCCCGCCTACATCCATAGGCTACAAGACCGGCAATTGGGCGGCCAACCACATGGCCGGCATCGAGGCCACGCTTCGTCCGGTGCTGTCCACTGCTTCGGGAGTACGCCGTATATTGGGCGACAATGCCGTTAACTCCATAGGTCGTACCCTTCATCATATCGGAGTACCACTGTGGACAGCCGCTTTGCCCACGGCTTGTCGTTTGCCCAAAGACGCACCCCGGCCCTCCGAGCTTCCGCGTAAGGTTGTATACTTCCCCTCGTGCATCAACCAAACTATGGGCGGCACTCCCGAGAAGGGCGTCAAAATCGAGCCTCTGGTGGCGGTGATGACTCGCCTATGCAATAAGGCCGGATACGAAGTCATATACCCCAAGGATATGAAGCGCCTATGCTGTGGTATGATTTGGGAAAGCAAGGGTATGCCCGATATAGCTGATCGCAAGACCGCCGAATTAGAAAAAGCATTGCTTGAAGCCAGTGACAACGGTCGCTATCCGGTATTGTGCGATCAGAGTCCGTGCCTGCATCGTATGCGCAACCATATCAAGAGTATGCACCTTTACGAGCCTGCCGAGTTTATTGCCACATTCTTGGCTCCGCATTTGCATTTCCGGCCTATAGACCGTCCTGTGGCAGTACATGTTACCTGCTCGACGCGCCATATGGAACTGGCAGACACCATAATAGGTTTGGCACGACGCTGTTCCACGGACGTACTGGTGCCCACAGAGGTCGGCTGTTGCGGTTTTGCAGGCGATAAAGGTTTTATGTTGCCCGAGTTAAATAGTTGGGCACTACGCAAGCTACGCCCGCAAATCGAGTCCGCACATGTGGCCGAGGGATATTCCAATTCGCGCACATGCGAAATAGGTCTGACCACCAATAGCGGAGTACCCTACAAATCCATAGCCTACCTTGTAGACGAGGTTACATCTTCCGTCAAGGCAACGGAAGATTGTAAGGAGTGACGTCCGAAATACGCCTGACATAACCAATTATAACAAGCTACAATAATCCAAACCAAGCCTTATAATGACAACTACAACAATTACTCACCACAGCCATGCCGACAAGCCCCGTCCCAAACGTCTTTTGGCGTTAGACATCCTGCGAGGAGTTACCATCGCGGGAATGTTGCTGGTCAATAACCCAGGCTCGTGGGGACACATCTATGCTCCGCTTGAACATGCGTCATGGAATGGCCTGACTCCTACAGACCTTGTTTTTCCGTTCTTTATGTTCATCATGGGCGTATCGACTTATTTTTCGCTTAAGAAGTACAATTTCCAGCTCAGTGCCCATGCTTTTGCCAAGATACTACGTCGCACCGTAGTTATATTCTTCATAGGTCTTTTCATAGCATGGACCAGCCTGACTATGCGTGGATTTATCAACAATAATATGCCGTTAAGCGAAGCCATGTTCAACTTCGAGCACCTGCGTATTCTCGGCGTTATGCCGCGTCTGGCTCTATGCTATGGCATAGGTTCGTTGCTGGCCCTTGCCTTCGGACGCCGCAGGCTGCCGTGGGCTATCGCCGGTATTATCGTGCTTTACGGTATTATCCTTTTGGTAGGCAACGGCTTCGAATTCTCGGACAGCAATATCGTAAGCCGCGTAGATCATGCTGTACTTGGCGAGACTCATATGTATCATGACACCATCGACGGTGTTAAATTGGCTTTTGATCCCGAAGGCCTGCTGAGTACACTGCCAGCTATAGCACATATGCTCATAGGTTTCATCTGCGGCGGAATGATAATGTCCACCAAAGACAATACCGTGCGCATCAATAAACTATTCATCGTAGGCACAGTGCTCACCTTTGCCGGCTTCCTGTTCAGCTACGGAATGCCCATCAACAAAAAAATATGGTCTCCCACTTTTGTGCTTACTACCTGCGGACTTGCTGCCAGCTTCCTGGCCTTGCTTATATGGGTGATAGACATCAAAGGGTACAAGCGTTGGAGCCGTTTCTTCGAGGTATATGGCATCAATCCGCTGTTCCTCTATGTCTTCGGCTCACTGTTGAGCATCTTTGTAGGCTTTATCAAAATTCCATATCAAGCGGCAGAAAGCGGTCTCATCTCCATCAAGGGCTGGCTGTATGAGGCTGTATTTACCCCCATGTGTTCCGGAGACGAGACCTTGGCTTCGCTGTGCTTTGCCTTGTGCTTCGTCATCTTTGTCTGGGCTGTAGGCCTTATCCTTTATCGAAACAAAATATACATTAAGATATGATCCTTATAGCAGATTGTGGAAGCACCAAAATCGATTGGTGCCTCGTCGAAAACTCGAAAGTAGTAAAACAAGTGTTTACCTGCGGCATGAATGCCATCATGTTGACGCAGGAAGAAATGGCGGCACGCATAGCCACCGAACTCGTACCCGAAATCAAGCAATATGTACCCAAGGTTACGTCCGTATACTTCTATGGTGCCGGATGCATCAATGAAGAAGTGTGTGCCAACGTAGCCGAGGCTATACGTGCCTCTGTGCCTGCTCCCGTCATTGAGGTGGCCACCGACTTGTTGGCCGCAGCACGCGCATTGTGCGGCCGCTCGGCCGGCATAGCTTGCATCCTTGGTACAGGCAGCAATAGCTGCTACTATGACGGCGAAAAGATATGTGATAATGTGTCACCTCTGGGTTATATCCTCGGTGATGAGGGCTCGGGTGCCGTTTTGGGCAAAATATTGCTGGGTGATGTACTCAAGAACCAGTTGCCTAAGGCCCTGTGCGAAAAATTCCTCAAGCAGTATGATCTGGATCGCATGACCATTATTCGTCGTGTCTACAAGGAGCCGCAAGGCAACCGCTTCATGGCATCGGTGACCCCCTTCCTGATACAAAACATTGAGGAACCCTCCATCCATAGTCTGGTGCTCAACTCGTTCAAGTCCTTCTTTGTACGCAACATTTGCCAATATAAGGGCCACGAGAAGCTTAGCGTCAACTTTATAGGCTCGATAGCCTACTACTACCGCGATGTGCTGGCCGAAGCCGCAGCGGCTGTGGGCTGCACTGTTGGCACTATCATCAAGAGCCCCATGGAAGGCCTCATCCGTTTCCACTCGATGCCCGCCTGAGCTGCGAGAGTATAAACGAACATATACAGCATTAAAATTCACACAATACACATAATATACTTATGGCATTTGTAAAAATAAGCGAGCAGCCCTCGCTTTACAACGACCTTGAAAAAAAGTCTGTAGACGAAATTCTGCATGACATAAACACCGAGGATAAGAAAGTGGCATTTGCGGTTGAGAAAGCCATACCGCAAATTGAAAAACTCGTTATCGAGATAGTCAGCCGTATGCGTCGCGGCGGACGTATATTCTATATGGGTGCCGGTACCAGCGGACGTCTGGGCGTACTCGATGCCAGTGAGATACCTCCTACATTCGGCATGGACCCCTCGTGGGTGATAGGCATCATTGCCGGTGGCGACATCGCCCTGCGCAATCCTGTAGAGAACGCCGAAGACGACACCGAGCAAGGTTGGAAAGACCTTCAAGCCTTCGGCATTAATGATCGTGACACGGTCATCGGCATAGCCGCCTCCGGCACCACCCCTTACGTCATTGGAGCCATCAAGACCGCTCGCGCACATGGCATACTTACCGCAGCCATCACCTCCAACCCCGATGCGCCTATCAGCGAAGCTGCCGATATCGCCATCGAAATGATTGTCGGCCCCGAATATGTCACCGGCAGCAGCCGTATGAAGTCAGGCACAGGCCAAAAGATGATTTGCAATATGATTACAACCACTGTAATGATACAGATGGGACGTGTCAAAGGCAACAAGATGGTCAATATGCAGTTGTCCAACGCCAAGCTCGTGGATCGTGGCACACGTATGGTCGTTGAAGAGCTCGGATTGCCATACGATGAGGCCAAGCGATTGCTTCTGCTCCACGGCTCGGTAAAAGAGGCTGTAGATGCTTATCGTAAACAGTAAAATGTTATACGTTATGAAAATCCGGACAATAGTCGCCGTGACTGCTTTGGCGGCCATGGCCCTGCCTGTCGCAGCGCAACATCGGTGCTGTCACAGTGTCTCGGTGCCTGATACCGTGCAGTGCACACGCTTGCAGTACTACATAGACATGCAGCACCAGAATAAGTATACCGAATTGTGGGGCCAGCGTGCCACCATCTTTGAGGCTCTGCCTGTGGATACAAACGACATTGTCATGCTGGGCAACTCGCTGACACACGGATGCGAATGGCACGAGCTTTTGGGTATGCCCAATGTACTCAATCGCGGCATTATCGGCGATGTCATCGAAGGTATTCGCTTGCGCGTCGATCCCATCTTGAACGGACATCCCAAGAAGATTTTCCTACTGGCAGGTGTCAACGATGTCAGCCATAATCTGAGTGCCGACAGCATCGCCAACGCCATGGGCGAATTGATAGACTATATACGTACACGTTCGCCTCAGACGCGCTTGTATGTGCAGTCGATGCTGCCTATCAACAACTCGTTCGGCCGTTATAAGAATCTCAAAGACAAGGAGCAGGTGATACGTGATGCCAATGTGCTGGTTGCTGCCATGGCGCAGGACAAGGGCTTTACGTGGATAAACCTGTATACAGCCGTAGCCGATAAGGACGGCAATCTTCGCAAGGATCTCACTAATGACGGTTTGCATCTGCTTGCCCCCGGTTATCGCATTTGGGCAGACATCATTCGTCCATATATCAACGAATAAGCTTGTATAGACTGCGCCAATACGGCTCGGAGATATAGCAATTACAGAGGGCGTTCACTTCCGATGGACGCCCTCTGTAATTGCTACTTTATCTTGATGTTAGCCGAGCTAATGCCGATGCCGATTCAACGCCGAGCGCTGATAGTGAGGCTGCGTGTGCCGAAAGCGTATGCCGCTGCACGTACCTCACGGCAATTGTCCGGAATGGTGACCGGCATAGTGTATATCGGCGAAGTTTGGTCAGGCTCGGTGCCATCGAAGGTGTAGCGTATCACTACTTCGGTGGATGTGGGGTAGGGGCTGTTGATATGAGCCATACAGCCATCAAGACGTATGCCGGGCTGACGCAAATGCACGTTCAGGCTCTGCGAAGCGTAAAAAGGCAGATCGCGTGTGCCGACAATGGCGTTGAACTGAGCCTCGGAATATGTCGAGTCGCAATTCCAGGCGCGTTCGGCAAGTCCCAAAATCTTTGGCATAAGATATGTCTTGAGTTGAGCGGCACTACGTATGGTTTCGCCGAAGACTTGGGCGTTAAGGCCCAAGACCTTGCCCTGTCCTTTGTCCATGGCCGGGCACAGCCGATGCGCATATGCGTTGAAAGCCGAAAATTCGTCTACATATCCACCCCAGGCCAATCCCGGTTCCTGTGGGTCGCGGCTGTAGGCGAGGTCAAAATACAGGTGGTTTACATTGCTTAATATGGTCGGAAATCCGGCAAGTAGGACACGGTCGGTAACGTTGCCGTTGCCTTGGCGCGACAATGTGCTCCAACAGTTGACGCCTCCGGCGACCGGAGCTATGGACTTATTGTAATCTTCGTCATGATCCAAGGCCACTTCTTGCCATCCGTGCATCGGTATGTGCCGTGCAGCCAGCATTGCGGCTATGCGTTGCACGTAGTAGGCATGAACCCGTGTCTGTGTCTGCAGGTGTTCGCGCTCCTTGAGCCGAGCAACGGCAGTCGATCCGTCCCAAGCTCCGCGTGGCACCTCGTCGCCTCCGATGTGAATGCCGATGAGCGGCACTCCGGCATCACGGTACATCGATGCTATTTCGTCAATGACCTTTTCCATAAAATGGTAAGTGCTTTCCAATGCCGGGTTCATTATATTGTCGTGGAAAGCCTGTGCCGAGGTGTAGCGCGAGGTGTCTCCGTCTTCGATAAGGCGAAATCTGTCATCGCCGCAGTTGAGTCTTCGAGCCTCCATGGCCCGTATGGCGGCACGTGCGTGCCCGGGGGACTCTATTTCCGGCACTACTTCGATGCCCATATTGTGGGCTGTGCGTATCAGGTCTATGAAGTCTTCGCGTGTGAAGTACCCGTTGGAAATCCCTGTGTCGGTGCGTGGATTGCCGTCTCCGGCAAAAAACTGCTTGAGGTACGTGCGTTCGTCCAACGTGTATCCACGGTGTGCGCCAACGTCCGTCAATTCGGGTAGTCCCGGAATCTCGAGGCGCCATGCCTCGTCGTCCGTGATATGGAAATGTAGCCGGTTGAGACGATTGGAAGCCATCAGAGCCAATATTACCTTCATCGTTTGCGGCTTTTGGAAATTGCGTGCAATATCTATCATCAGGCCTCGCCACGGCATATCGGGCCAGTCTTCAATGACCACGTCTGGGATGCGTCCGAGGCTGTCGCGTCGGCTCAATACCTTAGAATAAAAGGATATGTAGGTCGCCCACTGCCGGTCGGGGCGGCAAAATATTACGGCGCTGTCGCCATGCACTTCGATGCGATAATAGTCCGGGTTTTCCGGGTCGATGTCCACAAATCCCGGTATGTTCACGCGCGACATCGCTCCCGGTTGTCCCGGTACAATTTTTTTGTAGGAGGGTATTACGTCATAAAAGCCTGCGGTCCGATCCGTGACCATAGCTTCGTTGTGTCGGTATACTTCGGCTGCGTAATCGGTCATATCGCGTTGCAATGGTGTCAAAATGCGCTCCGCCCTGTCGGTAGTACCATCGACATTGACGCGGTGAAAGCCGTCCGGTGCGTAGCTTATGTTGACAAATTGTCCGCGCGTATGTATTTCGAAGACAACGCTATCCTCGTCCTTCGGGTCGGCGTAGACGTCCGTGGCCGGGTCGTCCGGGTTGTGAGTCATCAGTCGCGGCGAGGCTATGGCATAGTATCCCGGCACAAGTTCTATAAGGGTGTCTCGCGGGTCGGTTAAGCGCATGGAACGCGCAAATTGATTGAAACACAGGCGCGGGAAATTGAGATTGCCGCGTACTACCAGGCGTTGAACATAATATGGACGAGAAGTGCTGTCGGTACCTTCGTGAGATAAACTCCAGTGTACGGTGGTCAATGTCTGCGGCGCATATGAGTCTGTGTTATAGGCGTTTGTATTTATAGTGGCGGCACTTATGGCTGCAGTAGCGGCCAAGATGGCAATTATTGTGGCATGGAGTTTCATGTCTAATTCTAATGTCAGATTTCAAATATGCGTGGCGTAGTTCTCGATGTGGTCATGACAGCCATTTTGGCGGCAATGGTCGGGAACTTGGCTAATGCGGTTTGAGTATAACGGTTTGAGAGGTACGTCTAATTGAGGTATAGAGGTACGCAGCGCATCATGTAGTCGCGAGCGACATCCCAAGGTACATACATCCCCATACGGTCGCCCGGCAGAGAGACGGGCTTCTCGTTGACATCGAAACGTACATAGTAGCGTCCCGAGCGTTTGGCTTTGAAAAGTACTATTTGGAGGTTGGCAGCCATAGGCACCACTTCGAAGTCGCGCCAATGCATAGCCACGGTGTCGAAATAATTGGTTATATAATAGCATCCGGGCAGGCGCAACAGCGATAGCAGTGGCATCAACGATTCGGCATGTCCGAAGCGCAAATCGGCCACTACGCCGTCGGCACTGCGGCTGTCTGTGGCCAGGTCTGTGGTGCGTATGATGTCCATCAGCAGTGTACCGGCCATATCTGCGGGTACGGATGACACGGTGGAGGCCGTATATTGCAGGTATTGGCGCAGGTTGAAGCACGACCACAGGGCGTTGTATTCGGCTTCAGTGAAGAAGCGCGAGGCATCGCATTCGATTTCCATGGCAGCCATGCCGGCGATGACGTAGTACTCGGTAATGGCCAGTTCGCGAGCCTGCTCAGTACCACCGAATGGATAGTCGCGACCCAGTACACGAGTAATGGCTGTCAGGGGACAATATTGTTCGAAGTAGGCTGTGTATGTCGGTTCCCAAAGCCTGTCGCTGCGGAAGTGTTTGTAGTCTTCGTTGGTGTCGAAAGGTCGTACGAGTGTCGAGTTTTGGCGTCCCGAGTTGGATGATATTTCCAGACGGTTGTTCATGCGCGACATTTGGTGCAGGAAGCAGAACATGCTCATCATCGAGCGTGGCGAATATGACGACAGCGCACGCACACGGGCTCCGTCTTTGAACAAGTCGCCATATCGGCGTACCATTCGCGTGGCTATAGACCGCTGTTCGGCCATGCCTAATGAGTCGAGAGCGCCCCAACGACCTTGTGATGCGGCCATTGCCTGCTCGGTGAGTGCTAACAGTTCGCGTCCTGTCGGTGTCAACAGGCCCAGCGAATCGCTGTGCAGCAACGCTTGATGCAGTGTCTTGCATGAGGCTGCCGAGGCCGGAAAGCGTGAGCCATGGCGTCCGACGTGGTCGATGTGTACGGCCACGAGGCTATCGGGAGTGATGATATCGGCGACATTGGTCGGGTAGGGTGTCAGCGACCCTTGGCACTGTGTCGAAGTGTATTTTGTGGCCATAGGGTCAGTGGCCGTGGCTGAGCCGACTCCGAGGAAGATGCAGAGGATAGCAAACAAAAATTTGCGTAGTATGTGGTGCGGTGTCATAGCAAATTTGGTTGTGAGGTCAAGTATTTGTATCTTTGGCGTAAAATTACGAATAATTTATGGATAACGCACACACCATAGCCAATAAAACATTCGAGGACGGCGCGGCCGACGCGCACGCTCGGGCCGTCGAATTGTACCGCCGAGGCCGACGTGCATGGCAGCACGGCGACCGGGCTGCCGCCATCACCGCTTACGAGCGTTCGGCGGCACTTGATCCCGAAGGTCCGGGTGCCACAGCTCTTGAAATGACGCGTGACATCATGGATTTCTACGATACCAATCAATTTAATCCCTGATTTTTTGCCTCTTACAAGGCTTGTTATGTGGCGATTATATGCTGCATAGGCGTCTTGTGCGGTTGTAGACCCATCTCAGGGGTATAAACGTATTCCTATCTGTCAACGGCAGTGTTCGCTTGCAGGTGCAATAAACCTTAATGCTGCTTTATGCGTTGTTATAGTGTCAAACGACTAATTTTACACACACTATGGACAACAGCACACAAAGAAGCTGCGCAAGCAGCGTCGCTAAAGGTACTTGCCATAAAGAGACAGGTGCCAAATGCGCACTAAACGGTGTATTCCGTCCGTCCGTAGTCTTCGACTACGACAGACATAAAGCCGTAAAACACATGATTTTGTCTAATGACAGCGGTCGTATTATCATCCTGGTGGTTCCCGAAGGACATGAGGTGGCCTCGCATAGCGTCAATGCCGATGTGATGGTGCAGGTGCTCGAAGGCGAGATGCGCTTCACCCTCGAGGGACGAGAGTATGCAATGCACGGTGGAGATGCCATCCGAATGTCTCCCGGACAACGCCATTCGTTGTATGCCGTTACGGACTTCAAGGCTGTGGTGACGCAGCTTTTGTGCCCGGAAGAAGCGGCAGACTGACGTTAGGCAACGGTGTAGTGAACCGCCGGCGTGGCTTCGGCCGGCCGCATTTTACAAGGCGTGGCCTGCGATGATATGTTTTAGCGAAATAGAGCAGCCCAGCGAGGTCTTGAAGCGCTCAAGGCCCTCGTTGGGTATGCCGTGATGCGTACCCGGACCGAGGTCAATGGTGGAGATGCCCAGCTCGGCATAATGAAGGCTGATGGCGTGGTCCATCCAGTTGGTTACACGCAGCGGTCTTGCTTCGGCGGTGTCACCCCAATTAATCATCTGTACTATATGAGGCGCCGTATGCTGATAGTAGGCTGCTGCTGCCGGGATATCGCCGTCCATAACCATAAAGAAGTCCATGGGTATGGCTCGTGCCGTAGCCAGCACTTGGTCGCGCGTCATAGCCATATTGTATCCCAGTTGACTGTGGTGCTCGGCTATGAGATCATATGTCGCTCCGGCATCGGCGTTGTTAATCAAGACGAATGAACCATGACGTTCGGCTTTGCATAGATTGCGCCGTGCCGCGGCTGTCATTTGTGCGTGTGTCGGATGGGCGTAATTACGGTCGCAGAATAGTTCGTGGCCAAGAACGCTGAAAGCCTCAATGGTGGTGTGTATCAGTGAAGGGGCGTAGAATTCGGGTGGCAACGCCATGAGCCACTTACCATGCGTCATTGAGTTTACATATCGGGCAATTGCACTTAATGCCTGAAAATGCACGGGTATATCGGCCCCGGACATCGAACATAGGGCGTAGGGAGCCGAGAACGGCGAAGCCCAGGTGCCATCATCGTTCTCACCCCAGGCCATGCCGATGGTATTGCCGTCTTCGTCTGTGGCCAGGATGTACTTTGTGCCACGTGCGGCGTTTACCGTAAGAGCAAAGTCGGCGCTGTCGTACACTGTCGCCGGATAAGGGGCTCTGCGATAGTATGTTTCACGATCAACGATGTCGAGGTGTATTGCCATCTGTAAGGTGGTGATGAGTGTAGGTGTTTAAAAATCGATGGGAACGGGGCGGAAGATGCGGTGCTCAATGCCTGATGCTGCGGCGTATTGTGTCAGCAGTCGTGAGGCATATTCGGCGAGTTCGTCAGCTGTCATCTCATCGCCATATATATTTGCGACCATGAACAGGTGTCGTGTTGTTTCGGGACGTATGGCTGTGCGTGCATTGTCGCTGGTGGGTGTGGCTATGCCTCCGATGTCATCGCGCAACACCGGCAGCCCGGCAATGTTGAGCGGGCCGCGATGTACGGCTTCATAAGGTTCGCTTTCGCGTCCCACACCGAGGCGCAGTGTATGTCCTGCGATACGGTCGCTGTCGAAGGCGCCTATGGAGTGTCCCGAAGCAATGGACAACAGGTTGACCAAGTCCACGACATTGCTGACACGATACAGGCCGTCGCCGCGCACTATGCGGCGACACATAGCTTCGGTGCTCGGGCGGTAGCGGTTAGGGTCTTTGCCCAACGCTTTGTATGCGGCGCGTGTGGCTGCTATGCCGGGGCGCTTATTGACCATGGACATTTCGTAGGATGATGCGATACGTGACGCCACGGTCTGAACTTCATTCCATAATGCATCGCAAGTGGGTGCATCGGAGATGTCGGCACTCAGGGCCAGCAGTGTCAGATTCGGGAGTTTTTCGGCGAATATGTCTTTAAAGGTTATATCAAACATTTGGATGTCTTTTATGGAAGGGATGGTACGGCGGAGGGCTTAAAAAACTTTGCAAAGACCATACTGCGTTCGGCATCAACGGTAGTTCTCTGCAATTTGTCGCACGCTGTTGAGTATATCTATGTCGATCTGAGTCAACTCGATGCCGCGTCTAGCCATCATTTTAGAGGCTGTGTCAAAGAAGCGTTGCATCGGCACTTCGCTATATCCTTGGGGCGAGCCTTCGAGGAATGATGCAAGGAACGGGCGTGGGAATCCGCTGCCGTGAATGTTGACACCTACGCCAAGAACCGTGGCCGTATTGAGCATGGTGTTGACTCCGGCTTTGCAGAAGTCGGCCATGATTAGGCCGCAGAACTGCAGCCCGGTGCGTAGGAAACGACGCCGCGGATAGTTCCATAATTTGATTTCGGTGTAGTCGTTTTTGAGATTGGATGCCGAGCATCCGCCTCCGATGTTGCACCATTGTCCGATGACGGCGTTGCCCAGGAAGCCGTCATGTGCTTTGTTCGAATAAGAATGCATGACCACATTGTTGAGCTCGCCGCCTACCTTGCACCACGGGCCGATGGTCGTATCGCCATATATGCGTGCACCCATATTGACAACGGCGTGGTCGCACACGGCTACCGGTCCGCGGAGACAGCTGCCTTCCATGACTGTGGCGTTGTGTCCAATGTATATCGGGCCGTGCATGGTGTTGAGCGTGCATCCTTCGACAAATTCGGCATCATCCTCCACGAAGATATCTTCGCGGCGTCCTATTACGGTGACGGTGTCGCTCAGAGGCGCCGAGGTGCGCCCGGCGGTGATAGTCTCGAAGTCTTTGCGCAGCACTTCGCCGTTTATGCCGAAGATATCGTACAGAAATGACAGGCAATGTGTTTGTTCTTTCAGTTGGATGCTCGGCGCATTAGAGGCGCCTCCGCGCCATGCTACCGGGGCGCTGTCTTCGCCGAAGACTGCTTGACCGGGCTGCAGGTCGAGAGCAACGCGTACCAATTCGGCAGATGGAATGATGTCGCCACGTACGTATATTGTCTCGGAGTCGGTGATATTGTTCGGACGTGCCGGATACTTGGGACGCAGGTAGTCTACCGTTTGCCAATAGAAATTGGCGTGTGGGCAAGCCATGCGCCAGCGTTGATCGATAGTGAATATTCCTACGCGAAGGTCACTGACCGGGCGTGTGTACGTCAGCGGCAGCAGGTTGTCGTGCGTATCGCGAGGGTCTACGAGTATGATGTCGGTTGCCATAATGCTATATTTTGTCTAATAGAAAGAAATATATGACTGTCGGCGTGGAGTTATATAAGTGTACGCAAAAGGGGAGGATGAGAGGAGAAAGCCGAATATAGGTTTTCGGTAGATATTTTTATGATTACAATAGGCTGAGGATGTCGTCCGGTGAATCTACAACGTGGTCGGCACCTGCGCCTGCCAGCTCGGAGCGTGTGCGAAATCCCCATGATACGCCAACGCTTTCGATGCCTGCGCGATGTGCTGTTTCCATGTCCACGGCACTGTCGCCTACGTATAGCACATTATCCTTGGATGTGGGATGGGCATTGAGCGCCATGAATACTATCGATGGGTCTGGCTTGACAGGGACGTTTTCTTGGTGTCCGAGTATGGCTGCCCACGGCAGTTGTCCGAAGAAATGGCTTATTAAGTGGGTGACGGCACGTTGGTATTTGTTGGAGGTTACTGCGGTGGCAATGCCTCGTGCGGCCAATTCGTCCAGAAGGTCTGAAATGCCGGGATAGATGGTTGTGCGGTCGGTGCAATGCACGTCATAGTATTCCAGAAAGTGGCATCGCATGGCCTCGACCATACGAGTGGTGCGCATGTCTTCGGGCAAGGCGCGTTCCAGCAGCTTGGTGACGCCGTTGCCCACCATATAGTTGTACGCAGTGATGGGATGAGTGGTATATCCCAATTGTTCGAGCGCGTAGTTGGTGGCATCGGCGAGGTCGGCGATGGTGTCCAGCAACGTTCCGTCAAGATCAAAAATCACGTATTGTTTCATAAATGTCTGTTTTCAAAAAAACGTATCGAGGTTATGCCTCGTATTGGATGGCCGTAAGCCTCACAATACTGTAAAAATGTGCTTTCAGGCCTGCAGCATCGGGTCGCTACTTCCGAGGACGTCGGTCTCAATCTGTCAGAACGGATAGCCGACGGCAAAATGGAATGTGGCATCACGTCCCCAGCGTGGGTGTACCAGAGGCCATTCCTCTTGTCCCATAGCGGGGTTGTGGGCTTTCATGCCAAGGTCGAAGCGCAGCAGGAAGTATGTAAAGTCCATGCGTATGCCTGCGCCGTAAGATAGTGCTATCTGTCGGTAGAACTTGTCGAACTTGAAAGTTCCTCCCGGTTGGTTTTCGTAAGTCTTGATGGTCCAAATGTTTCCGGCGTCCACAAATAAGGCTCCCTCGAATACCCAGAAAAGACGTGCACGGTATTCAAGACTCAGATCCAGCCGTATGTCGCCGCATTGGTTGATGAAATCAATTACGTCGTTGCGTGCATCGTAAGCTCCCGGGCCGAGAGTTCGCGCACTCCATCCGCGTACGCTGTTGGCGCCGCCGGCATAGAAGCGTTTTTCGAAGGGTATGGCAGTGGAGTTGCCATAGGGATATCCGATGCCTACTCCTGCGTGAATAGCCAAGGCGTTGCGCGCATTGAAGTTGCGCGTATATGTGAAGTCGGCTTCGCCTTTGACGTACTGGGCATACTGAATGCCGAAGAGCTTGTATGCCTCATTGGATTTTTTCTGTCCCAGCATGGACGAAAATGCATACAGAAGGTTGCCGGCCATCTCGGCGGAGGCACGGAATGTTGTAACCGATGGCTGTATCACAAACGAATTGAGAGTGGCCGTGGGTATGCGGCGGTTGGTCTTATAGAAGGTGTAGCCCAATCTCATGATGAAGTGGTCTTCGTAGCTGTAGCGTAGCAGAGGGTTGGTAGGCGCTATCTGCTCTATGAAATTG
Organism: Bacteroidales bacterium H4; assembly: GCA_001701165.1. Taxonomy (GTDB): domain Bacteria; phylum Bacteroidota; class Bacteroidia; order Bacteroidales; family Muribaculaceae; genus CAG-873. The sequence continues at coordinate 65,380 of DAAP01000012.1, read as the reverse complement.
AGCGTGGACCGGGGAAGATAGACGTAGTTGATATCCACCAAATCGAGAGTGCGCCGCTGGTTGAAACCTCCTTGATGCTTGTCCCATTTGTATTTCCATGCACCGCCGGCGATGACTCGCGTATACTCCGGTCGTTCCTGGTAGTTGAGCGACAAGGCAAATTCGGTGCTGGCCTTGTTTCGGCGTTTGAAGTCGCGCGACAGCAGCGGAGCCTTAAACTTGGGGAACGTGATGCCCACTTCGCCTGCATATTCGGTATAGCGATTGTTGATAAGGCCGTCAAAATTGCCTGAGAGGCTTTCGTAGGCTGTGCGCAATTTTACGGTCAGCAGTTCGCTGCCGTGTGCAAGGTTGCGATGCTGATAGGTGAGTCCTATACCGAAGCCCAAATCTCCTTCCGAGTTGGTGCCTTCCAATTCGATGGTGATATTCTGCTTCTTATTGCGCGACAGCAGTACGTAAGCGTCCGTCCAAATTTCCTCGTTGTCATAGGCTTTGATGGCGGTCACGGGACGCATTTCGATGTTAATAAATTTGAGTATGCCTAATCGCGCCATGGCGGCATACGTTTGGTCCACTTGCGATGCATTGTAGGGTTTGCCGGGTACGATAAAGCAGTTCTCTTCAAGTACTCCGGGTCGTATGTACCGGTCTTCTCCATAGATGATGGCCATGCCGGGCGAGCCTTGGACCGTGTCGCAGCGGATTGTGCCGCCATCGTTGTCTTTGCGTGGGTTGTAATCTGTAACAAAGTACACTTGTCGAATCATGAAGCGTCGATGCCTCGGCGCCGATGCGTCCGGGTCTATTCCGTCAGGATGTTCGGGCGTGGGGGCTGCGTGTATCGTGCGTGGTTGCTGGATGGTCATTGTCAGGTCCACGGCCGTAGATCCGGGCACGGTGTCAGCAATGAATGTGATAAATTCCTTGTTGAAAGCGTAATACCCATGGTTTCGCAGTATCGAAGTAATGCGCGTGCGTTCGCTGTCGAGGTAGGTGCGATCCAGTGCCATACCCGGTGCGATATCCGGCTTGGATAATGTGTCGGATTGGAGGATGTCGCGGATTTCGTTGTCCTCGCATTCCATGGTCACCGTGGCTATGGTACGGGCCGAGCCCGGGTGGAGACTGTATCGCACTCGCATTCTGTTGTTCTTTTTGCCGCAGGTGATTGTGTCGATGGTGACTGCGGCGTTGAGATATCCCTTATTGACGAGAGCTTGGCGGAGCTGCCGTGCAGAAGCCTCTGTCAATTGTGGGTTGTACAATACGGGAGCCTCGCCTATGCGTCGCAGCCATCGGTTCCACCAATGCGTAGTATCGTTGCCGGACATATTGTAGATGCCGAGCTGTATCTTTGCACAACCAAGGACTTTGTGGTTGGGCTGCTGGCGCAGGTAGTTCAGCAACTCGCGCGTGCTGATGTCGCGGTATCGTTCCTTGTAATTGGTGCTATCGCCGGGTTTGATAATGACTATTTCGGCCTTATCCAGCAGTTTGTAGCCTTCAGGAACGTGTCGTGTACTACTGCACGAATTAAGAGCCGATGCCAGAGTGCAGGACACCAAGGCAACGGCCGACAGGGATGCCAGCTTGTTCCATAGCTTTTTCACGCGACAAAGGTACGAAAAAATCGGCAAATGCAGCCGTGATAATCATATTGGCGATTTGGAGTGGGATTAAAATGGCTGTATTATTCTGTTCAGTGGGGGGATTGGTATAAAGAATAAGGGGCGGAGTCGCAGGACTCCGCCCCTTATTGGGGAGGGTATGGAATTCAAAAGCGAATCTTAGTTGGCCAATTTGAATTGAACGGGGAGGTGGTATGTCACGCGGACGGGCTGGCCGTTGTTACGACCGGGAGTCCAGCGGGGCATCTTGCGGATGACGCGTGCAGCTTCGGCATCGAGTGCGGGGTGTTTGCCGCGGACGACTTGAACATGCGTGATGCTGCCGTCTTTTTCGACGATGAATTGTACGGTCACTTTGCCTTGTACGCCTTCTTCCGAAGCGGCTGCGGGATAAATGATGTTGTCCTGGAGCCATTTGTACATTGCGCTTTCGCCACCGGGGAACGAGGGTTTCTGTTCAACCATAGCAACGCTTAATGGGCCTTCTTCTTTGGGCTTTTCCACAGGCTTTACTTCAACGACTTCCTTGACAACTCGGTCACGGTTGACGTCTTCTACACCTTTGTGGTCATCGGCGCCTAATTGGGCGGTGTTTTCAAGCACTTGCTCTTGGTCCTTTACTTCACGGTCCTTATCGACTGTTTCCACGATCTTGACTTCGGTCACGGCCTGAGTGGCAGCGACTTCTTCTTCGGCTTGGACTTCCTCGGGTTTTTGTTCGGGGATTTCCATCTGCTCTTCTTCTTCGGGAATATCTTCGGGAGCCATGATGACTTCTTCTTGCTCGTTCTTGGCGTTGATGTCTTCGTCAGCGCTCTTGAACACGCCGGTCATCACCAGGATAATGGCTGTCAGGATGAGTGCCAGTACGATGACTACGGACAGTAGGGCCTTGGTGTGACGTTTGACAGAAGTTGCACGGAGTTGGTATGCGCCGTACTCCTTGTTTTTGCCATCGAATACGATGTCACACCATTCTTTTGATGAAAGATCTACATCTTTTGCCATTTTTCTTTTGTGTTAATTGGTTAGTAATATAGAACTTTAATCATTATTTACGTACATTGGGACGGATAACGGTCTTGCCGGTAGCCTTCTCGTAGTTTCGCAACAGTGTAGTATCTGTACGGTCGGGCATCTGAATCGAATACTTGCGTATTTGGTTCAGGTTGAGTTCGTCGATAGCGTTTACCAGGGCTTCGTAGGTTGCGTTGGGACCCGGCTTGATAATGACCACGGGATGTTTGAGGTTTTCGTTCGTGGCGTTTTCTTTTGCTTTTTCGGCGAATTGTTCATCTGTGATTTTCTTGGCCTTGTAGTCGGCTTTGAGTTGATCATAGATGTCCATAGCCTCTTTATGGCGTTGGTAGAGGATTTCGCGGATACCTTGGCGTTTGCCACCGGGAGCATTTCCGATAAAGTGGGCGACTTTGATACAGCCCTTTGTACCGGAGATGTTGACGGTGTCGGGGAGACCTTCGTAGTAGTATATGTCGTGCAGGGTGTTGCCGTTTTCGTCTACTGCAGGTAATCCGTTGGATTTGTACTCTGTATCCAGGATCAGGGATATTGCATCGTCAGCCTTGGCCTGGTTCTTCTGTTCGTCCTTGATGCGTTGGTCGTTGGACGGCAGTAGAATTTGGAGGGTCTGACTCTTGATCATGGTGGTACAGAGCATGAAGAATGTAATCAGAAGCATGTTCATGTCGACCATAGGAGTAAAGTCCACATGGATAGACATCTTCTTTTGGGCGCCTTTCTTTTTCTTTCCGTCGCCGCTTGATGGATCTATTTGTGCCATTGTTGTTCTTTACTTTTATGGTTATTCGGCAGATTCGGACTTGAGGGCGGTCATAAGGGTGAACTTATTGAGACCCATTGTCTGAAGGTTGTCGAAAACGCGGTGAATGGTCGTGAAGGGGGTGTCTTTATCCGCCTTGACGGATATGGCACGGCCTTGGAACACTGAATTATAAAGGATATCGGCATCGCGGACGGCTTCGGCGCCGTTTTTGCCTTCGGCATCAAGCTGGCCGATTTTGTCGTTACGGCCGTCTTGAGCTACGTTGGCCAACGCCCACATCCAGATTTGGAATTCGTTGAGGGCGCCGTTCTTGTCCTTGTTGCCATTGATGGGTATGCCGACGTTGGGGTTGGTGAGTTCGCCCAAGAATTTATCACGCTTTGAGGTCTCCATGGACAGCACTTGGGGAAGTGCTTGGAAGGGGACGCCCAGCATGTTTGTTTTCTTGAACGCGTTTACTTGATCGGCATTGAGCGTGACTGTGTTCTTGGGGTGAAGCTTGTTGTACTTATCTACTGCGTATAACAGGACTTTCTCGCGGAGAGTTTCGCTGGGAATGACGGAGTCACCGGCGAAGGAGAGGAAAATCTTGCCTTCGACTTGGGTGGGGTCAGCCAATTTGCCCGACTTGTCTTCGCTGGAGACCAGGATGGTCACCAAGTCCTTTACTGGTACCTTCTCTTCGGATACGGACGAGGGAGTGTATACTATTGTCGGTTCTTTTTGCAAGAAGGTAGATGTCAACATGAAGAAAGTAAGCAAAAGAACGGTCACGTCACTCATCGCGGTCATGTCGATGAGCGTGCTCTTTCTTTTAATTTTTACTTTTCCCATATTTACTTAGTTTTAGTGGTGTTAGTGTTATTAACTGCCTTGTTAAGCAAACAGGGGATTAGTGAGTGGTCTGGAATGTTTGAACAATCGAGAAGCCGATTTCGTCGATGGCGTAGGTGAGGTTATCGATCTTGTTTGTGAAGAAGTTGTAGGAGATAACGGCGCATGCACTGGTTGCGATACCGAAGGCGGTATTAATAAGGGCCTCGGAGATACCGGTGGAGAGCTCGGTGGAGTCAGGAGCACCGGATTGGGCAAGAGCTTGGAAGGACTTGATCATACCGAGTACAGTACCGAGAAGACCCATAAGGGTACCGAGGGTTGTCATGGTTGCAACGATGGGAAGGTTCTGGGTCAGCGAAGGCATTTCCAGAGCGGTGGCTTCTTCGAGGGCTTTCTGGATGGTCAGCACTTTCTGCTCTTTTGTGAGCTCGGTGTTCTTGTCCATGTCCTCGTAGCTTACGAGTGCGGCGTTAACAACGGCGGCAACAGAACCTTGCTGTTTTTTGCAGAGTTCCTTTGCTGCGGCGATGTCTTTCTTGGCAAGGCATTTCTTGACGTTGGCAACGAATTTGTCGATGCTGCCTTTGCCTTTGGCTGCGTTGATGGCGATGAATCGTTCAACTGACAGCACGATTACAGAGAGAAGCAGCGTTTGGATTATAGGCACGACAAAGCCGCCTTTGAAGATGACGCCCCAAAGATCTTTGGGATTCTGGTCCTCATCGAAGTGTATGTCGTTGCCGAACCAGAAGGCGAAAAGCAGCACGGCGATGACGAGGCAGATGAAGATCACCCAGAAGGCATTCTTGATGCCGGGGACATTGGCTTTTTGCGAATCTTTTTTCGCAGCGGGCTTTGCAGCGGGTTTCACGGGAGCTGCAACGTTTGGCTTTTGAGTTTCCATAATTTTTTTGGATGAAAGTTTTTTAGAATGTTTTGGTGTTGGATTTATTTTTGTTTTGTTCTATGACGAAAGATTTGTGTTTCCGCCTTGGATTGTGTGTAGTCGATATATGTTGTTATGTACGTGGTTTAGCGTGTGTTAAACTTCCAGTGGCATGGCGTATATGTCAGACAATGCCTCTCTGAAATGTATATTAACCTCGCAAAATTAATTGTTTGTTTCGGATTGGCAAAACATTTTGCGGTGAAAATTAGTTGTCATATGTATTTGTACAACGGCAAGGGTTAGTTTTTTATTGTCTTTTGAAACGGGCAAATGCCGTTTTGCCGCGTGTAAATGCATCCATAGGATTTTTTAACGCGCTAATTCTGAAAAAATGTTTAATAATCCAAATAAATGGTGTACTTTTGTCTGCGTATTTTGTGACGGCATATATTTTCTACGCACGCTCTTCCTTGCTTGCCGCCATGTCAAAATCGGGTCTACGATTCAAGGCCTGTCCTTAAAGTAATTTGTAAAATGGAATTAAAAATCAAACGTGGAACAGACCTGCGACTGGTCGGAGCCGTTGTCGATGTTGAAACGGTGACCGAAGTTCTCGGCGTACATTCTGTCGCAATAATTCCGGAAGACTTTCCCGGCTTTGTGCCCAAGGCCTCGGTCAATGCCGGGGATATGGTTAAGGCCGGTTCTCCGCTTTTATATGATAAGTATAATCAGCAGGTTGTGCTGGTGTCTCCGATATCGGGAGTGGTTAGGGATGTCGAGCGCGGCGCCCGACGCAAGATCGAGCGAGTCATCGTGGATGCCGATGATTCAGCCGCAACGGAGACTTTCGATGTATCGTCGCGTCAACCGGCCGACATAATTTCTACGCTGTGTCGTAGCGGTTTGTGGGCGTGGATGCGTCAGCGTCCTTATGACATCGTGCCTTTGCCGCAGGTGAGTGCTCGCGACATCTTTGTCACGGCCGTAGATTCGGCGCCATTGGAGCCTCAGCGACTTTACTGCCGGTCTGATATGGCAGATATTGCCACCGGTGTTGAAGTGCTGTCTTATCTCACCGATGGACATATATATATAGGGCGTCGCCCCGGAACGTTGGGCGACATTGCCGGAGCCGTGATGGTGGACGTGCGCGGACCACATCCGGCCGGGCTATGCGGAGTACTTGCAGCCAATATTGCACCGGTAAACAAGGGTGAGACTATTTGGACGCTTTCGGTGGATGTGCTGCGGCGTATAGGCACACTTTACCGCACGGGTAATGTTGATTTCACCACTGTCATCGCCTTGGCCGGAGCCGAGGTTCGGCAGCCGCAGATGTTGCGTACCATAGCGGGTGCGGCTGTCGCCCCTATATTAGAAGGAAGGCTCATGGATGCCGACCACCACCGGCGTGTCATCAGCGGCAATGTCCTGACAGGTGTCAAGACGGACGCTGCCGATGGTTACCTGCACTATCCTTACCGTCAGGTCACCGTTATTCCCGAGGGTGACGATGTGGACGAGTTTATGGGCTGGGCATCGCTGTCGCCGCGTAAGATGAGCGTTAGCACCTCCTTTCCGGGATGTCTGTGCGGCCGCCGTCTCTTCGATCCGGATGCACGCATTCTTGGCGGACGCCGCGCTATGATTATGTCCGGGGAAATAGACCGTGTATTACCTATGGATATTCTTGGCGAGTATCTGATTAAGGCTATAAACGCCCGCGACATCGATGCTATGGAAAACCTTGGCATATACGAAGTGGCGCCCGAGGACTTTGCATTAGCCGAATGTTTGGATTCCTCCAAGGAGCCGTTGCAGCAGATAGTGCGTGACGGTCTCGACTACATGCGCCGTGAGGTGTGATGCCAATATGTAATGTATAGAAACAGCTGACACTATAATGAAAGCATTGAAAAGATTTATGGAACGTATCCGCCCGTCCTTCGAGGCGGGTGGACGCCTGCACGCTTTCCGCTCGGTATATGAGGGCATGGACACCTTCCTGTTCACGCCGCGCCAGACAGCAGCCGCACGGGGTGCGCAGATACATGATGCCCTTGACAGCAAGCGTATAATGATCATGGTGATTGTTGCGTTGCTGCCGTGCTTCTTTTTCGGGATGTACAATACCGGCTATCAGCATTGGCTGGCCGCCGGAGCAACGTCATTTCCGTTTTGGGAGCTCATGCTTTATGGCTTTTTGGCCATACTGCCGTGTGTGATTGTGACTTACGCTGTGGGCTTGGGTATTGAGTTTGCCTTTGCTCAATGGCGTGGCGAGGAAATCCAAGAGGGTTTTCTTGTGACTGGACTGATGATTCCGCTGATTTTGCCTGTAGATACACCTGTATGGATGGTGGCTGTGGCCACGGCTTTTGCCGTGATTTTTGCAAAAGAAGTTTTTGGCGGTACCGGTTACAATATCTTCAACGTAGCATTGGTGGCACGAGCTTTTCTGTTCTTTGCCTATCCGGCTCAGATGTCCGGCGACAGCGTCTTTGTGTCGCATGGGTCGATGCTCGGCGTGGGGGATGCACTTGCAGACGGGTTCAGTTGTGCCACGCCTCTGGGTCAGATAGCTTCGGCCACCGGCGGCGATTTTGCTCTTCAGGGCATAAATGGTGCGTCTATATCCGCATGGGATGCCTTTCTCGGGCTGATTCCCGGCAGTTTCGGCGAAACCTCGGTGCTGTGCATTCTTATAGGTGCGGCGGTGTTGCTGCTGACACGTGTGGCCTCGTGGCGCATCATGTTTAGCGTAGTACTTGGCGGTCTGGCCATGGGCTGGCTTGCCAATGTATGCGCTACCCCGACGTACCCCGCTTCCTATTTGTCACCCTTGGACCAGTTGCTCTACGGCGGCTTTGCCTTTGCGGCAGTGTTTATGGCCACTGATCCGGTGACAGCGGCACGTACGCGCAAAGGTCAATATGTCTACGGATTTCTTATAGGCGTGATTGCGGTATTGATACGCACTTACAATGCCGGTTATCCGGAGGGTGCGATGCTTGCAGTACTGCTGATGAATGCATTTGCGCCTTTGATAGACTACTTTGTGGTACAAGCCAATATCCGTCGCCGCCGTCGTCGCTCCATTACACAAAATACAACAAGGCAATGAACAAGAATAGTAATACATACACGATCGTATACATTAGTTGTATTGTTGTGGCCGTAGGCGCCATCTTGGCCTTGGCCGCTATGGTGCTTAAACCGCTGCAACAGCATAACGCCGATGCGGACAAAATGAAACAAATTCTGGCATCAGTACATATTACTCCGGCCGAAGATAGTGTAATAGAAGACTTTGGCCGATACATCACGGCGCAGTACGTGGTTGATGTGCAGGGTCGTGTGATAGGCAGCGATGCCTTCGGCGTGGATGTAGCCGCGCAGTCCAAGATCGCGGATGCCGCCCAACGTAGGCTGCCTATATACAAATGTACGCTCGCGGATGGCGAGACCAAGTATATCATCCCGGCATATGGAGCCGGGCTTTGGGGACCTATTTGGGGATACATAGCGCTTGATGCCGACGGCTCGACAGTATATGGCGCGTACTTCAGTCACCAAGGCGAGACCCCCGGGCTCGGCGCGGAAATACAAGAACTGTGGTTTTCGGGGCAATTCGAGGGCAAACAGCTGTTCCACGGATCCGAATTTGCTCCCATACAAGTGCTGAAAAAAGGTCGTAAGCCTACCGGCGGAGCTGATTATGTAGACGCCGTCTCGGGTGGCACCATAACCAGCAAGGGTGTCTCCGCGATGCTTGACGACTGCCTGCGCCCCTATAAAGTTTATTTAGAATCGCTACGAGATAAATAACAGAAGCTATGCCTAAGACAGATTATAAAGCGATATTCTTCAATCCGTTCTCCAAAAACAACCCTGTGATAGTCCAGGTGTTGGGCATCTGCTCGACATTGGCTGTAACCGCCAAGCTCGAACCGGCGATAGTCATGGGGCTTTCGGTGATAGTTGTACTTGCTTTCAGTAATGTCATCATATCTCTGATACGCAATACAATACCCACCAATATACGCATCATCGTTCAGTTGGTGGTGGTGGCTGCACTTGTGATTGTAGTCAACCAGTTCCTTTTGGCTTACGAATACGATGTCAGCCGCCAACTTTCGGTGTTCATCGGGCTGATAATTACCAACTGCATTCTTATGGGACGCCTCGAAGCCTTTGCGATGGGGAACGGGCCTTGGCCGTCATTTCTTGACGGCGTGGGCAACGGAATAGGTTATGCCATAATATTGGCCTTAGTAGGTTTCTTCCGTGAATTGCTTGGTAGCGGAACACTCTTTGGCATACAGGTAGTGCCCCAGTGGTGCTACGATCACGGGTATGTCAACAATGGCTTGATGATTTTGCCCCCTATGGCGCTGATATTAGTTGCCGTCATCATTTGGATACACCGCAGTCGTAACAAGGATTTGTGGGAATCTTGAAATAATACACTCACACCGAGAACACAATGGAAAATTTCAATTTGTTTATACGGTCGATATTTATCGACAATATGATATTTGCCTATTTCCTTGGCATGTGCTCCTTTCTTGTGGTGAGCAAAAATGTCAAGACCGCCTTCGGGCTGGGCATTGCCGTAACTTTTATGTTAGCGGTTACCCTACCGGTCAATTACCTTCTTGAGACATACGTTCTTAAGGCCGGAGCTTTGGCTTGGCTTGGTCCGGAGTATGCGGATGTGGATCTGAGCTTTTTGTCGCTGATAATGTTCATCGCCGTGATAGCCTCCATTACCCAGCTTGTCGAGATGGCCGTGGAAAAGTACACCCCTGCGCTGTACAACTCGCTTGGCATTTTTCTGCCACTGATAGCTGTCAATTGCGCTATACTTGGCGGATCGCTGTTTATGGAGCAGCGTGATTATGTGGACACGGGCATGGCGCTGTGCGCCGGTCTCGGTTGGGGGCTTGGCTGGCTTGTAGCCATATGCGGCATTGCTGCCATCCGTGAGCGCCTGGCTCACCACAACAACATTCCGGCGCCTTTGCGCGGTGTCGGCATTGCATTTATCATTACAGCCTTGATGGGAGTGGCCTTCATGAGCTTCCTCGGCATCAAAATTTGACACAGCTATGAACATACTGCCATTACAGGTAATAATATCCCCGACAATGCAGACGATACTCGTCACAGTCGCCGTATTTCTACTGATAACGCTGCTATTGGTGGCCGTACTACTGGTTGCCAAAAAATACATGGTCAAGACAGGAAAAGTCACCGTGGATATCAACAACGGCGAGCGCAAGGAGACCGTGCAGAGCGGTGTCTCGCTGTTGTCAGCCCTTGCCGACAAGCATATATTCCTACCCAGTGCTTGCGGTGGCAAAGGCAGCTGCGGCCAGTGTCGTGTGCGTGTCACCGAGGGTGGGGGAGACATTTTGCCTACCGAGGTCGTACACTTCAGCCGGCGACAGCAGAAGGAGGGCTGGCGTCTCGGATGTCAGGTTAAGGTCAAAGACGACCTTGCCATCCAAGTTCCGGCCAGCGTCCTCAACGTCAAGGAATGGGAATGTACCGTTGTCTCCAACCGCAACGTGGCCACATTTATCAAGGAATTTATTGTCAGTCTTCCCGAGGGCGAACATATGGACTTTATCCCCGGCTCGTATGCCCAAATCAAGATTCCGGCATACAGCATGGATTATGACAAGGATATAGACAAGAGCCTCATAGGTGACGAATACCTCCCTGCATGGGAGCGCTTCGGCCTTTTCGGTCTCAAGTGCCACAACGACACTCCTACCATACGCGCCTATTCTATGGCCAACTATCCGGCCGAGGGTGACCGCATAATGCTGACAGTACGTATTGCCACTCCGCCGTTCAAGCCCAAACCTCAAGTCGGATTTCAGGATGTCTCGCCCGGCATAGCGTCATCCTATATCTTCACGCTCAAGCCCGGGGATAAGGTGCTTATGAGCGGCCCCTACGGCGACTTCTTCCCCAACTTTGACAGCAAAGCCGAGATGATGTGGGTGGGCGGTGGTGCCGGAATGGCGCCTCTGCGTGCACAAATAATGCACATGACGCGCACGCTGCATACCACCGACCGAGTTATGAACTTCTTTTACGGAGCACGCGCACTCAACGAGGTGTTCTATCTCGAAGACTTCCTGCAACTTGAGAAAGACTTCTCCAACTTCAAGTTCCACCTTGCTTTGGATCGCCCCGACCCGGCAGCTGATGCCGCCGGCGTCAAGTATACTGCCGGTTTTGTGCATCAGGTAATGTACGACACCTACCTCAAGGATCATCCCGCGCCGGAAGACATCGAGTATTATATGTGCGGCCCCGGCCCGATGAGTAAGGCAGTGGTATCGCTGCTTGACAGTCTTGGCGTTGACCAGGAGAGCATACACTTTGATAATTTCGGATAAACAATTTCGGATAATATGACGAATACAGCAGGACCTCAGAGGTGACACACTTCCGAGGCCCTGCTGCTTTTTTGTGGACTTGTCAATATCTGACCAAAGTATAGTTGGCCCAATTTCGGCAAATATCGTTTTTTTTTCAGTGTGAAAAAACAAAAAAACGGCAGTCGAAGGTGTGTGCGTATCCGTTATAATGATTATCTTTGCATAATGAATTTGTCAAAGGAATCATTTGTATGTCAGAAGCGTTTGATTTAGAGCAGTTAAGGGCCATATCCGGAATTGTCGATGCGGTCAATCACTCGCGCCATATCGTCATTACATGCCACATGTCGCCTGATGGTGATGCCATGGGGTCGTCTTTGGCGCTGGCTCGCATACTCAGAGCCAAAAAACTTGACGTGACAGTGGTGACGCCCGATGAGCCTAATCATAATCTCGAAATTATCCCGGGGTTTAGGACCGTGGCGCCGTTGACACGCTCGCCCAACCGAGTGAAACGTGCATTCGAAAGCGCCGATGTCATATTCTGTTTGGATTACCATTGCTTGTCGCGCGTGGACAGGCTTGCGCCATATATCACAGAGTCTAAGGCTCGCCGAGCGATGATAGACCACCATTTGGATCCAGATATTTCGGTCTTTGATTGGGCTGTATCCAAGCCTCAGAGGTCGTCTACTTGCTCGTTGCTGTATTCGGTAATTAAGCGAGCCGGATGGCTTGATTTGATGGATCTTGAAGCAGCCACGTGTATTATGGCCGGTATGATGACAGATACCAACAACTTTTCACATAATGCTAATCATCCCGAAGACTACCGCATAACAGCCGCGCTACTCGAAAAAGGTGTAGACAAAAATGCCTTGTGGCGAGCACTTTTTGATACTTACAGCGAAGACTGCATGCGTCTCAACGGATATGCAATATCGCAAAAAATGCGCGTATATCCCGAGGCACATGCCGCACTGATAACGCTGACGCGAGACGAGCTCAATAAATACAACTATACCAAGGGCGATACCGAAGGCTTGGTCAATAAGCCGCTGGCAATTCCCGGAGTGATATACAGCGCCTTTATGCGCGAAGAACGCGATTATATCAAGGTATCCATGCGCAGTGTCGGTGATTTTCCCGTAGACATTGTCTGCTCGCGACATTTTGGCGGTGGCGGTCACCGCAATGCTGCCGGAGGCGAGTTCCATGGTACTCTCGATGATGCCGCTGCATTGTTTGAGAGCATTCTTGATGCCAATGCCACCGAGTTCATACTAAGCAGCCATGTCAAGTCGCTCAGGATGTGACTTTTACCAATAATAAATAGCGTACAGCATCGTATAAATATACTGCAATACAGAGACAACTGAGCTATATAACCATATAACCCATTATCACACATAATACATAATAATATTATGCCCATCAAAGAGATACTGAAGTCTAACGCGAAAATGTTACGGCTGTTGGCCGCCACTCTTGTCGGAGTGGCCATAGGCGTGACATCTTTTTCATGTAAGGACTCGAAAAGCTACGCCGAGCTGCTGACGCAGGAAAACCAGGCAGTCAATCTCTTCCTGGTAGACCAGCGCGTCACCAACACCATACCCACCGACACGACATTCGTGTTCGAGGCCGGGTCGGATGCGCCGTACTACCGCCTTGACGAGGACGGCAATATGTACATGCAGGTGCTCGACCCCGGCACCCCCGGCAATTACGCTAAGTCCGATGAGGTTCTGTACTTCCGTTTTACGCGATACAACCTCAACTATTATTCGAACGGACAATTGCCAAGCGGCGATGGAAACGATACCGACATGACGTATAACAGTTCGTGGTTTCGCTTCAAGAATTTCTCGTTACAGGCATCGTACCAGTGGGGTTCGGGTGTGCAGCAACCGCTGTATTATCTGCCCGTGGATGCAGAGGTCAATATAGTCATCAAGTCGCAGTACGGAGTGACTTCCGAAACTACGCAGGTGATACCCTATCTCTACCACATCCGTTACTATCGCCAAAAAACATAAAGACAGTGTTTCTGTGTTTGAAACCTAGACTCGTATAGGTCGCAATAACTTGAGACGACGTTCCGAATCTAAGCGGCCACGACAAATATTGATAGAATCCATACTTAACCAATTATGACCCTTATAAAATCCATCTCCGGTATACGCGGCACCATCGGCGGCCGTCCCGGTGAAGCACTTACGCCGATAGACATTGTAAAATACACGGCAGCATACGCTACATTTATAGATCGTACCACCACGCTGCCCTACCGCACCATAGTCGTGGGACATGATGCCCGCATCTCCGGCCCTATGGTGATTGACGTTGTTATAGGTACTTTGATGGGCATGGGCTTCGATGTTGTCAATATCGGTCCCGCATCGACACCCACCACCGAATTGGCGGTGACTATGGAAGATGCCTGCGGCGGACTGATACTTACCGCCAGCCACAATCCCAAGCAATGGAATGCATTGAAGTTGCTCAACGAACATGGCGAATTCCTGACTGCCGAAGAAGGACAGGAGGTGTTACGCATCGCCAACGAACGTGAGTATTGCTTTGCAGAAGTGGACCAACTGGGGCATCATCTCAAGAATACGACATACAATCGCCGCCACATTCAGAAAGTTCTTGCCCTGGACCTCGTGGACATCGATGCGATACAAAAAGCCAATTTCACCGTGGCCGTGGACGCTGTCAACAGCGTCGGCGGTGTGGTCATACCGCAATTGTTGCGCAGCCTTGGTGTCAAGAAAGTCATAGAACTAAACTGTGACCCTACCGGCAATTTTGCGCATAATCCCGAGCCTATTCCCGAAAACCTTACCGAGATATCCGATCTCATGAAGACCGGAGTGGCAGACGTAGGCTTTGTGGTAGACCCCGATGTAGACCGTCTGGCTATCGTGATGGAAAACGGCGAGATGTTTGTCGAGGAATACACACTGGTGGCTGTTGCTGATTACGTGCTCAGCAATACCCCCGGCCCGGCAGTCTCCAACCTTAGTTCGTCCCGTGCATTGCGAGATGTCGCACTAGACCACAACTGTCCCTACCAGGCCAGTGCCGTGGGCGAAGTTAACGTTACCACGCTGATGAAGAAAATCAATGCAGTCATAGGTGGCGAAGGCAATGGCGGAGTCATATATCCGCCGCTGCATTATGGGCGTGATGCACTCGTAGGCGTGGCACTATTCTTGACACTACTAGCCAAGAGCGGGCTCAAAGTTTCCGAGCTTAAGAAGAAATATCCGCAATATGCCATAGCCAAGACCAAGATACAACTTACTCCCGACATGGATGTTGACGCCATCCTTGACGTGGTCAAGAAGCGTTATGCCAACGAAAAAATCACGACAATCGATGGAGTCAAGATTGACTATCCCGACAGCTGGGTACATCTGCGCAAGTCCAACACCG
This sequence comes from Bacteroidales bacterium H4, assembly GCA_001701165.1. Classification (GTDB taxonomy): domain Bacteria; phylum Bacteroidota; class Bacteroidia; order Bacteroidales; family Muribaculaceae; genus CAG-873. Next base: position 50,374 of record DAAP01000012.1, on the reverse strand, counting down.
AACCTATCATTCGCATTTACTCCGAGGCCCACTCCATGAAGCAAGCCAAGGCCTTGGGTAACGAAATCAAGGGCGCTATCGAAGAAATAGCACATATCAAACACTGATTAAGGCAGGCATATCGTCTTATGGACGGTATGCCTGCCCACAAGTATCTGCCGGCAAAAAGACCATTAACTATAAACCGTCATATCACGTCATGAAGCACATCGTCCTTGCTGCCGCGTTATCATTGGTGGCGACACAGTATTTAGGAGCAACCACGCCGTCTTGGTTCGAAACAGATTCGGCTAAGGCTATTTCGAAACGCCTTGACAGGGATTTTTCGCTGACAGTAGAGCAGGCTCGGCATCGTCTTTCAGAGCTTTACGGGGCATCTGTGGCTGCACGCACTGAGGAATTCATTGCGCAGGGACTACTCGAAACTCGGACAACGGCAGATGGCAATGTTATGGTATTCCGCAAGGCACCTTCCAATCTCAAACTTATATGCCCCGAAGTGAGCGGTGTTGAATGGATTAGCCGTGGTGCAGATGCCGATTCGTCCGATGTGGCAATCGTCAGAGCCGTAATTGAAAGCCCGCTTGCATCGGAGGACGAGTACTATCATCGTGGTCCGGCGCAGACCATCACTTTCCGTTTTGTGGTGGATGTGCCTTACAACGAGGTGCTTGATGGTGATACCTTGCGCGTATGGATGCCGGTGCCGGTCGAGACCGAGCGCCAGTACGACATCTCGATATTGTCTTCATCGCATCCCTATGTCCTTTCGGATGGACGCTCGGTGCACAATACCATATACATGCAGGCGCCTGTGACAACGGGAGAAAGTACGCATTTCGAATACACAGGACGCTACACGGTTACATCTCTGTATGTCAGTGAGGAGGACATTTTGAGCCGCATCCAGCCCTATGATACGACAGCACCTTTCTACACCGATTATACAACGATGCAAGCCCCGCATATTGTTGACTTGGGCGTTGAGGCGCGTGACATCATAGGTGATGAAACCAATCCATATTTGCAACATAAGCTTGTGTACAAATACATTGCGGACAGATATCCTTGGGCCGGTGCCCGTGAATACAGTACAATACCATGCATGCCGCGTTATGTGCTTGACCGAGGATATGGCGACTGCGGTCAGGTGTCTATGCTCTACATCTCGATGATGAGGTCGCTGGGTATTCCGGCACAGTGGGAAAGCGGATGGATGCTGCATCCCGGAGATTTGAACTATCATGACTGGGCTGAGGTGTATTTTGAAGGCATAGGCTGGGTGCCCGTGGATATGTCCTTTGGCAACTACGGCGTAACCCCGGAAACATATGACAAGGACACGCACGGCTTTTACAGTCATGGCATAGACATGTACCGTTTTGCTTCAAACCGAGGTATCTGCGGCACGCTTTATCCTGCAAAAAAATATATTCGCAGCGAAACCATTGACTTTCAGGCCGGAGAGGTGGAGACCTCGCGAGGCAACCTTTTCTACCCCGGATGGAGGTCAAGCTTGCAGATAATAAAAACTGAACCCACAGCAGTGGCACAAGCCGAAGACGAGTAGGGCAAATACGGCCATTTTATTTCGAAAAATATGATATATAAGGTATATTCTAATTAAGAATATATGTTATGTAGATGCGAGATAGCCATATGAGTTTTTGCGAAATACGAGTGTGGAATCGCTAATAAGTATAATAGTTAATTAGAATATTTTTTAATGAACATGACAAAGAACGACATCCGATATGTGGTATGCGCCTTGGCTCTTGCGGCTTTGACGCCGGTGATGGTAGAAGCGGCGACAGTGGCTGACAAAGCACGAACCATAGTTTCGGCGGTCCGCGCCCGTCTGGCGCCTGATAGTCGTCAAAATATCTATGACATCACCGTTCGTCCTGTCGACAACGGCAAGGTGGCGTTGACCGGTATGGTTTCCGAGTGGTATCTTGCCGACTCGTTGATGCGTGCTCTTGCAGATGCCGACATCGATGCCTCCAACGGCATAGCCGTACTGCCGAGCGACAATTGGGCAATGCCACGCATCTCGGTTGCGTGTTTGCGCACCCGTCCCGGGCATGATGCGGAGATGGCGTCTCAGGCGTTGATGGGAATGCCGCTGCGTGTACTCGACAATGATGGTGAGTGGCTGCGCGTACAGACTCCTGACGGATACATATCCTGGGTGGTGAATAGCTCGGTGGCTATAAAAACACCCGAGCAGATGGAGATGTGGCGTTGCGCACGTCGTCTGGTGGTGACGTCGCCTTATCAGGTACATGCCTATCGTGATGCCAAGGTGTCCGGCGTGCGCGATGTGGTTACTGACCTGGTATGCGGAGACATTGTCGAGGGTTTTCTTGACAAGAAAATTCGCGGACGTGTGCAGGTCACGCTGCCGGATGGTCGTTCGGGATGGTGCGATGCTTCGGCCTTGACCCCCATCGAAGATTGGGCCACGCAGGATTTCAATGCCGATGTGATACTTGACATGGCGTATTCGATGGAAGGCACGCCGTATCTTTGGGGCGGAACCTCGTCCAAGACGCTTGACTGCTCCGGCTTGGCCAAGGTCTCGTATCTGGCCAACGGCATAATACTTATGCGCGATGCATCGCAACAGGCCACTACCGGCACGCGCATCGAGGCCGCCGATTGGCGCCGATGCAGAGCCGGGGACCTGCTATTCTTTGGCAATCCCAAGACCGGACGAGTGACACACGTGGCCATATATGACCATGATGGCGATTATGTACATTCGTCGGGGCGTGTGCGACGCAATAGTGTCAATCCTGACAGTCCCGCATATCTTACCACGCCATTCCTGCATGCCGTGCGCATCGATGGAAATATCGGTACTCGCGGCATTACGGCAGTGCGAAACCATCCGTGGTACTTCGGATACAAATAATATAATAACGCCTTAACGTAAGACTACAATGAGTGTCATACGCGTATACGATGGCACGACACAACAAAAACATACCATTATGAAACGCCGAGACTTTCTCCGTACAACCGCATTGGGCGCCGCCTTGGCTGTCGCCCCTATATCTTTCAGTGCCTTTGGTAGCGCTACCAAGAAAACGGCAACGCGCTTAGGGCGCCTCAATCTTTCGTTCGAACCTTACGAATTGCGACTGCGCCATGCATTCAACCTTGCCCGATATCAGCGTACCACGACCCCTGACGTGCAGGTGAAGTTGGAGTATGACGGGTTGGTAGGCTACGGCGAGGCTTCGATGCCTCCGTATTTGGGCGAGAGCGTAGAAAGTGTATGCTCTTTCTTGAATCGGTTGGATCTCGGCCAATTTGCCGATCCGTTCCTCATTGAGGACATACATGACTACATGGACAGCGTTGCGCCTAACAACCGTGCAGCCAAGGCCTCGGTGGATATAGCACTGCACGACCTCTTGGGCAAAATCATGGGTCAGCCTTGGTATAAAATATGGGGCCTGAACCCGGACAAATGCCCCAATACATCGTTCACCATCAGCTATGATGCCGACCCCAAGGAGATGAATGCCAAGATTGACGAGACTGCACCCTATAAGGTCATAAAAATCAAGATGGGCTTGGACCACGACAAAGAACTTGTCGAGGCCATCCGTGCACGCACCGATGTGCCTATATGCGTGGATGCAAACCAAGGTTGGGATAATAAGGAAAAAGCCCTCGAGATGTGCCATTACCTGGCCGGGAAAAACTGCTTGTTTGTGGAACAACCCATGGATAAGTCGCGCATAGATGACACCGCATGGCTTCGCGAGCGCTCGCCTCTGCCCATCATAGCCGACGAATTTCTACAACGTCTTCCGGATGTACGCCGCGCTGCCGGTGTCTATGACGGCATAAATATCAAGCTCATGAAGTCCACCGGTATGCACGAGGCGTACAAAATGGCGGTACAAGCACGCGCTATGGGTATGAAAATTATGCTTGGTTGTATGACCGAGACATCGTGTGCTGTGACGGCTGCCGCTCAATTGGCCCCTATGGTAGACTGGGCCGACTTGGACGGCAATTTGTTGATTGCCAATGACCGTTTCGATGGCATCAAAATCGTAGACGGCAAGGTCACCATTCCCGACCGTCCCGGTATCGGCGTCGAACTGCTATAACTATAAATTGTATGGTCTTTGGGCGTCCGATGATATTCAGGCTAAATATTGCCGGCCGCTTATAATGAACTGGATGAATGAACCGGAAGTCCAAAGGCTCTCTAATTCACAAAAATGCGCACAAAAGAGCATCCGCTATTGTTTGTTCGAAAAAATATGCGTAAATTTGCAGTCCGAATAGTGAAATAAAAACATACAAACTAAATAATACAATGAAACGTACTTTCCAACCGTCTAACCGCAAGAGAGTTAACAAGCATGGCTTCCGTGAACGTATGTCCACACCCGAAGGTCGCAAGGTATTGGCTCGTCGTCGCGCAAAAGGTCGCGCACGTCTGACCGTCTCTTGCTCTATCGCCAGCAAATAATCGCTGAAAGATAGCACAACAACATAACATAAGCTGCCCTATCGGATGCCCCGATGTGGCGGCTTTTGTTGTATATGGTTGGCGACTGCGTTTGAAAGGCCGCAAAACTCACTGTCCCTTTACACTATTTGTCGCAGTATCGTCGTGTGCGTATTTATGTTTGTGTTACTTAGTCTGTTTGGGCTTGCCCCAACGATGCTCTTGCATAGCGGACATACGGTCTTCGGCTGCGTTTGGCGCGGGTGTCCAGAACTGTGTATCTGCAATATCGTCCGGCAGGAATTGTTGACGGACAAAATGTTCGGGGTAATCATGCGAATACTTATATTGGACGCCGTATCCAAGTTTTTTCATCAGAGAAGTAGGAGCATTGCGCAGATGCAGGGGTACCGGTAGATTGCCCGATTCGCGCACTTGGGCCAGCGCTGCGTCTATAGCCAGGTATGCGCTGTTGCTTTTGGCACTTGTGGCCAGATATATGGCGCATTCGCTGAGTGGTATGCGCGCTTCAGGCATTCCGACTTTATGTACTATATCGAAAGTGGCGTTTGCCAATAATAGCGCGTTTGGGTTTGCCAGTCCGATATCTTCGCCGGCTAATATGACCAGACGTCGTGCAATAAACAGGACGTCCTCGCCGCCGGCCAGCATACGCGCCAGCCAATATACAGCGGCATCGGGGTCGCTGCCACGTATGCTCTTGATAAATGCCGAGATTATGTCGTAATGCATTTCGCCGTCCTTATCGTATGCCATGGGGTTTTCCTGTAGGCGGTCGGTGACGGTGGAGTCGTCAATTACTATTGGCTGCGCGTGGGCGGTTGATTGTTCCAGCAAGTCAAGGATGTTGAGCAATTTGCGTGCATCGCCGCCGGCATAACGGAATAGGGCGGTGGTTTCGTTTACCTGGACTTGCCGCTTGGACAATACTTCGTCTTCTGATGTGGCGCGGTCGAGCAGCGTTTTAAGTTCGGCCTCCTCTAAGGGGCGCAGAGTATACACTTGTGCACGCGACAGCAGCGGGCGAATTACTTCGAAAGACGGGTTTTCGGTGGTGGCACCTATCAGCGTGACAATTCCGCTTTCGACAGCGCCCAATAAGCTGTCCTGTTGCGACTTGCTGAAACGATGGATTTCGTCTATAAACAATATCGGACGAGCACCTTGGCCAAACATGCTACCGGCATCTCGTCGGCATCGTTCGATGACTTCGCGTACTTCCTTGACACCTGCGGTTACAGCCGAGATGGTGTAGAATGGTGCGTTTATAGTCTTGGAGATGATGCGTGCCAATGTCGTTTTACCTACCCCTGGAGGGCCCCATAGGATAAATGAAGCGATGTTACCCGTTTCGATCATTCGGCGTATGATTCCGTCCGGACCGACGAGGTGAGTCTGTCCGACATATTGGTCAAGGGTGGTAGGGCGCAGCCTTTCGGCAAGAGGAGCAAGCATTTCGGCGGTTATGGTGTGTAGTTAATTGTGTTTTGTCGTTAGATTTATAAAAGCAAAGTCCGGTTATTTCATCGGATTCTTTAGACTATGTGCGGATTGGATAGGCGTGCACCACGCAGGTATGCGTCTATGTCCATGCGGCGTTTGCCGGTGGCTTGAAGACTGAGTATGTGCAGTATGCGATGGTCTCCGCATACCACGCCGAGGCTGTCTGTTTCGGCGATTATGGTGCCCGGACTCGCATTTATGTCTGCGTCGGTGTCCACGCGAGTGGCAAAAACTTTGAAATCGGTAGGCGTGAGATTGTCGGCGCATAGTGTGGTCCAAGCGCCGGGGTATGGCGAGAGGCCACGTACAAGGTTGTGTACCTCTATGGCCGGGCGAGTCCAATCGATATGGCATGTTTCGCGAAAAATTTTAGGTGCGGGGCGGCATTGCTTCGATGCCATAGCACTTTGCGGCGTGGTTTTTAGGTCTCCTGCTACGATATGTGCCAAAGTCCGTTCCACCAGATCGGCTCCCAGAGCCATCAGACGATCGTGCACGGTGCCCACGTTATCCTCATCTGTGATGTCTATGGCGCATTGGTCGATGACATCGCCTGTGTCTATTTCGTGTTTAAGAAAGAAAGTGGTTACGCCGGTGTGCGTATCGCCGTTGATGACGGCCCAGTTGATAGGCGCCGCGCCGCGGTAGTCGGGTAATAGCGATGCATGTAGGTTGAATGTTCCGAGGCGCGGCATTTGCCAGACCACTTGTGGAAGCATACGAAAGGCAATGACCACAAACAAGTCGGCGTTGAGGCTTTGCAATTCGTTCACAAAAGACGGGTCGCGCAATTTCTCAGGTTGCATCAGGTGTAATCCATGAGCCAAAGCGTATTCTTTGACCGGAGACATATACAAGCGGTGTCCGCGGCCTGCAGGTTTGTCGGGCATTGTTACCACGCCTACGACGTTGTAGCCGGATGATACTATGCGGTCCAAACTGGGCACGGCAAAATCGGGTGTACCCAAAAAAACTATCTTGAGATCTTTTTTATCCATTGTCATTTAGGATTTTGAGAGGTAGTGATGACGGCGTCTTGTTTTGTCGCGGCAGGTGTGACGGCCGTTTCGAGCGCGTGCCATAGGGGATCGTTCGGGACCGGCGCGGTGATGTCTATGGTGATGTGCGACACCGGGTGTTCAAAAACTATGCGTCGCGCCAGTAGTGAGATGCTTCCGTCCGGGTTTGAACGACGATCTCCGTATTTGATGTCGCCTTTTATGGGACAGCCGATGGTTGCCAATTGTACACGTATCTGATGTTTGCGTCCCGTCAGCAACTGCACTTCAATGAGAGAGTAATTGTCTCCGCGAGCCAAGACGCGGTAATTGAGCCGGGCTTCCTTACTGCCGGGCCGTGGGGTATTGTTGGCGTATGACTTATTGGACGCCTCGCGGGTAGTGATATAATGTGTCAGGGTGTCCTGTTGCCGTGGCGGATTGTTGCGGCTTATAGCCCAATAAGTCTTGTGTATCAGACCGTCACGAAGCATGGCATTGAGGCGTGACAGTGCCTTGGAAGTCTTGGCAAAGACTACGACGCCGCCTACGGGACGGTCCAGCCGATGCACCACGCCCAGAAACACTTCGCCCGGCTTATCATACTTGGCCTTGAGCCAAGCCTTGACAGTTTCGCTTAGCGGAGTATCGCCGGTCTTGTCGCCTTGTACGATTTCGCCCGGCGCTTTATTGACTATGATTATATGGTTGTCCTCGTAAAGTACTTCCATTGTTCTTATAAAAACATCTGTTGCTGCCTGTTTTTGTTTGTCGGTCTATTCCCGGAGACTGTCCCGGACTACAAAGGTACTCATTTCCCTCGGATTATCGGCATTCAAGTTGGTTGTGTCTGACTGAACGAGCGACATTTTGTATAGTTGTGAGATATTGTTCGGAGCTGTCGTAGTAGGATGGTGATGTCGGGAAAAATGCGTATCTTTGCGCTGATATTCAGAAATAATAAGATATAATGAAACAAGTAGCACGTCTGTTGGCAGACAAATTACTGTCTATCAGTGCAATCAATCTCCAGCCTGACAATGCCTTCACATGGGCTTCGGGGTGGAACAGTCCTATATATACGGATAATCGCAAAACATTGTCGTATCCCGAGATTCGTTCGTTCATAAAAATCGAGCTGGCGCGACTGATAGTCGAGAATTTCGGGATGCCGGACTATATAGCGGGCGTTGCCACCGGCGCCATAGCTCAGGGCGCACTTGTCGCCGATCTCTTGAGCGTGCCGTATATCTACGTGCGTTTGGCGCCCAAGGACCATGGGCTTGAAAATCTGATAGAAGGCAACCTCATACCGGGCAAAAATGTCGTGATTATCGAAGACCTTGTATCGACGGGCCGTAGTTCGCTGAAGGCTGTGGATGCTGTGCGCATGGCCGGCGGCGAGGTGCTGGGTATGGCGGCGATGTTTACGTATGGTTTCCCGGTAGCCACCAAGGCTTTCAAAAAGGAAGCAGTACGTCTTGTGACATTGTGCGACTACGACACAATGATAGAGTCGGCTCTTGATACCGGATATATAAAGCCCTCGGATGTGGAGACGTTGCAAGCGTGGCGCAAAGATCCGGCCAACTGGATACCCGGGGCTTTGGGTTAGGCAAAAGCCGGAGATTGGCATCCATTGACAAATAACAATTAGGATATAATTCATGGCAATATATAAAGGAAAAATCGTGCGTGTGGAGACCTCTCCGGAGGCTGTTGCCGCGCGTTTCAGCGACCTCTCGACATTGGAAGGCATGCTGGAAAAGCTGCCGGAGGAGCAGCGCAAGAGTATTGGGCAGGTGTCTTTCGAAACGGCTGCCATCGTGGTAAACAATCCCAAGGTGGGTAATGTGCGCATGGAGGTGGAGGAATGCACTCCCGAGCGCATAGTATTAAGCGCCGGCGGGATGTTGCCCATGTCAATAAATGTAGAGCTCAAAGGTGTGGACGATAATGTCGCCACTGAGTTAGAGACCGCTATCGATATAAACATTCCGGTGATGCTTCGCCCACTGGTGGCTCCTCACTTGCAGCAGGCTGCCGACCAGTTCGGGTTGCTCATTGCCCGACTGGCTTCCGTAGATGCGCAGTAAACTTCGGCAAAAGGACATAGAAGTATCCGCCGAGGCAGTTGCTGTAGGTATGTACCATATTCACTTCGGCTGCGCCTGCGCTTTGCCCAATAATCTTATGCCGGCCATGCTTGATACGGAAATGAACAGGTATGGGGTCGAATTCTCGTGTCACAAGACTATAGACAAACTATTGGGGAAAAGATGAGTACAAAGTTCACACATTGGATAAAGCGCTTGGTGATGCCGTTGTGTGCGGTATGTATGCTGGCAATGGCGTCAGGATGTGATGCCGTGGATAATAAGCGTCTGCCGGCCGTGCCGGTGCAAATAGTGTTCAGCGACCCCGGCGGTTGGATTACTTACGGGGTCTCCGGGGCTATGCAGTCTCGCCGATTTATACGTGCACTTAAGATCCCGGCCGACTTTCCGTATACTTCCACCACATTTACAGGATATGGAGGAGTGCTGCTTGTGTCTGATGTCTTTGGCAATCCTCTGGCTTATGACTTGGCCTGTCCTGTCGAAGGCAGTGCTGATGTGCGTGTCGAAATAGACACTGAGGCCTCTGTAGCCAAATGCCCCAAATGCAAAAGCACCTATGATGTATTTGCCAATGAGGGATCGCCACTTTCGGGAGATGCTGCCAGGCTCGGGTATGGGTTGACGCGCTACAACGTCTACCATAATCCCGGTGTAAGTTATGTCATAGCACGATAGTGCTCCGTAAATATTCAATGTTGTCAACGTCAAATTACAATATATCAAATAATTAACCATACTACGATGCGACGCAACTACTTAGGCCTATGGCTGCTGCTGGTGACGGCATTCGCATTTTTTGCGGTGCTGTCCGTATACGATCCCATCGAAGTTTGCGGATATGCGCTCAAGTCCTCCAAGATAGTGCCCACGCTTACGGCCGATGCCAAGACAAAGGCAGGCAAGGTGGATGCAGCCTCTGTGTCCGGAACGGCAACTCGTGTGACGCAGATGCGGTCGGTGACTAAGGCTGTGAAGACTGATACGTTGCCTAAAACCATACTTTTTATAGGTGACTCGATGCTTGAAGGCCTTTCGCCGCGTTTGGCCGCCTATGCTTCGGCCAATGGACATACTCTGTATTCGGTGATATGGTACAGCAGCACCAGTGAGATTTGGGGGCGTAGTGGGCGCTTGGCCTCGTATGTGCAGCGTCTGCATCCGGATTACATCTTTATATGTCTCGGAGCCAACGAGTTGTTTGTACGTGATATTGTGTCCAAACGAGACAAATATGTAAAGGAGATTGTCAAGGAAGTTGGCAAGATACCATTTGTATGGATCGGTCCGCCCAATTGGAAGGATGATACAGGCATCAACGACTTGATTGCTGCCAATGTCCCTTCCGGGTCATTTTTCCTGAGCCGGGGCATGCATTTTGACAGAGCCAAGGACGGGGCACATCCCACGCGCAAATCTGCCATCCAATGGATGGATTCAGTGGTGCGATGGATGCCTCAACACTGTGCACATCCAATAAAGATGGCAAAACCGACGAGCTCCACCGGGCGACCCAAGCAGATATTTGTACACCAACCACAGAAGTAAAACAGAAGTAAAAACGAAGGGACAGAAGTCCAAGCCGCGGTCAGACAATAATGGCAGATATTTCGACAATAATCCATAATATATTAGAACAGCTAACCTACACTCCGGGCGAGCCTATGCTCTTCAGCAGTGGAGTGTTTTGGGCATTGTTTATCGTCTTTATCCCGGTTTTTGCGATGTTGCGTGACCGGTTGTGGCAGATGGTGAGTTTTGTTGTGGCGTTCTCGCTGTTCTTTTACTATAAAAGTAGCGGATTTTTTGTATTTCTATTGGTGGTGACATCGTTGATAGACTGGACAATGTCTCGTGTGCTTGTGCGTGTACAGTCGCGCTTGCGCCGTCGCCTGTGTGTAGCGCTATCGTTGACCACCTCCTTGGGCATCTTGTGTTATTTTAAGTATGCCAACTTCTTTATGTGGAATTGGCAGCAGATGGTAGGCGGCAATTTCGAACCCATGGACATCATCCTGCCTGTGGGTATATCATTCTACACCTTCCAGTCCATCAGTTATATAGTAGACGTGTACAAAGGAAGGGTAGCGCCCACCAAGACATGGCTTGAGTATGCCTTCTTCCTGTCGTTTTTTCCGGCGCTCGTGGCCGGACCTATTGTGAGGGCCGACTATTTTCTGCCGCAGATACGCAACAGCCGCCACGCTACACGCACGATGATTTACCTCGGGTTATGGCTCATAATACTCGGAGTGGTCAAGAAAGCCATTATCGCCGACTATATAGCACAATACAACGACCTGATATTCAGTGTTGATGCAGCCACCGGGGTGCCGGGATACAGCGGATTTGAATGTCTAATGGGTATCATCGGATATGCCATGCAGATATATTGCGATTTCTCCGGATACAGCGATATGGCAATAGGCATAGCCCTGATTATGGGCTTCAGGCTTGCCAAAAACTTCAATTTCCCGTATAAGTCGCGCAATCTAACAGATTTTTGGCGCCGCTGGCATATTTCGCTTTCTTCTTGGCTGCGTGATTACGTGTATATTCCACTTGGCGGCAACCGCAAAGGATTGCGTAGGACTTACATAAATAATATGGCTACGATGCTTATCGGCGGACTATGGCATGGTGCTTCATGGAAATTTGTATTTTGGGGCGGAATGCATGGTGCCGGACTGGCAATACATAAGGCATGTCGACCTCTCCTCGGAAAAATTGGCGACAATTGGGGAGTCAAAGCTCTTTCGTGGCTGTTGACAATGACTGTTGTGGCCTTGCTGTGGGTATTTTTCCGTGCTGATAGTTTCGGAGACTCGTGCGCCATCATAGGGCACACCTTCTCCGATTTATCTGTGGATTATATTATGCCATTTGCCACTGTACGCTACTTGTGGCTGATACTTATGGCCGTCATTATAATTGCACATTGCCTTCCTACATCTTTTTGGGATAAGGCAGCTATGTGGTTTGTGCGTTCGCCATGGATAATCAAGCTGCTGATTTTTATTGTGGTAGTTCAATGTGTGCTCCAACTGCGAGGCGAAGACGTTGCGCCGTTCATATATTTCAATTTTTAGTAACCCGAGATGAATGGTGATCGACAACAAATGATAACAAGTGAAACAGACAAAACTGCATATACGATGACCGATATGTGCGACTGCAACATCAATCTATCATCCGGAGCTACGGCATTGTACCACACTTTCGGGTGCAAGCTAAATTTTGCCGAGACCGCGACCATAGAAGATTTGATGATGCAGCGTGGTATATGCGCCGTTGGCCGTGGCGAAAGTCCGGATATAATTGTGGTCAACAGCTGCTCGGTCACAGAAATCGCCGACCGCAAATGTCGCCGGTATATCAGGTCGATGCATCGTCGCTACCCTCAAGCCGCAATCATCGTTACCGGGTGTTATGCACAACTGCACGGTGAGGACATTGCTGCTATGGATGGCGTGGCCGCCGTGGTGGGGAATGATAAGAAACACAGCGTTGTACGCCATGCCGAAGAGTGGCTGCTCAATCGCGAGATGCACCAAACAGACATTACGCCTACGGCGCAAATACGAGACTTCGAGCCGTCATGTTCGCGTGGTGACCGCACGCGTTTTTTTCTCAAGGTTCAAGACGGATGCAACTACTGGTGCAGCTATTGTACCATACCCAAGGCACGGGGACGATCGCGCTCGGGCACGGTCAATCAGGTTGTAGAACAAGCTCGTGCCGCTGCCGCCGCCGGTGCTACCGAGATTGTGATTACCGGAGTAAATATAGGGGATTTCGGTCATGGGACTTCCGAGAACTTCTTTGATTTGGCAAGGGCACTTGATAAAGTTGAGGGCATCAGCCGCTACCGCATATCCTCTATCGAGCCAAACTTGATTACGGATGAGATTATTGACTGGTGTGCAGGTGAGGCTCAACGTTTTATGCCCCACTTTCACATTCCTTTGCAAAGCGGTAGCGATGATATGTTGCGACTTATGCGACGGCACTATGATACTGAATTCTTTGCTGGCAAAATCGAACGAATACGTCGATCCATTCCGGACGCGTTCATAGGCGTGGATCTTATTGTGGGCATGAGGGGAGAGACTGATGCTTTCTTCGAGAATTCGTACAACTATTGCAAGTCGCTGGACATCTCGCGCCTGCACTTGTTTACGTACAGCGAGCGTCCCGGTACGCGAGCCTTGGAAATTCCATACGCGGTGTCCCCAGCGTTGCAGCACGAGCGCATGCAGCGCATGTTGGAATTGAGCCGGGACAAGATGCTGGCTTTTGCTTCGCGTTTCGAGGGCACGATACGTCCGGTGCTGTTGGAACATCCGCGAGCCGGACGTGCCATGAGCGGGTTTACGGACAACTACTTAAAAGTACATATGCCGGATGCGATAGCCGAATACGACAATAGGATTATACCCGTCCGGTTGGATGCCATAATAGAAGACGCCCATGATAGCGAAGAATATGGCTTCAAAGGTACATTACTTGCAAATTGAAGTGTGGCGGTAAACGACTTGAGATATTATCCAAAAAACAGAGACAAGATGAAGAAGCCGAGAGAAATGATGGCGGACATGCTTGCAGCGGTCGGAGTAGCGCTGGTGAAAGGCTTGGCGCATTTGCCGTTGAGGGTGTTGTATGTCTTGGCGGACGCAATTTTTGTTCTTCTATATTATGTATTGCGTTATCGTCGCCGGATGGTACGTGCCAATATGTGTGCGGCCTTTCCGGATATGGATCGAAGAGCTCTGCGGCGCAATATCCGCGGCTTTTACCGCAATTTTGCGGATTATACTGTTGAGACAATCAAGCTGTTACGTGTGGGTACAGATACAATCACGAGACGTATGACCTTTGAAGGGCTTGATATTATAGAAGGTCATTTTAGGAACGGACGTTCAGTAGTGGCATACTTTGCGCACACGTTCAACTGGGAATGGGCGCCGAGCATCACGCGCGACTTCCCTGCTGATATTGCCGATACTGTTGTTTTTGGGCAAATATACAGGCCATTGCGTAGCCGCAGATGGGACGATTTAATGCTACAAGTGCGCAGCCGTTTTGGCTCTGTGTCCATACCCAAAAAGATGACACTCCGCCACTTGTTACAGTTACGTAAAGACGGCCAACTGTCATTGACCGGATTTATGAGCGACCAAAAGCCAAGCCATGGCGATCCGGAACACATCATAGAGTTTCTCGGTCAGAGGACGCGTGTAATTACCGGGACGGAATCACTCGCACGCCGCCTCGGCATGGCAGCTGTTTATTGGGATCTGACCAAGAAGGGCAGGGGGCGCTATCATATAATGGTGCGTCCCATCACAGACAACGTGGCTGAGACCGGAGAAGGCGAAGTCACGGACACTTATTTCAAACTTTTGGAAGATACGATACGCCGTCAGCCGCAGATATGGCTTTGGTCGCACAATCGCTGGCAACGCAATCGTCGTCACCCCGAAACAAATATAGAGAAATGACAAATAACATAAACAATGTCACCGGTGCAAAATGCGCGGTCATCATCCTTAATTGGAACGGCGAGGCTCTTTTACGGCGCTATTTGCCTGATGTTGTCTCCGGGACGGATGCCGCTTTCGGACGGGTCGTTGTAGCAGACAACGGTTCGACGGATGGGTCTCGCCAATTGCTCGAGACCGAGTTCGCGGGTCGGGTAGACACGATATATTTCAATGAGAACCATGGATATGCAGGCGGATACAATCGCGCTATAGAAGCCTTGCACGGGCATTACGAATACGTGGTGCTGCTTAACAGCGATGTCAGCACACCCTCCGGATGGTTGGCGCCATTGGTTAAGTATCTTGATGTTCATCCTCGGGTGGGTGCAGTACAACCAAAAATCATAAGTGAAACTCGGCGGGACACCTTCGAGTATGCCGGTGCGTGTGGCGGCATGATAGACCGCAACGGTTATCCTTATTGTCGCGGACGCATATTCGGTACTTGTGAGCCGGACAAAGGCCAGTACGATACAGAGATGCCGATTTTTTGGGCTACGGGTGCTGCCTTGTGTATACGCACCGACCTGTATGTCCGTGTAGGTGGCCTTGATGAGCGTTTTTTTGCACACATGGAGGAAATAGATTTGTGCTGGCGTGTTCACCTTGCGGGATATGACATTGTTGTATTGCCGACTTCGCACGTATTCCATCTTGGCGGAGGGTCGTTGCCGGCGTCCAATCCGCGGAAGACATATCTGAACTTTCGCAACAACCTGTTGTTGTTACACAAAAATTTGCCGAATAGTACGCGTCGCGGCAAATTGTTTCGTCGTCGTTTGCTTGATACAATAGCCTGGTGCAAGTTTGTCGCCGGCTTTGATTTCAAAAATGCCGGAGCAATTCTGCGTGCTCATCGAGACTTTAAGAACATGCGGCGAGAATATACGGTACATCCCGAGACAGACTTGCTGGACGCACGCACAGATACACACGTCAACATATTGGTACAATACTACTTAAAAGGGAAACATCGCTTTTCGCAACTTAAGTTTTAAGAAGTATTTTATGCGCTTTTTTAGAAATAATCATACGTTGCGATATCGGTCGATATCCGGGGGGAACGTCGGACAATATAAGAAAATACTTAAAAAGGGATGATGACCGCATGATTGTCTTTACACAATCTCCCGGAATAGCGAAAAAATGTGTAACTTCGTATAATAATAGCGACTGACGATGATTCGTGCCTATAGAATAATACGCGCGTTGATTGTTGCTGCCATACTGCTTGGTGTGGTGGTACCGATAGGGCTGTATATGGCTATGTCGTCGCCCTGGGCACAAGAAAGACTGCGCCATGCCGCCGAGGTCGAACTTACGCGGCTTTTGGGAACGGAAGTGTCCGTAGGTGGGGTATACTTCGAACCATTCAACACTATATCAATAGAGGATGTTTCGGTTGAAGACGACTTTGGGAAGAAAGCATTGGAAATAAAAGATATAGATGCACGTTTCGAACTGTCTTACTTTCTGAGCACAGGTCGTATTGCTGTGGATTATGCCGCCGTGGATGGTCTGAAAGTTCATATTTATAAGGCCACAGACAATTCACCACTCAATATTGCCGGCATTATAAAACGCTTGAAACCGAAACAAGAGAAGAAGTCTCCGAGTCGTATACAATTGTCCATCGGGAGTGTGGATATACGCCATGGTGACATCCGTTACGATGTTCTCAATGCGCCTCAAACATCCAATTTGTTTAATGCCCGTCATATTAGACTAAAGAATTTGGAGCTTGCAGCAATGTTGCCCATGGCCGGCAATGACAGCATTGCAGTTCGCCTTGACCATTTGTCTGCCACGGAGGCTTCCGGTTTTATATTGAACAATCTGACAACCACGGTGTATTATACGCCCAAATCGTTGGAAATACAATGTTTGGACGTGTCATTGCCTAATACGGATATGCGCCTTGGAGACATCAAGTTGAGGTATGACAGCGTTTCGCAGCTCAAAACCATTGGACGAAGTATTCCTGTGACACTCAAGTTGCTTGACGGGAGTCACATTACGCCTTCGGATTTCAGTCCCTTTGTCCCGGCTTTGAAATCGATGAAGGATGACTATGACCTTGCTATCGAGGGATATGGCACATTGTCCGACTTGACGATAAGCGCCTTCAAAATATCGCATCCGGGACTTGCATTGTCTATGCAAGGACGGATCAATATTGATTCGCTCAGATGTAAGGATTTGCACTTGTTGGGCAGTATACGTGCCGCAGAGGTTGCTGCGATGCTTGACAAGGCGCAGCTTGGCATTTCGTCCAAATTACTTGCCGATATTACACGCTTGGGTAATGTCCGTATGGATGTAAATGCCTCCGGTAATCGCCATAATTTTGACGGGAATGCCATACTTCGTACATCTGTGGGCATTGTGTCAATAGATGGTACGCTCTCGGCAAAAGACAAGTCTTTTGATTGTCTGACGGCCAATGCGACAGTTGACATTCAAGACATTAATTTGGGACTTGTAATGGCTGAGGCTCGTCTCGGCAAGTTTACGGGTAGTATAGATATCGATGCTGATATTATACGCTCCAATCGCAGTTTTGCAGGCGATGTTTCCGCGCAGATAGACGCTATCGAGTGGAATGGGCAGATGTATCACGATATTGTCGTACAAGGCAATAGCGATTTAGACCGTACATTCGTGGCCGATTTGACGGCAAATACCGAAGCCGGCAATATTGCTGCCAATATCGAAGGTTCGTACGACACTTCGGCTCCGGCGTTAAGTCTTGCCGCCACAATACAGGATGTAGATTTACAGACTCTCGGGGTTTCTGACAAATATGAAGGGTACAAGCTCAATGCCGAAATAGGAGCGGACTTGCAAGGACGCATTGACACATGGGTCAACGGGTATGTTCAGGTGAAAAAGCTGCGTTTCGAGCATCCCGAGAAACCTTCCATAGAGTTGGATAATATACGTTTGAGTGCCGACAATACATCCTCACCCGTCACAATGAGTGTCGAAAGCGACTTTCTCAAGGGACAGCTTTCCGGCCAAATACATTTGCAGACCATAGCCGGCGAATGCCGCGACATCCTTTCGCATATTATTCCGGCTTTTTTGGATGCGACATGGCACGAAAGGGCACAAATGGACATAGCCTCGGGACGGTATAACAAGTTTACATATGAGTTTGAATTGGCAGATGCCGAAAAATTGTCGCGGTTCCTACGCCTACCTGTACAAGTGATATATCCGGTGACCATAGACGGAGAGGTGGATTATGCAAGCCATCGTATGACCATGGCTGTGGATGCGCCGTATTTGCTTAACGGAGAGAAGCTTGTCGAGAATACGGCTATGCAGATAGATGTCTCCGGTGAAACGGCCGATGGAGGTGAAGGACTGGCGACAGTATATGCCACAACGCAGATGCCCACCAAGAAAGGTGAAATGGCTGTGGTGGCTAACCTCAGTGCGGCCGGCGGACGCATAGATACCCATATTGATTGGAGCTTGGAGCGCGAGAAGCCCATTAACGGCCAAATTGCTTTTTCAACGCTATTAGACCGAGATGCCCGAGGCCTATGTGCTATCGTTGATTTTAATCCGTGTAACATCACCTTCGGAGATGATATATGGAACATAGCACGTTCTACCATCACGTATAATGCAGATGGAGTGCGTGCAGACGGCTTTAAGATGAGTACGGACACACAAAGCATTTTGATAGACGGAATTGCCTCGGCAGACATAGAGGATGTGATGAACGTCAAGTTGGATCATATCGAAATGATTAAGATTTTCGAGACACTCGATATAAACAAGGCGCTCATAGGCGGAATTGCCACCGGCACTATTCAGGCGCGCGGACTTATGGGGGCCAATCGCACTATCACGGCCGATCATCTGCACGTCAAGGATATTTCGTATAACTACTGTACATTGGGAGATGCTAATGTCAAGGCATTATGGGATGCCGAGCGCATGGCCGTGGCACTCGATGCCGATGTAGTGGACGAAAACGGTATACATTCGCGCATCAACGGCGACATTTTCCCGATGAACGAAGGTCTTGACATCAATATTGATGCCACCAAAGTCAAAGTGGGATTTCTCAAACCCTTCATGTCGGCTTTTGCCGATGATGTGTCCGGTTATGCTTCGGGTCATGCCAGATTGTTTGGAACGTTCAAGTTTATAGACCTCGAGGGCGACCTATATGCAGACAACTTCGGAATAAAGATAGGTTTTACCAATACCTGGTACTATGCAACTGACAGTGTGCATATCCGGCCGGGCATTATTGAGATACCGCCTATCAAGGTCAAGGATTCCTATGGACATACGGCGGATTTGCGCGGATGGGTGAAGCACACGTATTTCAAAGCTCCGGAATTTGATTTTGCCGTAACCAATGCGCACGACTTTTTGAGCTATGATGTTACACCATCAATAAGTCCGGATTGGTATGGTCGTATATATGGCAACGGCTCGGCATTTGTGACAGGGCGTCCCGGTATGGTTAATATCGGTGTCAATATGTCCACGGCTTCGGGGTCTACATTCACTTTCGTGCTCTCGGATCGCCTTGATGCCGAGGAGTACAAATTCTTGACATTCAGACGAAAACAGGTGAAGCGAGAGAACGGAGCAATCGCAGATCCTGTGGAGGTAGACCCTGTACCCGCAGTCATACGTGAGTATCAGCGCCGTATGCGCAAAGCCAATGAGGATAATCCATCGACATATAGTATGGATATACAGGTGGACATAACGCCGCAAGCCAAGGTAAACCTTGTGATGGACCCTGTCGGTGGAGACGAGATCAAGTCCAACGGAAGAGGTAACCTGCGTATGACATATGTAACTCCGGGCAACGACTTACATCTTTACGGCACCTACACTATAGAGCACGGGACATACAATTTTACGCTACAGGATATCATTGTTAAGGATTTCACCATCAAGGAGGGCAGCTCGGTGGCTTTTACCGGCGACCCTTATAATGCGCGTCTTGATATAAACGCCATTTATGGCGTCAATGCCAATTTGAGTGACCTTGACGAATCATTTTTACAGGACAAGGATCTCAATCGTACAAATGTCCCCGTAAATGCCGTGATGAAAGTCTCCGGCGACATGCGACAGCCTGATATTGGCTTTGATTTGGAGTTCCCGACGCTCACTTCAGACATTTACCGCAAGGTTCGTTCTATTGTCTCTACAGATGAGATGATGAATAGGCAAATTATATACCTGTTGGCTCTCAACAGGTTTTATACCCCGGAGTATATGTCTACCACCAAGGGCAGTGACTTGTTCTCGGTAGCGTCTTCGACCATTTCGAGCCAGCTTAGCAGTATGCTTGGCAAACTAAGCGACAATTGGACCATTGCGCCTAATCTACGTAGCGATCGCGGCGACTTTTCGGATGTGGAGTTTGATGTGGCGTTAAGCAGTACCCTGTTGAACAACCGCCTACGGCTTAACGGTAACTTTGGATACCGAGACAAATCGCTGAATACAAACCAGTTCATAGGCGATTTTGATATTGAATATCTGCTGACTCCCAGCGGGGTATGGCGTTTGAAAGCATACAACCGCTACAATGATCAAAACTATTACTTGCGTACGGCCCAGACTACGCAAGGAGTTGGCATAATGTATAGGCGAGACTTTGACCGGTTGTTCAACTTCCTCCGTCGCCGTCCGAGTCGAAAGCAGCAGACTGACAGTATTGATGCCGTGCATTCCGAGCCGGATACGTTGAGTTGTCCTGCCTCCGTTTTGAAGGAGTAAGTAAGAGGTGCGAAAAAAGCACCGACTTGCAGGGTGTCGGTCGGCAAATGTCAATGACGTATCATTATCTTGGGACTACAGGCTTGAGCAACTCTCACTCAGACACACTGACTGAAACACTACCTTATATTAGACTATCTTCGATACCGAAACAAGCGATGAGGCGGGCTTTTAGAACCCGCCTCATCGCTTGTTTCGGTATCGATATGCTACGTGGCTAAATTGTAATAAAGAATGTCTCGAGCCATAGGACGAGTATGCCGGCAAGATAACCGAGGAAAGCCATCCAAGTAATGCGTTTGAGATACCAGATGAAGGGTATCTTCTCGATGCTCATGGCAACGACGCCGGCAGCACTGCCAATTATGAGGAGCGAACCGCCAATGCCGGCACAATAAGTCAGCAGGTGCCAGAACAACCCGTCCGAGACAAAAACTTGTGCCCATGCAGGATCTGACGCTACTTGCACTGCGGTGTCGGTGACAACGGGATACATATTCATGCATGCCGCCACCAAGGGAACATTGTCTATAACTGAAGATAGTACGCCGATAATGCCGTTGATGATATACGCTTCATGAAATGTCGTGTCAAGCCATTGCGATACATCTCGGAGTATTCCGGCCTGTTGCAATGCCTGTACTGCCAACAATATGCCGAGGAAGAAGAGTATAGTGCTCATGTCGATGTTGCGTACAACTTGAGAAATGCGTCCTTCCATCTTTTTGTCCAACTTATAGCGGTATACGACGATTTCGGTGATGAGCCAAAGTACGCTTAACGACATCAATATACCCATATACGGTGGCAAGTGTGTGATGGCCTTGAATATAGGCACGAATAGTAGCCCTGCAACGCCACATCCGAGAATGAAGTGAGACAGACGGGGATGGTGCTTGCTAAGTACATATCCGGTGCGGGGGTCTTGTGAGTTTAGCGGCTCCAGAGGACCTTTGCCGATGGTTCGCGATGCAAGGAGAACCGGAACGACTATAGATGCTAATGCCGGTAGTAATAGATTGACTATGAGGTCAATGGAGCTTACGCAATTTTTCATCCATAGCATTATGGTGGTAATGTCGCCTATGGGTGACCATACTCCGCCACTATTGGCGGCAATGACGATTACTGCGGCAAATGTCCAACGCTCTTTTTGGTCTGCAATCATTCGGCGCAGCATCATCACCATGATGATGGTGGTGGTCATATTGTCCAAAAGTGCCGATACGAAAAAAGCGACAAAGGCCATTACCCATAGTAATCCGCGCTTGCTTCGTGCCGAGATTCGGCTTACCAGGTAATTGAAGCCGCCGTAACGGTCTATGAGCTCGACAATTGTCATTGCTCCAATGAGAAAAACGACAATCTCGCAAGTGTCACCCAAAGCGGTTGTTAGATCAGATGCCAGATTCGGATCATGTCCTACGAGCGCGTATATTGTCCACAATAGAACGCACAGCAGGAGAGCGAATGTCGCTTTGTTGATTTTTAGAACGTGTTCCAGCGCTATTCCGAGGTATCCCAGAACAAATAACGCTATCATAGCAGTAATCATAATGCTTTGATTATGGGTTGTTAATTGTGTTTATAAGATTGTTTTATGTAAATAAACTTCGGTATGCTTATGCTTTCAGCGGAAATTTGCCACAAATTTAGGAAAAATTTCCGTAATTAAATTTTGCGTCAAATACTTTTAATAAGAATTAGTAAAACCGGCTTTTAGCGTTAAAATAAGTGCTTTCTTTGGAGACACGTACATTTGCCAGTGTCTTTTTCTTTGTCGTGCGTATCGGTATTGGAATATGATTGTATGTTATAGTTGTATGCCATATTCGGATGGATAATGTCATCTTAACTAATTACCTGTTTTTTTTGTGTGTGCTTCCTTTTGGGGGTGAAAACTTCCCGGGGTTTATTAAATGTTATTGCGGAGATACGTAGTTTTACTATTACTTTGAGGTTTTTTGTTGTTAATATTCGTTCAATTATTATGTCTATTGGCCTGTGTTGATTAAATAAAGTTAAAAGTGGACGTTTTTGGTTATGAAAATTTGGTGAGAATGCTGATAGATTGTACCTTTGTACAGTTTTTCATGGTATTAGATTTAAGGTAAGAAGATTACGCGTCGTGATGACGGGTAATTTTTTTTTGTATTTATATTTGCCGAATTGTATGTGAAAGTGGTGTAGGGTATGAAGTATGGCATTGTTCGGCAGTTGATAATGGTAAAGTTTTCTACGGATTAAGAAGTAGCGTCATTACGCAGATTATCGGAGAATGCGGTTTCGTAGAGCGTTTGGCTTGCCTTTACTTCCTTTCAAAAAAAATGTGCTACCTTTGTCCATGTTTTTCGCAGATGCATTTTTGGCAGAATCGTCTAACTACATAATAGCGTACAAATGGGAAAGAAAGTCATAGACAAGGATATGGTGTTCGGAGTATCCGGTGTGCTTGCCGAGTCTCGCAAATTATGGAATACAAATTACATCAAGTTAATGTGCTCCAACTTCTTGCTGTTTTTTGCGTTCTTTCTTCTGACGCCGCTTTTGCCTATTTATCTTTCGGATATGTTCCATGCGGACAAAGACACTATCGGGATAGTATTGTCCGGCTATGTCATTGCTGCGCTAATTATACGTCCGTTCAGCGGTTTCATTGTAGACACATTTGACCGCAAACGAGTTTTGGTGATATGTTTTTTCTTTTTCTTTATATGTTTTGCCGGGTACATAGCCGCCGGGACGTTGTTGATGTTTGCCATAGTGCGAACGCTTCACGGCTTGCCTTTCGGGGCGACGACGGTGGCTAATAGTACTGCGGCCATAGATGTCCTTCCGTCCGAACGGCGCAACGAGGGCATAGGTTATTATGGGCTGAGCAATAATCTGGCTATGGCCATAGCCCCATCTGCCGGGGTTTATTTGTATGATATTACCGGCGATTTTGTACTGTTGTTTTGGATAGCTCTTTTCGCGGCATTTCTTGGGATGTTGTGCACGATGTCGCTGAAGATGCCGTCGCGCCCACCGGTTCCCGGTAAACGTCGTCTCAGCCTTGACCACTTTTTTCTGACGCGAGCTTGGATGATGGCTGTCAATATCAGCTTTTTTGCCCTTTGCTGGGGTATTTTGAGTAGTTATGTCGCCATATATGCCAAGGAAAGGCTTGGTATCACGGGAGGTACCGGCATATTTTTTGCTCTTTTGGCCGCAGGACTTTTTGTGTCTCGCCTATGGGGCTCGCGCTCTTTGCGACATGGACACATAACAGCCAATTGTGTCTTTGGCGTGCTAGTCTCTACGGTAGGATACACACTTTTTGCGCTTAGCCCCGGACAATGGGCGTATTATGTTTCGGCAATGCTCATCGGGCTTGGTAACGGCCGAATGTATCCGGCGTTTTTGAACATGTTTATTAAGGTGGCCAGACATGACCAGCGTGGCACGGCCAACTCCTCTATACTTATATCTTGGGATGTGGGCGTCGGTGTGGGAATGCTTGCCGGTGGTGTCTTGGCCGAATATGCAGGCTATGCGGCAGCTTTTTGGACGGCTGCAGCGATACAAGCCGGTGGCGCAGCCATGTTTATATTGCGTACACGCGGTTTTTTCCTACGCCGCCGTTTGTATCAAGATTGCGAGTAGACGAGCTTTTGTTCGAGTAGTCGGCTCGAAAGAGGTATCGTTCTGAATCACGTTAGCTTGTGTGCGATGTATAACAGACCTTATTATGCTTTGCAATGGTGCATCAGAAACGGCAGGAACGTATACGGCAAAGGATTGAGAAGGTGAAACCTATTTCTTCTTTGTCTTGGAAAAAGCGTTGCGGACTATAGTCTCGGGACATGTCGTTGCAGTGGTGTCTTGATGTGCGGTTTGCGGTCTTACGTTTTGTGCAGGCATCGTTTGTGTTGGTTTGTGTTCAGACGTTTGAGCTTCGGGCTGTTGCACTTTAGATCCTTTGTCGCATTCGGGTTTAGGTTGGCTATTAGTTCGCTGCTTTTCGGGTGTTCGTGCCGCTGAACTATTGCCTCCGGCGGCTTCGGATGATGGATTTGTCCGTGTTTGAGTCTCCTTTGTAGGAACAGGATTAGCTTTAGCCAATTGTGGTACACGTCCTGCACCATGGTAGTATGTGACAAAATACTGCGAAGAGAGATTGTCTTCGACTACTCCGCGGCTGGATGACGCATGTATCATGCGTCCATTGCCTATGTACATACCTACGTGCGATACTCGGCCGCCGCTGCGCCTGCTTGAGAAAAATATCAAGTCTCCTACGGCAAGATATTCGCGGTCGATAGGGTGGCAGTATGCCTGCTGGTCTCGCGAGCTCCGTGGTAGGGATATGCCGGCGCATTCGCGAAATACTTCCATAAGGAATCCCGAGCAGTCAGTGCCTTTGCGCGAGTGTCCGCCGTAGACGTAAGGTGTGCCAATCCATTTGCGAGCTTCGGACACTAAGGCTTTGCCCATCTTGGATGTAGCTGCCGGTGTGTCCGGTTTGTGCTTTTTGCCCTCCGGCTTGGATGCCGGACGCGAGCTGACCTCTTGTGCAGTACTTCCTTTGGACGAATGGCAGGATGGCAAGGCACAGATTGTCAGATGTAGTGCCGCGAGGATGAATATGCGTGAGATATTTCGTAGTGTTTTATTGCAGGCTTTATGTCGCATATTGGCGTGTATTGTCCGTTTGCAAGCGCTAAGTTCTAAAAAAAATCCCATAGCGCCAAATGCATTGTCCAAATCGGACATTTTTACGGATATATTGGCTATTATAGCAATCTACAAGATTGAGCTTTCGAGCAAAGCAAAGAGCCGGAAAGCGGATGTCGCTTCCCGGCTCTTATATTGTCCGGTATTGTTGTCAGACAGTGATTGTCTGAGTTGCTACTTTTGTGCTTCCATCAGGTAGTCGGCAATTTGCTCCTTGATTTCGTGGGCGTACCCGGGCCTGACTTGAGGTATGGCAAGCAGGTTCTCGACACGTTGCATGGTTTCTTTGAACAGGCCTGCATCGTTGGCGCGAGCCAAAGCGGCTACAATGAGCTTGCCGCCACTGTTGTGCAAGGCGTCTGTCATATAGTAGGCGCGTTCCAAAAAGACGATTATTCGTGCAATGTGAAGTGTAAGGTCGATGACAGCGGATGCTGATACTCCGAAGGACGCAAAGTCCTTGATGTATGCATTGAGATACGAGATTCGGGCGCATAACATTCCGCGCTTGGAGCGGTACACTTCCTTTTCGACGATTTTGACGTACTTGTCGTATAATTCCTTCTCGTCCGGGTTGAGGAAGAATTCAAAGTATTCTTTGGCTTGGGGTCGCGCCGAATATAGGTCGAGAATGAGTGTCACAAGTTGTTCTTGCGACATCTTGACCAATTCTTTGCGGAGTGCCGCTTTTGACATTGTGTGTCAGGTTTTTGACGGATGGGTATCGTTGCTATTATTTGGCGGGCTTGAGCCAGCGGTCGAACCAGCGGAAGAACAGACGTTGCCACATTACGGCGTTTTGTGGTTTTAAAATCCAGTGGTTTTCGTCGGGGAAGATAACCATTTCGGCGGGTATGCCGCGCATCTTGGCAGCGTTGAAGGCAGCCATGCCTTGAGATGCAAGGATGCGGTAGTCTTTTTCGCCGTGGCTGATCATTATGGGCGTGTCCCAGCGGTCGACAAATCGGTGGGGCGAGGTTGCGAAGGTGCGTTGTGCGATAGCGTTGTCCTTGTCCCAGAATGCTCCACCCATATCCCAGTTGGCAAACCACATTTCCTCGGTTTCGAGATACTGCGCCTCGGTGTTGAAGATGCCGGCGTGAGCCAAGAGCGCGGCGAAGCGCTTGTCGTGGTTGCCTGCAAGCCAATATACGGAGAAGCCGCCGTAGCTTGCGCCGGTGGCGCCTATGCGGGCCGGGTCTATGGCCGGTTCGTTGGCTTTCATATAATCGACGGCGCTTAGGTAGTCGCGCATGTTTTGCCCGGGATAGTCTTTTGAAATTTGTTCTTCCCATTCGGTGCCAAATCCGGGTACGCCACGTCGGTTAGGTGCAATCATGATGTATCCGTTAGATGCCATTAAGGCGAAATTCCAGCGGTAGCTCCAGAATTGGCTGACAGCGCTTTGAGGACCGCCTTGGCAGTAAAGTATGGCCGGGTATTTATGGGATGCATCGAATTTTGGGGGATATATAACCCAAGTGAGCATTTCCTTGCCATCTGTGGTGGGCACCTTCTTGGCTTCGATGGTGGGCATTGTGAGTTGGGCAAAGATGTCGCCGTTGATGTCTGTCAGAGCGACATCTTCTTTTACGCCTTTCTTGGTCTTGGGGCCTATGCGGTAGATTTCGTTGGGGCGCAGCATGGAGTGGCGCATGGTGACTATGGTTTTGTTGTCTACGGGTGCAAGGGAGGTGTAGTCGTAGAGGCCTTCGGCAACTGTGGTCACCTTGTGTGTGGCTACTTCCATGTTAAATATGGGTGCCACGCCTTGGTGGTAGGCTATAAACCATATGTTTTTGCCGTTGGGATTCCATGCGAATTCTTCGATTGTATAGTCCCAGTCTGATGTGAGGTCTGTTTTTTGTCCGGTAGCGTTGTCGCGTATAAACAGACGGTTTTTGTCGGCCTCGTAGCCGTCACGTTCCATGGACAGCCATGCCATATAGCGTCCATCGGGCGAGAATGCGGGATTGGTGTCGTAGCCCATCATTCCTTCGGTGAGGTTTGTGGTGGTTTCGGTGGTCAGATTGTAAGCATAAAGGTCGCTGTTGGTGGATAAAGCATATTCCATCCCGGTTTTTTTGCGCGATGTATATACCAGTATTTTGCTATCCGGACTCCAAGCAAAGGACTCGACTCCACCGAAGGGACGCATAGGTGCTTCGTAAGGTTCGCCTTCCATAATGTCTTTGAGGTCGGTAACGGTTTGGCCGTCAAACGAGCCTATAAATGGATGGGGTATTTCGGTGACCCAAGTGTCCCAATGCTTGTACATAAGGTCGTCGATGACGCGTCCGGTGGCTTTGGGCAGGTCCGGGTATATATCGGCGGCTGTGCGGTTGTACTTGACTGTACTGATAAGGACGACTTTGGACTGGTCCGGAGAGAACAGGAAACCTTCGATTCCGCCTTCAATATTGGTGGCGGCATGGCGCTCGGTACCGTCTGCGTTCATCACCCACAATTGGGGCGAGGAGCCCTTTTCGGCATAAACAAAGGCGATGCGCGTGCCATTGTCAATCCATACAGCCGAATTTTCGCTTTGTGCTGTCTTGGTGATGCGTGTCACGCCTGTACCGTCGATGTTCATGACGTAGAGGTCGCGGTTAGACTTGTTTTGAGGTACGCTTTCGTAGCTTACGCCGAAGAGTACACGTTTACCGTCGGGCGATACGCGAGGTTCGGAGACGCGTCCGAGAGCTTCAAGGGCATCGATGTCGAAGATGCCTGTGGCGCTTTTGAAGTCTGGGCGGTCGATGATGTCCGTTTCTTCGGCCAATGTGGCTGTAGGCGCCATTGCGTTGAGCATAAGTGCTGTTGCGCTCATAATTAGTGCTTTGTGCATAGCAAAACTTATTTATGTGATTTGTGTTTGATGTCCTTTGTATAGTTTTTGTGCATACTTGTAGATAATGTCTTGCGCTTTTGTGAGGCGTATTCAGCGCCTCGGTCGTATTTGTTGTGGTTGCTCACGCCGGAGGGCCCATAGGGCCGGTATGCCGGGAAAAGTTTGCCTACGAGATCTTGTCGGCGTAGGCGGCGTAACGAGGCAATTATGGCATCTCGGCGTGAGCGGTCGTACCAGAAAAAATATTGTCGTTGAGCTTCTTTGGAACGCGCGTCTGTGGCACAGAATACTTTTTCGCCCGTGTATGGGTGTATCCCCGAGTAGTATATTTCTGTGGCCAGTGTCATCGGCGTCGGGGTGAAGTCTTGTACCTGCTCGAGGTGCATGTCCAAATCTTTGGTGCGTGCTGCCAGAATGGCCATGTCTTCTTCGTGACATCCAGGATGACTGGAAATGAAATATGGTATCAACTGTTGCCGCATTCCGCATCGGCGATTTACGTCGTCAAAAATTTCCTTGAAGTCGTAAAATAAGTCGAAAGAGGGCTTGCGCATTACTTCAAGGACTCGGTCTTCGGTATGCTCGGGTGCAACCTTGAGGCGACCCGAGACGTGATGTTCGATGAGTTCGCGGTTGTATCGGAGGTTGACGGCATCGATATGAGGGTCGCCGGTGTGGTGCATTGACAGGTCGTAACGGACGCCGCTTCCTACAAAGGATTTCTTGACGCTTTTGAGGGCGTCTACTTTGTGGTATATGTCAAGGAGTGCCGAGTGGTCGGTATTGAGATTGGGGCATACGCGTGGATGTAGGCATGAGGGGCGTAGGCATTTGGCACAGATGTCGGTATCGCGTCCGTGCATGCCGTACATGTTGGCGCTTGGACCGCCGAGGTCACTTATATATCCCTTGAAATCCGGCATTTGGGTGACGGCCTTGACTTCGCGTAGAATGGATTCGGCCGAACGCGAGGCTATAAATTTGCCTTGGTGTGCCGAGATTGTACAGAAGGCGCAGCCGCCGAAGCATCCGCGGTGCATATTGACCGAATGTCGAATCATTTCGTAAGCCGGGATACGTTTGCCGCGGTAGCGAGGGTGGGGCATACGTGTGTAAGGCAAGTCAAAGGAAGCATCAATCTCGCCGATATCCATGGCCGGGTACATCGGGTTGGCTTTGACACCGTTATTACCATATTGCTGCCAGAGGGTCGCGCCGCCGTTGCGGCGGTTGCTTTGCTGTTCGATGTGCTTGAAGTTGAGGCTCTGACAACGGCGATCGTGTAGGCATTGTTCCCACGAATTGAGGATGATGTTGTGCTCGTCAGCCGCCGGGATGTCGGTGGAGCGGACGCGTATTACTGTCTGTCTGATATTTGTGAGATTGCAGACGGGCATGCCTGCATCTATTGCTTGGGCAATGGTTGTGATGGTGCGTTCGCCCATTCCGTATACCAGTATATCGGCTTGGCAGTCCAATAGTATAGAGGGACGCAAGCGGTCTTGCCAATAGTCGTAATGAGATAAGCGCCGAAGCGAGGCCTCAATGCCGCCCACCACGACAGGAACGTCCGGGAATAGCTTTTTGAGAATCTCCGAATATACGATTGTAGGGTAGTCAGGCCGTGCGCCGTGGCGTCCTCCAGGGGTGTAGGCATCATCGGCACGGCGTCGACGGGCGGCTGTGTAATGGTTAACCATGGAGTCCATGGCTCCGGCGCTTATGCCGAAGAATAGTCGCGGTATGCCCAGTTTGCGGAAGTCGCGCAGGTCGTCCTGCCAATTGGGCTGTGGCACTATCGCCACGCGGTAGCCGGCGGCCTGGAGTGTGCGCCCTATCACGGCTGCACCGAAGGAAGGGTGGTCGATGTAGGCATCGCCACTGAATAGTATGACGTCCGGGCGATCCCAGCCGAGTGCTTCGATTTCCTTGACGGTGGTGGGCAGCCACAGTCGCTTGTCCATAGAACCTAAGGCAAGCTCGTCCGCATATTCCATATGTTGTGCGCTATTAGCCATTGTGGACAATATCGACGGGCTTGTCGGAAAGTCGCTGTATGCGATCTTCGATTTTCAGTACAAGGTCGCGCAGGCGCGCAGCTTCCATAAACTGCATATCCTTGGCGGCCTTGAGCATGTCGCGGCGCAGAGCCGTGGCTTGGCGTTGCAATTCGTCGGCGTTCATGTATGCCATGACCGGATCGGCGGCGATGTCGGTCTGTGGTGCGTATTCGCTCATATATGGTATAGGCTTTGCAGCCTGAGTTTTGGTTTGAAGTCCTTGGCGTGATGCACGTTTGGCCATCGGTGCTGCCACTTCATCGGGGTCTTCGTGTCCGATGATGGCATTGCGAGCTTTGATGATGGCCTTGGGTGTAATGCCGTGCTCGGCGTTGTAAGCCAGTTGGATTTCGCGGCGACGGTGAGTCTCGTCGATGGTGCGCTGCATCGACTCGGTGATATGGTCGGCGTACATGATGACACGCCCGTTGAGGTTGCGTGCGGCGCGTCCCACGGTTTGCGTCAGCGAGCGGTGGCTGCGCAGGAAGCCTTCCTTGTCCGCATCGAGGATGGCCACAAGCGATACCTCGGGCAGGTCGAGGCCCTCGCGTAGAAGGTTGACGCCGATAAGTACGTCATAGACGCCGGCACGTAGGTCGTCCAAGATTTTGATGCGATCCATAGTCTCGACATCGCTGTGTATGTATGCGGTCTTGATGTCGAGTTTGGCCAGGTAATCGTTCAGCTCCTCGGCCATGCGCTTGGTCAGCGTGGTCACCAAGGTGCGTTCGCCACGCTCCACCTGGCGACGTATTTCTTCGAGTAGGTGGTCGATTTGGTGCGTAGACGGCACGACTGTAATTTCGGGGTCGAGCAGTCCGGTGGGGCGTATAACCTGCTCGACAATGACGCCCTCGCTGCGTGCCAACTCGTAGTCGGCGGGTGTGGCCGATACATACAATGTCTGATGTGTCAGTGCCTCGAATTCCTCGAATTTGAGCGGGCGGTTGTCCAGCGCTGCCGGCAGGCGGAAGCCATACTGCACAAGGTTCATCTTGCGCGATAGGTCGCCGCCGTACATGGCACGCACTTGGGGAATTGTGACGTGGCTCTCATCGATGATTGTCAGGAAGTCTTTGGGCAAGTAGTCAAGCAGACAGAAAGGCCGTGCACCGGGTTGGCGCCCGTCGAAGTAGCGGCTATAGTTTTCGATGCCGGAGCAGTAGCCCAGTTCTTGAATCATCTCGACATCGTAGGTTACGCGCTCGCGCAGGCGTGCGGCCTCCAACGGTTTGCCCTCACGATTAAATTCCTCGATTTGCTGTCCGAGGTCGAGCTGTATCTGCGCTATCGCGGCCGCTTGACGCTCGGGAGTGGTCACAAAAAGGTTGGCCGGATAGATGTTGAAACTATCGTGGTTGCCCATGCTTACGCCGTCTTCGGGATGTATCGATGAAATAGACTCGATTTCATCGCCCCAAAAGACGATACGTACCACGATTTCCTCGTAGGCCAGGCGTACATCCACCGTGTCGCCGCGCACGCGGAATGTGCCGCGGGCCAGGTCGGTCTCGTTGCGGCTATACAGTGCAGCTACGAGGCGGCGCAACAGGTCGTTGCGCGTGATGTGCATGCCTACCGACACCTTCAATGCCGTGGCGTGAAAGTCCTCGGGATTGCCCATGCCGTAAAGGCACGACACTGATGACACAATGACTATGTCGCGACGTCCGGACATCAAGGCCGATACTGTGGAAAGGCGCAGACGGTCAATTTCTTCATTGACCATCAAGTCCTTTTCGATATACTTGTCCGCTGAAGGAATGTAAGCTTCCGGCTGGTAATAGTCATAGTAGGAAATGAAATACTGCACCGAGTTGTCGGGGAAGAACCCCTTCATCTCGCTGTACAGCTGTGCCGCAAGGGTTTTATTATGGCTCAGGATAAGTGTAGGGCGCTGCACCTGCTCGATGACATTGGCCATAGTGAAGGTCTTGCCTGAGCCGGTGACGCCGAGCAACACTTGAGCCGGGACGCCCTCGCGCACCCCGGCCACCAATTGTTCGATAGCCTGCGGCTGATCGCCCGTCGGCTTATATGCTGATTGTAGCTTGAATTCCATTGTCGTCGTAACTCGCTATGTCCGATAAACAGTCGGGAGAGCCCCCCTTTCTGCGAGTTCTCTCCTCTCTGCCCGTCATACAAAGTTACGACTTCGCCGCGAGATACGCAACCCCCATTGCGTAGTCCGCAAAGTAAAATAGGCTAAGTGACTTTTTGCAGTAGCTTGCCTGGCTTTTGGTCCCATTCTTGGCAAAGATGCCAATATTATGTTTTTGAATCTTGAATCATATCCATAAAGCGTTGGAGGGTGGTCACATACAGCTCATTGTCATACGGACTGGCGTGGCGTTCAAGCGAATCGACATATTCGTGGAACTGGTAGTCACCATCGTTTTTATACTCCGCTGTCGTTTTCAGATAAGCATATAGCTGGCTGTAATGCACCTTGGTGTACTTCTCATTGCACGTGTACTGCGAGAGGTCGACGTTGTTGTAGTCCGGTGTCAGGACAAAGAACTGTGGATTGGGGAAACGATGCCTCAGATTTTTGATGGTCGCTTTGTCAGAAATCATGTCGGCGTATTTCTTGTCTGTCTTATCCAGTAGGCGATAGTACTTTTCAAGTTGCGACTTATTAGGATCGTGCTTGTCAAGGCCGTTGATGCCCGACTTGATCTTATTCTCAATTACTACTGATTTTTCGCCGTTGGTGAAAAGGAGGTCGATATTGAGCAGCTCGCGCTTGACATCGAAGCGTCCGGTTATGGGGAAGTCAACGCCCAGCTCGTGCATAAAGCCGGTGAAGAGGTGCGGGTATCGCTCGAAAAAGTATGCTATAGCGTTAGAATACGCCAATTCACTGTATGCGACACCGCAGATGTCAAACATCGTTTCGGTAGTCGTATGCTCAAGCTCGGCCTTCGACTCGGCAACTGTCCCTACACCTTCGTCCCAAAGGTCGGCATTGTCAATAAGCGAGGACAGGGCGCTATAAGCATTGGCAGCAGTGCCGCTATTTTCTATGTACTGCTTCAGTGAAGCTTTGGCGGCATTCAGTCCTGTAAGTTTGACCAGTATGTCGTTGCCTATCAAACGCTCTTGCGCCGTAGTGTCTGCTTCGAACGTTATGTATATTGGTTTCTTGGGCTTGACGACTCGCTCGGCCTCGAAAGTGATATTGACGTCCTGCTGAAAGCGGTTGCCACTGAAGATGGCGTTAAGCGAAACGCCATCATATGTTATTCTATTAGCGGCGATAAAATCGTCCTGATTTTTCTTTAGCTTTGGTTGGCTATACCTTTCATCGTCCGCTTTGGCGGCGTTTTTCGTCTGCGGAGCTTTTTCGGCCAATTCGGGTTTATAGACATCCTTGAGCCCGGTGGCAAGTCCTATTACTTCCAGCATCTTGGCTCCTTGGATAGTACGAACCATCAGCATTGACTTGATACGGCTTTTCCAAATGCTTTGAAACGATCCGAGGGCGTTCAGATACAGATAGTATTTGCCGTTGTCAGATTTGAAAAGATTGATAACCTCGTGCCCTATGTTTTCCTCTAGGTAATCACCTGTAAACATACGGTTTAATACAATAGCCTCGTCGTTGCTCGTTTCGTTTGTCATAGTTGTACAGTTGTTATTTGTGAATTATTGATTTATGCTTTTGTCAAAAGCATAGACGATTATATGCGATTGTATGTATGTGCGTATCAGTATGATTGTCTATGTGTACTTTACCGGATGAGTAGATGTGATCTACCATTCCAACTTTATACCGTTTCTTCAGGTGAATTCGATTTGTTCTCTGTCTTCTCTTCTTCAATGATTTCGGACAATTCTTTGGGCATGGTTTCAGCTGTTCCTTCGGTGGTTGAGGCAGATGCTTTGGGTGGTCTTGCGTTTTTGATCATTTCAATCAATTTGTGAATGTTTGGCATGCGCTTACCATTTAGCAGTAATATTGCAATGACGCACAGCAATATTATTTCGAAATTGTCAATGGTGATTAGTATCATGGTTTTACCTTTTATTGTTTGTAGTTGTTGTATGCAATGTCTTTGCGTTTTAGCTCTTCGGAAATCGGCATATCTGCAATATGTAATATTTCGCGGTTTATTACTTGGGCAATGTGTTTTG
Organism: Bacteroidales bacterium H4; assembly: GCA_001701165.1. Taxonomy (GTDB): domain Bacteria; phylum Bacteroidota; class Bacteroidia; order Bacteroidales; family Muribaculaceae; genus CAG-873. Next base: position 16,185 of record DAAP01000012.1, on the reverse strand, counting down.
CGATGAGCATTCGTTGCATATTCCAGCAAGAAACTGACCAGGCAACGCGTATCGAAACGCTGTTGATGCTGTTGGCGTTCGCTGTTTTTTTTGTGAAGAGATTCTGATTGTTCTTGCCGGCATCATGATACCGCTGGAAGTCGGTACCGATGTCGAAATTTTGCTTTAGGTCGTCTGATAAGTCTGTAACGAAGTTCTTGAAAGTCTCTTTGTCTATGACATCGGGCGAGCCGCAGTCAATCGACTCTTCCCCACGTTTACCACCGGCAGTGACGTGTATTTCAGTTGGATATGCAGGCTCGTTTGCGCCTGACGCGGCAAGCATAGCGAATACCCAGTTATTTTTCTTTTTGGATGTGAGCTTGTTTAGATCTTCTAAAAAAAAATTGGCATTCTTGAGCTTTGATGCATCCGGAATCTTATAGAAACTTTTGTAGGGTGTCAGTTGGCCGTTTTCACGACTTACATAGTTGAACCCGCCCATTTTGGCCAGATAGTACGAAAAATGGCCGATTATCGGGTCTATAAGACTGCTTACAGACACGATGGTTACGTCTGACCCTCGGTCAATACAGCATCCGTAAGGGCGGTTGATGTGAAAAATTTCGACAGCAAGACGATCATTAGGGTGTTCGTCTGAACACTGAGCTGCTGCGAGGTTTATCAATCGCATATCAGGTTGGCTGTCCACAACTTCGATAATTTCATCGGCTGTAAGGCCACTTCGAGCTTGTATTGTGATTATACTCAAATATGGCTTCACAATCTGATAACCTGTAGGCCGATCGAGTTTGCGCTCGAAAACGTTGCGAACCTTTTTTACGTTTTCGGCCAATTTCTTTGAGTGTCTGTCTTCGTCCATAGCATCGGTAAATCCGGAGCCGATAAGTCCTGCAGGTACGGCGAATATGGCTATTCCAAGTATGCCTATGACGCAGGCGATGATTTTGCCGACAATGGTTACGGGTGGTGTATCTGCAAAGTTGCCAGGGTCTCCAATGTACTGGCAGAAAGCCCATATCACAGACGAGGAACCATCATCATATACTTCCGGTTGTGCCTCATGCTCTACGAAATATAGTATGAAGGATAGGATGAGCGTAATAATAATCAGGAATTGAGCTGAAACCACCAATTCTTTTTTCTTGCTTATGACGGCTTCTTTCAATATATGAAACGCCTTCATATATCGGAATATGCGCATCAGACGTGCAATACGTAGAGCTTTGAATGCGGTAATGGGTAGTGGTACGATAAAGTTGATATAGAACGGGAACGTAGACAGAATGTCGATGAGCCCGTAGAATGTAAAACAATATCTAACACGTCCCCAAAAACCTTTGAATTTGGGCGATATAATGTCTGCGCACCATATTCGTAGGATAATTTCTATGGTGAAGATGTATGTTGTGAGGTGGTCAACCCAATACAACCATTTACCGTAGCGCTGTGCTATGCTTTCGTAGGTGGATAGAAATACCTCGATGGTCGAAATGATGATAAGTCCGATAATGACGTAATCAATGACATTGTGCCAAACTTTGGTATGGAGGTTGTCATCGAAGACCCTTCCGAGGTTATTCTTGAAATTACTGATTTTACTCATCAGAATTTATGCGTTATGGCTGTAAGCGCCAAGTGGTTATTTGCTATATTCTATTCTGTAGTATTCGGTGGTGGGGACGGCTGCCGCAGCTTCAACCCATAAATAATTGGTGAAGCGCATGCGTTCGTTTTCGAAAGCGAGATATATGGTGCGGTTGCCTTTGGTCGGAATGCGTCCGTTGCAGGATTGTGTACCCAACCGCGAGTAATTAACGTCATAGTTCAGTTTGGATGCAACGGATGTTCCGTCTTGGAATTTCTTGGCTTCTGTTGCATTGCGGAAAACGTACATATTGCAATATGCATCTTCTTCGGTGATGGGACGGTTGTCATCCAACAGCATATTGATGATACCGCTGCGACGTGTGCTTTCATATACCGGCAGTTTGAATATTTTTATGCTACGATATGATTGCTGCATGTTGTCGGCAAATTTGCCGTCCGAAGCGCGGGATTGTTCGCTTGTAGACAAGCGCATTGAGAACAAAAACTCGGATACGCCTTTGGGTACGGTTACGGGAATCACGGCAATAGATGCGCCCGAGAAGGATGCTTTGATTTTGCCCCGGAGGGTGAATTTGCGCGGCTCATCAAAGATTTTTCGGATTTTGATACCTTCGTGTGCGATGGCGCCAAAGTCTTTTTTGGAGCAAATGACCGCTTTTTTGCGCACCTTCGGACGAGTGGCGGACGTGCCGGGGGAAGGTGTGAACGAGATGTCTGCGGATACATATTGTCTGGCGCGAGGATCTATTTCGACGAGGTATACGGCAGCAAATTTGATTTTTACTGAATCGTTGACATTGGCCGAACTGTGGCTTTTCAGCTTCTTGTGAGTGTCTGCATTGTATACTGTAATACCGGCCGAGCTTTCGCATTGGATGTTATAGCGTAGAACATCACCGCTTAGTAGGTAGATAGGGTAGGTGACCTTTTGAGTTAATAGGTGGGCCTGTCCGTCAAAAGTTGAGGCTGCATTGTTATTGGTCCCGATATCAGACGAATCGGATGAGTCTCCCGAGGCCTTGAGCGCTCTTTCTTTGAGCGCAGTCAACCGTGCTTCGAGTTTTGCGCAGTGAGCACGAGTGGCGGCGTTCATCGATTCGGCATTGTATGTATAGTGTATCTGTCTGATGTTTTCGATGATAGCTGCACTATTGGTCGCGCTGCCGTTCTCGATTTGTGCAATGTTAGCTTCGCCTTCTTCGATTTGTTTCAGGATGTGATTGTACATCGCGGCATCACGTTCGGACAATTGGATTAATCCGAGGGCGGTTGTATCGGTGCCTGATGCATCTGATGTGCCGTTGCCGCATTTAGCCACTGCAAGACACACTAAAACTACGGCAAGTATGACTAAAGTGATTGCGCCTATTCTTGTTCTGAGCTGGTCCATTGGTCGTTAAGCATTTGTGCGAAATCCGATTCGGGGTCTATGTCTGCTCCGTTTACTTGGGCTTGGAGCTGTGACCGCATATTGCTGTATGAGTATTGCGGATATTCATTGCCCCATTTATTATTATCCACGTTTTTCTTAAACCATATTATGTTTTTGTCAAAGAAACGCTGGGCTTCTGCTTGACGGTTATGCTGGCATAAGTAAGCAATGACATCTGTCATATATCCGTAGTAACAGCCTCCGTTGCCGGGATAATTCTGGTCTTCGTATTCCAGAGGATGGTATTGCCATGCATCTTCAAATCTGTCAGCTTCGATAAGCGCTTTGTATAACTTGGCGGTTACATACCGTTCGTATTCGCCGTTACGAAACTTCATATCGTATGTCGATAGATGGTTACTTGATACATTCTCGTACACGTCAATTGCTTGATCAAGATTGCCTATAGCCAAATATTCGTTGATGAGGCGTTTTGCTCCCTGCTCAAACAACTTTTTGTGCACATCGCCTAAGGCTTCTCTGGCTTCGGAAAGCTTGCCTTCCTTAATCAGCGCTTCGAATTTGTCATACGCATCTTCATTCTTGCTGTCCGAACACGTCTGTTCGATGGCTGCAAAAATGCCTATGACAATAATTATGGAAAAGATGGTTATGGCTTTCATCTGTATATTATACTTCGGTGATAGCTAAGATTGCTTCTCAGGGAAGGATGCCGGATTGACTCCCTGCCTTGAGGGCTTTGATTGGTCTTTATCGTCTCTTTTTGCCGGTTATGGCATTAAGTATTGTCCCTCCTACTTTGCGTTGGAGTCCCTGTTTCGTAGTTGGTATCCCTGTCTTGCGTGCAATTTTCTGCTTCGCTGCAGTGATGCCCACCGCACGCTTCAGCGAAAATGATAGTCCCGGTATTTTCATAATGAAAGTTGTATTTAGTGTCGGCTATTAGAGTTCATTCGTCTTCGAGGTTATCTAAGTAGTCTATTGCTTCTTCACAACCAGACTCAATAGCACGAGAGTACCACATTTTTGCTTTCTCGATATCACGCTCAACCATAATCCCATTTTCATAGAAATACCCCATTACGCGCTGTGTGTCGGCATTTCCTCCTTCTGCTGCAGCCATAAACCACTTTAGCGCTTCGGCTCTATCTAATGGGAAATCATCACCATAATAATAGAGTACAGCTAACTCGTGCATGGATTCGGTGTCTCCTTGTTCTGCTGCAAGGCGAAACCATTTTGCTGCTTCCTCGTTGTCTTGGGAAACACCATTGCCGTTTAGATAGCATCCGCCAAGCTTCCTTTGAGCTATATCATCCCCTTGTTCAGCTGCTAACAGGAACCAGTTTACAGCCGCTTTATAATCCATTGGTACGCCGTATCCGTTCAGATAACATTCTCCGAGAGATGTTTGTGCATATTTATTGCCTTGTTTGGCTGATAAGCTAAACCATTTTACAGCCTCCTTATTATCTTCCGGTACGCCTGATCCGTAATAATATAAAGTGCCAAGGCCATATTGAGCCTTGTCATTTCCTTGTTCTGCTGATTTTTTATACCATTTTATGCCTTCTTTTATGTCCTTTGGGGTACCAACGCCATTTATGTATTTGCTGCCGAGATAATATTGGTCATCGGCTCGCCCTTGTTCTGCCGCGCGTTTTGTCCATTCAAAGGCTTTTGTATAGTCTTGTTCCACGCCCAGTCCGGAATAATAGCACGATGCCAAATAGCATTGAGATCCCGCGTCTCCTTGTTCTGCTGCTTTTCGGAACCATTTAACGGCTTCAGTATAGTCTTGCGTAACACCGCGTCCGAAGTAATGGCTAAGGGCTGTCATCATTTGGGCTTTTGTGTTTCCTTGCTTTGCTGCACGGAGATACCATTTTAAGGCTTCTGTTTCGTCTATATCGACGCCTTTGCCGTCTTTATAGCATGTAGCGAGGAGGCATTGTGCATCAACAACCCCTTTTTCGGCGTATTCACGAAAGCCTTTGACTGCTTCGACATAATTCCCATCGCAATACTGGTCAACGGCTTTAAAGTATGGTTTGAGGGCTTCGAATTCTTCGTCAGATATCTCGACTTCGTTGTCCTCATCGCTATCGACTTCGCATTGGGCGCAATTAGAAGCTGTTACTTCGTCTTGCAAGTCGTAATCGTCACGGAGGTTTGGGGATAACTTTAGTATTTTGATTTCTATCTTTTTTGTTGCCATGGTAGTCGTTTTTTCATTGTCTAACTATCTACTTGGCTAGTGTCGGCGCTTAATATAGTCTGACACTTGCCAAGCAGATGGTAGACGTTGTTAGGATTGTAATTGGAGTCTTTTGATTATTTATCCTGCACCCATTTGGCTCCGGTCTTAGTATATACTCGGACTTTATTCCCACATTCCTTGCATGTGGGACTACCAAACAAGTGTTTCTTTATATGTTTCTCGCAGATGTCTCCGTGTTTGGGGCATTTATACTTGTGGAATGAGCCGCTGCTGGTAAATAGCCCCTTGCTAATTACCTTCTTGCATAGCTTACATTCGAAATCGTTGCTTGCCATATAACTTTATGGCTATTACTTGCCGGAGGCGACGAGTGTTATGTTGTCGTCCGCGAGTTTGGTGTTGTCGGAATTGGCCACCTGTACGCCGATGCCGTACATTTCAGCAACTTTCTTCTCGAAGTTGCCGACTTTGAGGTTGCCGCCAACAGTGAGTTCTCCGCCTGCTTTGCCTTCTGCTCGGATAGATGCGAGAGTTGCATTGTCATCGGCGAAGGCGCCGCGGCATGTTGCGCTCTTGTAGACACGGAGTGTAGAGCCGAAGTTCTTTTTGAAGTTGTCTTTGAGAGTCTTGACCTTCATACGGCCATCTAACTTAAATTCTGCCATAGTTGTATTGATTTTAGTTGTATGATATGGTTGTTCTTATGCGTTTAGGATTTCCACCGCGCGTTTGATTATACGCGTGCCTAATTGGCGAGTGGTCAGATTTGCATCGTAATCGAGGTCTATAAGCCCGGCGATTTCGCGTAGACCTTGTTTGGTGTTCTCGTAGTCTGTGTAGACGACGATAGAGCCTTCTTCGGTACGATAGATTACGAAGGAGCCGTATTCGGCATGGGCGGTTCCTTTTGAGGGTATTTTTTCGCCTTTCAACTCGCCGATCAATTTGGCTCCGAATTGCCGTGTATTCCAATTGTCGTCATATTCAAAGTCTATTTTGTCGGCAATTTCTCGTAGGGCTCCCTTGGTGTTGCTGTATGTCTTGCGTACATAAAACGAGCCTTTGATGTCTTCTACGACAAGGTATTCGCCTATTATGATTTCGTTTTTTGTCTCCATATAGCGAGGCTATACTATTATATAGATAATATTGTATGATAAAACTTTTCGTTATCGATGATGTTGAATCCCCAATGCATCGAATACTCTGTTTCGACGTCAAACCTGGGGTTGTCTTTGGCTAATTTGCTTTCGAGCTTTTGCCAGTATTTGTGTCTGCTGTGTCTGCCTTCGGAGATGTTCATCAGATAATTGTCTGAAGATTCCTTGCTTCCTTTGACATATATTTCGTCATTGGTAACAAATACGACTAAGCCGTTGTGGATGTTGTCAAAACGCCGGCGCAACAGCTCAATGCGCTTGACGTCTTTCCAAAATCCGTACATTCCGAGGTTTTGAGCTCCCTGATTCTTTACAACCAGGACTTCCTTGCTTAGTTTTATGCCGAAACGGGATATTTGCCGATTTACGCCTTTAGTCTTGTATTTGAGCTCGATAGGAACGTATTCAGTCTCTTTTCGGACTACGATATCAATGCGTAATTCATTGTCCCAAAGGTCGCCATAACCTTCCAGTTCAGAGTTCGGTACGTAGTATTCGATGTCGACATCATCATATTTGTTATCTGATGCTTCGAGCCACAGAGCGAGATGCATCTGTAGGTCGCGCTCATTGAAGAGCAACTCATGGTCGCTCTTCAAGAACGCGGATACATCGTCTTTGACTAAGTCAACGAGACTCGTCATCTGTCGTCTTTACAAGATTACAAATTCGGTGCGGCGGTTGGCCTCCGGGTTGTTGGGATCTTTAGGTTCAGACGAGCCTTTGCCAACGGAGGTGACACGTGCGGCGTCTATACCTTCCTTGTTTACGAGGAAGTCAACGGCTGCCTTGGCACGATCTTGCGACAGTTTGAGGTTGTGCTCTGCGCTGCCTTCGGCGGAGGTGTGGCCTACGACTTGTAGGCGCAATTCGGGATTCTGGCTGAGAACCTTGGCGAGGTCGTGGAGGGCGAGTTTGGCATCATCGTTCAACTCGGCTTTGTTTTGTTCGAACTGAGCGGCATTGAACTTGCACTCAATTTCTTGGATTTGTTGTACGTATACTGTGTCGCGTACAACGACCTCTTTCTCGATGACTTTTTCTTCAACGCGGACTTCGCCCTTGGGTAAGCAAAGGGCAACGATGGCGCCTATAACAGCCAGAGCCACGATAATCCAAACCCATACGGGAATACCTTTCTTTTTGTCAGGTACCGGGGGTACATAGCCATTGAGGTACTCGAGGCGGAAGCCGCCTTTCTTGCCAAAACCTTTGTCGGCTTCGGTGAACTCGGCTACTTCGATGTCATAGAGTTTTGCTTGCTCGATTGCGCGTTGGAACGATGGCTTTGTCCACATCTTGACAACGGCAATTTTGCGTCCGTTGCCATCTGTGACAACCTCGTTTTCGCCTTTGAAGTATCCGTCCCAGTTGGCGTTTGTGCCCTTTTCTTCGGCATAGATGAAGTTCTCGGCTACGCCTTTATCGGGGTTGAGGCTATTAGGAAATGCTTTGCGTAAGTCCTCCAGCGTTGCGTGGGGGAACATTGTCATGTAGGCATGTACCAGACCGAGCACTGTACGGTTTTGGGCTTTGCCATATACTCTGATTTTGCTTGCCATTTTTATTTTTGTTTTAAGAACTTACAGTTCGACTTCGAGCTCGGGTTCGGTCTTGACCATATCGCAGAGCAGCAGGATTGAGCTTGCTTCGTCCATGCCAAGCGCATCGGCAACAACGATGAGGGTGTTGACTTCGTCTACGGTGAGGACGTTGTCGCATATCATAATCTGCATAAGTGCTTCATAGACGATTGCAACTTCCTGGTCGTCCACATCGTCGGCGTTAGCTACCAGATATTCAGTTGCTTTGTCTTCGTCGAAATCTTTGATTTTTTCGATTTCTTGTTCAACGAGGGCGATAAATTCGTCTTCCGGGAGTTCAAGGGCTTCCGCTATTTCGCCGGCGGTGATGCGTTCAGCTTCTTCGTATTCGCCGTCAGCCCATATTGCAGCAGCAACGAGAGCCGCTATAGTTTTGTCTGTTGTTTTCATTAGTCCGATTGTTGATTGGTTGATTACTTGAATAGTCTTTTCAGACGGTTTTTGAGAGAGCCTTTTGCTTTACGGGCTTTGGCCATACGTTCGCACATTGCCTTGCCTTCTTTGGTGCGTTTGTCGATTTTGCCGGAGGCTGTTCGTTTTACTGCCATAATTCTAGTCTGTTGTTATTGGTTGATGAATTGTTGTTTGTCTGGAGAAAGACTGGAAGCGCTATTTTCTACGTAGTTTGGCTGCTGCACGACGAGCTTTGGCCATACGAGCACAGATTGCTTTACCTTCTTTGGTCCGCTTATCGACTGTGCCGTCTGCTGTTCTCTTGACAGATGTAGATGTCGTTTTCTTTTTCAGTTTGGCTGCAGCACGGCGAGCTTTGGCCATACGCTCGCAGATTGCTTTGCCTTCTTTGGTACGTTTGTCAATGGTACCATCGGCGGTTCGTTTTATTGCCATAGTCTGATTGTATATGGGTTGATTGTTAGGTTGTGCTATCTGTATATTCCTTTCTTCCAGCCATTCTTTTCTCCGTATGCATTGAGTGCAGAAAGCGTCATTTCGTCAGATGCTCCGCTGGTGTAATAACGGTTCCCTTCCGCGTTCGTATAGCATATTTGGCAGTATAAGCCGAATACCGTATCGAACTCCTTCTCGACGGACTTTACTTTTTTATTGCCGGAAATAGAGATGGAACCGCCGGAATCTGCACGCCGCACAGATGCGAGTGTCTTGTCTCCGTCAATATTTGTGATAGTTTCTCCTTTTTTGACGGCATTGCGTGCGTAACTATAGAATATCCCTAAGCGAATATACGGAAACTTCTTATTAAATTCTTTTTGGAGAGTGGCGATTTTTTTGTTGCCGCTAACTGTGATTTCGGTTGTTGTAGTCTTGGTCGCGGGCTTAGTTGCCGTTGTTTTCTTTGCTGTGGCTTTTGTGGCCGTTGCTTTTTTTGCAGCCGTTTTAGTTGCAGAAGTCTTTGTCTTAACAGTTTTTGCCATGTTGTTTTCAGGTAGGTATGGGCGTCCTCACGCGCTTGACGAAGAGACCAAAGGCCAAGGGATTAGTACTGGCTGTATACCGAGTGGCGAGAAGGGATACGGCGGAAGTGATGGATGATTGTCTGTTGCTATCCTATGGGTTTGGATGCCGCCGGTGTCACGTCGGTATACAAAAAAAGCGAGGGCTCTTTACCGGTTGCTCGTTCCGTCGTTCCGGGGCTCTGACAAAGCCTTTCTCGCTGGGGAAAGAGCAACATGCAGAAGCCCACGCAGTTATTGTAATAACGTCACTGCCGGCACCGTGGCAAGGCGGTGTCTGTGGCGGTGACGGGGTATTACAAACCCACAGGCGTTCTACTGTTGCTATATCCTTGACAGCGATGATGGAAATTTGTCAGATTTCGGAACGTCAAGAATAAGCGCCAAGTATACGCTTTTTTGATAATATGTCGTGTATGTCGTGCCGTACTGTGCGGCGTCTCATACGATGTTGCCCGCCGCTCGACCCCCTACGGGGCTTCTGCTTTGTTACGGGTAACTTTTTCACAAAGTAAAGGCTTTTTTTTGATATGACAAAATTTTCATCAAAAAAACCTCAAAAAATGTTTTTGTGGCGCAAGGGCGTCTTCGTGGCGAAGTTGGGGGGGGGTAATGTATTGATACTAAGCAATATAGCGTGATGTGCGCATATTGCGTAGCTGCAGCCCGGATGTTGAGCCTTCGGTCTGCCTTGTGTGCTTCGATGTTGTATACGCAGGTTATCTGTCTGTGTCGAGCCGGGCGATGTGGTCGCGGTCGACGTTGAGGATGCCGGGGATGGATTTGAGGGTGCGGATGGCTCGGTTGGTGGCCGATAGTGTGTGCGGCTCGGGCAGGCGGACTGCTATGGCATCGATGATGTTGTAGTCGTAGATGACTGTGGCATTCAACTGATTGACTTGGGCCAAAAGTGCGGCGCGTACTGTGTCGGTGCGTGTGTAGTTGATAATCAGCACTCCGGGGTTGTACATGGTGCTGTCTTCGGGGATGTCGTCGGTTTGTGCGATGGAGGTGTCTCGGGTTGTGCCGGTCGGCTGTTGTCTGTGCGCCGTAGTGCATGCGCTGAGTATTGCAGCAGCGGCAAGTGTGATGTATATTGTTTTCATACTGTGTCGGTTAGGATTGTTCGTGGTATGAGTCATCGGTATTGACGTTCCATATGTTTTGGGGGGATGCGTTGCCTTGTATGGCATTGACGGCGGCTATGGCGGTAAGCATTGAGTGGTCCATATTGTTGTATCGGTGTTGACCGTTGCGTCCGATGCAGTAGAGGCCGCCTATGCTGTCGAGGAAGTCGCGTAAGTATGGCATTTGGGCGTAGGTGCCATGGTATGCCGGATATGCTTTGGGTATACGGATGCGTACGCTGTCGCGGATGACGGTGTGTGTGTCGATGATACCTATCCGTTGCAATTCGTTGACGGCCATATATATGGATTCATCATCCGACATTGTCCATAGCTCATCGCCTTGGTTGCAGAAGTATTCTAATCCGAGCCATATGCCTTGGGTGGGGACGAGGTATGGTGACCAGTTGTTGAATATTTGCATTCGTCCGAGGTGTACGCCTTTGTCCTGGATGTAAATCCAGGTATCCGGAAGGGGTTTGCCGTTGCGTGTGTGTATAGTGAGACTATCCACGAGTAGGCCCACAGTGACGAAGTCACGGTAGGGCAGGGCGGTGGCGTAGGCAAGTATGTCTGCCGGGATGTCGATGCCTCGAAGGTTGGGAACAAGGTCGCATAACGGCATTGAGGATAGAACGTAGTCGCAGGGAATGTCTTGTTGACAGCCGTCTCGGTCGATGACTGTGACCGAATGGACGTGGCGTCGGCTGTTGATATTGATGGCAGTCACGCGGTGTCCTGTAAGGATTGTTCCGCCGAGTTGTCGTACTTGCTGTGCAGCGGCGTCCCATAGCTGTCCGGGCCCGTATTTTGGATACCTGAATCTGTCGATAAGCGATGTTTCGACGTGCGTTTCGTTGGTGTTCTTGCGGGTCAGCATATTGCGTATCACGGCGTTTATGGATAGGCCTTTGACGCGCTGACTTCCCCAATCGGCGTTCATTTCGGATGGATGTATGCCCCAGACCTTGGTGGTATAGTCTTCGAAGAACATCCGGTATAGTGGTCGGCCAAAGCGGTTGATGTAGAAGTCCTCGAGCGAGTTGACAGGATGGCGTGGGTGAATCTTGGCCCACGCGTATCCACAGGCCGAGCGCATGGCGTTGAGCAGGCCTATGTCGCGCAGTGTGTGCCAAGACGCCGTGACCGGGTAGTCGATAAAACGATGTTTGAAATATATGTGGCTTACGCGGGGACGCAGCATCATGACATTGTCTTGAACCTCGGGGTTGCCGTCGTAGTCAAGTACGGATTTCCACCAGTCGTTGACAATGTCCGATTTGCTGAAAAAGCGATGTCCACCGATGTCCATGCGTAGCCCGTTATGGACAATTGTCCGACATAGACCCCCCACGCAGTCTTCGTCTTCGATTACGATGGGCGTGATGCCGATGTCGGATGTGGCCAACTGCCGTGCGGCTGTCAGTCCTGCCGGTCCGCCACCGATGATGGCTGCAGTATGGTGGCTGCCGTGGTCTGTTGTGTCGATATGGCTAAGCATACGCATCAGTTTGTAGTACAAAGATAAGCGTTTTTCGGCGTATTTGTGCTATATTTGCGTTGCAAATAACAAGCAAGCACACGATGTCACGCCGCAGCGAATTGGGCCGTATGGGCGAGCAGTATGCCGCTGAGTACCTCATAGCCAAGGGGTATGCAATACTTGCGCGCAATTGGCGTATGGGTCATCTCGAAGTCGATATTATAGGGATGGAAGGCGATGAGGTTGTTTTTGTCGAGGTCAAGACGCGTCAAGGGGCCGATGTGGATGCCGCCGTTATGGCCGTCGATGCGGACAAACAGCATAATCTTATAGTTGCTTCGCGGGTTTTTATGAAGGTGTCCGGCCTTGTACACCATCGTATTCGATATGATATCGTTGCGGTCAATGTGGAGAATGGTCTGCCGAGTTTGACGCACTTACGCGGTGTCGCTTTCTCAGATTTTCGTCGCCGATTTCATTAGCCATATTGACTAATTCACGATAATTCTTGGCATCGTATTGTCGGCTTTGGGCAAGAAACGAAGAAGTTCCGACCCGATGGCCGAAACTTCTTCGTTTGGAGGTGGTGGTTATTTCTTAGAACGTTTAAACCAGCATTTTTTGCTGTGTTTGTGGTGGTGATGCGAAGCCACAACGTTGCCTTTGTCATCGCGGCTGTATCCGTACCCGTATCCGTATCCATAGGTGTGACGAGACGAGTATCCGTAGTATCCATAGTGGCGATAGCTGTAGGCACTTGATGTCATATTGACATTGTTCAGCACTATGTACGGATGTTTTAGGCGGCCATTGTTTATGGCGTTATGTAGCACTCTGAGGCTGCGTTTGGTCGAATAGGATGCTCGTGTCACGTACAATTGGATGTCCGATTGAGGTATCAGAATATATGTATCTGAGATGATGCCGATGGGGGACGTATCCATAATGATGTAATCGAAGTGCTGACGTAGGTATGCGATGAGTGTGTCCATGCGTTTGCTCAGCAACAATTCGTTGGGGTTTGGAGGTACCGGGCCGGCGGGCATAACGAACAAGTTCTCGCTGTTTGATGTAGGGAATATCAGCGAATTGATGTCGTCTTCCTGTTCGGAAAGGTAGGTGGTGATGCCGCGGCTGTTACGGAGGCCTACGAGGTGAGCCAATACGGGGCGGCGAATGTCAAGACCAAGTACTACAACACGTTTGCCGGTAAGCGCGTAAGTCATTGCCAGGTTGAGCGAGACGAAAGTCTTTCCTTCGCCCGATACGGCAGAAGTGAGCAGTATCACCTTATTGTCTGCACCGCCCGGTATGAAACTGATGTTGTTGCGCAGCAGTCTGAATAATTCGGCTATTGGGGTGGCCACTTGATCTCCGATGACAATATTTTCTTTATCATCGCTATGGCATATTTCGCCGATGACCGGCACGGACGTCATACGCTCCAATTCGACTTGATCCTTGAATTTGGGGCTGATGATACGACGAGCCAGAATAATGAGTGCTGGGATTAGGAAGCCTATAAGCAGACCGATGGCAAGAATCGTCAGATGTTTGGGCGATACTGGACCGGAACCTGAGGGGTTGTCTATAAGTTGTGCCGTTGGTGTCGCAAGTGTTTTCTGCAGGGCTATTTCTTCGCGTTTTTGCAGGAGGAATGTGTAGATGTTTACCTTTACCTGCTGTTCACGGAAGATTTCTTGTAATCCTTTGTCTATGGATGGTTGGGCTGCCAGTTGTCCGGCGCTGCGGCTGTCCAGTGATGCTATGGAGCGGCGTGTGGCGCGTAGCGATCCACGTGCCGAAGCGATGTTGTCGAGTATTTGCGACTTTTGCTGGTTGAGTTTGTTTTCGAGCTCGCGCACATATCCGGTTTCGCGCGTTTGGGTTTGCAGTGCATGGTCGTAGTTGCTGACCATGGTGTTGTAGCTCTGTATTGCGGCGGATACGGCCGGGTCGTCGGATACTGTGGGCAGCATCTCAAAGTTGTCCTGGCGTTTTACGCGGTGTTCCACGTCGTTGAGCACTGACATTTGGGCATCAACTTGTGATATTTGCTGCTCACTGGAGCTACGCTGTGTCAGGTTCATCGTTGTCTGTGCATCGATGTTGGCGATGTTGTGTTCTTCGCGGTATCGCTTGAGTTTTTCCTCAACATCGTGTAGCTCGTCGTTTATGTTGACCAAGCGGTCGATGATGAACGCTTCGGTTTGCAATGCCGAGCGGTTTTTGTCCTCGATAATGCGCTGATTGTATAGTGCCAGTAGCGTGTTGATGATGTCTACGCCTTGCTCGACAAGCGGGGTGTTGATACGTATGCGCAGAATTGTGTATGAGTTGTCGGCAAAATTGATGGTCAGTGAATTGGCAATAGTGGCGGCAACACTCGAGGGATTGGCGATTTTGACCTTGTAAACACCGTCAAGCTGAGATACAAGAGGTGAGCGCGATATAGTGATGGTCCCGGCACCCATCTGAATTTTTCCGGGTAGCTTGGCAAATAACTTTTCGATGCATTCCTCTTCGTCATTGACATTTGTCGATGCTTTGACCGCTATTCCATTGTTTTCAGGACTGATGGTCAGTTCTATAGGAGCTGATAAGTGCTTGAGACTTAGTGAATCTAACGAAACTTCGATTGGTGCGGTGCGATAAACGGGAACGTCACGTAGTTTGCCTTCGCGATAGTACGAATACGAGAGATTGAGCGAATCGACAATCTTTATCAGGTTGTTTCGAGACTTAAGGATCTCGATTTCGGTTTCATCGATGTACTGCTTCAGGTTGACCATAGGGTTCTCGGATCCCATGGTGACCGCATTGCTTTTGGTAGAGGAGTTCTCATCGTTGAGATATATCGAGGCCGATACCGTGTATGTCGGGATTTGTGTCTTGCAGTAGTAATATGCGGCGGCGCCGCAAATTATGATGCTGAGCAGGAATACACCCCAGTGGCTGAGGTAGTCTAAGAGCAAGCCCGTAAGATCGAATGATTCGGTCTTGACAATAGGGGTGTTGCCGGCGGCACTTTTGTTTGTGCCTATGTCAAAGTTGTCTTTTGGCTCTGATGTATGTGACATGTCTTGTTGTAAATGAGGTGTATGCCTATTGATCGTAGCTATTTTTTATGATAACGTCGAGGGTATCACTTGTTCAAGTTTATAATTCCGATCACAAGTGCGGCTATGGAAGCTAAGCCGGATACAACAGATATGGCTGTGGTCCATCCTTGGTGCATCTGCCAGGCGCTTGCCGCAGCCGAACGATTGGGCGTAATGTATATGAAGTCGTTTTGCTGAAGGTTGAAATATGGCGACAGCAGCAGACTCTTGTCGTGAAGGTTGAGGCGATGAACCTCGCGGGTGCCGTCGGCATTGGTGCGATACAGCAGGACGTTTTCACGGTCACCGCGGATGTCCAGGTCTCCGGCTTTGGCTAATGCCTCGAGGATGTTCATGCGCTCGTTGTCAGACTGATAAACACCGGGACTCTTGACTTGACCGAGGATGGTGACTCGGAAATTCATCAGGCGGATGTCTATTGTAGGTTCGATTTTGATATAACGGGGATAGATGGCATCCTTGATTTCGCGGGCAAGTTGTTCTTTTGTTTTACCGGCGATATGTATTCGTCCGATGACCGGATAATCAATATTCCCATCGGCGTCCACAAGATAGTAGTCTGTCAGCGAGGTAGTGTTTGTGCCGGCGGTGTTGGTATTATTACTGGTTTTGGAAATGGCTCCTTCCGGAGTTAGGTATTGGCCCTTGTTGAACTGAGCCACGGCTGTGGGGTCTGAGGCGTAGATGCATATGTTGAGCAGGTCTCCCTGAACAAATATCGGATCTTTTACTGTCGAGACGGCTGCGAGAGATTCGCGAGGAATTGTTTCGGCATCAACGAGATAAGGTACTTTCTTGGGAGCGCTGCATCCCGTGAGGAGGATGGCGCAAACGCATGCTGCGGATGCAAGTCTGGTTATAGACATATCTTGGATTTAAGATGTGGCGGGCTAAACCCTTGTTTTTGTTTTTTCCAATGTTGCGGTGGCGTTGATCGAGGCCAATGCCAAAGAGTGTACAAAATTACTCAAAAGATGTCATTCTTACAAATCGTAAATATTGTTTTCGTCCAATATTGTCCTAAATAAATT
>DAAP01000008.1 GCA_001701165.1 Bacteroidales bacterium H4 | reverse complement strand
TTTTATTTAGGACAATATTGTTTTGAATTATATTTTCTGTTTAATTCTTATGCTTCATCCAATGTTGCAATTACATCAAAACCTTAGAGCCGAAACGCATGTTTTTGCGTATGCAAACACGTCAAACTAATTTTAATCACTGATACATTATAATATTTGCTAACTTATTTAATGCTTATGCATATGCATATGTTCTGATAAAGCCCCCGGTTTATTGATTTATTAAAATTAACACTTTAGACAAGTTGTTAAAAATCATGGTACTTAATTATGCTTTTTAAATTATAAGTTGATTTATTTAGCGACATCGGCTTGCTTCAGTTTAATAATGATATATTGTTTATGGTATTCTTTTATGGCTCAGTAAATTACATGTATCGATTTAGATTAAAAGTGTAATAAAAGGCATGCTCCGCTCACCTACCCTATTTGCAGTTGTCCATACACCCTATGCATCTGCAATGCAAACGCACACAGTTGTTGTCGCAAATGCAAATCGCTATGTTTGCATTTGTACATATACAAGTACGTTGATTAATTTACTTTTGTAAATTCAGATTTATTATTAAATTTGCAAAATAATCAGCTAAGGTCATTCAAAATGGATATAATCACCCGATTAAATGAATTTGTCAGTCAACGCGGGCTGTCATCATCTCAGTTTGCCGATTTGCTTGGCATACCACGCCCTTCGGCGTCTCAGATATTAAGCGGTCGAAACAAAAAAATCAGTAACGAGTTTTTGGGAAAACTTCACTATGCTTTCCCAGATCTTGATCTAATGTGGCTTATGTTTGGAGAGACATCACCATTTGTTGCAACCTCCCGCAGTGAGCAAACCATGTCTCATGAAAAATCGAAAATTTCCGATAGTGCACCTACACTATTTGATACACAAAGTAATATGTCGTATAGCCAAGATAAAAACTCGTTAACAGATAGTGAAAGTGCGTGTGAGGGCGTCATCGACGACCTAAAAAACACTGCAACATATTTGCGAGAGATTAATCTGTCCAATCACTCCACGAAGGTGTCGTCTAATGAGCATTCATCCGTTCCTCCCCAAAAACAGCAAAATCTAACTGACAATTCTGCATCTCAAACTAACAAACATATCGATACGGTATCGAATACATTGACAGCAATTAAAGCATCGCAACGCATCAATTCAATCATAGTCTATTATAATGATAAGACTTTTGAAGTCTTTAAGCCCGAATAAAAAACTATTTACCCTAAGCGACACAAAATAACCATCTTTATAAATCCGTCACATGTTTTTGCTATTTCTTCCGTTTGCGGAACTTCGCCGACCAAAACACGGAGAGGCATAGATTTACTGTTAGAGTCAAAGGCATGTACTTGTCGACAAGGTTGAAGATGTCATTTTGGGGAGCTTATAGATCAATAATGGTGATGAGGCTTAAGCTTGAACGATTGCACAACTGTCCGAACATCATCGCCTGGAGCTGGTTTTAGCAAGTAAATGTTTGACATATCAGTCGCCGCAGTTATTTGGAATGATTTGATTGAATTTGTTCCGGTCTAAAAAAGCCACCACTTGGGCAAGATATATTAGATGTTGTACATGGGGTACTGATTGTTTACCCAAAGATACAAAATCAAATCCGATCTCTTGTTAAACCTTTACAGCGAGCTAAATACCAATAAAATCAAAGTGCTTTTACCTATTTTAAGGGGACTTTAATATACTATTCTGAACTTAACAATGTCCATGTCAGACAGTTTAGACCACCGCCACTGTTTGTGTTTACCTCTGGATCTTCTAGAATTTGAGTCATATCACAATCAATAAGCTCAACTTTATAAGAAGCACCGAACGCTTTCTGAATCTGTTGAACAGCTATCCTGTTGAGTTCTTCCCATTCTAATTTGGGTACAATGATATGTTTCCCAACTTGTAGGAAATTAATGTATCCCCAGCTTTTAGATATCAAGAGGCTCCACATCTCTGTACCTTTGATTCCTTCAACATCTCCAAAGTGCAGACGTTCAATATCAAAGTATTCTTTCAGTGGCTCACTCAGACGTTCTTCATCGTCCAAATCACAGTAATTTGTAATCAGAACTTTTCCTTCAGTGATATATCTAACCATTCCATCGGCATGTCCAATCGGGTTTTCATCTTTTCCTTCCCATTCGATCAGAATAAGACGAATCTGATTATCAAAGAATTGGTTCCACAAATCTGTAAGCTCCTCTTTGGATAGATTGTTCTCATTCAAAACTTTGCTACACATGATGATTGTTGGCTTACCAAACTTGTCGATAGCTTTGATCACATTGCCTCCATCAAGAACAAGAGGGATTGTAATAACCTCAAGTTTCAGTTCCTTTGTCTTGCAAGTATGGACTTTGTGCTTCGACCAGTTAGTAATGTATTTCTTCTGGTCGCTAAGATAATCCGGGTTATAGGTGTAGTTCAGAAAGAGATCTTTAGTCAACTGTACTGGCATGTAATCTCTTGACCAGATGTCACGAGTATTATAAAGGTCATAGTGCTTAAAGGTTTTAACAGACTCCTTCAAAGCGCCATAAAGCTCTTCTCTAAACTTTTTATCCAAACCGCTACTCTCTCCATGTAGAAGACTGGAATAACAAACCGTATTGGTCATGTTATCCGTTACGAAGTTGTCTTTTGATATTATCATACTCTTAGTCATTGTTCGATTCGGAAATTGGTTGAATTGAATTCACGCATTAACTTTATAGTAGCTGACAAAAATTAAAATTTGTCAGCTATATCATTGATTTATAATTACTTATTTCTTGTAAAAGCCCCTGAAAATTTGTAGCTTTAAAGAAATGTTTTACCGCTTTGTCCATGAAAGTTACGACAACCCCCAAAGACTGCGACAAAGTTAATCAAATTATCCCGATTATGCAAGAGCATCTTGGCCTGGTGATGAATTTCTCTCGCATAAAATTGCTTACGTTTGCTCTTCACGCTCTTTGCATTGTGCAGACTGTCAGTCTGCACAAGATAGCATCGGCGATGCCTACGAGCGTTGAACGTGATCCCAATTTGAGGCGCGTGCGGCCTGGAAGAAATCGCAAACGAACTACTCAGATCTCTCTGCAAGCCGAAATTCGATGTTTTCAAATTTTTGTCATGTACTTAGCCTATACGCAAAAGCATGTAACCTTGTGAGAAAAAGGGGCTGTGCCCATTTTGACACAGCCCCTTGTCTTGGATGAAAGATTGATTACTTTATCTTTACTACAAGGTAGTTTGTGGTCTTCCAGAATTTTTCGGCATTTGTAATTCGAAGTACTTTGTTACCATTTTCGTCTTCTATTACATACGAATCTTTGGGTTGTTTGGTAAGCACTTCGGCCTTTTTAGCATACAGCGGTATGCGAGTCAAGCTTCTCTTGTCAGACTTGGTGAAGAATGCTTGGTCAAACTCACCTTCCATAAGTTTGCTTTTTCGCAAGAAGCCTCCGCCCTGAACTATATTATGCTCTTTCAGCTCTTTGTCGCTGCCGATTGCATAGTAGCAGAAGTTGAGCTCGTTGGTGAGGTCCGTGGCTTGGCGGCGAGCTTCATCTCTCTGATCGGTTACACCGGCCACTGTTGTGGTCAGCGAGTCCACCTGATTGTCTAAGACGCCTATACGCTCATTTGCCGATGTGAGCTCGCCTGTCAGACGCTCAATTTCCTTACGCTGTTCTTCTATTTGATTCTTGAGCGATGTGATGGTAGACTGGAGCTTGTTGGTATACATCTTTGAGGAGGAGAGCTTTTTTTCCAGCTCCTCAAGGCGCTGTTTGCGCTGTTCCAACGCTTCCTGTATTGATGCGATGTCCTGACGTATTTGCTGCTTTTGATTTGGTGTTTCTGCCTTTCCAACGGCAACAATGCCTTCCAATGTCTTGATTTGATTCAAACCGTCCGAGATGTCATTGACCAAGGACAGCAACTCATCCCGGTCCGATACAGCTTGTTCCAGTTCCTCTTTCGTAGCCTCTTTCAATGCTTCTGCATTGTCTTCGCTTACTTGCGGTGTCTTGGAGCATCCTGATGCAGCCAGCATTACGGCTATTGCTGCCACCGCGAATGTTTTGATACGTTTCATTGCTAACAAGTTTTTTGTTGATTAATACTATATTTACATTTGATTGCTTTTTCTGCCATTGTTCGCAGAATCATCTTTGTACTTGTTCCGGTGTGAGCCTGCTGTATTGTTTTTAACAGCCGGAGCCACAATAACTACAATTTCACCTTTGGGGGTATTTAATGTATAATGCTTCACTAGTTCGTCAAGCGTTCCACGTATTGTACTTTCGTATATTTTAGATATCTCGCGAGAAACCGAAGCCTCTCGTTCACCGCCGCAATACTCAGCAAGTTGCTCAAGTGTCTTGACAAGCCTCAACGGAGATTCGTATATAATTATGGATACAGGAGACTCTGAGATTTCGGCGAGTCGTGTCTTTCGCCCTTTTTTAGTAGGGAGAAAACCCTCGAAAATGAAACGATCGCACTGCAGACCCGAATTGACTAACGCCGGCACAAATGCTGTGGCCCCGGGAAGCGTTTGAACTATTATGCCATTCCTGCGGCATTCGCGCGACAGCATAAAGCCCGGGTCGGAAATACCGGGAGTGCCTGCATCGGATATCAAGGCCACATCTTCGCCTCGCTGTAGAAGAGCGATGACGCCATCCACACTCTGGTGTTCGTTGAATTTGTGGTGACTTGACACTTGTGTGGTAATTCCGAAGTGTTTGAGCAAGGGCGTGCTTGTGCGAGTGTCTTCACACAAAATCAGTGAAACCGCCTTAAGCACTGATATTGCACGCGGAGTCATATCCCCGAGGTTACCAACCGGCGTTGGAACTATATATAGTACTCCGGTTGTCATTTTATCGCGTTGAAATGATTGGTTATCGTGGCCACAAAATCTTTTACATTATCATCTTCCGGATCCCATCCCATATCTTTATATAGATAATCCAAAGCTTCGTCAAGACTATGCATGGCTGAGAGTGTATTCAGTGTATCTGCAAACAGTGCGTCATTTGAATCAAACAATTCGCGACGATAGCGGAATTTGTCATTCAACGTGAATGCCCTTCTTAAATCTTGTGCTTCACGTCTGGACAACAATTCATCCATACGTAGCGAGTCGTCACGTTCCGCGACAGAAACGTTTGGCTCAGTTTGAGGTGACTCCGGAGTCAAGGAGGCTTTCGTTTGCGTCTGATTTTCCTCTATCGGGGTTTTGTTGTCCGTTGCATCCAATTCCTGTCGCGCCGAAACTTGCAATGGTGCAGCTGCAATGTCTGTATCGTTGTCCTTCGCATATTGGCACGCTTCCGGTTCATCGGCCGAGCTTTGGGGTGTTTCTTCTGTCGATTGAATTAGTGTTTCTTCTGTCTCAATCGGTACATCCTCAACACTTACAGGGTATGACCGGCTCATGGTCGCATACAATGTATTGAAGACTTCTATCTTTTCGGATAGTACATCTCTTGCATATTTTGAGTCACGGCTTTCGATAACTCTTAAAAGTCCTTCGATCTCAATATTACACTTTAATAGTGCATTAATCATTTGCTTCATATCGTCTGCGGTATTATATTATCTCGTTCAACTGCTTCAATAGATATTTTTGTAAAGCTTTTTTCAATTGCTTCCTTGTGCAATAAAAGTTGTTGACCATTATTACAACTACATGCGAGGGATGGCATGACTCAATATTATCTATCACGTATCCGGCATAGCACTGCACACCGTTTACACTACCGGTTTTGAATGCAAGTCGTCCCTTATATGGTGCTTCGTCCATAAACGATTTCATAGTTCCGCTTACGCCTGATACAGGAAAAAGCTTAATATATTTTGTCGAATCTTTATGTTGTGCCATATATTCCAATATATTGCCCAAAGTCAATGGGGACAGTCGATTGGCACGCGTCAGTCCGCTTCCATCCCATATTCTGGTATATTGCATGTCAATGCCGCGTTGTTTCCATAGCTCCATTTCCTTGGCAAGGGCTTCGGAACGATCTTCGGCCGGAGCAAAGCTGCGCAAGATACCTTCTGCGTACATATTGTCACTACGGCGCATCAACGAACCCAATACAGAGTCCCTTGGTGGCGAGAAACGGGAATATATGGTCTCGACATCATCTTTGTCGTCGTTATCGTCACATTTACATTTATGTCCTACTTCGATGCCGGCATCCGTCAGGGATTTGCGTAATGAATATTCAAAGGCAATCCACGGATAAGGCATGGTTGAGAATATGTAATTGTTTTTTGACGTCGAAGGCGTATACACGCTCAAGACATTAGAGCCGAAGCCACGTATAATGCGAGTGCCCTGTTTGCTTTTATTTTTTTTTATGGTTAAATTCGGCATATACGGCGTAGTCTCGCGTGTGGTAGTATTCAGTCGGTAAATGTTGTCTTCCCAGTTAAACATATACCATCCGGCCCCATATGTATAAGCGACATCGTCAATTTCCCATTTCTCAACCGGGCCCTGCTGTGGAACGTCTTCATCTATAAGGCGTATTGAGCCGGTCACCCGGACAATACCCATTGACTTGAGTGAAGAAACAATAGAATCGACCAATCCTCTATTGTCCGAGAAATTGTCCGAATCAAGGGTCGGGTCTCCCGATGCGATGATTTCTATGTCTCCATTCCATACCGCCGGCGAACTCGATTGAGCTCCTCTAAGTCTTGCTATTGTTTCAAAACGATAGTCTTCCGAAAGCAATGTCATGGCCGATGCGGTTGTCACTGCCTTGGTTACACTTGCTGGGATATAACCTTGTTCAATATCCTTTGCGACTATGGTTTTGTTTGAACGAAGGTCTTTTATGTATATGCCAATGGATGCACTTTTTTCGCCTGCAATGCCGATGGACTGCGCCATAACCGATACGGGCATAGCCAAAAGCGCCATTCCTATCGCATAATTTGCTAATCTATATATAATTGCGGTCATAAATTATGCAAAAAACATTATATGTATTTCGGCCTATTGAGCAGAAATACAAAGCGAAAGTACAAAAAAAAATGCTATCCCCAAATGATATTCAATAATTGTTAGTATCTTTACATATATTTCACCAAAAGCGACAGCCAAAACGCCTTATGTCATTGAACACATATTTATATTTAGCCGTAATAGTCATATCGGCATGGTGTCCCATGTTGTCTTGCTCTAATGCTAATGGTTTAGCCCCGAATGACGCGGCCGACTCTGTTTACGCATTAGCAATTAAAGGCTCATATGCGGACATTCGTACATTCCGAGCAAACATGCTGTCCGATTATGACGACTGCTTCCGCAATGATGTTTGCGGGCTCTTCAACGATTCGTCTATGAGCGTACGAGCAATGGCATTGTATGCGACACATGCAGTCGACGAGATTGCCGATAGTATTTTTGCCTATCATTCCGTAGATTTGTCTCATGCCATGTTTAACTTTATCTCCGAAAGTGGAGACACAGCAACTGTATCAGAGCTTATGGCGGCTATAAAACGTCGTTTTGACGCTATGGACATGGATGAGAAAGCACATTGGATTGTCGTCACGCTACCGCCTTATAAGATAGCTCAGTATCTTGAAGATGGTGATAACGTGCTTGTTCAACGCATAATGGAATTGCTGGACCAATCGGGTAAAGACCAATTTGCAGCAACGATTAAACGCACATATAACTAAGATCCAAAAAAACTAAGCAAAAATATATATGCCGACACTTGAGAACGACCGTCCGACCGGGATTTGCCGTCCGGGCTCACAAGATTTTGATCGCGTCATTGACGCTTTTAACGAACGTTTGTTCAATATACCATACCCGACCGAAGCATCTGCGTTGTTCGCACCTATAGACTACACCATAGAGTCCGGAGGCAAACGACTGCGCCCCACTCTGCTTCTTCGAATGGCCATGGCTTGTGGTGCCGATGCAATGGATGCTATTGACTCCGCTATTGGTATAGAGTTATTCCATAACTTTACACTACTACATGATGACATCATGGATAACGCCGATGTGCGACGTGGCCGCCCCTCGGTTCATCGACGATGGAATGACAATGTTGCCATCCTCTCCGGTGATGCAATGCTTACTATTGCTTCCGGATATATGAATAGTATGCCCGGGGATACAGGCCGATGCATATTCGAATTGTTCACAAAAACGGCTCTTGAGATATACCAAGGGCAACAACTTGATATGGAATTCGAGGATCGAGATGATGTATCCGTTGACGAGTATATTCGTATGATACGCCTTAAGACATCTGTATTGCTCGGATGCGCGTGCCGTATCGGCGCTATGTTGGGCAAGGCCTCAGACTATGCATGTAAGGCTGCTTATGACTTTGGCGACAATTTAGGTTTGGCATTCCAACTAAGAGACGACTTACTCGACACCTTCGGAGACCCGGTTTTATTTGGCAAACAAATAGGTGGCGATATCCTCAATAAGAAAAAGACTTGGCTTCTAATTTCCGCTTTGGAACAAGGTAATCGCGAGGATATCTGCTCTGCCTTAGACGCAAAAACGGATGATACGAAAAAAATAGAGTCGGTTAAGTCCATATATCGCAGTTTGGATTTGGATGTTAAGTGTCAGCAACTTGTTGATGCATACGCACAACGCGCCATAAGCGCATTGGATCGTATGGCTCTTGGCAATGTCCATTCTGACTATTTCAGGTCTCTTGCCACTGACCTAAGCCAACGCCAAGCATGAGCAAAAAATTAGTAGCGCCTCCTGCCCCATTACCATCGGAAGTGCATCTTACGGACACGCATACGCATCTGTATCTTGACGATTTTCTAATGGATACAAATGCAGATGGATGCTATGGTGTGACTCAACGGGCTATTGACACAGGTGTGTTGCGTATGATCTTTCCGAATGTCAATGTATCTACTATTGAACCCATGAAAGCTTTGGCTGCACGCTTTCCTGATAATATACGCATGGCTATGGGACTGCATCCTACCGAAATCGTATTGGAAACATTGGATGATGATTTGGCTCGCGTAGCTGCAGAGCTAACCAATGGAGGATATATCGCTGTGGGTGAAGTTGGTATAGATCTATATTGGGATAAGACATTCGAACGTCAACAGATGCAGATTTTAGACATTCAACTGGATTGGGCCGAACGTTATGGGTTACCTGTAATACTTCATTGCCGTGACGGACTTGACCAATTGCTTGAAGTCTTACAAGACTATAAGGGCCTGTCTTTTGTCTTTCATAGTTTTGCCGGAACAGTTCACGATGTAGAACGCATACTTTGCAACTACAATGCAGTCTTTGGTATCAACGGCATCGTAACATTTAAGCATAACAACATCGTTGACATTCTGTCGGCAATTTGGCCGGAGAACATTGTTCTCGAGACCGATTCGCCTTATCTCGCGCCGGTGCCATATCGCGGGCGGCGTAACGAGAGCGCATATATTGTAGCAACAGCGGCAAGTGTTGCTTCTGCAATAGGCTCAGATATTAAATGCGTTGCCGATACTACATCACACAATTCAATCCGCATCTTTGGCTTTTAGCCGCAGCAAAAAGACCATTACAGTATTTCCATATCCGATTTGAGGCGCTGACGCACAGCTTCGTACATCATTATGCCTGCAGCTACGGATACATTTAGGGATTGTATTTGGCCAAACATTGGGATTGAAACCATAGTATCACATTCACGCATGACTTCTGCAGAAATGCCGACATCTTCTGCGCCCATGACAAATACTGTGGGGACTGTATAGTCTATCTCGGTGTAGTTCACTTCAACTTTCTCTGATACAGCAACTGCGCGGTATCCGTTGTCTCGCAAGAATTTGATGGCGCTGGCCATATTACGCTCACGACAAACCGGCATTCGAAGCAACGCGCCGGCAGATGTCTTTACTGCATCTGCGCCGACAGACACACTGCCTCGCGCGGGTATGATGATTGCATCAACGCCACAACATTCGGCGGTACGCGCAATTGCGCCGAAATTGCGCACATCTGTGACTCCGTCTAAGGCTATCATCAATGGTAGACGACCCAGTTCGTACAACTCGGGGACAATAATTCCCACACGGCTATACTCTATGGCCGACAGAATGGCCAAAGCTCCTTGATGGTTTTTACGCGTGATACGATTGATTCGCTCTACCGGGACACGCATGGTAAGAATGCGGTATTGGCGTAATACGTCAAGAAGCTCTCCGGCTAATTCTCCTTGCAGGTCTTTCTTTAGAAGCACCTTGTCTATCTGTTTGCCGGCCTCTACTGCCTCGATTATTGCTCTAAGTCCGTATATGTAATTATCTTGTTCCATGTTATATCGTGGCTGTTTGTCAAGCCGTTTTGTTGCTTTCTATAAGACTGACAGCATTATTGTGTGCAGCATTATCTCCCGCGCCGGCACCAAGCATTTTGGCTATTTCGTCTATGCGCTCTTTTTCCGTCAGTTGTTTTACATTCGTATTTGTTGATGTCTCATCGTCTTCTTTGTAAACGCAGAAGTGTCTCCCGGGTTGTGATGCGACTTGCGGCAAATGCGTTATGACAATGATCTGCGTATGCCTCGAAATCTTTTCCATCATTCTTCCCATACGTGTCGCGATTTCTCCCGACACACCGGTGTCCACTTCGTCAAAAATCAAAGTCGGCATATTGGCATATTCACTTACTATGGCTTTTATTGCCAATATCAATCGTGATATTTCGCCGCCTGACGCTGTCTTGCCTACCGACATCAGTGGTTGGTTTTTGTTAAAGGCAAAACGAAAGTCTATCTGATCCATGCCAAAAGGAGTCAACTTGCTTTTGGATATCAGGATGTCGCATCTAAGGTTGGATAGACCTAATGGTCGGGCTAATTCAACAAGTGTTTCACCGAATTTTAAGGCTGACTCGGTTCGCATCTTTGTTAATTGACGTGCGATAATTACAGCCTGCTTCTTGGCCTGCTTGGCGTTGTTTTCAAGACGTGCGAGTGTGCCATTGTTGTCATGTATGATGTCTATGCGTTCCTGCAATTGTTTCGCACGCTCTATCAGCATGTCAGACGTTTCGACATTATGGCGTGTTTCCAGCGAATATATCTTTGATAGTCTGTCTTCTATTTCCTCCAGCGGCATTGTGTCGACCGTCATGGCGGCAAGATGATCGGCCACAGTATCTGCAATGTCGTTTATTTCGGTCTGTACTCCCATAAGTCTGGACGCGAGGTCTGAAGCATCGTCATAGTTCTCTTGTAGTTGGCCTAAATGTTCTATAGCTGTTGTCAATGCTGCTGTAATCCCTCCATCACCGGTATTTAGGCTATTGTTGGTCGCCTCGAGATGCTCTCTCGTTGTAGTGGCATTAGCGGCACGATCGCGTTCACGTTCCAAGTCTTCTTGTTCGTGTGGCACAAGTCCGAGTTCGTTGATCTGCTCAAGCTGGTAGGCAATGTACTCTTCGTCTGCCCTGTAGCGCTCGGCGGTGTCTCGGACACGGGCATATTCATCCAAAGCTTGTCGATATGTATGATAGGCTTCTTGATACTGTTTTAATACATTGTTTGTCCCGGCAACAGAGTCTATCACAGATAGTTGGTAACGATTGTCTGACAATGATAGATTTTGATGTTGGGTATGCACGTCCAACAACATTGATGACAACGTTTGCATTTGGTCAAGTGTTGTTGGCGTGTCATTTATGAATGCACGCGAATTGCCCTTAGCCGAGATCTCTCGGCGCATAATGCATACGCCCGAAGGGTTGTCTTCAATATTTTTGTCGAGCCATGTCGAGACTTCGACAAGTCCGGTAATGTCGAATTCAACTTCGATAACCGCCTTTGTAGCTCCTGTGCGTACTGCCTTACTGTCACTTCGCATTCCCATTACAAGGCCCAATGCGCCCAAAATTATCGACTTGCCGGCTCCGGTTTCGCCTGTAATGATGTTCATCCCCGGGCCAAAATTTAGGTCCAAGGATGAGATAAGCGCATAATTTGATATATGTAGATGCCCTATCATTTTTTTGTCGGCGGATTCTTGATTTTGTCGAGACGGCTTTGTTCTGTTGGATATATGTTCTGCAGTATCTCGTAGACCTTGGTGCGCTCTTCTGTCGAAGCCTTTGAATAGACATTGACCAATTCGTCAAGCTTTGCATCTTTGAACATAGAGAGTCCGACGGACATCGGAGCTACATCGAAAGCCTTTTGCAAATTATCCAAAGATGCGGTAATATTGGCTCTGCCTTTGTCCGGAGACGTTGCCATTTCGTCCAAACCACGACGATGGTATGCATAGAGTAAGTCTCTGAAGCAAGAGGTTTTTTGGTCTGTTAGTGCAGCCAATACGGCACTACGGTTTTTGGTGTCTTCAAAGGCTTTCCACCCAGTCTCGCCCGAAGATTGTGCCCACTGAACAATCTGTTGCAATTGGTCGTATAATGCTTGACCACCTCTGCTTTCAAATGTATCCGAATCCATGGCAATAATCAAGTAGGCGTAGAAGTTGAGTATGGCGGTCAACTGGCTTTCCATCGAGTTTTTCGAAAACACCAATGGTTCGTTTTCCTGATATGTGAATTCGATTTTTGTGTCCTTAAAGTTTAATATAGTGGTCGTATATGAGGAGTTGTATACCGGACGTGTGGATTGCACTTGAAGGTCGCCGGTGAAAACGTTGTCATTTACATCTTTTATTGTGAAGAACAGTCGGCAGTCGATTTTTTCGTTTACGGCAAATTTGGCATTGGTGAAGTCATTGGTGTTCATGTACTCGTTTATAGCCTGTTCCAATGTCGTAAACATGGATTTGTTTGTCCCTTGGACCTGCGAGGAGTTTATTTCTACTTTGCAGTTGAGTTCTTGGGCATATCCGCTTATGGCGTTGGCCATACTTATGGCCAACACTATGACAGGAATAATTAAACGTGTGGAGAACAACTTCATATACTTGCGTCTAATTAATTTCAGAATAGCTTTTTAAGCGCTGTAAGTATTTTATCTGCTATGATAGCTTTGTTTTCGACTTCGGTTTGCAGTATTGTACCGTCCTGCGTCATAACAGTTACTTGGTTGTTGTCGACTCCAAAGCATGTGCCGGGATTGGTCAGGCTGTTAAGGACAATGGCATCCAACTGTTTAAGGCGTAATTTGGCCATGGCATTTGCTTCGGCATCGTTTGTTTCGAGAGCGAAGCCGACAACACGTTGCTCAGGGCGTTTTGTTCCACCTAACGTCTTTGCTATGTCGGGATTTTTAACTAAGCGTATGCAATCTATACCTGTTGTTTCTCTCTTGATTTTTTTGTCTGCTATCGTCTCGGGTGCGTAATCGGCAACGGCCGCAGCCATAATTGCCATATCGCAGCCTTCGAATGCTTTTTGAGATGCTTCCAGCATCTCTCTTGCGCTCTCGACTGCCACAACTTTCACTCCGGGATGGTCCATTGTCAGGCTCACCGGTCCGCTGATAAGAGTGACATAGGCACCTCGCTCAGCCGCCGCTCGGGCCAAGGCATAGCCCATTTTGCCTGAGGAGTAATTACCTATGAAACGCACCGGGTCGATTTTCTCGTAAGTCGGCCCGGCTGTTATCATGATTTTCTTCCCTTTGTAGTCTTTTTCCTTTGCGAAAAAAAGGTCAAGGGCGGCAACAATTTTTTCAGGCTCTTCCATACGTCCCTTGCCGCATAAGTGACTGGCAAGTTCACCGGAAGCTGCCTCTATTATATGGTTACCATACGAGCGCAAAAGTGTAATATTGCGTACTGTAGATGGATGTGCCATCATATCAAGATCCATGGCCGGGGCCACGAATATGGGACAGCGTGCCGACAAGTACGTGGTCACAAGCATGTTGTCGGCCACACCATTAGCCATCTTGGCCATAGTGCATGCTGTTGCCGGTGCCACTATCATCGCATCTGCCCACAACCCTAAATCAACATGGCTGTTCCATTGACCGGTGTTGGCTGTGAAAAATTCGCTGATGACGGGCCGTCCGCTTAGGGTGGACAGCGTCACCGGTGTGATAAATTCTTTGCCGTTAGGAGTAATGATTACCTGTACTTGCGCTCCGGCTTTTACAAGTAGACGGAGAAGATATACGGACTTGTACGCAGCTATGCCGCCGCTTATGCCGAGTATTATATTCTTGCCTTTTAGCATATTTATCGTTTTTTTGAACCAAGGTGCCGGATTATTTACTTGATATATTGTCATATACTCGCTTGAAGGCGTCCTTGGTATCCAGAGCAAAGTCCCCATTTTTTATCCATTCGTAATACCCGGGATCTTCCTTAAGTGCCTCAGCGGCAAGTTTGCCTTTATACTTGCCAAAATTGATTACTTCGCGATTTTTATCGTCATATATCAGTTTTCCGGATATATCAATGTTGCGTGTTCCGGGTTTGGCTAAAGATGTATACTCGCTTAAAGCGTCAATATTCGTAGGCACATCATCATACTTGTCCAGTTGGGCCATCAACACTTCGTATGTTGCTTCTATGTCCGCTTCGGCCGAATGTGCGCCGTCCAAGTCTTTTTCACAATAGAATCGATAGGCCGCCGACAGGTTGCGTGGTTCTTTTTTGTGATATATGGTCTGTACATCTACTATCTTGTGTCGGGACAGGTCAAAGTTAATGCCTGCATTTCTGAATTCTATGCACAGCATCGGAATGTCAAAGCGCGTGCTGTTGAAGCCTGCAATATCGCAGCCTTCAAAAATCCCGGCAAGGGATTTGGAAATCTGCCTGAATGTAGGTGCGTCTTTAACGTCTTCGTCTGTAATATGGTGCACTGCCGTAGCTTCCTCGGAAATATGCATCTCCGGATTGATACGACGCGTTTTTACTTCTGTCCTACCATCAGGCATAAGCTTCAAGACCGAAATTTCCACGATACGGTCTTTGAACACGTCTAAGCCGGTCGTTTCAAGGTCAAAAAAGACCAAGGGTCGTGTTAGCTTAAGTTTCATCTTAATATGTATGCGCTTGTCTTTAGAAATTGCTTATTGTCATAGGCATCAGCAGCATGACTAGGTCTGTTCCCTCGGGGTTTTCACTGGGGCAAAAAATGCCCGGGCGTCCGGGATCACTGAGGCTGATGACAACGTCATCGGTGGTGATTGTCGATAGTATTTCCACAAGGAAAGTCGCGCTAAAGCCGATGGTCATTGTATCTCCGGTGAACGAGCATGGCACTCGATCACGTGCGCAGTTCATTGCGGTTGTGTCCTCAGTCTTCATATCGATATAGTCCGGTGTGATATGGAATTTGAGTAACCCGTGTGCCGGGTCCACAAAGACGCTGACACGGCGTACAGCATTGAGCATCGTCTGTCGGTCAATGGTTAATTGCAAGGTGTTGTTGCGCGGAATCACTCGCGAGATGTCCGGATACTGACCTTGAATGAATTGTATTTGGAAGATATAGCTCTCGCTTTCAAAGACAGCATATTTTTCTGTAACATTGACTTTTACGTTTTCATCATCGGCAAAAAGGCTACGGACAATGGCTGCTGCCTTAGGCGGCATAATGAAGGATGCCGCAGCGCCCGGAGCGCATTCGGTGGTGGTGTATTTTACCAGTTTGCGTGTATCTGTTGCCACGAAAGTCAGACTGTTGGGCTTGGCATCGAAATAGATTCCCATCATTTGCTGACGATAGTCATCGTTACTTGTCGCGAACAAGGTATAGTCCACGCCTTTGCGCAGTTCGTTGCCCGTACATAGGAATTGAATACCCTCTGCCGCTGTTGCGTCTGTGTCCAAGCGAGGATAGCCGGCTCCATCTAAGGCCACAAATTCAAAGCGGCCGCTGGAGTATTCGATGGTGGTGTTGAGCGAATTGGCCACTTCTACCGTTATGCCTTGGTCGGGTATTTGTTTTAGCATGTTGACCAGAGAGGACGCATCGATGCACACGGCCCCCTCGCCCTGTGCTTCATTGACCGGTATATGTGCTGTCAGCGAGTTTTCTGTGTTAGAGCCGCGTAAGGTGAGGATATCGTCTTTCAACTCCATGTAGAAGTTGTTGAGTATGGTCAACGCATTTTTATCGTTGATTACCTTGGCTACTGATGATGCAAAATTGCAGAGGATTTTGCTGGAAACGTTGAATTTCATATATATGTACGTTATTGTTTGTTCTGTATATCGTGTCAAATGCCTGATTGGTAAAGGGTTTGTCCCCGCCATCTCAATCAAGCCGTATTTATACGCAAATTTAGTGATTTTTTATGTAATAACGTAGCTGTGGGGCGATTATTTTATGCTAAAGCCCGGAATCTGTTATGTAAATTCCGGGCTTTGTGGTTTTGACTAATTTTGAATGTTTACCAGATGATGACGCGGTCGGAGGGGATACGGAACATCGGGTCGCCTTCCTTGATGCCAAATGCAGCGAAGAAAGGCTCAATATTGCGTAGAGTGGCATTTACACGCCAACGGCCAAGAGAGTGCGGGTCGCTCTTTGTACGTTTGAGGATTTCGGCGTCGCGAATGTTAGCAGCCCAAACGTTGGCATAGGAAAGATAGAAACGTTGATCCGGGGTGAATCCGTCAATTTCCGCGCCATTATCGCCTAAGGCATTATGATACGCAGTATACGCTACACGAAGACCTCCTTGATCGGCGATATTCTCGCCAAGCGTCAAGCGACCATTGGCATGTGTATCGCCAAGGACGATAACGCTATCAAATTGAGCCACAAGTTTATCTGCAAGAATCTTGAAGGCCTCTGCATCTTCGGGTGCCCACCATTCCTTGAAGTTGCCGTCTTTGTCAAATTGGCGTCCTTGGTCGTCAAATCCATGAGTCATTTCGTGGCCTATCACGACGCCGATAGCGCCATAGTTGATGGCATCGTCAGCCTCAGGGTCAAAGAACGGAGCTTGAAGTATTCCGGCAGGGAAGCAGATCTCATTGCTTGATGGCGAGTAGTATGCGTTGACTGTTTGCGGCGTCATATACCAGCGAGCCTTGTCTACAGGTTTGCCATAGTCGGCTACGTCAAGGGCGGTGACAAAAAGCATTGCTTGCTTGATATTTTCCCAATAAGTGAGTGTCGGATCTATGGTCAAGGCGGAGTAGTCACGCCATTTATCAGGATATCCTATTTTCACGGTGAAGGCATTGAGTTTTTCCAAAGCGCGTGCTTTGGTGGCTTCGCTCATCCACGTGAGGTCGGATATATGTTGCCCCAAGGCTGATTTCAGATTATTGACTAAGGTCAGCATCTTCTCTTTTGAACTTGCAGGGAAATATTTAGCCACATAGAGTTCGCCAAGTGCTTCACCGAGCATGCCGTTGGGTACGCTGAGTGCGCGTTTCCATCTGGGTTGTATTTGCTGTACTCCGGATACGGCCTTTTGAAGTTCGAAACCGGCATTGATAAAGTCGTCGCTTAGGAATGACGAAGCAGAAGATATGTATCCGGCTGCAAGGTAGTCCCGCAGTGATTGTATCGATGCCTTGGCAAGTATCGAGTCTACGGCAGCTATGGAGCCAAGTTGTCCAATAACGATACTATCTACCGAGTTTAGGCCTTGCGCCTTAAAGTAGGATTTGAAGTCTATATGAGGATACTTTGCGTTAACTTCAGTCATACTCATAGGATTGTAGTTCGCACCCGGATCTCGAAGGCCTTCATTGGTCGTTGCAGCTTCGGCAAGTGAAGTCTCTATGGCGATGGTGTTGTTGACCAGACGTTGTGCGTCTTTCTCGTTATAGCCCGCAAGTGAGGCTATGGTATTTAGATACGTCTTGTAAGCATCAAGTACTGCTTGTTCATTTGGATCATTTGAGATGTAGTAATCTCTATTACCCAGGCCGAGACCTCCTTGCTGCCAATACATTACGTTTATATTGGAGTTGATCATGT
The DNA here is from genome assembly GCA_001701165.1 of Bacteroidales bacterium H4. GTDB lineage: Bacteria > Bacteroidota > Bacteroidia > Bacteroidales > Muribaculaceae > CAG-873. Next base: position 30,842 of record DAAP01000008.1, on the reverse strand, counting down.
CTGCGCCTGTACCTGTTCCGAAGAATCCGGATGCGCCTGGTAGACCGCCAAGAATTGCTGCTATATCGGAACGTCTGGCTTTATTGATACGGCGAAGGTCGTTCTTAAGAGCCTGTGCCCCCTCGCGGTTAAGGCGGATACTATCCATGCCCATTGCAAAAAGATCTGCAATCTTCTGTTCGTTGGTGCCTTTTGTTGCCTTCTTTGGGTCAAGGCCTGTGACAAGGTCGTATACTTGTTTTCGGTTGAGTTCTCCAAGCTGGTCAAAAGTGCCGAAGCGTGAATATTCAGCTTTCAGGGGATTGGCTTTAATCCAGCCTCCGCATGCGTAGTCGTAGAAGTCTGTACCGGGGCTTACGGAGGTGTCGATATTGGCGACATTGATCCCATGTGGTGTGGCGGCAAAGGCGCCCATTGTAAGTGCCATTGTCATAAAGGATGTAAAAGTTCTCATAATACTTTTATTTTATAAATGATTGTGAGTATATGTTTTGCGTAGTATATTTTATATCATAGCTTTAATGTATTCAGGCTCTCTATTTGACTTTGAGATCTTCGTAATCCATCGTAGCCAATTCCCAAACGCTCATAGCATTCTCAAGGTCTTTATTGGCTGTTGCATGCTTGTCGTATATTTTAGGGTCGGTCGAACCGTCCGCTATTTGTTGTTCGATATCTTTGACTGCTGCTTCAAGGCGAGTTACTTCCGCTTCGGCTTCTTCAACTTTTTTGAAAGCCCTGCGTATAGCTTTGTCGCGTTCGCGCTGTTCGGTGTAACTCAAACGCGGTTTGGACTCCGAAGGCTTATCCGAGGATCTATTTTCTACTGTCTGGATTTTAGGCGAGTCTTGCTTAGTCTGTTGTTGTATCGGGCGTTTTTCCAGTTCGCCAAGGCCGGCTATACGCTTGCGCTCAAGGAAGTCATATATTCCTCCAAGACATTCCGTCACTTTACCATGGCCGAATTCATAAACTTTTTCAACAAGTCCGTCTAAGAATTCTCTGTCGTGGCTGACAACTATTACAGTACCCGTAAAGTCTTTAATAGCTTGCTTGAGAATATCTTTTGTCTTCATGTCCAAGTGGTTGGTGGGCTCATCAAGTATAAGGAGGTTGACCGGTTCGAGCAATAACCGTATCATTGCCAATCTCGTCTTCTCGCCACCCGAAAGTACCTTGACTTTCTTGTCCGAAGCTTCGCCGCCAAACATGAAGGCGCCTAATATATCTCTTATTTTAGTACGTATGTCACCTACAGCCACGCGATCAATAGTGTCAAAAACCGTAATATCGCCATCGAGCATTTGTGCCTGATTTTGGGCAAAATAGCCTATCTTCACATTGTGTCCGATTTTCAGGGTGCCTGTATAAGGGATTTCGCCCATGATGCATTTGACAAGTGTAGATTTACCTTCGCCGTTTTTGCCTACAAAGGCAACCTTTTCGCCTCGCTTTATGGTAAATGTCGCGTGGTCAAAAACCTGATGGTCTCCGTAAGCCTTGCCTACGTTGTCCAAAATCAAGGGATAGTCTCCTGAGCGTGGTGCAGGCGGAAAACGTAGGTTTAGTCGTGAGTTGTCTACTTCATCAACCTCTATGCGCTCTATTTTAGCCAGTTGTTTCATTCGGCTTTGCACTTGCACAGCCTTGGTAGCTTTGTACCGGAAGCGTTCAATGAAAGCTTCAGTGTCGGCTATTTGCTTTTGCTGGTTCTGATAGGCTCGCATCTGCTGTTCGATGCGTTCTTGGCGTAGTTGGACAAATTTGCTGTAATTGACAGAATAATCGTAGATTTTTCCTAGGGATATTTCTATGGTACGGTTTGTTACATTGTCTATAAATGCCCTGTCGTGCGACACAAGTACCACGGCCTTGGCCTTTGTCATTAAGAAATTTTCGAGCCATTGTATGGACTCTATGTCCAAATGGTTAGTGGGTTCGTCAAGCAGCAGAACGTCCGGACGATGCAAAAGTATCTTGGCCAACTCTATTCGCATACGCCACCCTCCGGAAAACTCACTAGTAGGCCGCTGAAAATCGCTACGTTCAAAGCCCAGGCCGGTCAGTGTCTTCTCGGCTTCGGCAATGCAGTTGTCGGCATTAGAGTATGCCAATTGTTCGGTCAGTGTGGATATGTGGTCTATTAGCTTGGCATATGACTCGCTGTCATAGTCGCTGCGTTCGGACAACTCGGTATTAAGCTTGTCAAGCTCGTGTTGCTGTTGATGAACGTGTTCAAAGGCCTTGGAGGCTTCTTCCATTACCGTAACATCATCTTCCAGTATCATTTGCTGTGGCAGGTATCCGACGGTCACATCTGTCGGAATTGCCACTGTCCCCGATGTCGGGCTTTGCAATCCTGCAATAATCTTGAGCATGGTAGATTTTCCTGCTCCGTTTTTTCCCACAAGGGCTATTTTGTCCTTGGGGTTGATGACATAGTTTATATTGTCAAATAATGTCTTGGCACTAAATTCTACCGTAAGATTGTTTATGGAAATCATCTGGATTATTTCGAAAAAAAATGTTCTTGGACTGTCACGGCGTCAACGGCTTGCCGTTATGGATAATCGCTTGAAGTATATGACCATCAGTCTTCACTTCAAGTATCCCGTCCAGATATAATGTTGACGGCGTTTCGCTTTCAAATGGCGTAATCGACACTCCGCCATCTGAAGTAATCGTAACCACGCACAATCCCATATCTACGCCGTCAGCGATGACGTGGCGACAAAGATATCTTTTCATCTTTTGGCATTGTATAGGCGCTGGCGATAACGCTGGGAATACATATCCGGTCTAAAGCGATTTCGTACAAGCCGTATACTATCTACATATACATCTCCCTGTAGGTTGTCGCCAAATACTATTGCTCCGTATATGCGTCTTGCTGTCTTGGCCGTATCGGCTATAAATATCAAGTCGTGCCACCCATCGCCTGTGAATTGCCCGGTAAGGACTTCGATGGCTCCATCAATATAGTCGGCACACAATTGCCAGCGGATGACGCTACGGTTGTTGGTAAAGTGTGCACGCCAAGCGTAGCAATCACCTTTGTCCCAGTTTTGGTCTCGTTCATAATCAAAGGAAACCACCGAAGTGGGCGATGTACGACCTATTGCAAATCCGGAAGCACCATTCCATACATCTACGCTGTCGCCTGCAACTATTGTTGCTGTATTGGCTGTGCCTATGGCTGACGAATTAGCCAAACGGTCCTTCAATATTTCTTCGGTACGCTCGTATACCTTGATATATTTGTCTATATGTGCACCGTACCACATCATTGAGGTGTCTACTAGTTGTTGTGTCAAATGATGCCGCTCGAGTATTGCCTGTTTAAGCGCCTGACGAACCGAGTCATTTGAATATTCGGAGTAGTTCATTTCTACGGCGCTCTCGCCTACGTATATGTCTGCCAAGTATTGGCTCATGTCCTCTGGCTGCACTATGTCCCCGGGTACTTTGCGGCATGCTGTTACAAGTAATGCAACAGCAATCATTACATTTATGAATTGACGAACATTCATCTTGTATGAGTACAGTGCTACATCCGGGCGTATTGGCAATGGTTTTCTGTCTGTTTATTCTGACACTTCAGCCGATTGATGTTCCATCTCCTTTTTTTTGCCGGATTCGGTATCGTTGCCGTTCTTTTTTCCGCCAAGATAACGATAATATCCAAAGATAAGAATAATGAATCCAACGGTGATGGCCGCATCCGCGAAGTTGAATACAGGATCAAAAAAGGAGAATGCTTTGCCGCCTATCAATGGCACCCATTCGGGCCAAGTAAAACTAAACAACGGAAAGTAGAACATATCGACTACCATGCCATGGAACAATTCACCATATCCATCACCCCAAGGTACAACAGATGCGACCTCGGGAGGAAATGGATTGTTGAAGATTTCGCCATAGAATACGCAATCTATGATATTACCGCCGGCACCGGCCGTAATCAGCGCAATACATGCAACATACCCCTTGGATGCGGACTTGTCACGACATAAACGCGTAATGTACCATATAAGCAGGCTGACGGCTATTATTCTGAATATGGTCAGAAACAATTTGTTACCAAGAGTCATGCCAAAGGCCATTCCCGGATTTTCGATAAACCGCATATGGAACCAGGACGTCAGTTCCACATCTTCGCCCAAATAGAATGAGGTCTTGACCCAAACCTTTATGATTTGGTCTATAATTATGACAGCGAGGACTATGGCCACCGCTGTCTGTCCCTTGGTTAGGGTTGCTTTCACTTATTTCCTTTCTTTTTGTTCGACGCACAAGGTGGCATGAGGCACGACACGCAAGCGCTCTTTGGGTATCAACTGGCCTGTGATACGATCAATGCCATAGGTCTTGTTCTCTATGCGTACAAGTGCAGCCTGAAGCTTGTTTATAAACTTGCGTTGACGCTCGGCAAGGCGTGCGGCTTCTTCTTTGTCGCGTGTGTAAGCTCCTTCTTCAAGCACCTTGAATGTTGTCGATGTATCGGATATGTCATTTCCGTCATTCTTGACTATAGAGCAATAGCTCTCGTATTCTTTAGTGGCTTTTTCGAGCTTCTCTATTATCAGCTGCTTGAACTCTTGCAGCTCTTCATCTGAATATCTTAATTTTTCAGCCATAAATGGAGGGATTATGAACAGTTCGTGTAATAGCTTATTTGTCTCGTGTGATATTTACCGGCAGTGTTATATCGTCTATGGTGAGTGCCTCGTAATTGTCTCTTACGTTGGGCATAATCTCAATGGATTTGGCCAACACTTGCGTTGAAATATAGTCTTTATATTCCTTTATAGCTTCGTCTGTCTCCGGATTGGCCCCAAAAGATAGGCATATGCGGTCTGTGATTGCATAGTCACGACTCTTGCGAATGTTCTGTACTCGATTGACGATTTCTCTAGCGATACCTTCACGCCGCAATTCGTCTGTAACTATGACGTCAATGGCCACAGTAAGGTTGCCGTCATTGGCCACCTGCCATCCGGGAATATCCTCGCTGATGATTTCGACATCGGCAATATCTATTTTCGCTTTTGTTCCATCAGCAAGAGTTAATTCCGAATATCCATCGCGTTCCATAGCTATCACATCAGCAGTATCAAACGCTGTAAGTGCTTGTGCTACCGACTTCATCTGCTTTCCGAATTTCGGCCCGAGTTTCTTGAAGTCGGGCTTGATGCGTTTCACTAATATTCCGGTATCGGAATCTACTATATTCATTTCTTTGATATTGACCTCGCTAAGTACCAGGTCTTTGACTGCCTGAAGCATACGGCGCTGGTTGTCATCGTTGACCGGTATCATCACTACGGACAAAGGTTGGCGTACTTTGATGTTGACTTTGCGACGCAAGGCCAATACCATAGAAGTTATACTTTGGGCCATGCGCATACGTGCTTCAAGGTCGGCGTATATCACAGCCGTATCGGCTTCAGGAAATATTGCCAAGTGTACCGAAGCATCGCACCCGGTAAGGTCGCGGTACAACTTATCGGCATAGAATGGCGAAACTGGCGCCATAAGCAGCGCTACCGTTTTAAGACACTGGTAAAGTGTCTGGTATGCAGCAAGTTTGTCTTCAGTCATGCCACCACCCCAAAAACGCTTTCGATTGAGGCGTACGTACCAGTTCGAAAGATTCTCTCCAACAAAATCGGCGATGGCTCTGGCCGCACGCGTGGGCTCGTAATCGGCCAGATTACGGTCTACATCTTGTATCAGGGTATTCAACACTGAAATAATCCAACGATCAATTTCTGGGCGACGTTCCATCGGGACCTGTGCAGTCGAGGTGTCGAAGCCATCGACATTGGCATATAAGGCAAAGAATGAATACGTATTGTATATCGTTGCAAAAAACTTACGTGCCGACTCCTGAACGCCTGCCGGGTCAAACTTTAGGTTGTCCCATGGTGATGAATTGGATATCATATACCAGCGTAACGGGTCGCTGCCATATTTCTCTATGGCTTCGAAGGGATTGACGGCGTTGCCCAAACGCTTGGACATCTTGTTGCCATCCTTGTCAAGCACAAGGCCATTTGAAACTACATTACGGTACGCTACAGAGTCGAATATCATTCCGGCAATGGCATGGAGCGTAAAGAACCATCCTCGTGTCTGATCGACTCCTTCAGCAATGAAGTCTGCGGGAAATGCAGTGCCGTTGTCGATGTCTTCTTTGTGCTCAAACGGATAGTGCTGCTGTGCATAGGGCATTGAACCCGAGTCGAACCAAACATCGATAAGGTCGGTTTCGCGATGCATCGGACGACCGTCTTCGCTTACCAGAACGATGTCGTCCACATATGGACGGTGCAGGTCTATTTTCTCGTAGTTTGATTTAGCGTAATTACCCGGTTCAAAGCCTTTTTCGCGCAAAGGATTAACCGTCATGACTCCGGCTGCTACTGCGCATTCTATTTCGTTGTACAACTCTTCTACGGAACCTATGCACTTCTCGAATTTGCCGTCTTCGGTACGCCATATAGGCAGTGGGGTACCCCAATATCGACTACGGCTGAGATTCCAGTCCTGAACGTTTTCAAGCCATTTGCCAAATCGACCGCTACCTGTACTTGCCGGTTTCCAATTGATGGTGCTGTTGAGGGCAATAAGGCGGTCGCGAGCTGCTGTCGTGCGGATAAACCAGCTGTCCAACGGATAGTATAGTACGGGCTTGTCTGTGCGCCAGCAGTGCGGATAGTTATGCGTTTGTTTTTCTATGCGGAAGGCCTGGCCGTCACGCTTCATCTCTATGGAAATGACAATATTGAGGTCCTCTGCCTTGGCTGCGGCAGCTGCATCATAGATACCGTCCTTGTTGAAACGGGGGTCAAAGGCGTTCTTCACATAGTCTCCCGCATGATGGCTATATGCGGCAACGTCCACACATTTTTCGATAAACGTCTCATCAAGTTCATCAAGTGTGTAATACTTGCCTGTCAAGTCGACCATGGGACGCGTCTCGCCTTTATGGTTGATCATAAATAGTGGCGGAACGCCGGCAGCCTTGGCTACTTTAGCATCATCAGCACCAAAAGTTGGTGCAATATGTACTATGCCGGTACCGTCATCGATTGTGACATAATCTCCGGGGATAACTCGAAAGGCACATGCGGAAAGTTGGACAAAACGGTCTTTGCCCACTGTAAAAATTGTTTCGGGATGCTCATTGGCATATTTGCCAACGTATGCCGCACAATTGGCGTCCAAACGTTCGCACGGACGTACCCACGGCATAAGCTGCTGATAACGCATGCCTACAAGTTCGGAGCCTTTATAGCGGGCTACGATTTTCCAGGGTACAATTTTGTCCCCGGATGTATAATCTTCAAGGGGCTTCTCGGCGCCTTCAGCCTTGAAGTAGTTTTTTACAAGCGCTTCGGCAATGACTACTGTTATTTTTTCCCCGGTATACGGATTGTATGTACGTACTACGGCATAATCGAATTTTGGACCGACACACAATGCGGTATTTGACGGTAGCGTCCACGGGGTGGTGGTCCATGCCATGAAACAAGGCTTACCCCACCCTGTCATGTCTTCTTTTGGGGCGGTAATTGTAAACAACGCCGTACACGTCGTGTCCTTGACATCGCGATAACATCCCGGCTGGTTCAATTCATGACTCGATAGTCCGGTTCCGGCAGCCGGTGAATATGGTTGAATGGTGTAACCTTTATATAGATAGCCTTTTTTGTACAATTGCGACAACAACCACCACACGCTTTCGATATAACGATTGTCGTAAGTGATGTAAGGATCGTCTGTGTCTACCCAATAGCCCATACGGTCTGTCAAGGTCTCCCATTCGCGAGTGTATTTCATCACTTCACGACGGCATGCCGCATTGTATTCGTCTACACTTATCTTTTTGCCTATGTCTTCCTTGGTGATACCGAGGGATTTCTCCACACCGAGTTCGACGGGCAGTCCATGGGTATCCCATCCGGCCTTGCGGAGTACCTTGTATCCTTTCATCGTCTTATATCGGCATACGATATCCTTTATGGTACGTGCCATCACGTGATGGATTCCGGGCATGCCGTTGGCCGAAGGCGGTCCTTCATAGAACACGAAAGAGGGATGCCCTTCGCGACATTCGATACTGCGGCGGAAAAGATCCTCCTTTTGCCAAATTCCCAGTACTTCTTTATTGATTTCGGACAGGTTAAAGCCTGTGTGTTCGGGAAATTTATTCATAGCTGGTTATGCGACTATGTAGTCTGAACTTGTATATGCGTATATGCTTTTGTCGGCGATGCAATCCTAAGGCATGCATCGCCTCCATTTTTGCTGACCGCAAATTTACGCATTTTTTATCAAACGGCAATGCCTTCGTCTGTACTTAAATGTCAATAGGACCGACCGGACTGAACTACATCATCCTATCGGCCCTATTGGCATTCTGCGTCGTTGTGCAATCGGCGTTATTTTTGGGCAAGAATGAGAGCTGAATATGCCGGCACGGTCATATTTCCTCCTTGTGATTTGTCCATCCCGTTTGCCTTGAGTTTCCCATCGTAAGCTACTATGGTCCAGTTGCCTTTGGGTATACGTACGTCAACAGCCTTGTCGTTGCCGTTAAATACGATCTTGATTTCCTTCCAGGAGTCTCCGTTGGCGTGGTTTTTTAATGAATAGGATATGACATTGGTGCGGGTTTCGTTGTCAAACACAAGGTTCTTGGCGATGTCTGCTGCAGTAGTCATGCGGAACGCCGGATGAGCCTTGCGCAGTGCAATCAGCTCACGGTAGTATTCAAACTGGTCTATATTAGTGGTTTTTAAGTCCCAGTCGATGGCATTGATATAGTCCGGCGATACAAAAGAGTTATGCACACCCTTTTTGTCTCGGAAGATTTCTTCACCGGCAAACATGAATGGCGTACCTTGTGAAGTGAACACTATAGTTTGCGCCAATCTTGCTGCACGTTGACGTGTGGCGACATCCGCCTCAGGCATTGATTTGGCCAATTTGTCCGTAAGCATCAAGTCGTCATGGCAAGATACATAATTTATAATTTGAGTGGGAGCCGTCGCATAGGCAAATTTTGAGTTGTTGCCTTTGGCGTAATCCACCTGCGGATGTGCCGTAGATGCCACTATGCCTATTTTAACGGTTTCCTCGTTACCGGGTTTGCCTGTCGCGAAACCACGCTCGGCCTCATTGCTGTAATGTCCCTTGACGGCATCGCGAATGTCATCCGAGAATACGGCTATGTCCTGCATCTTACTTACGTTTTCTTTAAGCGCTCGGCGTTCGACGGGCAATGGCGAGTCGCCGGCAGTCCAACCCTCACCATACACAAAAATAGAGGGATTGATTGTTTTGAGCTCGCGTGCTACACGATTCATCGTTTCTATGTCATGTATTGCCATGAGGTCAAAGCGAAATCCGTCTATATGGTATTCACTCGCCCAGTATTTGACCGAATTGACGATGAAATTCTGCATCATTTGCCGATTACTTGCTGTTTCGTTGCCACATCCCGAGGCGTTGCTATAACTTCCATCGGGGTTATGGCGATAGAAGTATCCGGGTGCCGTAAGCGAGAAATTGCTGCCGCCATTGTCCCCGGTATGGTTGTATACCACATCCATAATCACGCCTATCCCGGCATTATGCAGGGCTTGCACCATTTCTTTCATCTCACGGATGCGCACAGCCGGGTCGGATGGGTCTGTGGCATACGAGCCTTCAGGCGCATTGTAATTTTGCGGATCGTAGCCCCAATTGTACTGATTGGCCGGTAGATTGCTTTCGTCCACCGAATTAAAATCATAGGACGGCAGTATGTGTACATGTGTCACCCCCAGTTCTTTGAGATGGTCTATACCGGTTTTGGCGCCTAAATTATTATGTGTGCCAACCTCGGTCAGTGCCAGGAATTTGCCTTTGTGTACTATACCTCCGGAGTGGTGCATAGAGAAGTCGCGGTGATGCATCTCATATATCACGGCGTCATTGATGTTCTTCACCACCGGGCCATGGTCGTTATCCCATCCCTGAGGGTTTGTCTGTGACATATTTATGATTGCGGCACGTTTGCCATTGGTGCCCACTGCCTTGGCGTATATTCCGGGAGTTTCGGCAAGCCATCGCCCCTGACTTTGTACTTGGAAGGTGTAGAATTTGCCATAAAGCATCTGTGGAACGGCTGCACGCCATACGCCTTTTTCTCCGGGGTGCATCTCAAGCGTGTCTATTGCTACACCGTTGCGGTCTGTATCGTAGATTAACACACGCACATTCTGCACGGCCGGCGACCACAGTGTAAAGTGTGTTCCTGAATTGTCTACGATTAGCTCAAGGTCGTTGCCGTCATATACCGGATACGAATTGTAGATGTCTTCGACTGTTGGGACAGACGCATATGCCGACGCTGTCAGGCTCGCGGTCATAACCATAGTCAGTAATTTTAGTTGTTTCATTAGTTGTAAGATATGTCTTTAGAAGTCTATTGGTATGTGTATTCTTGTCAACATTATTTGAGGGTTGAGCGGACGTTTGTGTGCGATTCGTGCTGCGATGTATTTGTCTTGTCCCATATATATACACTTTAAGTTAGGTAAAGATGAATATCCCTACCGGCATATATGTTGTTAAAATTAAGGGAGTTATGGTGCATAACATGCCCTCTGACTCAAGGCTTTTTTAACGCAAAATAACTCGCTGTGAATATCGCTCGCACCGTATGATGTAATAACCGGTAGGTAGGTCTATCTGGGTTGTTCCCGGATGTATTGTCAATGTCTTGACTATTTGGCCCGTGAGCGAATAGCATACCACCACACGTGATTCATTGCCCTGAAGCGTGATTTCGACATGGCTGCCGATTACGCGGATGATAGGTTTACTTACAGCAACATTGGCTACCGATTCGTTGTTCTCGGCAGGTTCGGCGAAGGATGTGGCCGATACCGCTGACATCGCTGTCGCTATCATCAGAATGCGCAATATTCTGTTCATGTCTTTCGCTTGGTGATATTGTTATGCAAATATAATCCTTTTATTGTATAAGTTAGGGGAAATATAGGGGGAAATATACCGTAATTAACCTAATTTAACACAAGCTAACGCTTTGTTTCATTGCCTTCGTAAAAATTAACAAAAGCTTTATTGACATTTACAACACCACCGGGCGTTGGATAGTCTCCGGTGAAATACCATCGGCCGGGACAGCCGGGGACAGCCGCAGCAAGCCCTTCGATGCTTTGGTAAAGTATGTCCACTGATGCGTGAATGTCTTTTGACAATAGTCCGGAAATCTCTAGTGAAATATCTTCGTCACTAAAAGGCGCATAGATGTCTTTCACAACGTTTCGCTGTTGAGGCGCTGGCAGTTTAAGCTGTTCTATGCAGTCTTCGTAAGCCTTACGCAGCACTTCTTCTCTACTCTGACGTCGCAAAAGATTGACGGCAGCACGAAATGCTATGAACTCGGCAAGCCGACTCATATCTATGCCGTAATAGTCAGGATATCGCACCTGTGGTGAAGATGATACAATAATTATGCGGCGCGGATGCAAACGGTCAAGCATCTTGAGTATAGATTCTTTGAGTGTCGTGCCGCGAACTATCGAGTCGTCAATTACAACAAGTGTATCTACATCGTTTTTCACTATACCATATGTCACATCATAGACATGTGAAGCAAGATTGTTGCGTGACTCGCCCTCGGCTATAAATGTACGCAGTTTGATATCTTTGATTACCAGTTTGTCGATGCGCAAATGTCGCCGTATGATGCGCTCTATAGATTGATCCGTAAGGTCTCCGGCATCTCTGTGGCGACGTAATTCGGCCATGCGACAAGCGTCAAGTCGTGCCTCGAGGCCTTCTATCATACCCAAAAACGCTACCTCGGCTGTATTGGGGATAAACGAGAATACTGTGTTCTCGAAATTATCGTTTATCATTATGGACAAGGGCTTAACAAGATTGCGTCCGAGAGATTTGCGCTCGCGGTAAATGTCAGCATCGCTACCACGCGAAAAATATATGCGTTCAAACGAACAACGCTCATTGATGTCCTCGGCAAGTATCTGTGGCAATGATATTTCGCCGCTCTTGGTGACTACCAGTGCCTGTCCGGGACAAAGTTCGCATACGGACGAACGAGGCACATCAAAAACGGTTTGGATTACGGGGCGTTCGGATGCTACAACGACCACTTCATCGTCATAGTAGTAGAAAGCCGGACGTATTCCATGGCTGTCCCTAAGTGTAAACATGTCGCCCGAGCCGGTGATGCCGCAGATTACAAATCCGCCATCCCATGACGGAGCTACGCTGCGCAGTATCCGTGCCATATCCATATTATCTTCAATAGCTACGCCCAAAGCGGGTTCGACAAGCTTGTCCTTGTATTCGTGGTACAGCCTGTGGTTCTCTTTGTCCAACGCATATCCCAATTGTTCCAGCAGGACGATTGTGTCGCTGAAAAGTCGCGGATGCTGACCACGGGAAACAATTTCATCGAAAACTTCATCGACATTAGTCATATTGAAGTTGCCGCACAGCAATAAGTTGCGCGATTTCCAGTTATTGCGCCGTAAAAAGGGATGCACATACGACATTCCGCTACGGCCTGTCGTGGAATATCGAAGATGTCCCATGTATATTTGCCCGATAAATGGCGTGGGCGCATTGGCAGCTGCAGAATCCGCATCGTGACGCGAAATGCGATGTTGTACTTCGTCAAATATTGTGGCAATGGCATCACTACCCAATGCTCGTTCGCGATATACATATTCATATCCGGGAGCAGCATTGATATCTACAACACCTATACCGGCAGCCTCTTGCCCGCGATTATGCTGTTTCTCCATCAGCAGGTAAAGGCGATCCAAAGCCCAAGTCGCTGAGCCATATCGTTTGCGGTAGTATTCTATAGGCTTGCGCAGTCTTATCATGGCTACGCCGCACTCGTGTTTTAAAATCTCTGCCATATTAGCGGATAAAAAGAAGTTCGCGGTACTTTGGTAAAGGCCACATCTCATTATCTACCATTAGTTCGAGTTTGTCTATATGGTAGCGTATTGTTTCCATCTGTGGCGCCACGTTGTCATGGTACATTATGGCTTTTTGTCGCTCGTTGTCGCATCCATTGGCCTTCTTACGAGCTTCGACCATGGCTTCGACTTCTGTTTTGATAGCCTCCATGTGCATGGATATGCCTTCAATGGTGTCCATGTCGTGCCCAAAAAGCGCTGCCGATTTGTGGTCGCCAAAGAGTGCTTTGATTTTTACGAGATTGTCCACAAGTATGGACTGATAGCGCGTAGCCACCGGAATTATATGGTTCAGGGCCAAATCACCAAGCACTCTGGCCTCTATCTGTACTTTCTTTGTGTACATTTCCCATTTGACCTCGTTGCGGGCTTCCAATTCGATACGGCTGAATACACCTGTACGGTCAAACATTTTCTCGGACTCGCGAGTCAGGTATGCATCAAATATCTTGGGGGCGCTGGTCTCGCAATCAAGACCGCGGCGTTTTGCCTCGTTCACCCACTCTTCGCTGTATCCGTTGCCATCGAAGTGTATCGGTCTACTTTGGATTATCAATTTGCGTACCTCGCTCAGTATAGCCTGTCGCAATGGAGTTCCAACGGCCACTGCCTTATCAACTTCGCTCTTGAATTGTGTAAGCTGGTCTGCGACAGCAGCATTTAGGACAATCATTGCAGAGGCGCAATTGGCGGACGAACCCACGGCTCGAAACTCGAAGCGGTTGCCGGTGAAGGCGAAGGGAGAGGTGCGATTACGATCAGTATTATCTATAAGAATTTCAGGAATTTGTGCCAATCCCACCGATATGCCTTCGCGATTTGTGAGATCTTCAAGTTGGTTGTCCGTGCTGTCTGCAAGTCGGTCAAGTACCGCGCTCAATTGGCTACCGGTGAATATGGATATGATGGCAGGTGGAGCCTCATTAGCTCCAAGTCTATGGGCATTGGTAGCAGACATTATGGACGCCTTGATTAGTCCATTGTGCTTGTGTACGGCGGCCATCACATTGACTATAAATGTGATAAACTGCAAGTTTGCCTCCGGTGTCTTTCCGGGGGCAAATAATTGGGTACCCGTATCGGTGCTGAGACTCCAATTGTTGTGCTTACCCGAACCATTAACTCCTGCAAAAGGTTTTTCGTGAAGCAATACGCGGAAGTTATGGCGACGAGCAACCTCATTCATCAAGGACATCAGCAGTAGGTTGTGGTCATTGGCTAAGTTGACGTCTTCGAATATCGGAGCAAGTTCAAACTGATTGGGCGCCACTTCATTATGGCATGTCTTGGCTGGGATTCCGAGGCGATGGGCCTCTATCTCGAGGTCAAGCATGAACGCCTCGACTCGGGATGGTATCGACCCGAAGTAATGGTCTTCAAGTTGTTGGTTCTTGGGACTTTCGTGGCCCATAAGTGTACGTCCGGTCATCACTAAATCTGGGCGTGCATTATATAGTGCTTCGTCTACAAGAAAGTACTCCTGTTCCCAGCCTAGATTTGCATTCACGTGCTTTACGGCCGGATCGAAATATTGTGCGATAGCTGTTGCTGCTGTGTCTACTGCGTTAAGTGCTCGCAATAGAGGTGTCTTGTAGTCTAAAGACTCGCCCGTATAAGATATGAATATTGTTGGGATACACAGTGTCTCGTCAAGTATGAATGCAGGAGAGGATATATCCCACGCTGAGTATCCGCGAGCCTCAAAAGTGTTGCGAATTCCTCCGTTGGGGAATGACGATGCATCCGGCTCTTGCTGGACAAGAAGTTTACCATCAAACTTTTCTACGACCCCACCTTTGCCGTCATGTTCAATGAAGGCATCATGTTTTTCAGCAGTACCATCGGTGAGCGGGTGAAACCAATGCGTGTAGTGGCGTGCTCCGTTATCTATAGCCCAATGCTTCATTCCCATTGCAACGCTGTCTGCAAGCGCCCTGGATATGGGACGCTTATTCTCTATGGCAAAGACAAGCGCATCATACGTGTCTTTGGATAGGTATTCAAACATCTTTTGACGGTTAAATACAGCCTTGGCGTAGTATGTTTCAGGACGTTCGTCCGGAACGTGAATATGTACTGCCTTGCGGTTGTAGGCTTCTTCGATGACTTTGAAACGCAGGTGTGACATTGGTCTATTTTCGCTTTATTGTTATGTGTTGTGTGGCTTTTATTGTTTGTTCGTTAAATCCCGCGTTGTTATCTATAGGCCCGGCAGTCAACACTTGTTGGCAAGATAGCCCAACACCCTAAAAAAACTTAACCCCTGCGTATTCGGAGCGGCAAAGGCCTCGGCAGTGCATCTGAAGATGTCTGCATGCGGCTTTGCCCATCTTAGGCACAGGGGCTTTGCTGTATTTCTAAAATCCGGGAGCTTCATTGTCGCGAGATTTTTTTTCAAAAACACTTTTCCAAGCATATTTTTCAAAGGATTCGTACGTATGCCTTTTCAAATGCATTCGGTTGCTGCTTTTGACGACGCAAAGTTAGTGTTTTTTTTTGAAAAACATGTCCGCATGCTCGCCTATATGCGCTGCAACTACATTAAAAAAATAGCCAAGTTTCGTGAATATAGTGCATGAAAACATATAAGATACAGACAAAGAGGCGGATATAATTACACTACATACGCGATAGACCCGAAACAATGGGATACATATAACCTGATTACTTCCGAGCAGTGCCCTCTCGGAGTTACTGTCCGAGACACTTACATGAAGGACGATTGGCAAAGGCCGACAAGATTATATGTGCTGATAGGCACGTTCTTATATACGGATTTGACATTTGCAACCGGGTTGCAACGATGGATGATTACCTTTGTAGCGGTTAAATGGTATACAAACACATTAATTATAAAAGTAAAAACGATGTCAATAACCCATAAGAGATTTATACGACATATCTTATATCTGTCGTTATGTGTAGTCGTTGCATCCTGTAACTCCAACGCCAAGGATGAACTCGCTCACCATCATCACCATAATGGGCACGAATGTGAAGGGCACGAGGAGTGCGAAGAGCATGAACATGAAGGCCATAATCATGGCGAAGGAGATGAAATCATCCTCCACCCCGAGCAGGCAAAGCGTTTTGGGGTAAAAGTCGCCGAAGTACGCCCGGGCACATTCAGCAGCATTGTAAAGGTCTCGGGCCGGGTACTGCCATCGCCGCAGTCTGCATCGATAATCTCAGCGCCGACAGCCGGAATTGTATACTTCAATAGTAAAGCCGTTGTCGGGCAAGCAATCTCAGTCGGCACATCGATAGCCACAGTAAGAGCTTCTGCTGTCACCGGTGGTGACCCCAATGAGGCCGCACGCGTTGCCGTTGAGGCTGCACGTAAGGAAGTAGAGCGTCTTGAGCCGCTACACCGGCGTGGCGTAGTGTCTACAGCCGAGTATAACCGTGCCGTGGCTGTGTATCAAAGCGCCAAAGCCTCGTACAGCCCTGCCGCTGCCTCCGGTAGCGCTCGAGCCACGGCTTCCGGCATCATTACGGCCATTCTCGCCGAACAAGGACAATTTGTTGATGCCGGCGCACCATTGGCTTCTGTAACGGCTAATACGCGCCTGACCCTGCGTGCCGATGTGCCCCAAAAACTTTATGGTGCTGTGACCTCGGTCACCAATGCACGTTTTCGCCCATCCTATATGTCCGAATCTTTGGATATCAATGAATTGGGCGGAGTACGCAGCTCATCTACCGAGGCCGTAAGTTCTACACCGGGTTATATCCCCATATATTTTTCGTTCAACAACAACGGCAGCATCGTTCCCGGATCTATCGTAGAAGTATACCTTGAAGGGCAACCACGAGCCAACGTAATCACTGTCCCTGTATCGGCATTATCCGAGCAGCAGGGCGATTACTTCGTGTACATACAACTTGACGAAGAGGGGTACCGGAAAGTGCCCGTCTCCATAGGACAAAGCGATGGTGTACGCACCGAGATTCTCTCCGGTCTTCATTCAGGAGACAAAGTCGTAGTCGAAGGTACTACCACTGTCCGCCTTGCCGAAAAATCCGGCGTAGTACCAGAAGGCCATTCGCACAGCCATTGATATGCATAACTACATCATAGTCTGTTAAATAACGAATACCTTATAGTTATGCTTAATAAAATCATTCATTTCTCGCTTAACAACCGCCTGACAATTCTTATATTGGTGGGATTGGCGCTGATATTCGGCACCATAACGCTTATGCGCACCCAGGTGGATATTTTCCCGGATCTCAATGCTCCCACCGTCGTTGTAATGACCGAGGCTCCGGGCATGGCGCCCGAGGAAGTTGAAAAATTGGTTACCTACCCCATCGAAACATCCGTAAACGGTTCCACAGGCGTCCGTCGCGTCCGGTCGTCCTCCACAACCGGATTCTCGGTGGTTTGGGTCGAATTCGATTGGGGTACTGATGTATATCGCGCCCGACAAATAGTCAATGAACGCCTTGCTTCGCTGTCCGGGACATTGCCTCCGGGCGTAAAGCAACCTACCATGGGACCCCAATCGTCCATTTTGGGCGAAATCATGATTATAGGCCTGACTGCCGATTCAACGTCCATGATGGATCTTAATACCATTGCCAATAAAACAATTCGTCCGAGACTTTTGTCTTTGGGCGGTGTATCACAAGTCGCAGTACTTGGCGGCGACGTGCGCCAGTACCAAATACAGATGGTGCCGCAACGTATGCAAGCATTGGGCGTATCTATCGATGAAGTACGTGCTGCCGTTGAGGGCCTCAATCAAAACGCGACAGGCGGCATAGTCTATGATTACGGCAACGAATACATTGTCAAGGGCGAAATCAACACCACTGCCACCGGGGATATTGCGGCTGCCGTAGTACGTAGCAATGAAGAAGGTATCGTCACTGTGGGGGACATCGCCGATGTGAAAATTGCCGGAGCTCACCCACGACTCGGAGCAGGATCGGTCAAGGCTCATCCCGCGGTTTTAGTCACGGTTACCAAGCAGCCGTCCGTAGGCACAATCGATTTGACAGAAGCTATTGAGAAGGATTTGGCCGAAGTCTCCAAAACTCTCCCTGCAGACGTGCATATCGCAACAGACATCTTCAAGCAAAGTCAATTCATCGATACTTCAATATCTAATCTTCAGGAAGCATTGCTCGAAGGTGCGCTTTTCGTGATTATCGTTTTATTCTTCTTCCTGATGAACACACGCACGACGGTTATATCCGTTGTTGCTTTGCCTTTGTCTATCATCTTGGCGGTTCTTGTGCTGCACTTTATGGGCTATACGCTCAACACTATGAGTCTCGGTGGTATCGCCATTGCCATTGGGTCGTTGGTGGACGATGCCATCGTGGATGTTGAGAATGTATATAAGCGTCTACGCGAAAACCGCGAATTACCACCTGACCAACGACACAGCGTCTTTGATGTCGTCTTCCACGCCTCTGCCGAGGTACGTATGCCTATCTTCAATTCATCACTGATAATTATTGCAAGTTTTCTCCCGCTTTTCTTCCTGTCAGGTATCGAAGGTCGCATGCTTGTGCCGTTAGGCGTGTCCTTCATCGTGGCTCTGATAGCATCGACCATCGTAGCACTGACTCTGACGCCGGTAATGTGCTATTATTTACTGGGGTCTAAAAAAGCGACAGCTAAGGCCGACCGCGACCCATACGTCACTCGTAAGATGCGCACCGGATACACAGCCGCTCTCGAATGGTGTCTCAAGCACTCGCGTGCCGTACTCACCGGCGTAGGCGTCCTGTTTGTAGCCGCTATGGCATTGTTCTTCACTCTGGGCCGCAGCTTCCTGCCGTCTTTCAACGAAGGCTCAATGACCATCAATATTTCCACTCTTCCCGGAATATCGCTTGACGAGAGCGACAAAATCGGGGCGGAGGCCGAAAAATTGATACTATCAGTACCGGAGGTGCGCACAACAGCTCGCAAAACCGGTCGCGCCGAATTGGACGAACATTCGTTTGGTGTCAATGTCTCCGAAATTGAGGCGCCATACACCCTCAAAGATCGTACTCGCGGCGAAATGGTGCGCGAAATACGCGAAAAACTCTCCGAAATCCCGGGCGCCAATATCGAAATCGGCCAACCCATCTCTCACCGTATAGACGCTATGCTTTCGGGTACGGAGGCTCAGATAGCCATCAAATTGTTTGGCGATGACCTAAATAAGCTCTTCGCACTCGGCACTCAAATCAAGAGCATCATCTCCGAGCAAGAAGGCGTTGTGGATGTCAATATCGAACAACAAATCGAAAGGCCGGAGATAGCCATACGTCCTAATCGCCAGTTGTTAGCTCGCTATGGCGTCACTATGGAGAGCCTGCGCAACACCATCGAGACATCGCTGGCCGGAACAGCCGTGTCACAGGTATACGAGGATGGTATACCTTATGACATCTCGCTGATGCTTGAGCCTGGCTCGCGCAGCTCGCTGCAAAGCATTTCGGACTTACTCATTGATACTCCGCAAGGCAAAGTGCCGTTGTCGGATGTGGCGGAAGTCGCATCCACATCCGGTCCCAACACCATAAACCGCGAGAATGTCAAACGCCGCATCGTTATTTCGGCAAATGTCGAAGGCGGTGACCTACGTGGCGTGGTCAACAAGATACAGGATGATGTTGCACAAAAGGTAAAACTACCCGAAGGGTATTACCTTAATTATGGCGGACAATTCGAGAGCGAAACTTCTGCTTCACGCACCTTGGCATGGGCCTCGCTGGGTGCTTTACTGCTGATACTTATGCTACTATACCAGGATTTCAAGAGTATACCGCAATCGCTGCTGATACTTATCAATATGCCTTTGGCTATGATTGGCGGCGTATTCATACTGGTGTTTACCGGAGCGGAACTTAATATCCCGGCCATTATCGGCTTCATATCACTATTGGGTATCACCACGCGCAACGGCATGCTGCTTATCAGCCGGTACAACGCATTGCGTGACCAAGGTATGGGGCTGCACGACCGCATCATGCGCGGTTCGGGCGACAGACTGCTGCCCATAGTGATGACGGCTCTGACCTCGGCTCTGGCTCTGATACCGCTTGCTGTCAACGGCGATGCTCCGGGCAATGAGATCCAGTCGCCGCTCGCCGTAGTCATCCTCGGAGGTCTGGTATCGGCCACCATCCTGAATGTATTTGTAGTTCCGGTAATATACCGCAAAATGTGCCTGCGCAAAGGCGCTGAGCCGACACAAGCATAGCATTTGTCAGCTATCGCACATAGGCAATCATAACACAACACATAATTATAATGAACAAACCTATAATTTCATACATATTTTCAGGTATCTGCGTGCTCGCATCCTTGTCGGGCAGCGCCCAAACGCTATCACAGAGGGACGCCATTGCACGCATTGTAGCTAATAACGCGGGCGTCAAAGGCATACAGGCTTCGGGCAACGCAGATGTATTGTCTTTACAGAATGACAATACGCTGCCCGACCCGGAGGTCTCCGGCGGATACCTTTTCGGAGACGGAACGGACAACCGCTGGGAGCTGGAAGTATCCCAGGGCTTTGCATGGCCGGGATTGTACGGCGCGCAGAAAAAAGTTATAGGGTCGGTATCGGCCGCCAACGAAGAACGCCGTCGCGTAGCGGCTCTGACTGTAGCCGATCAAGCACGGCAGCAGATGATACGCGGCACCTACCTGACACAGCACCTGTCGTTGCTGGAACGTCTAAAGGCCAATATGGACTCGTTGGCACACAGCATCGAATACGGCTATAATAAGGGCGAACTCACGTTACTTGACCTCAAGAAAGTTCGGTTCGAGATTTTCCGCCTTGACACCCAAATCGCGCAGGTGCGTTCCGAGCGTCAAAAAGTAGAATCTGCTCTGACGGCGCTGAATAACGGCGAGAATATCGCCGTGGATATGACCCAATACGATGTTGAGCCGCTCAATGCCTTGTCTTACTACTTGGACAAGGCCCGTCAGTCGCCCGAAATAGCACTTTCGGACCGCGCAATAGAGACAGCGCGTCTTGAAGGCGAAGCTGCTCGCATGGGCCGCCTACCCTCTCTGAGCTTGGGCTATAAACATTCGATAGAAGACGGGCACAGCTTCAACGGCGTTACGGCCGGCATTTCCGTCCCGGTTTTCTCGGGACGGAAGGCGCGTCAAGCCGCACAAGCTCGCCAAACGGCAGCTGAGTATGACCGTGCACAGACAGCTAACGACATTGAGACACAAGTGTCCGCGCTGTACGACCAAACGCTACGTCAACAAGACCTGCTCAAGCATTTTTCGCCCGTAGTTCTTGATGACGAGTATCCGGAGTTGCTACTGATGGCATACCATGGCGGCGAGACCAATATCATCACCTTGATTCAGGAAATGAATTACTATCTGCAAGCACGTCAGGAGTATCTCGAAGCGGACTATGCCTATCGAGCCGGCCTTGCTTCGCTCAACCGCTACGACCTCCCGTTCTGATTCTTTACCGTCACACCGGGAACAACCATACGAGGGCCGGCATTCGCAACAGATGCCGGCCTTTTATTTTGCGCGGCATAGTCTCGGATTCTTGACCAACCGCGGAGACGTAAGGCACAATGTCACGGATCTAACCATTATTCCGCCCGGAGCGACTTATTTCTACGATAAATAATCGAAAGATTATGAACCTGTAACAATAAATGGTACAAGCGACGCTGTAACTTTGCGCCGCAGTCTGCGTATTGGAGCAGTCTGTAGCGCTAAAATTTTGCGAAAGTATTTGTTCGTTACCAAATTACTGCGTATATTTGCGGTGTAAAACAAAATAACACATCACGATATACACAAAACAGACATAACGATACCCTACGACATATTTTAGCATAACTTGCTGATAATTATTGATTCGGTTAAATCTGGTAAATTCAACCTCGAAATCAAAGATAATTAGTTCAGTAGGTTTGCCCCCTATACAGGGCGCAGACTGCTCTTACTGCTTATCATGATTTCAGGCATTACCAGAGCCCAACCGAATTGATAAGACAAAAAGGAAAAGATTGCGCTCTTTTTCTGTTTATTCCCAAACCGCAAAACACCGGCACTCCGGTGCCGCATAAATCAACATAATCATAAACCTAAAACAATCAACATTATGGCTTTATTCAAGTTAACTACAAGGCACAAATTCTATGGTGGAGGAAAGTGGCTCGATCCGGGAATGACTATCGAAGTACATGACAATGGCTCGAGCTCGGTATTACCGTTAGCCTCGCCAAGAGTCAAGAAACAAGTAATCGAACTCTTCGAAAACAAGTACGGTATTGAACTTGAACCGGCAAAAGTAACCTCAAGTAATTTTGAGGTAGAGTGCCTCTCAAAGCGCTAATTCTGACACACTTCAAGCCATGCGAAACAATCGCTATATCATTATTACTATAGCGTGTGCCGTTATGGTGTTCCTTTTCGCCGTATACTTCAAGGTGTTCGGCGAGGAGGAACTGCCTGCACGCTTGCTCGCCGCCATCCTTGGCGTTGTAATTACTGCTGTAATCACGCAGTTGCTTTTGAAGGGGCAGGGAGACAAAGAACGCAATGCCAAACGTAGCGCAAAGGTGTTTGAGGAACGATTGATAATATATAAGGCTTTTCTCCAGAAACTGTGTGATGTAGTGCAAGACTTGAAAATCGAGCCGCAGGAAGAAATCCAGTTGCAGTTCCAGGTAGCCAACATCGCCATGCACACCGGCTCGCAGTCAATACGCGAAATAAGCGAAAATGTTCGCGAAATCATAGTCAAAATAAAGAACGGTGAAGACGACCGCAATGATATGCTGGCACCGCTCTTCAATATCGCCAATGTATTCACTAAGGAGCTTTACGAATCAACCGAAGACGTAATCAAGGTTGATAGCGAGGATTGGAAGAACACTCTGTTAAATTTCCAAGCCTTGTTGGTGCAGCCGGATACTATGGACGAGTACCGGCGCAATGTCGATACCGCAACCAAGGAGGCACTGGGTAAAAGCGACCATCTGACAATAAAGCAGCGGCTTGACCTTATTGGAGCATTGACCAACAGCGCCGGATTCAAACGCTACAATTACGGACAAGAGTGTCTGGTTCACGACTTATACTTTGACCACAGTCCCAAAACAGGCAAGTATATCAAAGGCCCGAAAACTGTTGCTGTGGATTTATGCAAGGACGGCGACAACCTATCCATTGTGCTCTTCACTCGCGCATACGATGAAAACGCGACACGAGAACTTGTGGAAGGGTTATGGCAAGGCAGAGAGCCTTATAAGCAATGGAACGCGAAAGCGCCCCATAAGTACCTATACCGCGCCTTCCCACAACAAACCCCAGCAGAAGACATCGCGCATACCCTCTCCGAACTCCTCGCCCTAATCGCCGAGTATCGAACACTTAATAACTAACAGATTTAACAATGACAAAACTGTACACTTATCGCGAAACATATGATACCGGATTCGCGCCGAATCCTTTTCAAGGGGTTCTTACACTTGCCAACTGCAAACCAGCAATCAGACGTACTGCAGAAGTTGGCGACTGGGTCGCGGCTTTCACTGCTAACATTGTAAGGAATGCCGATAAAAAGATTCTCTATCAAGGCAAAAAAGGAGCAGAAAAACTTGTATGGATTGGCCGCGTTACAAAGAAACTGACCTATGCCGAGTACTGGGAACAGTATAAGCAAAAACGGCCTAAGTCATTCAATGTCTCTTTTGTAGAGACAAAAGGTAGCGGATGCGGAGCTAAGGAGGTCGTAGCGTCTGTCGGTTGCATCGCAAAATCGACTGAGGCAAGTCTGTCCGACGATTTCGGAGACAATATCTATATGCCGGACGAAAAAGCACCGTTAGGGTTCAGACAGATACCAAATCGGTTCCATGAAGAATGGAATATGAACACAGACTTGAGCGGCAAGTTTGTCCTAATCTGCGAAGAGTTTTATTACTTCGGTGCAGCAAATCCGTATACGCCTCTGAATCGTCCTATTATACCAACCGGCGTTGGCCATCGCGTCAATAACGCTGATGACGAGGCACCTCGTAAATTCATCAACGAATTCAAACAATTCACAAACGGAATCCAAAAACAAGAGCTATGAAATACGATATAGTAAAAATGGTGGGAGACGAACATGTTCGCTACTCTCTCACAAACAAAGGTGATAACCCACTGATAGTCTTTGGCATCAATCCTAGTACGGCGGATAAGAACAAACCTGATCCAACGATGCGCCGCGTTATGGGCTTTGCCGAGCGTTATGGCTTCGACAGCTTCGTGATGCTCAACGTCTATCCGTTGCGTGCAACCAATCCGGCAGTCTTGCCGCAAGAGTGCGATGCCGCTCTTCATACCGCCAACATACAGGAAATCGTCAATGTCGTATCGTCGCATCCCGAGGCCTCAATACTTATGGCCTATGGCGGCAACATCAATAGCCGTAAGTATCTACGACCCTGCCTTCGCGACATCATGGAAGCAATCAAGCAATACAGCCCCAAGTATTACCAAATAGGGACAGCTTTGAATCTGGACGGCTCACCCAAGCATCCATTAATGGCACCCTATTCCTCCACAATGACCCCCTGTGATATCAATAAACAAATCAATATCTAAGCACATACCCATGAATTATATAGCTAAACAATTGCTTACGGTCGTTTGCTTGGCCGTACTCCCTGCTGTATCTTTCGCCCACGATGTTAAGGTTGACGGCATATATTACGAAATAGACGATGCGAGTAAAACAGCAATGGTTACACACAATGGAGATAATTCGTATAGCGGCATCGTTATTATCCCTGAAACCATAAGTTGTGATGGAACACAATATTCCGTTGTCGCGATTGACCATAAGGCATTCTGTTTCTGTAAGGATATGTTGTCAGTGTCCATTCCTAACTCAATAAAGACTATTAGTGATTATGCTTTTTTTAACACTGGGCTGACATCGGTAGTTATACCAAGTTCGGTTACATTTGTTGGCATTGGCGTTTTTTCAAACTGTACAAAGCTAACATTCGTTGCCATTCCGGCCTCTGTTATCACTATAGGGAATCGGGCATTCGAGTCCTGTCATAGTCTGACATCCGTAACTATACCAAACTCAGTCACTTCTATCGGTGAATACGCCTTCTGCAACTGCACCGGGCTCACTTCTGTGACCATCCCAAACTCCGTCACTTCAATCGGTGATAACGCCTTCTCCGGCTGCTCCGGGCTGACTTCCGTGACCATTGGCAACTCTGTCACTTCAATCGGCGATAACGCCTTCTCCGGCTGCTCTGGGCTGACTTCCGTGACCATTGGCAACTCTGTCACTTCTATCGGCAGCCACGCCTTCTACGGCTGCACCGAGCTTACCTCCGTAACCATCCCCAACTCCGTTACTTCAATCGGCGACCACACTTTCTCCCACTGCTCCGGGCTGACTTCGGCAACCATCGGTAACTCCGTCACTTCCATCGGTAAGGATGCTTTTCGTAACTGCTCCGGGCTGACTTCGGTAACCATCGGCAACTCCGTCACTTCCATTGGCGAATACGCCTTCTCCGGCTGTTCCGGGCTCACTTCCGTGACCATTCCCAATTCCGTCACTACCATCTGTGAGGGTGCATTCGCCGGTTGTCTCAGAATGGCATTCTTAGAGTTTGGCAAATCTGTTACAACTATTGGCGATGGAGCATTCTTAAACTGTTCAGAATTGAAAACTCTAGCGATTCCAAATGCTGTCATAACTATTGGAGGAAATGCTTTTAACGGCTGCACAGGGCTTCAATCAGAAATAACAATTCCACAAAACGTAGAAACAATTGGTAAAAACGCTTTCTATGGCTGTACAGGGGTTACGGCTGTCACAATCCAAGGGTCAAAAGCAGTATTTGATTTTTATGCTTTTTGGGGTTGTACAAACATCAAGGCAGTAAATGTCCATAGCACACAGCCACCAATCGCGGCCGGTGGAACTTTTGCATATGAAACCTACCGTGATGCGACACTTTATGTGCCCAAGACGGCAAAGGATGCATACTCGAAACCGGCATGCTGGCGCAACTTCCGGCATGTGGAGGAGAAAGACTTCGGCGGCGTGGACGATGTGACGGCTGACGAGGGTGGCATCTGCGTCAATGTGCGTGACGGACAGGTCGAAGTGAGTGGCGCGGACGTATCCGATGAAATCCGTGTGTATGATATGAGCGGCATGGAGATATACCGAGGCACTGACCGCACTATCGCCCTGCCGACCAAGGGCGTCTATATCGTCAAGGTCGCCGGCCGCACCTTCAAAGTCGCACTATAAATTAGTCGTAAATAACAGGTGTATAGGCCAATTTGCGCTATATACGCCTAATAATCAAATTTTTAGAGCATATGAAAAAGAGAAAACTCACAACGTTTTTTACGGCTCTTGCCGTGACACTGGCAAGTAGCATGGCCTTGACTTCTTGTGGCGAGGATGAAGACAGCCCTTCATATAGGAGGGAGCAAGTCAACCCGGCAAAAGTGTTCACCGCCGGACTCCCCAAAGGTTTTGACGATTGGTTGATTGAATACGATACGTCAGGCCGTGTTATTCGCTTTGATACCAAAGACAAACAGCAATTCGACAACACTCTAACTGTCGAGTATCCGATGGAAGGCAAAAACGGGGGTTATGACGTCATTATAACCGATCCTGTCAATTGGACGTTTTACATGACTCTCGGAGAAAATGGCTTTGTCGACTACTGCAAGCAGGTGTACAAAGATTCGTTAGGAGACACCGGAGAGGGTTATGAGGAGTGGTGGTTCAGGTACAATTCAGACGGGCAAATGTGTTGGATGAAACGTACCGAAGGCGGTAACGAGCTGACGGACATCACGTATAAGAATGGCGACATTATTAAGGTCGTCCAAACGAGCGAAACCGATAGTGATGTTTATACCACAACTATTAACTATGGCGATAACCCGATACCCAATAAATGCGGAGCAATGTTCTTCGATCGTTGTTTTGCCATAGACCTTGATGAGATGGACATCGCATATTGGGCCGGATTGTTGGGGGAAGCGACTAAGCATCTTCCAATAGGAGGTGACTATACCTGGGTATTGGATGATAACGGCTATGCCGTTGCTATAGGCTATAGCCATAATGGTGAAGCACCATCTTATTATGATCATACAATTATGTGGTAACTTTAATTATTATATTTATGAAAACAGCATTACGTACTTTTTTAATTGCCTGCGCCTTGGCACTTTGCACTATGCCCGGGCGAGCCGTCACGTTTACACAGGACGGAATAACATACTTCACCACAACAGACGGAGAGGTAGGAATCTACAAGATTTCCGGATCGTGGTTGTCGGCGGCGGTGTCTATCCCGGCACAGGTGCAGTATTTAGGCAAAATATACGACGTTACTCTAATCAATACATATGCTGCGCGTATTAATGCATCTCTGCAGTCTTTGGATATTCCATCATCGGTAAAAACGATTGGCGGTGGTGCATTTTATGGCTGCAAAAACCTTTCGGAAGTAAACATTGCCGCCGGTGTCAAGGAGATTTTGGCGGGAGCATTTAAAGGCTGTTCCGGATTGACAAGTATCCATATTCCTAAATCTGCCCATATTATACCCGGTAGTCTTGACACCAATCCTTGGGGGCACTTCAAAGACTGCGGCTTGACAGAGGTTAAGGTCGAATATCAGCAGCCGTGGAAAATCGATGCCAACACTTTCGAGGGTTCGTATGGCAGGGCAACACTGTATGTCCCGGTAGGCACAAAGCTCCTATATGAGCAGCTTAACTGGAAACTCTTCAACAAAATAGTGGAAGACCCAGAACTTGGTACATACTACTATGTAAATGTATCGTGCAGCGATAACGGTAAGGTATCGTTCAATGGCCTAACTGCCGACTATGAAACACCGATACTAACGAATGTCGGCGTCAATGAGAACTTGTCCTTTAAGTTCTTACCCGAAAACGATTGTGTCGTTTCTCAAGTGTTGCTAAACGGACAAGACGTCACGGCTATGGTCGAACAAAACGAGCTACAAGTAAACGATGTCACCACGGACAATACCTTACAGGTCACGTTCGAGAAAAATCTCGGCATCAATGAGACTCAAGATAATGCCCTAAATGTATCAGTCTCTAACGGCTGTATCTGCATTTTGGGCACAGATTGCTGCTCCGAAGTAGACATATTCGCTGTTGACGGACGACTCGTATACCGTGGCACTGAGCGCACTATCGCGCTGCCGACCAAGGGCGTCTACATCGTCAAGGTCGCCGGCCGCACCTTCAAGGTCGCACGATAACTCGACCAATAACAGATTAGCAATCAATAAAGCAAGCCCAAATTCCATAAAAGCGGGATTTGGGCTTGCTTGTATTATATCGGCTACAGGTCGATTACCGATTCTTCAAATCGGATTGGTCAATCCTATCAGCGGCTGAGCCATGCTTGGCGCTCGGGGGCGTCCATGCGCTCAATGGCATAGCGTAAGGCGGTACGCGGCATTCGGCTGTATCGGTCGGAGAGATAGCGGCGAAGCAATGCAATATCCTTCTTGCCGACCTCGCGTAGCATCCATCCTACGGCCTTGTGTATGAGGTCATGTGGATGGCCGAGCAGTTTGTCGGCGATGCGTAGTGTGTCCTCATATTGGCCGGCGCGTATCAATGCCGAGGTGCTGACAATGGCTATACGCTGTTCCCATAAGTTGGTACTTCTCGCAAGGTCGTCAAGTATCCTGCGGTCGGGATAAGTTCCGTCGATACAAGGCTGCAACAGCCATGCGCCCAAGATGTATCCGGCCGAGAGGTCCACGAGATCCCAATTGTTGGCCCGCCGGGCATACGTCAGATAAAAACGAGCAATCTGTTCGCGCCTATCGGCATATTTGGTGGGGGCAATGCGCTTTGACGGCGTTGCGGCCTTCATCTCCTCAACAAGCAACAGAAATCCGCATAGTCGTACCTCATGCCATGGAGACTGTAACAGCACGGCTATTTGGTCCAAAGGCACACTCAGGCGAAACCGCTTGACCACTTCGCGCGTCTGCGGTACGCGAAGCCCTAAAAAGCGGTCACCCTCGCCATATTCTCCCGGTCCGGTCTTAAAAAACCGAAGGAGAATTAGACGCTGCGCATCGTCTTGCATCTCGGACAAAGCGGCAATCACATCAGACGCTTCAGCCATATCTCTTTAGCACTTTCTTGGAGCCGTTATTATATTCACTTATCTTTGAATGCATTGCCGGCCGAGAAGGCATCGCCGACGCGCTCGCCCAGCCGGATATAGCCGTTATGTATCGGGTCGAATGTTATCAGGTTAAGTTTGGTGACATCCGGCTTGCCGTCTGCTGCAAGGTATCGCTCGTCACACAGCACATTGACGATATCGCCGACAAGATAGCATCCGGTTTCGCTTTCGTCTATCATCCGGGACACCCGACACTCGAGCGTCATAGGAAAGGCACTGAATACCGGAGCATCCACGTTGCCGGCTTGTTTCGACTCCAAGCCGGCACGAGCGACCTTGTCACGGACCTTTCGTCCGCTCACAAGGCCCACATAATCAGCAGCCACCATAGTATCGACAGTGGCAAAAGCGACAGTAAAATCGCCATTTATCCTAAGGTTGTCGGTGGTTGCGTGACTGCCCAACGAAATCACAATTTTCTCATAATCCCATTGCCCGGCCCACGCGGCATTCATCGCATTGGGCGTATGATATTTGTCGTAAGTGCCGATGACGAGTACCAACTGCGGCAGTACCCATGGCTTTGATCCGAAACTCTTCATATAAATCTGATTGAAAAAAGGTTAGAGATTTTGAAACACTATTTATTATTTGACGGCAGGCCAACGGCTCCGGTGGCGTGGTCTATCGTGACACGGCGCTCGCGATACAACATTCCGACGGCTCGCTTAAAATC
Source organism: Bacteroidales bacterium H4 (assembly GCA_001701165.1). Taxonomy (GTDB): domain Bacteria; phylum Bacteroidota; class Bacteroidia; order Bacteroidales; family Muribaculaceae; genus CAG-873. The sequence continues at coordinate 891 of DAAP01000008.1, read as the reverse complement.
CTTTTTCGAGCAATGCAGCAGGGCGGCTATTTCGTCCGGCGAAGACTTGTCGGTAAGCGGCATATCTCCTTGTTTCAGCTTTTCGAGGATTGTGTCAGATAAAGACCGAGCACGACCGCCGACACCGGGAGCTGTGAGTGTCAGGTCTACGCGGCCATCGCTGCGACGTACATTCTTGACGTAAGCCTTCAGTCGTTGACCGCTTTGCAACGTGTCGTATAATTCATTGGCATACAGCATACCGCGATGCAAGTTCTCCACAATCACGCGCCACCCTATATCGGTGCGCTCGGTCACCAGAACATTGACCGCCTGCCCGTGCTTGTAATCAGTCGGAACATTGTCCAAATATTTCCCAATCTTTGCCGTAGCCGCTATACGACCGGTAGCATTGTCCAGGTATACATATACCAAGTATATGCCATCAATGTGCATACGCGACCGCTGTTCGGCAAAAGGTACAAGCAAATCCTTGGAAAGCCCCCAGTCAAGGAAAGCTCCGATACGATTGACATCTCGCACTTGCAAGTACGCAAATTCGCCTACCATGGCTATCGGCTTCTCCGTCGTTGCTACAAGACGGTCTTCACTATCGTTATAGACAAAGACATCAAGTGTCGAGCCGATAGTCATATCGGCAGTACAATATCTATTAGGCAAAAGCACACGCGTGGGAGAAGCATCACTAAGTTCTTCTGTAGCGTGCTTCACCTGTGGCGAGTCGGCTGAAGTATCATCGATTACGCCAAGGTAAAGCCCGTAATCACTGCGTTCCAATATCGTTAAGCTATTGATTTTGCCTATTTTGAACATATCGTATCGTTGTTTTGCTGAAATATTACTCTACAAAATTAAGGATTTTCTCTCGTTTTCTAAATCATTCCTTTTAAG
>DAAP01000036.1 GCA_001701165.1 Bacteroidales bacterium H4 | reverse complement strand
CCGGGGCTGACCCGGCACGGCTCGCTCTGTTTGGTTGCTTTGTATGGTTATCTGAGGGCGAGGCGGCGGACGGTGTCGCCGGCGGCGATGATGTAGAGACCGACGGAGGGGATGGTGAAGGTTCGGCGGCCTCGTACGGGCTCGGCATTTACGAGGATGATTCCCTCGATGGTGTAGATGCTGACGGGCGTTTCTGTGTCGGTAACGACTTGGACGCCGCCGGGGACAGGAGTGATTTCTGCGTCCGTATCTTGTATGTCTCTGACTGAAGAAACCGATTGAGCATTTATCTCGATATTGTCAATGAGCATACGTGCTCTAGCGGTTTGCCCCGAAGGTTATGAGGTGAAAAAAATAGCTTCGCAGTTTCAGCGGGGATGGCGGAAGCGGAGGACTTCGCCGACCCACATTACGAGGGATGAAGCGGCGATGATAATCAACCAGTCAAGGATGTGTATAGGACAGACGTTGAAGAATTGGCCTCCGAGTTCCACGATGATTACCTGGCCAATGACGATGAGCATACCTATGGTGATAAATCCGCGGCAGTTGCCAAGATGCAATGCTGAGCGGTGAGAGCCGTAGGCGCGTGCGTTGAAGAGGTTCCAGAACTGCACGAAGACGAAGATTGTAAAGAACAGCGTCAGCGCATACGTGGACAGCTCGTGGCGTGGTGTGGTTGCCGAAGTCAGTATGTCCGGAATAGATGCACCGCTATGGTATTCGAGGAATAGGAATATCCCGGTGAGTATGGCGAAAAATGCCACACCCGTACCGATGATAAATCGCCACATCGAAGGGGAGATTATGAAGTCGGAGGCGCGTCGTGGCTTGGAACGCATGACATCCGGTGACGGAGGCAGAGAAGCCAGAGCCATAGCGGCAAAGGTGTCCATGGCCAAATTGACCCAAAGCATCTGAGTTACTGTTAGCGGAGACTGGCGTCCGAAGAGTGCGCCGAAGAATACCACGAGGCATGCGGTGACGTTGACTGTAATTTGGAACAGTATGAATCGCTGGATGTTGCGGTATAGCGAGCGGCCCCACATGATGGCTCGACCTATGGATGTAAACGAGTTGTCCAGGATTGTAATGTCTCCTGCTTCCTTGGCTACGGCGGTTCCGTCGCCCATAGCCAGTCCTACCTGTGCGGCTTTCAGTGCCGGGGCGTCGTTGGTGCCATCGCCTGTGACGGCTACCACTTCGCCCATATCTTGCAGGGTTTCCACCAGACGTTTCTTGTCCATAGGACGTGCACGGGCTATAATCTTTATAGACGGTAGTCGGCGGCGTAATTCCTCATCGCTGAGGGCTTCGAAATCAGCACCAGTGATTGTGGCCGTTTCCAAGGTGTCGGTGGCATCGTTCCACAGGCCTACTTGTCGTGCAATTTCGCGAGCAGTGCGCGGGGTGTCACCCGTGACAATCTTGATGGCTACTCCTGCGCCAATGACCTCGCGTATCGCTTCGGGTACGTCGGCGCGCACAGGATCTGCAATGGCTGCCACGGCTATGAATGTTAGTTGTGAGCAGTGTACTGCGTCTTCGTATATTGGGCACGGTTCGTCCGCTCCTATGATAGCGTATGCAAAGCCCAAGGTACGCATAGCTTGCTCTTGATAGCGAGCCAGCAGGCCTTCGATATGCACGCGCGGTGCGTCTTCAGGGATGTTGCCGCACATGTCGTATACAATCTCGGGAGCGCCTTTGACCAGAAGAATGCGGCGTCCGGAGGCATCGCGCACTACTGTGGCCATATATTTGCGACCGGTGGTGAAGGGCAGCTCGGCTTCGATGTCATACGATGCACGGATTTTTTCATAATCGATGCCGGTTTTATCGAGGTGCAGCAGCAGCGCGCCCTCGGTTGGGTTGCCCAATACGGAGGGGCGTTCCGGATCCTTGCGGTCCAATTGGGCCGTGGAATTGGCGGCAATGGCGGCATGTAGTATTTCAGAAGGTACATCTCCGAAGACGTCCATGTCTGCGACGCGCATTTGGTTTTGTGTCAATGTACCTGTTTTGTCGGTGCATATCACAGTGGTGGCACCCATAGTTTCGCATGCGTGGAGGCGTCGTACCAAGTTGTTGGTTTTGAGCATACGCCGCATCGAGAACGCCAGGCTCAGCGTTACAGCCATGGGCAGGCCTTCGGGCACGGACACCACTAGCAACGCTACGGCCAGCATGAAGGTGTTCAGGCCATACTGGAGTGCGTCCAGCCAGTTGCCATTGAAATCGGAGAAGTATATGCCCATGCGTCCGATGATGATGATTGCGGCTATGACATAGCTGATGCGAGCAATCATTGAGCCAAGGCGCTCTAATTGCAACATCAGCGGGGTCTTGATGCTGTTGTCTATCTGGGATGCTCGGAAGACGTTACCATGCTCGGTGTTGTCGCCCACGGCAGTGACCTGCATCATGGCGTGGCCTTCCATGACTTTGGTGCCTTTCATCACTACGTTAGATGGGAATGTGGCTTCCGGGTCAAATTCCGATGGATCTATAGTTTTGGCGCACAAGGGTTCGCCGGTGAGTGTTGATTCATCGACATGTAGCGAGGCGGCTTCGACCAACTCGCCGTCAGCGGGCACCTCGTCACCGGTGTTGAGAATGACGATGTCGCCTACAACAACATCGCGCCGCGGGATGCTGATGGTGTCTCCGTTGCGTACTACCTGCACCGGCTCGTCATCGCTGACGGTGTTGAGCAGGGCAAATTCTTTCTCGGCACGCATCTCGAAGAAGAAGGCCAGTGAAGTGGCACATATCACAGCCATGAATATGCCCAAAGGTTCGAAGAAGGTTCCGCTGTCATGTCCCAGCCAAAAGTACTCGTATAAGGATATGAGTAGCGACAACACTCCGGCCACCATAAGGATGGCGATGAGTGGATCGCTAAATTTAGCCAAGAAAAGTTTCCAGAGAGATTTGCGAGCCACCGGCGTGAGTACGTTGGTGCCATGTTCTTGGCGGCTGACCTCGACTTGTGCAGACGTCAACCCCGCATTTTTATCTGTAGTAAGCATTATTCTAATTGTGTATTTTGGTCTAATTACGTAATCTATTAGCCGACTATATGCTATTTTCGGGCAAAATTACTCATAATTTGCTTACGTTGTCAGCTGTGGATATTAAATTAATGTTTAATTACCGGCCGGTGGCGGATGTCGTGTGTGGTATGCGCTATAGGCGCGCAGTAGCGGCAATAAAAACGCGCACCGGACGTTATATTTATATACTTAAAACAACATTAAAGTAAACGGACAATATGAAAAAATTTCTGAAGCTTTTGGTGCTGCCTTTGCTGGCGTGCCTGCCTATGACCGTCTTTGTATCGTGTGGCGATGACGATGACACTCCGGATGTGGATCTTTCTATCAGCATCGAAGATGCCACTGTCGTGGACGATGTGATATACGTGGTCAAAGGCGAGACGCTGAAAATTACTGCGGTAAACATCAAGAATAACGAGCCGGGCAAGAAGGCGTTGATTACGTCGGCTACGTACTTTGTTGACGGGGTGCGTTTGGGCACAAACATCATTCCGCCTTACGGCTTCGAGATTCCTTTTAAGCGCGATGCCGCAGTCGGCGGCCACGCCATGCAAATCGTATGTGACATTGCTGCCGAGGGTAAGGCTTTGGGCATTGCCGTACTCAATTATGATGTTGTGGTGGTGGAAGACGCATCCGATATTCCTTCGGGCAAGATTTCGACCACGATAGGCTCGACCGCCAAATTACAGTGACAGCCGCCATGCCATGTATTATAGACATGGTGTGATAATTTGCTCATAGCCAATAAAAAGAGCCGGACATATGCTATGCTTATGTCCGGCTCTTTTGTCGGGTTGCAATGTATCTATGATGTTCAGTCTTCGCAGTAGTGGCGTAGGACTCGGCGGTAGCTATTGAAGATTTTGCTTTTGGAAACAAATCCTATATATTTGCCATCGGCATCAACGACCGGGAGGTTCCAAGCAGCGGTTTGGTCGAAGGTCTTCATCACGGAGTCCATCGTGTCGCTGATATGTATGGTGGCCGGCGGCGTTGACATAAACATGTCCACGTACATCTTCTTGTACAAGTCGGGGCGGAACATAATGTTGCGTATCTCGTCAAGCAGTACTATGCCGAGCAGTCGTCCGTCTTGGCTGAGTACTGGAAAGAGGTTGCGGTGGCTGCGCGATATCGTATCGACCATTTGTTTGAGGTTCATATCGGGCCGTACGGGCAGGAAGTCGTTTTCGATGACGTTGGAGACTTTGAGAAGTGTGAGTACGGCTTTATCCTTATGGTGTGTCAGCAGCTCGCCGCGCTGAGCCAGTCGCATCGCGTATATGCTGTAAGGCAGGAACAGTCGTATGGTGCCGTATGACACTACCGAGACGATAAGCAGTGGCAGGAACAATTGGTATCCGCCTGTGAGTTCAGCGGTGAGGAATATGGCCATAAGTGGTGCATGCATAACAGCGGACATGACGCCGGTCATACCCATCAGTGCAAAATTTTTGTCCGAAATGAGCGCCTCGGGTGCCACGAGATTGGTGACGTAGGCAAATAGAAATCCGGTCATGCATCCGACGTATAGCGAGGGCGCAAATGTGCCGCCTACGCCCCCGGCACCATTGGTGGCGGAGGTGGCCACGGCTTTGGTGGCAATAATCATAGCAATGAAAGCAATGATTACCAAATGACTGGAGCCTTCGCCGTAGAACATAGAACCATTAAGTATGGACGAGGTGTCTCCGTTGAGTAGTCCTTCGATGGATGAGTAGCCTTCACCATAGAGGGGTGGGAATAGAAATACGAGCAACGAAAGCATCAAGCATCCGGAGGCCACGCGCAGCGCCGGGTGTTTGAAGCGTTTGAAGAAATTCTCCATCATGTTCATCACGCGTGTGAAGTACAGCGACACCAATCCGCATACGACGCCCAGGAAAATGACCAGCGGAATTTTGGCGGCGAAGAAAGGCTCGCTTTGTGTGAAGAAGAATTCGAAGTTGTACCCCGTGTATATATAGGCTATTGTGGCGGCAGTCACTGACGAAATCACCAGCGGCATCACCGAGACGGTGGTGAGATCCAACATCAATACTTCTATGGTGAAGAGCACTCCGGCAATGGGAGCCTTAAATGTTCCGGCAATACCGGCGGCGGCGCCGCATCCCACCAGCAGCATAAGTACGCGCGGAGACATGCGAAATGCCGACCCAAGGTTCGATCCTATGGCTGACCCTGTGTAAACTATGGGTCCCTCGGCACCGACGCTGCCGCCAAATCCGATGGTAATGGAACAGCCTATGAGCGAGGAGTACATATTGTGCCTTTTGAGTCTGCTTTTGTTTGTAGATATGGCTGCAAGCACGCGCGTGACGCCGTGCGAGATGTTGTCATGTACCATATAACGCACGTACAGGTAGGTAATGACCACGCCCACGGCCGGTAGCAGGATGTACAGCCAGTTGCCTGATTGTGTGTCGATGTCGGCGGTAAGCGCCGAGGCTATCCTGTGTATGAGAAAGCGCAGTAGCATTGCGGCAAATCCGCTGAGTATGCCCACTATGAGCGCCAGGAATATGACAAAGGCGCGTTCCGAGACGTGCTTCTCGCGCCATGACAGAAAACGCAGAAACCACGAGGCGGCCGGTTTGCTTTTGTGTGTAGGGTGTTGTGCCATTATTTGGTGAGGATGCGTGGCCGGTTAGATGCCTTTGCCGGTGAGAACGGTGTGTATGGTAAAGAACAATATCTTGAGATCTACGGCCATGGAAACATTGTCGATGTACAACAGGTCGTAACGCAGTCGTTCGAGCATTTGGTCGACATTGCTTGCGTATCCGTACTTGACCATACCCCAAGATGTTATGCCGGGTCGTACCTGATGCAGCAGGCTGTAGTAAGGGGCGCGTGCCACGATTTGGCGAATGTAGTATTCTCGTTCGGGGCGCGGACCCACCAGCGACATGTCGCCTCGCAGCACGTTCCAGAATTGGGGCAGTTCGTCAAGGCGGTATTTGCGCAGGAAATGTCCTACGCGGGTCACTCGCGGGTCTTCTAATGTTGATAGTGCCGGGCCCGAGGCCTCGGCGTCTGCGCGCATGGTGCGGAATTTATAGATGTAGAAGGGCTTCTTGTGGTATCCGATGCGTTGTTGGCGATAGAACACGCATCCTCGGCTGTCTATGCGTACGGCCAGAGCAAGAAGTACAAATAGCGGAAGCAGTAATAGCAGAGCTGTGGCGGACACCAATACATCGGCGGTGCGCTTGAGGTTTAGTGTCATCTTGGACGCCTGGCTGTGCGAGATGTCAATGAGCGGTTCGCCGGTGACGGTGAACATGCGAGGGCGTGCGGCTATGATGCTGTAGAGATCTGCCGGAATGAGTATTGTGCGGTCAAGGGGAAAGAGGGTGTTGATTAGTTGGCCGGTCTGACGTATGCCTTCGCGGTGTGGAATGACTATTAGGTTGTGCACATCCAGCGTTTTGCATATTTCGGGTAGGTCGTCCAATCGATACACCGGCAGTCCGAGGTCCGGACGTTGTGCAGCCGTGGCATTGGTCGTGTCTGTGTCAACATATCCTATAATGTGTATTCCGCTTCCTCGCGGTGCGGCGTTAAGTCTGTCCACCAATGCTTTGCCGCCTTTGGTCGCTCCGACGACCAAGGTGTTGAAAGCCAATTCGCGCCGCTGGATGCGTCTTGCGGTATGCGTGGTCTGGATGAGGCGCACAAGATATACCGGGATAAACCACAGCAGCCATAGTATGACTATAAGCTCGTAATATCCTTTGACACCGGGAGAGAGTGTGTCGTTGATGATTGCGATGAAGAATATGCCCAGAACCCCTATAGCCGAGACTACGGCTGTATTGCCCAATTCGTCAAGGCGAGACTTGAAGTATGTCTTGCTGTAGTATCCCGAGAGCCAGTATATGGCCAACATCACCAATGGAACAATTATCTGCCCGGTGATGACGTGCTTTTGCGTAAGATGCTCGGCCAGTGTGTAGTGCATACGTATGCTCTCCGGAAGGAAGTGGTAGCGCACAACGCTGAAGACCGTCCACCCGATGTTGAGCATCAGGAAGTCAGCAAAGACGTATGTAAAAGCCTTGCAGCGGATATTTCGCACGATGGTTATCTGAGATGTGTTTGATACTGTGGCCGTTGCGTTTTGGTGTTGTCGGCCGTTGTTAATTGAAGTATTTTGATTTGGGGCGAGCTTTTATAGTGGCTGTAATGCGGTGATGTGGTTTTTTGTACGCTATTTACGAAGTATTTTGAATACTCCTCCCTGCTCTAAACGCATAACAATGGACGGGCGTCCGGGTTTACGGTCGCGTCCGGTGAGGCAAACGTAGTCCATTTGGGCGGCAAGTTGCGGGTCTATTTGGTCGAAGGTGCGAGGTGTTGGTGCTCCGCTGAAATTGGCTGATGTGGACACCAGCGGGCGTCCGAGGGCACGGCATAGGGCAGCCGAGAAGCGTTCGCGGGTCAGGCGTATGCCCAAGGTTCCGTCTTCGCCCATAAGTGCCGGAGCAACACCGCGGCCGCGGTCGTAGACAATGGTCAGTGGTCGGTCCGAACATTCGATGAGGTCGTATGCTATGTCCGGGACGGCGTCAACGGTGCGTTCGAGCGCGCCTAAGTCACCTACGAGTGTTATGAGTGCCTTATTGTCACGGCGTCCCTTGACTGAATATACACGATGTACCGCATCTTCGTTTGTGGCATCGCAACCGATGCCCCAAACGGTGTCTGTCGGGTAGAGTATAAGTCCGCCGTGCCGCAGTACCTCCACGGCTTGACGCAAATCCTCTCCGAATGTATTGTCTTCGTTAGTCATAGTACAAAGTTAAGCATTAAATCGTCAATCGCAAAAAATAATAGCCACGTCTTTTCAGAGTGTGGCCACTTTTAGACGTGATTGTGGTTGGACTTGCGGCTGCGATAGGTTCGTGGTTGAAGTGTAGCGTGTAGGATGATGTGCCGAGGATGAAATTATACGCGGAAGTGGAGTGAAACGGATATGAAACAGGTGCTGAGACGGCTAATAGGACGCCTTTTCACTTGTCATCGTTCCACACGAAAGTGGTGAGCAGCGGGAAGTGGTCCGAATTACGGATGTCGCCACGTTTCATGCTGTGCGGCGCAAAATTGCCGCGCCATAATACGTGGTCGATGCGAAAATACATTGAGTTGCGGTTGTACGTATACATGTATCCGAGACCGACAGCCGGGTAGACCTGTCGCAGACCTTGATCCTCGACTTGCTCCAGGGCATAGCACCCGGGAACATCGTTAAAGTCTCCGCAAACTATACAATTGGTCCCGCCAAATTTGCGGATATATTGAATCAGGCGTTTGACTTGGCGTGCACGCATGACATTGGCTGCGCTGAGTTTGGCCACTAAGTCGGTACGTACGCGTTGCAGCGGATTATCGATCATTGTAGCCGGATGTTCGGAAATGCCGGTCAGTCCGCTGTAGAGTTCCTTATCGTCCTCGGTCAGGCCGATGCTTTGTAGATGGACGTTGAATATTGTGAGTACATGGCTGTCGATGTGTATGCGGTATCCGGCTATATCGCCGTTGCCGTAGCGGCGCCGTTCGTATCCCAGAGGTAGGGCGTCCGCCGGGTGTTTGCTTAGCAACAGCTGGTTGTGGTCGTTGAAGATTATGTACGGATAGCGGCGTGATATGCTGTCTATTTGTTTTGATGTGATGCGTACGCTGTGCTCTACGGATAGGTAGTCGGCTTCCTGAATACACACGATGTCGGCATCCGTGCGCAGGATGTATGATAATGCCGGGTTGATGTCGTCCGGGTATTTTTGATCAAGATCGAGCCACTCGGCACAATTGTAAGATAGTAGAGTCCAAGCACGCGGCTTGTATTCTTCGGGTAGAGGGCCTGGAGGCCATGACAAGGGGTACACACTGAGAATTCGCGGCAAACAAATAGCCAAGGCAAGTCCGGCGATAACGGCGCTACGTCGCCACCAAAATACGTCTATGATGAATATGGCCAGCAGTATTGGCGCGAGTATGGGTAGCACCATCACGCACACTCCGGCCACCGGGATGTCTTCGGGATCTATGGAGCCGGCCCAGGCCGAGATAATTGTAGCGATGGACACGGCACAGGTGACTATGCACATAATGACCGACAGTACGTGATGCCACCACGGATGGCGGCGAGTGCTATCGGCGACTTGTGTCGTGTTGACGGACGCGGTTGTCGCCGGTGTGGTTATGTCGGTTTTGGCGGTCATTTGAGGTGTTGTGAAATTTCAAAAAGACGGCGGCGTTCGGCGTCATTGAGCGATCCGTAGCCGCTGCGTCCTACCTTGGCGAGTATTTTGTCCAGCTCGGCTTGCATTTTTTCGGGTGCTGTCGTGTTGTGTGTGGCGTTTGCGGCGTTCCGTATTTGACGCTGAGCTTTGTATCGGCGTATTCGTTTCTCGACAAAGGCATACAGGCCGCCACCGAGTGCTCCACCCATGTGCGCGGCAAATGTTTCAGGAGTGTCATATGATGCAATGATGTATAGCAGGCCGACGATGATGGCAGTGAAGACTATAGATACTTCGCCGATGCCAAGCAAGTTGAGACGTGCATGCGGCCTATAGATTACGGCGGCAGTGATGATGCCAAGGACGGCGGCACTTGCCCCGGCCAGCATTCCATGCACTGGTGTGCAGGCTGCGGCTATTTCGAAAGCCAAGGCTCCGCCGATGCCTCCGGCAAGGTAGACGCGCCATGTCAGTCCGGGCAACCCTATGCGATAAAATATCGGGGCGAACGAAGCCAGCCATAACATGTTGACCAGTAGATGTAGGCCGTCCCATTGAGTGAACATATACGTCAGCGGCGTCCACGGACGCGAGGCCAGATTTGCCGCATCGGAAGGCAACGAAAGTGCTTCAGCTGCCGCGTAGTCATCAATGCCGCACCATACGCACAAGTGCATGCATACGAATACAGCAACATTGAGCGCCAGCAGTGCGATTGTGGGTGGGCCTCCAAGTGCCGTGAAAATACGTCCGGTTCTAATAGTTGCCACGGAAAGCCCCTTTCTTTTTCCAGTACATCAGTATGGCAAAGCCGAAAGCAGCTCCACCGAGGTGTGCGAAGTGTGCGATGCCGTCAGCGGCGCCGGTCAGTCCAAGCGATAGCTCGAGCAGGCAGTAGCCCAGTACCATCCATTTGGCCTTGATGGGTATGGGAATAAACATTAAGTACAGTTCGCGGTTGGGATACAGCATAGCGAAGGCCAATAGCAGGCCGAAGATGGCGCCCGAAGCGCCTACGCATGGTGTATTAACCAAGGATGAGATTGTGGCGAAGGTGCTGTCTATAAAGTACTGACCTTGATGCATAGCGTCCCAACCATACACGATTACATCGTGGAACTGAGACGGATTCATCATAGCCTGGTACTTGGATAATATTATGGCGAATACGCCCATCTGTATCAATGCCGCACCAATGCCGCAACTGATGTAGAAGAAGAGAAAGCGTCGCCAACCCATTGTCCATTCGAGTACCGAACCGAACATAAGCAATGCAAACATGTTGAAGAACAGATGAGTGAAGCTGCCATGCATGAACATATAGGTGAATACTTGCCATACATGGAAGCCTGGCGATGTCGCGTAATGCAGCGCCAGTACGTCCTCCATATTCTGTACCGCTTTCGGCATCAGTGCGCCAAAAGCGAATACGATAATATTAATTATCAGTAAATTCTTGGTGACGCTTGGTATGCGTCCGAATATGTTTGTACCCATTAGTCGGTGCGTTTTATTCTGAGTGTTCTTTTAAGTGCAAAGATAGCAATTTCCCGCGAGATATGCGTCCCACTATAAAACTGCGGGCTGCGGGTTACTGATGGTCGCTTATGTATGCCGCGTACGTCTACCGTTGTATATATATGCCGGTGTCTAAAATCGGCATGCATCGGTATCCGTTATAATACTTCGGAAAGTAAGCGATGCATTTTATGGCCGAGTAAAGCGGAGGCCTACTCTGGGCATTATTCGGGTTGTGGTGGAAGCTGTCGGGCGAGCCAGTCGAAGATGGTGCGGTATACGGCATCGGCTACGGGGCGGTCACTAAGGATAAGGTCATGCAGGCCTCCTTCGAATTTATAGGATTTGACATCCGGACCGAGGGTGGCACCATAGCGGCGAATGTCCTCGACATTTAGCACAGCGTCGCCATGCTGGTGCTCGGGTGTCCATTTGTCGCCATAGACGCTGTGTCCGGAGGACATTAGTAGGATGGGTACCGTAATCCAAGAGTGCCGGTGCAGCGCGTCTTGGGCTTCGGAGATGGCGCGTATCCACCCGGCCGTCACTTTGCGCGGATGTATGGTCTTCCAATCGGTGTTGAATTCCCATTGCCCGTGGTACTGTTTGAGCAGACTTTCGGCATAGGCGGTTCCATCGCCTTGACTTATAGCGATGTTTGGAAAGTGTCGGCCGAGGCATCCGACTATAGGGATAGCTACGTGACGCATAAATCCGCCCATGTTCCATTCGAGGAAGGGACTGTTAAGTACCAGAGCTCGTATTTCGGTGTCGTGCCGTGTGTTGAGATATGATGCGGCTACAAGTCCTCCGGTGCTGTGGCCCATCAGTACAATGTCGCGTACACCGTTTTGATGCATCAGCATCAGAGCCGAGTCGATGTCCGCATAGTATTCGGCGATGTTGCGTACTTCGTAAGGACGCCTATAGGGCAGTATCGAACGTCCGTAACGGCGCAAATCAACGGCGTAGAAGGCGTATCCCGAGCCAACGAAGCGTTCACCCATATCCTTTTGGAAGAAGTAGTCGTTGTATCCGTGAATGTATAGTACACCACGGCGTAAGGTGTCGGCTGTATTGCATCCGACATCATGACGTATGACGGTGCACGTTACATCCCCGCCGTAGTCGGCTGGTTGGTATATGGTTGTACAGACATACCCGTCGCCCAGAATGTCCGGCTGCCAGCGCGAAGCGGCAAGTGTGTCTATGCCGACACAAGTCAGTAGCGCCACGAGTATTGCGGTGCATACCGATAAGGGACGATGTCCGGTCAAGTTCATGTCAAGAGGGAGAGAGTGTGTCCTTAGGCCGAAGTTATTTGACTTCTTCGGCAGCAGCCTCTTCGGTGTCTTCGGTTTCGGGAGCAAAGTCGGTGATACCGGCCCGGATGAGTGTGTTGTACCAATTAAAGAATTTCTTGATGTCGGTGGTGTATACGCGCTCGCTATCGTATTCGGGGAATACTTTGCCGAAGTATTCACGTATTTCGGTGTCTCCGCCCAGGGCTTTAATATCTACAGGTTTGCTTTCGGTAGCGGCTTTAACCTTGTCCATAACTTCGAACAAGGGCATGTCGTCGCCGGTAGTGTAAATGGCTACTTCGCTGAGAGCTACCACTTTGTTGCTTGCATAAGCCGGCATACGATGGTGTGTGGTGATATTTTCGACGATGAGCATGTTTTTGCCTTGCGACAGCAGACGGTATAACCCGGGTTTGCCGGTGATAGCAAGTATTTGTTCTTTCATAATCTGTTGTGTGTATTGTCGTTGTGTGTTGCGCCACAATTAAGTAAGGCAGGCATAGCCTCCCTTAGGCGCGATTGTTTTGCAAAGGTAGCTAAAAGTTTTTAGATGCGACACCATCGCTGCCCTGAAAATTTCGGAATTTGCTTGCGCATATTGATACGAGAAGTGCATTAGTTATTCTCCTTACGTTGCCTTTGGAAAGGAATATGTGAATAGGTCTTAGGTGGAAGTTTTTAGTGAGAATATTCGGCGCGAACAAAAAAATTATGCTAAATTTGCAAAAATTAAGAATAGACTGTATCGTGATTCCTAAAATTATTCATTATATATGGTTTGGAAACAATCCGTATCCGCCTAAGGTGCAACATTGCATTGAGTCATGGAAACGGATAATGCCTCAATATGAATTCATGCTGTGGAATGAGTCTACGTTTGATGTCAATAAGACTACGTTCACACAGCAAGCATATAGTAAACGGAAGTGGGCATTTGTTTCGGACTATGTAAGAATATACGCGTTGTATAAATATGGCGGATGGTATCTGGATACTGATGTAGAGATTGTTAAACCATTATCTCCTTTCGAAAAAAATAGAGTCGTTTTGGGAACAGATGATGGTGGCTACTTGACCGCTTTAATGGGGTCAGAGCCAGAACATCCTTATTGGAAAGAGATATTAAACTATTACGAATCATTAAGATTTATAGATAATGGAGCTCTTAATATGACTGTGAACAATACATATTTACAGGACGTTTTGTACGGCTATGGATATGTTGTTGATAATAGACTTCAGTATTTAAGAGAAGGCATAGTCGTATATCCGGATGATTATTTTCATGTGGCCAGTCTCACATCTGGTAAATTGCATCGTACAAGTAATACCTGCGCAATCCACTGGCATACGTTGACATGGGTTTCCAAGAAGACAAAATTTGTGCGTTTTATACGTATGCATATACTATGCCCTATTCTAGGAGATAGGACTTATACGAAAATTACTAGTTGGCTAAAGAAATTATGGAACAAGTAAAGCGAATCTTACATATCGTTACCACGTTAAACCGTGGCGGCGCAGAAACGATGATAATGAATTATTATCGTGCGTTAGACAAGTCGAGATACCAATTTGATTTTTTGGTGCATAGACCGGATGAGGGAGCATATGAGCGCGAAGTTAGGGAAATGGGCGGACGCATATATCGCGCATTGCCGATACGTCCGAATACCTATCATAAATATTTTAAGTTCCTTGACGTTTTTTTTCGGGAACATGCATCAGAATATATTGCTGTTCATGCCCATATTCAAGAAAATAGTGGGTTTGCATTCAAGTATGCCGCTAAATATGGTATACTAAATAGGATTAGCACCAGCCATATCGCGGACGCACCAATAGACTATAAATACCCATTTCGATTATATGCTTCGTACTTTCTTTATAAATACGTGACTAAGCGTTTGGCCTGTGGAGAGAAAGCAGGGAAAACGCTTTATGGCAAACGTGCTTTTATGGTTTTTCCTAATGCAATAGATAGCTCGCTATTTAGGTATGACATGGATGTCCGAAATGCGGTTCGTAACGAATTGGGTATCGGAGATTCTTTTGTCATAGGAAACACTGCCAGATTGAGTGGCGTTAAGAATCACATGTTTATGCTTGACATCCTTTCTGAAATTATTAAAACAAAAAAGGATGTTGTAATGCTATTCCTTGGCGAGGGTGGAGAGCGTCCGAATATCGAACGGCAAATAGAAGCAAAGCATTTGCAGAAACATGTGCGGATGTTGGGCGTAAGGCCCGATGTATATCGTATTATTCAGGCATACGATATATTTCTTTTCCCATCGAAGTTAGAGGGGTTACCGGTCTCTGTAATTGAAGCTCAGGCAGCCGGGCTGAAATGCTTCTTATCAGATATAATAGATAATTCTGTCGATATAACCGGAGATATAACGTTTATGTCGTTGGATAATTCCTCTGCAGAATGGGCTGAGAGAATAGTATCAGGTATCCCATACGAGCGAAAAGATAATAAGGTAAAGATTGTTAAAGCCGGATATGATGTCGAAGACAACATTGGCAAGTTGTTGGCTTTATATACGCAAGGGCAATGAACCTTATTACAATTGTTACGCCTACATACAATAGGGCGAGGACACTGCCTGTATTGTATGAATCTTTATGTCGTCAGTCAAGCAAGAACTTTAACTGGCTGATTATTGATGACGGCAGCACGGATAATACAGAACAACTTATAAAGACGTTCGGCTCGCCATATTTTGAAATAAAATACGTCAAGAAAGAAAATGGCGGGAAGCACACTGCGCTAAATTATGCTTTTGGAATTGTCGATACAGAGTTGACATTTATTGTGGATAGTGATGATTGGTTGACAGAAGATGCTATAAGTACCATCGAGAATGATTGGTATGGGCGCAAGAGCCTTGATGTTTGTGGGATTTCGTATCTGCGCGGCCACAACGAAGCAGATGTTATTGGCGACATGTTCCCTAAAGACAATGATGTTAATAACTTTATCACACTCAGATTTAATCAGCACATCGGAGGTGACAAGGCGGAAGTGTGGCGAACAGATTTGTTGAAACAATATCGTTTCCCGGTCTTTGATGGTGAGAAGTTCTTCGGGGAGAGCTTTGTTTGGGTTAAAGTATCCGAAAAACACGATATGATTTTTCGGAATAAAATATTGTATATTACTGAGTATTTAGAGGGCGGTCTTTCCAAATCAGGGAGAGCGATGAGAATCCAATGCCCAAATGGTGGTATGACAAATGCCGAATTGATGATGTCGGATAGATTCGCATTGGTGCAGAGGATAAAAGGCGCGTTGTTGTATATAGCATATGCTTGGTTTGCGAAGCAAGGTATAAAGCGTATGTTAAAGACGCCGCACTTTTCACTTAAATTATTGTCTTTCCCTGCCGGTACAATGATATATCTTAAATGGAGGAGATTGCTTCATCGTAAGTAACAGCGTTTTGCAAAACAACAGCTTCTATTGTTTTTCGATAAAATCATATAATGGGTCGAGGGTGTGCGATTGGTCGGCAGGGTGGGAGGCATTGTAACATCGGTATTTGTCGGCGGTTTCGGGGTGTTCGATGAGGTCGCGTATGGCGTTGGCTATTGATTCGCCGTCCATCGGTACTATCGTGGCATTGACGCCGTCTGTGAACTGGTCGCCGACGGTGCTGAAATCGGTAACAACTACGGCTTTGCCCATCAGCCGGGCTTCGTCCAGGGCTATGGACTTGCCCTCGAAGCGCGAGGGGTGAACCACGATGTCGGCGCGGCGCAGGTAGGGGTAGGGGTTGGCGGTGACTCCGATGAGGCGGAAGTGTGCATCCAGCGGCGGCGTGGACATCTTCGTGATATATTCCTGTCCCTGCGGCGCTCCGACCATCATCCAGGTGAAGTCTACGCCGGCATCGTGCAAGCGTCCGGCCGCTTCGATTATGAGGTCTGCACCTTTATTGTATGTGATATGCCCCAGAGTCATTAATACCGTGCCATGCAGTGTTGACATTTCCTGCGTTTGGGCAGCCATGCGTGCGATGATGCCCGGGGCGCAGACATTTTCGACCTTGGCAATACGGTCTGTGTACTCCGGAAAAACTTCACGTAAGGCTTCGACGCATACATCGCTGATGGTGAATATGGCATCGACATGGCCGAAGAATCGTCGGTCGGCACTTTCGTAGTAGCGCCAACGGCGGTAATCGCTATGGAAGAAAGTGGCACGGCGATCTGCCTCGATTTTGCGCGCCATATAATAGAGTTGGTGCTGGCCGTTGAAATCGACTACGGCGTCCCAGCGACCTTTGAGGCGTGGCATCAGGCGTGCCAGCATCCCGGCGCCGGCGCATCGCGACACGCGCATCACAGCCATGCGAATCATTGACATTACCGCCAGGTCAGGCCGTCCGAGCCGTACCAGAGGCCAAAGGCCGCCGATTCCGGCTGTCAATGCCGCCATACGTCGGTCGGTATATATATGCACGTCATCGGGTATAAGTGGCATTAGTGTCCCATGTGGCGACACTATCAGCAACTCCGGTGTCACGCGAGTGCGATCCAGCACTGCCAGCAGCGATGTCATTGCCTTGCTGACGCCCCCGGTCTCCATATTGCTTATTATAAATAGTACTCGCTTAGGCATAGACAGGCTTTATTAAATGGGAGCTATGTGAATAATGGGAGGAATGGGTATGATGTATTGCTCTCATAGTTCCTATAGCTCTTATTGTTTTTATAGTTGTCATAGCTTTTAATGGCTTTATTATTTGCGGATTTTGCGTAATACTTTTGCAAAAGGGGCGCAGATGAGACTTCGCTCGTATGTGTTCATTGAGAATACCCAAAATAAGGGTATGTATACGGCAATATATACCGCCATGGCAAGTAGTATTTGGCCTATACTAAGTGCTGGAAGCAAATGTATGACATAGAGTCCTGCGGCAGTCATCAAAACTGGGACGGGTAGCATCGAAGTAATTTCGCGCCAAAACCTTACGATGTCAATATGCTGCACGCGTTGATAGTAGATATTCATAATCAGTCCTTGGCCTAAGAGCAAGGCCGCACCGATGGCAAAGGCACAGCCCAAGCCGCCATATTTGGGGGCCAATACTATTTGTGCTCCAAGTGTCGCTATTGCGATACTTACATATAGTAGAGAACGAAACCGCATTTGGTTTCGTGCCTGCAATATGGTTATGCCGACATTCTGGATCAAAGGAATAAGCAAAGCCGAGAGAAAGATAACTGCAATAGGGAATGCATCGGCGTAATCAGCCCCGGCCCAAATCTGTATAAACGGGCCGCCGAAGACAATGAATCCGGAAAGAATTAGTCCCATAATGATAAACTGGATGCGGCCTGTGCGGATAAAGAGATCCGATATTTCGCGGTCGTTGGCATTGAGGGTTACCATCGAAGTAATACGTGGTAGCAAAACTCCCGCTATTGCAGAGGAATAACTAATGTATATTGCCATAATGGTTATTGCTATGCCATAGATGGCAACCGTGGTTGGACCGGCAGTTACGCCTAATACAAATTGCCCGGTGGACCAATATATGCGATCCATAATGACATTGAGAAATATCCAAAACGAGTATACGGCAATTTCGCGGATTAGCGGTCGGTTGAAGTTGTTGAACCGCATTTTGATCCGTAGCTTCTTGTGGCAATATACGGCGTTAATAAGAAGACCGGCCAAATTAAACACCGTCTGTACAACTACCAGCCCGATTGCTTTGTATCCGCAATAAAGGATAAGCACCAATACGGCAGTTGATACAAATATGCGTATAATCGATACCACACGTAGAAAGATAAAGTTCTCGTACGCGGTGATTATGGAGCCGTATATTCCTAAAGGGAATGATACAGCGATATTGGCTACCATAAGGAGTATGACCGTTCGGGTTTGTCCAAGTTCGTCTGCGGTCATTGTGGCTCCGAACATATTGTCGGTATTTGCCCATAGCACAAGTCCGACTGCAAGTGTGATTATTCCTATGATGCTGTATACGATTGTGAATGTGCCAAATAGCGAGTATTGGCCTTCTTTGTCCCCCCCGGCCCGTAGCTTGGCTGTATAGCGTATTACCGCGTTGCCAAATCCGAAGTCCAAAAGACTCAAATATGCAATTACTGAGGCAGCTAATGTATATATGCCGAACTCGTTTTGTCCGAGCATACGTAGCATGTAGGGAGTATACAATAGTCCTGTCAGGGCGTTTAACCCTAAAATGACATAGTTGAGCGCTGCTCCTGCTTTGAGTTGGTTGACTGCCATAACGATTGTAAATTGTGGGGTTTGAACAAGGAAAACTCCCAAAATATCAGACGAAGATACGAAATATCTTTCTTTTTTAGCCCTATCTGTGGTAGCAACTTAATTTAGTCGTTTGGTAGACAGCGCTTTTTGCAAAAGTGACAGCGATTTTTGTCTCTCTTGCCTTTGCATTCTGTCAAACAGCTCAAAAGAAATAGTTGTAGGTATGGAACTGAAATCTCCCTGATAAACCTGTGATGTAAGGCCACTGGCGCTTAGTATGTCATATAAGCGGTCATTCATACGATTAAAAGAGCCTGAAAGGGGGACGAAAACAAACGGACGATGAAACAAAAGCGCAAAGATCACACAGTGAAACGAGTTGGTTATTACGATTCTTGATTGGCGTATACTATCAATCCACTGCGGAATGGTCAGTCTCTCTGAATTTTGGGCTTCATCATTTCTACCTTGGCTGGCGACATAGCGATAGCTTTGAAAATTATGCCTGGCATAACGGAATATGTCTTTGGTCGAGCATACTATTGGATTGCCGAGGAGATATACAAATAGGTCTTTTGCTTCGATATGCATGTCTATAAGACTCTCATAGTCTTTGTGCGAAAGGAGTAATGTCGGGTCAACAACTTGTACTACACCGGTGACGCCCATTTGCTCTAATGTCTTTACTCCGGATTGCTCGCGCAAGGTTATCAGAGAGAAGTCGTTGAGAAGCGCACGAAGTTTTGTCGCGTAGACATTGTCGAAGTCTGCCTGTCCACCGAAAGACGGTGCATAAGCAATTTTTATTGCTCCTTTTGGCGCAAAAGAAAGATAATATACAGAGTCATGGCTACCCCAAATTTGATCACTTCCGCAGATGTATGCATCGGCTTCCGGTGGTGAAGTCCGTATGGATTTTTTGTCGAACACCTGTAGGGTGGAGCATATGTATTTGTCGCGAAATTCCGAGAATTTTCGTGCGGAGTAATTGGAGCTATTGGCGTATACTTTATTTTGCCATAGTTGGTTGGCATATTTGGCGTATGCGCCAAAGTGCCTTATATACTCAAATATTTTATGAGCCTTGAAGGATGATTTGTATACATCTTTTGGTGAGTACTTAATCAAAAAGGCGTCATGTCCCTGATCTCTAAGAAACTTCTGTAAGGCATAGCATTGGAGCTGTTGTCCGTAGTTGTCAGATGAATTCCAGTATGTAATAATTCCGATCTTCATTTTGCAATCTTGAAAATGTTATGCTTTGCCCGAGCCAAGGAAAGATATATGCGTTCCGAAAACGGACGCTTGGCATATTTTTTTAGTACGTGTATAAGTGGTGTTGTTTGTGTCTCCGAAATGAAATGTTGACGCTCGGACGGCTTACAAGCAGATGTGGTTATTGCCGGATTATATTTGGCGATTGATTCTATAGTATACGATTTTGTGCAATCAATAAATGAGATTGCATTCTCTCCGACTGTGGTGCGTGCAATTATTATAGTTGTACCGAGGTCATTGTCTATATCCGGTGCCAATTGTGTGATGCCCCAAAAATCGCCGAGCGTTATGTCTGCAGTTGAGCCTTGAGGGTACTTAAATGGGCAATGAAAACATGCATCGCGCAATGTTAGGTTCTGTGAAAATGCTCTCATATACAGGTTGTCGTCATGCCGTTGAGTGAAAATTTTCCCATCATTGAATTCAATGGTAAATGAATAATCTTTCCATCCTGTACGTTTGTCTCGGAAGCATACTCTTTTTATGTCGGCAATTGTGCGTTTCTTTTGGCTGCATAATTCTTTCAGATACTGTTGCCAGAATTCAGGTTCGGGTGTCCCATGACAAATGATTTCAACTGCAAGAAGACGCGGATTATGCCCGGTTTGTTTTCTAAGAGCTGCGATTTGGCATGGCGTCCCACAAAACAGAACTCTTTTGCCCGAGTCGAGGTCGTAAAGTACATCTCCTATCGAATGGGTAAATTCACTGAAAGCATACTTGCTGCCTCGTAATGATACAAGACCCTCGATAGAATCAATGCGTATATGTTTGATAGACCATGTATTATCAAAGGCTGCGCCATAAATAATGCCACTTTTGCCAATAATATCGGCAGCTAGCATCGAGAATACACCGCCGGAAGAACTGCAATTGCGTATGGATGAATCTGGATTGTGCGCTGAAGTAATTATCATTATTATATAGCTATTTGATATGAAGCCTGTGTCAATGAGGGTAAGGCTTATGTGCAAAGTTAGCAACTATTTCCTAAATAATGTTTAATTTTGCGAGATTAAAACTTAAAAAACGGCAAAATTTGATAGGTATATGGACATAAAAGGGACGACAGTGGTGCATTTGGCGCAGTATGCAGCTCCGTATTTGGGAAATTTTGTGAAGAGCCTTATGTGCCTTGAGCGAAGGATTGCAGGGGCCGGCGGCCGAATGATTTATGTCTTTCCGCCTCAAGCAAGTGGCTGTGCATGGTTTGATGATTTTGCTTCATGTCATGTCGTGCGGCTCGTCAAACCAGAGCCGGAAGGCGTTGCAGACATAGAATCAATTATTAAAAAATTTAATGGTAAGGTACTGATGCATACTCATTTTGAGGGCTACGATGAAGCTGTGTGTAAGGCTGTACGACACAGTGGTTACGACATCCCTGTGGTATGGCATCTGCATGACCATTTATCCTATCAGCCTAATATACTTAAGGCGCTGTATCAACGCTGGTGCTTTTTTCGCCATTATTGTTTGACTACATTACGAAGTAGGGTATACACTATAGGCGTAAGTCAGGACGTTGATGCTTTTGTCCATCGTTTCTGTGGGCGTTTCAAGGGACGAATAGTACTGCCCAACGGTATTGACTCTTCCCGCATATATAAGACCAAGGATTGGAAGACAAAAGGCGATGGTGTCTGCCGGTTCGTGTGCTTGGGTGGCCGTAATGTCTCTAAACGTATAGATATTGTCCTTGAAGCATTTAAATTGCTATATAAATCGGGTCGACTGAAGGCGGGTGCGACAATATTGCGCGTAGTCAAGGGAACGGATTCAGACGAAGTTTTTTCGCGAGTCTTCGGATCGGACGCTGCTTTGCCGCAATGGCTTGAGCCTATAGAGCAAGATGAAGATATTGTACGTGTCTTCGACGGCACAGACTGCTTTATTTCGGCAGCCCAACACGAGACATTCTCGTATGCAGTCTGCGAGGCTACTCTATATGGGCTTGCGGTGATACAAAGTGATATACCCGGTACGATGTGGAATGCCGGCAATCCGTCTGTGAAGCTTTTCAAAAGCCTTGATGTTAGTGATTTGGCAGACAAAATAGAGGACTTTATCTCAATCGATAGACATAAATTGGCTGAAAATACGGCAATTACGGCAGCACGCAATAGAACTAAGTACACGCTGGATGCGTGGTGCAATTCGGTCTTGAAAATATACGAGAAGATTGTCAAGTGCTAATCATACGCAAGTCGAGGCGGTCTTTTGCCTACTTCAAATCAAGCGGAGGAGTCGACTTAATTCGATGCCTTTACGGCCTCGTTCATCAGGGGAATGGTGGCGGGATGGAAGGAACCGACGTAGGCGGCACTGCCGGTGTGGGCAATTACGCGAGCCGGTACGCCCACGGCTACGGCGTCTTTGTCGAGTCCGGCTGTGACGACAGCTCCGACTCCGACAACGGCTCCGTCGTCAATGTGGACGTTGCCAATGACTTTCACGCCGTTGGCCAAACTAACCCGGTGTCCGATAGTAGGGTAGTAAAAAATATGGTGCTCAATGTCATGGGTCAGTCCCATAAGAACTCCGACCGAAATGTTGCAGTTGATGCCTATACGGCTGTTTGGGTTGATAATAATCGGGCCGTAGTGGCCTATCATCAGCCCCGGGCCTATGTCTGTCTGCCACGGAATTTGGAAGCCGTATTTGACAGAGTAGTGCCGCAGGGCTATGCGGCATAACAGAAATAGAGGCCTATGCCATAATCTGTGGCTGTAGTAGCGACAGCAGCGCATAAAGAATGTATACCTAAATCCGGCAATATACCATGCGCGAAGGAATGCCTTGGCACTTGTGGATGTCATATAACGGAACATATCTGCGGCAATATACATTCGCAGGTCAGCAAATTTTTTAATGGGATATGTAGCTTCGGTCATGTAGAATGTGTGTCAGGCGGGTAGGAATTTCTCTATTGTCTAAAACGTGATACGACCCATCGATTAAGGAGGGGGAATACTTTTTCCCATAGGTAGATACGTGGTTTGTCCAAAACGACACTGATAATAAGGTAGGCAAGCATGATGCCGACGGCTTCGCATAGAAACGTGACAAACGGTGAAGCTTTGTATAAGTCCTGAATTAGAGGTATATATACATTGTTCATTGCGTATCCATGGGTAAGTACGGATGCAAATGCGGATACCGCAATCCGGTTGACGGCTGTTGACTTGAATTCGAAGTGCGCAAAGCACATTAGAAGGGAAATAGCGGCAAGTATCACATTGGGCGACAGATATGATGTCGTCATATTGAGCAATACGTTAGACACCTTGAGACTGAACCCGAAATAAGAACTTGCCCACACTGCGGCAGTCACAATCAATACATTGGCCAGCCAAATCACGCCCCAAACGCGAGCTTTTTGCAAACGAGCGGGGAAGGTGCAGTGTATTCGGATGTATCGTGCCAGTAAATACAACCCCATAAAAGCCAAGGCCGAATTGCCGCCCGCGAAGCTATCGTCATTGTGTAGAAACCATCCGAAGATAAATGCCCAAGAGTATAATCCGATGAGCATATTGCGGAATTGGATGCGCGAGGCGTGCTCGACAAAAGCGTTGAGCACCGGGGTCATAAGGTACATGACGATGTAACACATGACAAAGTGCGGGTAGTTGACCATACATTTGGCAAGCGTTGTAGCTCCAAGCGGTTGTATCCCGGTAACGCCGAAGAATATGGCCATAATCAATCCGAAGTAGACGCATTGGAACAAAAGTCCGCCAATACTTTTTACTTTGGGATGTATGCCGAACCATCCTGATATCAAAACAAATATGTCTACGCAAATCACGCTGACATTCTCTAATCCGATGAAGAAGAAACTGCCGAGAGGTTTGGCCTGTATTTCGTGGGGGGTGGGAGTACCGAATGTGAGATATGTAGCATGCACAACCATAATCAGGAAAATTGAAATGATGCGCAGCAGTTCGATATTACTCTGTCTTTTATTCATGAATGTATAATTGAATACTATTATGCGAATTCAATACAAAGTTAGTGAATACAAGGCAATTTTATACTATCTCCCATCTAAAAAACTATAATCATTCGGGAAAACGACAGATTTCGGCATGTGAGAACGAAAAAAACGATGCGATGCCCGATAAGTGCATCGTGACAGCGAGGCGGTGTCCCTGTCAGCCGTAGATGGCGCTAACCGGTGGAGATTGTGAAATAGGGGGTGATATATTTTGCGGAATGAAAAAATATGATTAACTTCGTAATGTAAAAAAGACGGGGACGCACTGCACTTGTATGCAGCGTCTCATGTATATAGGCTGCGGCGTGTGCTGCCGTCAGTAGGACGGGGCTTGCCACGGCCGATGCTGATGGCAGAGATGCGGCCGATGAAAATGTATTATAAGAAACTTACAACGATATGAACAACAATGACTTTCGTAATTATGCCGTACACCATCTGGGCATGAACGGCCTTGCACTGGACCGGTATACATCGCAGGTGTCCAATGCAGTCATCACTGCCGGCGCCGGATATGTCTCGCCGACAATCATCGAGGAGCGCCAACTGAACGTGGCACAAATGGATGTGTTTTCGCGTCTGATGATGGATCGTATCATCTTTTTAGGCTCGCAGGTAGATGATTATACCGCCAATGTGATACAGGCCCAGCTGTTGTACCTCGATAGCTCTGACCCGGGCAAGGATGTGAGCATCTATATCAATTCGCCCGGTGGCAGCGTGTATGCCGGTCTTGGCATCTATGACACCATGCAATATATATCGAGCGATGTCTCCACGATATGCACCGGCATGGCGGCGTCTATGGCGGCTGTGCTGCTTGTGGCCGGAGCCAAGGGCAAGCGCTTTGCGCTGCGCCATTCGCGAGTGATGATTCACCAGCCCATGGGTGGGGCTCAGGGGCAGGCCTCCGATATTGAGATTACAGCACGAGAAATCCAGAAGCTCAAGAAAGAACTGTACAACATCATTTCCGAACATTCGGGCCAGCCTTATGAGAAGGTGGAGGCTGACAGCGACCGCGACTACTGGATGACAGCCGAGGAGGCCAATGCTTACGGTATGATTGACCGAGTGCTGCTGCGCCAGAAAAAATAGTTTGCAACTACGGCCTCGGTGCGCCTCTCGCTATACGCGGTAGCTTTACGTGCTCCGATGGCGTGGAAAGACCCAAAGGTTGTACAAGCGGCAAGTTTCGTTTGCCTGCTTTTCCATCTGTTTGCGAGTCTTGGATAAGGCTCGATTCATAACCAACACGACAAATGCCAGTCAATAATCCAACCAATAAGAAAAAGAGAACGAAAGCCATTGTGTGCTCGTTTTGTGGCCGACCCTCCGACATGAGCGAGGTGATTATTCCGTCTGCAGATCAAAGTGCATATATATGCGCCGAGTGCGTAGACGGCCTCCACGGAATGCTGCAAGAGTATCGCAACTCAATCAGTCACGATGGCAAAGGTTTGGCTAAGGCCGAAGCTGTCAATATGGATACGGTGCCCAAGCCGGCTGCCATCAAGGCTTTTCTCGACCAATACATCATAGGTCAGGACGATGCCAAGAAGGTGTTGTCCGTGGCGGTGTATAACCATTACAAACGTTTATCCCAACCCAAGGATGACGATGACGTAGACATTGAAAAGAGCAATATCGTCATGGTCGGTCCTACCGGCACGGGCAAGACACTGATAGCTCGTACAATAGCGCGTATGCTCGATGTGCCTTTCACCATAGTCGATGCCACAGTCCTGACGCAGGCCGGATATGTGGGCGAGGATATTGAGAGCCTGCTTACGCGCTTGTTGCAGGCTGCCGACTATGACGTAGCTTCGGCTGAACGAGGCATAGTCTTCATAGATGAGATCGACAAGATTGCGCGTAAGGGCGACAATCCCTCGATTACGCGCGATGTTAGTGGAGAGGGAGTCCAGCAGGGTTTGCTCAAGCTGCTCGAGGGGTCGATAGTCAACGTCCCGCCACAAGGCGGACGCAAACATCCGGAGCAGAAAATGATACCGGTGGATACCAAGAATATCCTATTTATTTGCGGCGGAGCTTTTGACGGCATCGAACAGAAAATTGCGCATCGATTGAATTCGCATGTCGTGGGCTATGCCACCGATGGCGTGCGCCGCAAGATAGACAAAGACGACTATCTGCGCTACGTTGCGCCCCAGGACCTGCGTTCCTATGGTTTGATACCCGAGATTATCGGCCGCCTCCCGGTACTGGCTCATCTTGAGCCGCTGGATCGCGCCGCCTTGCGCCGAGTGCTCACCGAGCCTAAGAATGCAATCATACGCCAGTACATCAAGTTGTTCGAAATGGACGGCATTGTGCTGACTTTTGATGATGACGCCCTCGAATTGATAGTGGACAAGGCCATAGAGTACAAACTCGGAGCACGCGGATTGCGTTCCATCGTCGAAACAGTCATGACTGATGCCATGTTCGAGACTCCCGGCAAGGATGTCAAGACCTTTGCCGTTACGCGCGACTATGCGCTCGAGCGCATCAACCGTGCACAAGCATACCTATCTTCTGAATCGTAGGTACACATATAAATAGTAATATATATGGCCATGCGAGTTTGCGATTTGCGCGACATCCCGGTATACGTCACATAAAGCAGTGAAGCAATGGTTACACGACAACAGCTTACGCAGGTACTGAAAGAGTTCTTTGGCTTTGACAAGTTCAAAGGCAGGCAGGAGGATATCATTATGAGTCTTCTGGAAGGGCGCGACACCTTTGTGCTGATGCCCACCGGCGGAGGCAAGTCGCTATGCTATCAGCTTCCGGCTTTGGTGTGTCCCGGTACTGCCGTGGTTATTTCGCCATTGATAGCACTGATGAAAAATCAGGTGGATGCTATGCGTCAATACAGCGGCGATGACACCATAGCTCATTTTCTCAATTCTTCGCTGAGTCGTGCGGCTATAGAGGCGGTTAAGGACGACATTGTCGCCGGTCGCACTCGGCTGTTGTACGTGGCGCCAGAATCGCTTACCAAAGAGGAAAATATCGAATTTCTCAATAGTGTCAATGTCTCGTTTTATGCCATAGATGAGGCGCACTGCATCTCCGAATGGGGACATGACTTTCGCCCTGAGTACCGTCGCATACGCCCCATCATCAATGAGATAGGCGTTAGGCCGGTGATTGCACTCACGGCCACGGCCACTCCAAAGGTACAACATGACATACAGAAAAACCTCGGGATGAATGATGCCGCACTCTTCAAGTCATCGTTCAATCGCCCCAATCTTTATTATGAGATACGTCCCAAGACACGCAACGTCGATGCCGACATCATCCGCTACATCAAGTCTAATCCCGGGAAGAGCGGAATTATCTATTGCCTGAGCCGTAAACGAGTCGAAGAATTGGCCGAATTGCTGTGCGTCAACGACATCAAGGCCTTGCCCTATCATGCGGGCATGGATGCGGCCAAACGCTCGGCCAATCAAGACGCCTTCTTGCAGGAGCATGTGGACATAATCGTAGCTACCATAGCCTTCGGCATGGGTATAGACAAGCCGGACGTGCGTTTTGTCATCCATTACGACATGCCCAAGTCTCTCGAAGGATACTATCAGGAAACCGGCCGTGCGGGGCGCGACGGCCTCGAGGGGCGGTGTATTACATTCTATTCGCCAAAGGACTTGCGTAAGATGGAGAAGTTTATCCAGGGCAAGCCATTGTCCGAGCAGGAAATAGGGCGGCAACTGCTGGCCGAGACAGCCGCTTTTGCCGAAAGCTCGGTATGCCGTCGCCGCACGCTGCTGCACTATTTCGGCGAGGAATATGATCGAGATAACTGCGGCAATTGTGACAACTGCATACATCCCAAGACACCGGAGGAGGCTTGCGACAGCCTGCTCAACATCCTTGAAGTGATGCAGGCCGTGGCCGCTCCCTTTAAGCCTGAACATATCATCGACATTGTGCGAGGCCGTATAACAGCCGATGTCAAGAGTTACAACCATCAGGAACTTGAGATTTTCGGCATTGATCGCGAGCACGATACGCGTTACTACATGACCGTGATACGTAAAGCGATAATGGACGGGTACATTTGGCGTGACATCGAGAATTTCGGGCTTCTATCTATTACGGCTGCCGGCGAGGAATTTTTGCAGCGTCCGCATTCGTTCAAGATTACCGAGGACAATGACTTGAGCAGCGCCGACTACGTTTCGGAATCCATGTCCGGGACCTCGGCTGTTGACCCTGAGCTGTTTGCCGTACTTCGCAACCTGCGGCAGGAAATTGCACGCAAGAAGTCGTTGCCGCCATACGTCATCTTCCAGGACCCGTCACTTGAAGCCATGGCCACCACTTATCCTACGACGCTTGAGGAGCTGCAGAATATTATAGGAGTCGGCGCCGGCAAGACACAGCGCTACGGCCGGGCATTTGTGGATGTAATCCGCGCACATGTCGAGGCTAATGACATCCAACGCCCCGACGAGATACGCGTGCGCAGCATACCCAACAAGTCGCAGACCAAGATCTCGATAATTCAGGCCATTGATCGCAAGGTAGATCTCGATGCTCTTGCATCTTCCAAGGGTATGGATTTCGGTGAATTCCTTTCCGAAATCGAGACCATAGTTTACTCCGGCACAAAAATAAACATAGACTATTATATAGACGAAATACTTGACAAAGATATGCAGGACGAAATCTTCGATTACTTCCGCCACAGCGACAGCGACTCGATAGAGGAGGCCTTCAAGTATTTTGAAGGCGAGTATACCGAAGAGGAATTGCGTCTGATGCGCATAAAGTTTATAAACGATTTAGCCAATTAACTATACACTATCGTGGATCCCAATATTCTAACACAACTTTACACCAAGTATGCCGGGACATCGCCGGATGGCAATCCCGAGGCTTTGGCATCTTCCGGCAGCAACCGCCGATATTTTCGTCTGCGGGGTAATCCTACGCTTATAGGGGTCATCGGCACCTGCCGGCCCGAGAATGATGCTTTCCTGTACCTGGCCGACCACTTTGCACAACGAGGCATTCCCGTTCCGCGTGTCGTGGCTGTGTCTGATGACAGAATGAGTTATCTTCAAGAAGACCTTGGAGACACCCTGCTGTTCAATGCCATCGAAAAAGGACGTTTGACTTCGTCATTCTCCAATGCCGAGCGCGACTTGTTGATTCAGACGATACAACTGCTTCCGGACATCCAGTTTAACGGCGCTGTAGGACTGGACTTCGGACAATGCTATCCGTCCTCTCAATTTGATGTCCGGTCCATCATGTGGGATCTCAACTACTTTAAGTACTGTTTTCTCAAAGCTACGGGGCTCGAATTTGACGAAAATCTCCTGGAAGACGATTTCCAGGCCATGGCGCAAGTCCTATTGCGCAGCAATTCGAGTACCTTCATGTATCGCGACTTCCAAAGCCGCAACGTGATGATACGCGATGGCAAACCATGGTTTATCGACTTTCAAGGCGGGCGGCGGGGGCCTTTCTACTACGATGTGGCGTCTTTCCTATGGCAGGCTAAGGCCGGATTTCCGCAAAGTCTGCGCAACGACCTTATAGACAAATATATCGCGGCATTGCGAAAATACAAGCCGGTCGATGAGGAGTATTTCCACGAGCAACTGCGCCACTTTGTGTTGTTCCGTACACTGCAAGTGCTGGGCGCTTATGGATTCAGAGGTTATTTCGAAAAAAAGCCGCACTTTATGCAAAGCGTACCTTATGCTATTGCCAATCTGCGCCGCCTTCTCGATGAGCCCTATCCCGAATATCCGTATCTGACCGATGTGTTGCATCGCCTTGTAGACCTCAATCAATTCAGCGATGAGCTGAAAAAACGTACACTTACGGTACACGTGTTCAGTTTCGCCTACAAGAAGGGCATACCCGATGATGCCACCGGCAACGGCGGCGGATATGTCTTTGACTGCCGAGCAATAAACAACCCCGGCAAGTATGAACGCTATAAGCAGTTTACGGGGCTTGATACCGAAGTCATAGAATTCCTGGAAGACGATGGCGAGATTACCGAGTTTCTAAAGCACTGCTATGCACTTGTAGACGCATCGGTCAAGCGCTATGTCGAACGCGGTTTCACATCGCTTACCGTGGCCTTCGGATGTACCGGCGGACGCCACCGTTCGGTATACTCGGCTCAGCATTTGGCCGAGCACGTCAACAAAGAGTTCAACGTCAAAGTCGAGCTTCAACACCGCGAGCAGAATATTGAGCAAACATTTATGCCGATATGAGCGTATATGCCAAAGGAATGATATTTGCTGCCGGACTGGGAACACGACTGCGGCCTTTCACCTTGGAGCATCCCAAGGCTTTGGTGGACGTCTGCGGCCGTCCGGCTTTGGCGCGTGTTATCGACCGTTTTGTCGCAATAGGCATAAACGACATCACTGTCAACGTCCACCATTTTGCTTCTCAGGTGGAGAAATACTTGTCGGAGCACGCTCCCGAGGGTGTCACGATACATATCAGTGACGAAAGTGATAAGCTTCTTGACACGGGTGGGGGATTGGTACATGCAATGCGCTATCTTGATGGCGATGCTCCTGTTCTGGTGCATAATGCCGACATAATCAGCGATATAGACTTGCATGATATACTCGAATGCCATTGCCGTACCGGTGCATCGATTACTATGGCCGTACAGGCGCGTTCCTCGGCACGCCATTTGCTTTTCGAAAGGCGTGCGCTTCGTCTTCGCGGGTGGACACATACTGATGATAACGGGCGTATTATCGAAAGTCGTCCGCAAGGGTATGTCCCGGATTCGGATGATATGCCAATGTCTTTCGATGGCATACACGTCATACAGCCGTCTGTGCTTGCCGACCTTGCCGAATATGGGCGAAAAATGTCATGTAACGGAGTGTTTTCGATTACTCCCGCATATGTGAGCATGTGCAGACAGCGAGACATCCGTGGATACGTGGTGCAAGCCTCGGCGCATTGGTATGATGTCGGTCGTCCCGAGACACTCCGGGCGGCATGCGACTATGTCTCCGCGTTAAATAAGTCTCGCTACGGCATTGGCTCTCCGCGAAGGTGAAAAATCACTATATTGAGTAAAGTTCCAACAGACAACATATATCCAAAAAAAAAGCTACCTTTCTACCTCTAACCCTTTTTCACGATACACACAATGTCGTATAACAAAGAAAATACATCCGAAAAACAACACCAGTCCGATTTGCGTTATTTACGAATGGCAACCATTTGGGCCGAGAACTCGTACTGTCGTCGGCGTAAGGTGGGAGCCCTCATTGTCAAGGATCAAATGATTATATCGGATGGATATAACGGTACACCCTCCGGCTTCGAGAATGTTTGTGAAGACGAGTCCGGAATGACCAAACCCTATGTACTGCATGCCGAGGCCAACGCCATCACTAAGGTTTCGCGCAGCAATAATTCCAGTGAAGGGGCGACGCTATATGTGACTTCGTCGCCTTGTCTCGAGTGTTCCAAACTCATTATCCAAGCCGGAATAAGACGTGTGGTTTATTCCGAGAATTACAGGTTGCACGATGGCATCGACTTGCTGGAACGTGCAGGCATCGAATGTGTGCACGTGTCCATCGAGCAGTCCTGTTGACCGGGTCGTAAGTGATGTTTTACAGCTCTCGTAATAATGGTTAGGTACGGACGCCGGCAAGTATCGATAGTCGGCAAGAGTTATACAATAAAGACATACAACATATAGAATAAAGATTTTACGCACTAATGTGCATATCCAACAAGACTTATATACAATTCGGAGATGAAATCATCTGAAAAAACCAAGCTGCTGTTTCCTCTGATACTGAGCATAACCTTTGCCGCGGGATTGTGGCTGGGATGGCTTATCAATAAGCCTGCCGCATTGACCCCCGGAGAGGCTAAGCTGCAAGAACTCTTTGGCATTATCAACCGTGAATACGTAGACAGTGTTGATCTCGACAGCCTTATAGAGCGATCGCTGCCGTCGATATTATCCAATTTGGATCCGCACTCGGCATACATCTCACTGGAAGAGAAGAATGCCGGGCCGGACGAACTCGAAGGATACTTCAGTGGTGTGGGTATACAATTCCAAATCTACAATGACACGGTGTGCGTTGTCGAGATTATTTCCGGTGGTCCGGCACAACGTGTCGGTATAATGGCCGGTGACCGCATTGTCAGCGTCAACGGTCGCAATATAGCCTCGGTAGGTATCACCAATGATTCGGTATTCCATTATTTGCGCGGCAAAGAAGGATCGAGTGTCACCATAGGCGTAGTACGCTCCGGCGCATCGCGTCCTCTGACTTTTAAGGTGAAGCGAGGTAATATACCTGTGACCACCATAGATGCTGCATACATGCTTGACCGCACTACAGGATTTGTGAAGGTTAACAAGTTCGGACGTTCGACGTATGGCGAATTCTTGGATGCACTCAACAAATTGCGAGGTAAGGGCGCCAAGGATTATGTGATAGACCTGCGAGGTAATACCGGAGGGTATATGGAGCCGGCAATACTGATGGTCAATGAGTTTCTGCCCGAGGGTAAGCTGATAGTGCAGACCCACGGACGTCACGAAGAGCAAGACCAAAAAGTCATCTCCGATGGCAACGGAGATTTCCAAAAGGCACGTGTGATAGTTCTCATAGACGAAACATCCGCCTCCGCGTCCGAGATATTCTCCGGCGCAATACAAGACAATGACCGAGGACTGCTGCTGGGTCGCCGTACCTTTGGCAAAGGTCTTGTCCAGCGTCAGATTCTGCTCAATGACAGCTCTGAAATTCGCCTGACAGTACAACGATATTATACGCCATCGGGTCGGTGCATACAGAAAAAATATCGCCCCGGACAGAACGAGGATTACGAGTATGAGATATACGAAAGATGGCAAAACGGCGAGATGCAGACTGCCGATTCAACCAAATTTGATACTTCGCTGATGTATAAGACCGGGACGGGACGCACAGTCTACGGTGGTGGAGGCATCATGCCCGATATTTTCATGCCTTCCGACACTACCGGCGTTACGGAATATTTTGTCAAAGTATTCCAAAATGGTATTATGCAGCGTTTTGCCTATGAGTATTGTGATCTCAATCGTCCTATGCTCGTCAAATCCAAGAACGTAGACGAGTTGTTGCGCAAGCTGCCGGCGGACGACATCCTTTTGGGTTCGTTTGTCTACTATGCCGCTCAAAACGGCGTACCGGCCCGATGGTTCTATATTAATATCTCGCGCAAGCTCATCATCAACCAGTTGCAGGCGCTCATAGCCCGTGACATACTCGGCATCTCAGCATATTACATCATCACCGGACGTCAAGACCCCAATGTTCTCAAGGCAGTGAAACTGATGCATTCGGGAGAAGCCGATTTCCCTATAAAATAGCCAAAGATATTACAACGTACAAAATAAGTTTGAAATATGGATAAGAGCGACATAAGGCGCCTTGTCAAGGCGCAAAAAGCATTGCTTGAAGTGGCAGAGCAAGCTGAGGCCGCAGAGCGGGCCTTTGCACGGTTCGAAACCTCGGCCGCCTTTATGATGGCAGACAACATATTGATGTACCACTCGTTGCCCGACGAAATAAGCACACATGCTTTTTTGGATAAGTGGCATGAGCGCAAGCACTTCTTTTTGCCGCGCGTCAATGGTGCCGACCTCGAAATCTTGCCTTATGATCGATCACGTCTAAGCCTCGGAGCGTTTCTTATCGAAGAGCCCGAGGGTGTCGATACCGTAGATATGGATACCATAGATTTGGTGGTGGTCCCGGCTGTGGCATACGACCGCCAATGCAATCGCGTGGGCCGTGGTCGAGGGTATTACGATCGGTTGCTGCGCGACACACGTGCCGTTAAGGTCGGCGTGGCATATGACTTCCAACTGATGGACGAAGTTCCCTATGACGACAATGATGTCCCGGTAGACATCGTAATTACCGACCGCCGTACTGTTCGTCGTAAGTGACGCAAAATTCGCTCCTTTGGCGCAATTCTCTCTTGTACCGGGAAGGACTATCGTCAAACACAACGAGACCGCAGCCTATGCCTAAGGGTGGGACAGCGGTCTCGTTATATTATGCATGGGTTAGATGATGCCGCGAATTTCGGCAAGCGAAGCTATGCCGTGGCGGCTCAGATACTTGGTTATACCATCCAAAATGTGCATCGTTGCCGCCGGGTTGGTGAAATTGGCAGTGCCTACCTCCACGGCAGCGGCGCCTGCCATGATAAACTGTAGCGCGGCATCGGCACTGTCAATACCGCCAATGCCTATTACAGGGATCTTGACTGCGTGTGCCGTTTGCCAGACCATGCGTAACGCTATTGGCCGTATTGCCGGGCCGGAGAGTCCGCCGGTAATGGTGGATAATACCGGGCGTTGACGTTCCACGTCTACGGCCATACCCAAGAATGTGTTGGTGAGTGAGACGCTGTCGGCGCCTTCGGCTTCTACGGCACGCGCTATTTCCGTGATGTCCGTAACGTTTGGCGACAACTTGACAATGAGCGTCCTTGGCCATACGCGACGTACGGCTGCAGTGACAGCCGCCGCACCTTCGCATGTTGTACCGAAGGCCATTCCGCCTTGACGCACGTTGGGGCACGAGATGTTAACTTCTACGGCTGCGATGCCTTCCAGCGGCGCAAGTTTTTGGCAGACAACTATGTAATCATCTATGGTTGCACCCGAAACATTTACAACAATCGGAGAACTGAGAGTTCGGACACCGGGGTAAATATGTTGTATAAAAAAGTCCACGCCCTTGTTTTGCAAGCCTACGGCATTCAGCATTCCCGAAGGGGTTTCGGCCATACGCGGGTAGGCATTGCCGTTGCGAGAGGTTATGGTAGTACCTTTGACAATGATGGCGCCAAGGCGCGAGGTATCGATTATGTCTGCATACTCGAATCCATAGCCGAAAGTACCCGAGGCTGTCATCACCGGGTTGGCAAGTGTGAGCCCGCCTATGTCTGTGTGCAGGTCGGGCGTGAAAGCATTGTCGAGTGCCATCATTCGTTCCATTTTAAGGTTGAGGAGTCAAATACGGGTCCGGCGGTGCATACGCACACGTTGTTGCCCTCGGCGTCTGGCGTGACGCAGCATAGGCAGGCGCCTACGCCACAAGCCATCGTGTTTTCGAGAGATACGAGACAGCGTATGCCTTTGCCTCGAGCGAGCGAAGCGACAGCCTTCATCATTGGCATCGGCCCGCATACAGCCCAAAAAGTGTCGCCTTCCGCTTCGGCTAACCTCGGATGCGAGGTGACTACACCATTCACTCCTGCCGAGCCGTCGTCTGTGGTGATATATACCGGAGCTACGGTGGCATAGTTCGAAGCCATGGGTAAATCTGAAATCGACCGCCCGCCGAGGACAAATTCGGTGCTTATACCTTTAGCAATAAGTGTTTTGGCATAATACAGCAAGGGCGCTACACCGACACCCCCACCGACAAGCAATACGCGGCTGTCTTTTGGCAGATCGGTGGGGAAGGTGCCGCCGCCCAAAGGCAGCAGGACACTGAGAATGTTGTCCGGACGGCATTGGCACAGCGCGTGTGTACCGGCCCCGGCATCGCGCACCATCAAGACAATACCGTCATTGCCCGTGACATCGCATATTGAAATGGGGCGGCGCAGAAATGTTGATTTGCTGTCTGGTATGTCCACTTGAACAAATTGTCCCGGTAAGATTTCCGGCAGTGTCCCTCCGTCAGCTGTTACGAGTGTCAGCAGCGACAACTTAGGCGACAATTGTCGATTGGCGACCACGCGCATATTTTTCAAAACTTTAGGCATGATGTGCTTTGTGTGATGTTTGCGGCCTGTGCAAGTGCAGTTGTTATTTCATCAATTGGTAGATTTCGCGTGTGGCGTTACAGTCCAAAGGCATGTATGTTCCGAGCAGTGTGCCTTTGTTTTGGTGCAGTTTGGTGACCATCGTGTCGATGTCCGGATTGTCTATATTCAGGTCGCTAAACGTCAGCGGCAGCCCCAGCGAGCGCCAAAAGGCGCGTAGCCGACGTATGCCTTCCGTAGCGGCAGCTACGTCGTTACAGATGTCCACATCGAAGACGCGGCGAGCCATTTGGGTGACGCGCCATGGCTTGTGCATAGCCATATAGGTCATAAAAGCCGGGAACACCACGGCCAGTCCGGCGCCATGGGTGACACCATATAATGCCGAAATTTCGTGTTCCATGGCATGCGATGACCAGTCTTCGGTGCGACCGCAACCGCAGACTCCGTTATGAGCCAGTGTTCCGCACCACATTATATTGGCTCGTGCCTGATAATCCTTAGGATTGGCCATGACTTTGGGCGCTTCGGCCATGATGGCACGCAAGACACCTTCGGACACGCGATCAGTCACCTCGACATCTTCTGTCGGCGAGAAATACCGTTCGAAGATATGTGCCATCATATCCGCAATTCCTGCTGCAGTCTGCTGCTGTGGCAGTGTAAATGTCCACTTTGGATTGAGTAGAGCAAAGCGCGGACGTATAACGTGGTCGGTGCGCAGCGAGATTTTGCGCCCTTCCGCCTCAAGAGTAATTACCGAATTGCCCGAGCCTTCGCTTCCGGCGGCCGGGATGGTAAGTACTACGCCCACGGGGAGTGCACGCTCAGCTTTGGCTTTGCCGCAGTAGAAGTCCCAAAAATCGCCGTCATATAGTGCGCCCAAAGCAATGGCTTTGGCCGTATCGATGACGCTGCCTCCTCCTACGGCCAGCAGTCCGGTGAACTTGCCTTCGCGCACAATTTCGATGCCTTGACGTACAGGACCGTCTACGGGGTTGGGGCGTATACCCTCCAAAAAGCCGTATGCGACACCGGCGTCTGAGAGCGAAGCCGTCACGATGTCAAGCAATCCGCTTCGACGCACGCTGCCGCCACCGATGATAATGAGTACCTTATTGCCTAAATAACGGGCACTAAGCGTCCCGGCCTGCTTCTCTGCGTCCCGGCCAAAGGTGTAGGCTGTGGGAGCGTAATATGTAAAATCGTTCATTGTGCTGAGTGTTGGTTTGTGCAAAGTTAGCGTTTTTTTTGGTAAAACTATCGGATTAACGACCCTATTCAGTGTGTGGTGCATAAGCCTGTTGCAAAATAGGCGTATGATATGCTAATATGCTGACGTATAGTGCATTGTTGTGATCTAAAAATATAGTGCTTTATATCCTTTAGCCATACAATCGGCAGTGAGGTGTGTCAACGAATGTGTCGTGCGCAGTATGGACGCCCGTTCCAAAGCACAGATGGCATCGCTCGGGCTTGAAATGTCCATGGGTATGGCAAAACCATTGACACCATCGGAAATGAGCTCAGACGTGACGGTTGCTGAATTGACCACAGCCGGGACGCCGCAAGTCAACGCTTCGGCGACGGTCATGCCAAAAGCCTCGGTTGTAGCTGTGCTCAGCAGTACGTTAGCGCTGCGATATATGGAGGCCATGGCTTTAGGTGTTGTATAGTCAATGATACGTACGCGTGCCGAGGCTTTTACCGGGGCATTTCGCCCTACTATTGTCAGTCGCCAATTCCTTGGCAGGGACTCGGCGATGGCGCGAAGCATTTCGCCGCCTTTTAGCGGTGTCCAAGTCGCAGCTGCGGCTACGATATGCAATGTGTCGCCGGTGCTGCCAATGGTATTGTTCGGGTGGAATACTGTAGTGTCTATTCCGTTAGGTACGACCGATACGCAAATGCCAAGACGTTCCGAGGCCAAGTTGGCGAGACCTTGCGAAGGAGCGGTGAAGTGTGCTACAGTCCCGACCATGATTCGAGCGAAATCACGTCGGCGCACGCGCTCATTCGCCGTATCGCCCCCGTCTCTGCGCCATGTGGCCGGATAGGAGTCTCTAAACATGCAATTGCGGCAGTCACTACCGCATGCGCTGTGTATATAGGCACAACGCCCTGTACACCACCAATGGTCGTGCATGGTCACTACCGTGCGCACTTTATGCAGCCAAGCCCAGGCCATCAACGTAGGCACATCAATATAATACCCATGCAGATTATGCAGGTGCAGCGCTGCAACATCCCCGAGACTGTCGAGCCTGGCAGTCAGACGCCTTGTGGCGTGGCGGCATAGGCGGCCGTCATTGGCACGTACGCGGGCCTCCAATGCTGCAAACGAATGTCGTATGCGTCCACACATGACGTAGTCTGCAAAGGTGCCGTACTCCGGGCGCTCATATCCGGCGATGATGCTGACATCAAGTCCTTGGCGCCGCTGACATGCGGCTAATGTGGCCATGACGCTACCGACACCCGTAAAGGTGTCGGCCACGGTGTTGATGTGTACGATACGTGCCATTATGAGACAAAGGTACGAATATTTTTTATTTTTGTGATTGACGATAAATGCGTAACTTTGTACAAATACACGTATAGCATACAATATGAAGCATACCATCACCACATATATCATTGCGGCGATACTGCTTGGGGGCAGCATCAGCGGTGCAGAGGCGGCCACAACGCTCTCTTTTGGCGGTATCGGCCTACCGGCGGTACGCGTCGAGGCGTCTACTACAGACCTTCACGGCGTATATGTCATAGATAATGCTACGGGTACGGCCAAGGCCTCTTATGAGGCGGAAGCATCCGCCAACATCGTGCAGGTGCAGCGCTATGGTGCAGAGGGAATTGCATATGCCTCAGACGTTACGGGAGTGCAACGCGATGGCACGACATACACTTGGACTGTAGGCCCGGAAGACTGCGGATTTGTGGTCAATGACGGCGGTCGTCTACACGCTTGGTGGGTGGTCAATTACAATCGACATCGGCTCGATATGCAAGGAGTAAATGTCAATGCCGAGATGTCCGCGTGTGACCGTACGGCTCTTGCTGCCGTTGGCATTGGCGAGGCCATCACCTATTATAGTACCACGTCACGACCTCTGCGTCTGAGTCGTGAGATTATTGCCGAATACCGTTCGCTGGCATGGGATGAATCTTCAGAGGCATATACACAGACTACTATCTGCAAGACTTTTGATGCATTGTCTGACGCTATGTATATAGACGCGCCCTTGTGTGACACGGAGGTGACGCTTTCGGGCGACCGTTTTCTGCGTGCCTGGAATATGGAACAACAGGTCTCTACGCCTTCGGTGACAGCCATGGCAGTGGATGCGCATACATCAGCCACGCAAGATCAAGAAGATGTTGACAACCAGATTAAGAATCAGGGCGGCGGAGCCTTGGGCGGTAGTGCTCCTGCTGTCATTACTTTTAGTGCCGCCGTGTCAGATGCAGCTATATTTCACGAATGGCAAATGAGCCGAGATCCTGAATTTAGTGATATCTATGACCGATACAGTGAATTAGTGTTGACCCATACCTTTGATGAGGAGGGTACAATATACGTTCGCTTTATGGCCGATAATGCCGCCGGGTCGTGTGCTTGGTACAGCGACACCTACGAGGTATCCATAGGCGCGTCGCGCCTGCTGTGCCCCAATGCCTTCTCGCCGGCCAATGAAGATGGTGTCAATGACATTTGGAAGGTTAGCTACACTTCCATCACATCCTTTGAATGTAATATCTTCAACCGGTGGGGTACCAAGATGGCTACGTTGACGCATCCTTCGCAAGGCTGGGATGGCAAATACAAGGGCAAATTTGTACCCAACGGCGTGTACTTCTACGTAATACGTGCTCGTGGTGCAGATGGTAAAAAGTACAATCTCTCGGGTGACATAAATATCATCAGCACGCGCCGCGCCACAGGTGGTACTACCGAGGGCGGCGACGAATGAGATTACAACGAATGAACGCGGCGATTTGGGCGCATCGTTATACTCTTTTAGCCCATTGGCTCGGCGTTGTAATCGGCGTGATTTGCGGCATTATTGCAGCATCGCTTCTTATGCAGATTTTTTTATTTAGAGTTCGTATGCCGATTCGGCACGACAGTCTTTTTGACATTATATCCCACTAAGAATATGAAAATATACACAATACTTGTAGTAGCTTCACTTGTGTTACTGCCGATGTCGGCGGCCACGGCGGCGGAGCATACGCATACACATCGACACACGGCCAAAGCAGTCTCTTTCGCCATTGTGCCAAATCCTGAAGTGCCCAAGAGTATGACTTTTGCCGGCGTTAAGGTAGACCTTGACCGCGAAGACATGTATGAACGTATGGATCGCGAACTATCTTCATTGGTATACGGTCACGGCAATACCTTGCTTACTATCAAACGAGCCAACAAATATTTTCCTGTAATGGCACCCATATTGCGGTCCAACGGCATTCCCGAAGACCTCCTGTATCTGGCATGTGTCGAGAGCTACCTTAATCCGCGTGCATATTCAGTGGCTAAGGCCGCCGGAATATGGCAGTTTATTCCGGCGACGGCTCGCCAATATGGTCTCGAGGTCTCCGATGAGGTGGATGAGCGCTACAATCTGGAGAAAGCTACGGCGGCAGCGTGTCGGTATCTCAAATCGGCCTATACACGCTACGGTAACTGGGAAAGCGTCATGGCTTCCTATAACGGCGGCATGGGGCGCATCTCCGGCGAGTTGTCAAAGCAAGGCGTCAATACCTCCTTCGACCTATACCTGACAGACGAGACATCGCGCTATGTATTTCGCATCATGGCCATGAAAGCCGTGATGGAAAATGCTCCCGCCTTTGGATTCGTCCTCCGTGCCGACCAGCTTTATCAACCGATGGAATATACCGAAGAAACGGTTGACAGTGCTGTTGAAAACTGGCCCATGTGGGCACAGGAGCATGGCATCACTTATGCACAACTACGCGATGCTAATCCGTGGATACGAGCAAAAGTCCTCACCAATAAAGATGGTAAAACATATGTGGTCAAGATACCCAAGGCCTCATCGTTAAGACGTTCCACGTCCCAAGTAAAAGTATACAACAAACGCTGGCTTAAACAACAATGACCAAGACCGGTACGGACGCTAAAAACAATGAAGCGGTAAAGCCGCAGACGGCATCAGAGACTGCCGCCACCGAGACAACTGTTGCAGATACCGTGGGTGACGATGGCGCAGGAGTGCTGGCAGTCACCGGGGCACGTGTCAACAATCTGCAGAACATTGATGTAACCATTCCGCGGAACACGCTTACCGTCATAACCGGACTCAGCGGAAGCGGCAAATCTTCCTTGGCCTTTGACACAATATACGCCGAAGGACAACGCCGCTACATCGAGACGTTTTCGGCATACGCACGCAACCTTATAGGCAACCTCGAACGTCCCGATGTAGATCGAATAACCGGACTGAGCCCTGTAATTTCTATTGAACAAAAAACTGTTAATCGCAATCCGCGAAGTACCGTCGGA
Source organism: Bacteroidales bacterium H4 (assembly GCA_001701165.1). Classification (GTDB taxonomy): domain Bacteria; phylum Bacteroidota; class Bacteroidia; order Bacteroidales; family Muribaculaceae; genus CAG-873. The sequence goes on along the minus strand of DAAP01000036.1, from coordinate 21,811 downwards.
ACCACTACCGAGATTTACGATTTCTTGCGTCTGCTTTATGCGCGCGTGGGCGAAGCTCGCAGCTATCTATCGGGACGTCCAATGGTCAAGTACTCGCGCGAAAAAATTGTTGACCTCGTACTCAATCAATACGACGGGCACAAGATATATATCCTTGCACCCGTAGTGTTCAATCGCAAAGGTCATTACAAGGAGCTTTTCGAGCAATTGCGCAAGAAGGGTTACCTCCATGTGCGTGTGGACGGCGAGATGCGCGAGATAACCTTCGGAATGAAGCTTGACAGATACAAGAATCACTCCATCGAGTTGGTCGTAGACCGATTGAAGGTAAGCGCTAAGGACCAGGGACGATTACGCGACACCGTGGAGACCGCCCTCAAACAAGGCGATAGCCAAATGATGGTGTACGATGCAGACACGGACAAGGTGTCGCATTACAGCCAGTCGTTGATGGATCCGGAGACCGGGCTGTCGTATCGCGAGCCTGCGCCGCACAATTTCTCCTTTAATTCGCCGCAAGGCGCATGTCCCACGTGCAAAGGCATAGGCACAATCAGTCTTGTCGACCGAACCAAGATTATGCCGGATGCCAAGGCTTCGATATATACCGGCGGCATATTACCACTGGGTAAATATCATAATACGATGATATTTTGGCAGATAGAGGCTATTTGCAAGCGTTATGGCTTTGACTTGCGCACGCCTGTTGGCGAGCTGAGCGAAGACTGCATTAACGATATACTCAACGGCACCACCGAGCATCTCACCATCACCAATGAGACAATGTCCACCTCTAACTACTTTGCGCCCTATGAGGGAGTTATCAAGTATATCGAGATGCAACAGGACGAAGAGGCCGGGGCTGCGGCGCGTCATTGGAGCGAGCAATTTCTCTCTCGCACGATATGTCCCGATTGTCATGGCGACCGCCTTTGTCTTGAGGCTCGCAGTTACTATATCGATGATCGCAACATTGCCGATTTGTGTCGCATGGATATCAAGGATTTGTATGCGTGGATACAGGCTTTGCCCGACAAACTGGACAAGACGCATCGTGCCATAGGGTCTGAGATACTCAAGGAAGTTAGCAGCCGTCTGCGTTTCCTGGTGGATGTCGGGCTGGAATATTTGCAGCTTGGCCGAGCATCGGCGACACTAAGTGGAGGCGAAAGCCAGCGCATCCGCCTTGCCACGCAAATGGGAAGCGAGTTGGTTAACGTCCTATACATACTTGACGAGCCGTCCATAGGCCTGCATCAAAGGGACAACCATCGTTTGATTTCATCGCTGAAGAAGTTGCGAGATGCCGGCAATTCGGTCATAGTCGTCGAACACGACCGTGACATAATGACCGAGGCGGATTATATTGTAGACATAGGACCACGTGGCGGCCGCCGTGGCGGAAGGGTGGTCTTCCAGGGTACGCCTATGCAGATGAAAAAGGCGGACACCTTGACAGCGCAGTATCTTAACGGTACGCGCAAAGTCTTTGTGCCTGAAACAAGACGCCCCGGCAATGGTAAGACGTTGACGATTACGCATTGTACCGGGCATAATCTCAAAGATGTTACGCTTAACATCCCTTTGGGCACGTTTACCTGTGTAAGCGGTGTCAGTGGCAGTGGTAAATCATCTCTGGTCAACGGCACATTGGAGGCTGCTTTGCGAGGCATCTTCTATCGCGCCCATACCGAGCCGTTGCCATATGGCGAAATTATAGGCATCGAAAACATTGACAAGGTGGTCACCGTAGACCAGTCACCATTGGGCAAGACTCCGCGGTCAAATCCGGCGACATATACCGGCGTCTTCGGTGACATACGCAATCTATTTGTTGCGTTGCCCGAGGCCAAGATACGTGGATATAAGCCCGGCCGCTTTTCGTTCAACGTGCGTGGGGGACGTTGCGAAGCTTGTGGCGGCAATGGCTGTCGTACCATTGAAATGAATTTTTTGCCCGATGTCAATGTAGTATGTGATGTGTGCCACGGCAAACGATACAATCGTGAGACCCTTGAGGTGAGATACAAGGGCAAGAGTATCGCAGATGTGCTTGATATGACCATCAACCAAGCCGTTGAGTTCTTTTCCGGTATTCCGACGATATTGAAAAAGATTCAGGTACTGCAAGACATCGGACTTGGATACATCAAGTTGGGACAGCCTTCATCGACACTCAGCGGCGGTGAAAACCAGCGTGTAAAACTTGCTTCCGAGCTGGCGCGACGCGACACGGGACGCACCCTTTTCATATTGGACGAACCTACCACCGGCTTGCATTTTGAGGATATTAACACCTTGTTGGCTATACTCAACCGACTTGTAGATCGCGGTAATACGGTGCTTGTTATCGAGCATAACACCGATGTATTGCGTGCTTCGGACTATATCATAGATATGGGCCCCGGCGGAGGCCGTGACGGCGGCGTAGTTTTGGCTCAAGGTACACCGGCGCAGGTGGCTAAATGTCCGGACGCGCCCACGGCTCCCTACTTGTCGTGAGAACTTACGGCCTGTATCCCCTGCGGCGTATCAACAATAAGCATGACCGAGTAACCTTTGCCGAGTGCACGTACCATGGTCAAGGCTTTGTCTGCGTCCATGGCCATACATGCCGTGGCCAATGCATCGGCGCTCATACAGTCCGGCGCGATGACAGTCGCGGATAATGTGGGTGTCATTAACGGATATCCGGTAATTGGCGATATGGTATGGCCAACGCGACGCCCGTCCGGGAGTGTGCGGAAGTTGCGATAATTCCCGGAAGTAGCCATCGCGGCATCCTTCAGTGGAACTACGTTGTAGCGGCGGTGCGTCACCACCGAATCGGCTATAGGTGCATCGATTTGTACTTGCCAGTCAAGGCCATGCGGATTGTGGCCGCGGCAAACGATTTCACCTCCTATCTCGACGATATAGTCTGATACGCCGTTGCGTTCGAGCATCCGTGCCACGCAATCTACCCCATAGCCCTTGGTGATGGCCGAGAAATCGAAAGACGTTTCTTTGTGTCCCTTGGTGATGCGTCCATGTGCATCGATGCGGCATTTGCCCATACCGACACATAGCAGGGTTGAAGCCACGGTAGCCGAATCGGGGAGCTCATCGCCCTCTTTAGTTCCGAACCACCAAAGGTTGACCAATGGCGCTATTGTCGGGTCGAAGCATCCGTTCGAACACTTCCAAATTTCCATGGCACGTGCAAATACGCGTTGCACGTTACGATCTGCAATGTCTGTATCGCCTCGGTTGATACGAGATATGTTTGAAGCGGGCTCGAAGGGGCTGAGTGACAATTCGACATTACGCATCACTGCCACTACCGAGTCGTCTAAGACCCGGTTGCTGAAATATGTGATGTGGTAGGAGGTGCCCCAGGCTGCGCCTTGGGCATGGCGCCATTGGCGTTGTGTACAAGATGTAAGAGCCGTAAGGGAAACCAAGATGATGGTCACAGCTCGAATGGAGTGTATGATATGGAGTGTATGCATAACGTAAAAAAAAATTTTCTCCAAAAATAGTAAAAGTTTGCGAATTATTTCCGAAGTTTGCAAAATGGGAATGGTCGTATGCGCTGCATGTTCGCTCAACATTTTGATAAGAAACAAATAATATTAAATTGATAACCGATAAATAAGGATTAAACTATGCGCTCATTTTTATTTTTAGCAAATGGCTTCGAAGAAATAGAAGCACTTACGACGGTGGACGTGATGCGTCGTGCCGGTATGGATGTCAAGACAGTTTCCATCAATGCAGACCGTAAGGCAACAGGTGCACACGGCGTCATAGTGACAGCCGATGCCACTTTTAACGAATGTGATTTTGACGGGGCAGAATGGTTGATACTTCCCGGCGGAATGCCCGGAGCAACCAATCTGCACGAGCATACGGGACTGGCCGCGCTGCTCAAGGCTCAGGCAATCCAAGGCAAGATTGCTGCAATATGTGCCGCCCCGGCCGTGGTACTGGCGCCACTTGGCATACTCAAGGATCGCGAAGCCACTTGCTATCCCGGCTTTGAGGCTATGTGTGCTCAAGGCGATGCGATATGTAAGGATGCTCCTGTAGTGGCACTCAACAACCTTGTAACGGGCAACGGCCCCGCTGCTGCCTCTTCCTTTGCCTTGGCCATTGTGGCCAATAGCCTTGGTGCGTCTGTGGCCGCAGAAGTGGCTGCCGGGATGTTGTATGCTTGAGCATTGTGCCGCTGCATCATAAGGCCACGCCGGTGCGTATGAATGTAATAAATCGAGGGAGCGAAATCTCATTTTTGCTCCCTCGATTTGTCTGATCTGTCTTATTGGAATGTGGACTACTCCATAAGTTTGCGGTAGCGGCGGCGGGGTAGGGGCTTGCCATCGTTTTGTGCAATCTTGTAAGCCTCGTAGTCGCTATAGCTACCTTCATAGAACACGACTTTTCCATCGCCCTCGAAGGAAAGTATATGTGTGCAGATGCGGTCGAGGAACCAGCGGTCGTGGCTGACAACGACAGCGCATCCGGCGAAGTCTTCGAGACCTTCCTCGAGCGCACGCAGGGTGTTGACATCGATGTCGTTGGTGGGCTCGTCGAGTAGCAGGACATTGCCTTCCTCTTTCAGAGCCATGGCCAGGTGCAGTCGGTTGCGTTCGCCGCCGGACAGTACGCCGATTTTCTTTTCTTGGTCGGCTCCGGTGAAGTTGAATTTGCTTAGATAGGCGCGTGCGTTGACATCGCGTCCGCCCATACGGAAGCTGTCAACACCTTGACTTATGACTTCGTAGACCGTCTTTTCGGGCAGCAAGTCGTGGTGACGCTGGTCGACGTAAGCGATTTTTACGGTGTCTCCGACACTGAATTGTCCCGCATCGGCTTTCTCCTGTCCCATAATCAGGCGGAAGAGTGTGGTCTTTCCGGCACCATTGGGACCAATTACGCCCACAATGCCGTTGGGAGGAAGCATGAATTCCAAGTCTTTAAACAATTTCTTGTCACCATATGACTTGGCCAGTCCGTGCGCTTCGATGACTTTGTTGCCGAGGCGCGGGCCGTTGGGTATAAATATTTCGAGACGTTCTTCTTTTTGCTTTTGGTCTTGGTTGAGCAACTTGTCGTATCCTGCAAGGCGGGCTTTGCCTTTGGCTTGTCGAGCCTTGGGCGCCATACGTACCCATTCAAGTTCGCGCTCAAGGGTCTTGCGGCGTTTGCTTGCCTGCTTTTCCTCAAGAGCCATGCGTTTGGTCTTTTGGTCAAGCCACGAAGAGTAATTACCTTTCCATGGAATACCTTCGCCGCGGTCCAATTCGAGTATCCATCCGGCCACGTGATCCAAGAAGTAGCGGTCGTGGGTAATCGCTATTACAGTGCCTGGATACTGGTGCAGGTGTTGTTCAAGCCAGTCAATAGACTCGGCATCGAGGTGGTTGGTGGGCTCGTCAAGCAGCAGTACATCAGGCTGTTGAAGGAGAAGTCGGCACAGTGCCACGCGACGGCGTTCGCCACCGCTAAGCGTGTCTACTTTCTGGTTGTCCGGTGGGCATTGCAGGGCATCCATGGCTCGCTCCAGTTTGCTGTCAATATCCCAGGCGCCTACGGCATCAAGGCGGTCTTGTAACTCGGCCTGACGAGCCAGTAGCGCGTCAAAGTCGGCATCCGGGTCGGCGAAAGCGTTATTGACCGCATCGAATTCGGCCAACATATCCATTATCGGTTGCACGCCTTCGCGGACAATCTCGATGACGGTTTTGTTCGGATCGAGTTTGGGCTCCTGCTCGAGGTATCCAACGGTGTATCCGGGCGAAAATACAACTTCGCCCTGATAGTCCTTATCGATGCCGGCGATAATCTTAAGCAAGGTGGACTTGCCGGAGCCGTTGAGTCCTATAATGCCTATTTTTGCTCCATAGAAGAAGGATAGGTAGATGTTCTTTAGGACTTGTTTTTGTGGCGGGTAGGTCTTGGAGACGCCCACCATGGAGAATATGATTTTTTTATCGTCAGCCATTGTGTATGTTGATTGTTTGGTTGATGAATCGTGTGGGGTTGTGTTCGCCATGTCATCCGTGCATGCGATGGGGATGTATACCCGTGTATGTCGTGTCTTGGATGATAGGCGGATGCGGATATGTATCTGCGTGTTTAACGGCGGTGCGGTTTGGCGAAACGTACCGGGTAGTCAACGGATACGCGCCCGGACAGAATATTGTTGAGCCGTCCGCGTATCAGTTGACGCCGTATTGCGGACAGGTGGTCGGTGAAGACCTTACCTTCAAGATGATCGCACTCGTGCTGGATTATGCGTGCCAGATATCCGGAAATCTCCTCATCGTGTTCGTTGAAGTCTTCATCGAGCCATTGTAGGCGTATATGCTCGATTCGCTTGACGTCTTCGGCGATGCCGGGGAGGCTGAGGCACCCCTCGCTGCGGCTGATGTTTTCGCCATCGAGCACGGTTACGCGTGGGTTGATGAGCGTCATACGGCGGTCAACACATTCGGGAAAGACATCGCTCACGGGTGAAGCATCTATGACAACGATGCGGTCGGCGCGCCCTATCTGCGGCGCGGCCAAGCCTACGCCTTCACTGGCATACATGGTGTCAAACATGTCGGCCACGAGTTTTTTAAGCTCGGGATACTCGGGCGTGATGTCTTCGCATTGCTTGCGTAGCACCGGTTGGCCCAACAAGTATATAGGTAATGTCATTGTGTATATATTTGTTTTATTGTGTGTCTTTGTATTGTACGGGTCATTGTAGTCCCGATGTACCGGTCGTGCCGGATGATGAAGACAGGTAGTCGTTGAGGATTATTGCTGCCGAAATCTTGTCTACCACTGCCTTGTCGCGTCGCGCCATCTTATGCATTCCGCTGTCAATCATTGCTCGATGTGCCAGTACCGAAGTGAAGCGCTCATCGTAGAATACTATGGGTACGGGGGCTATATCTTTGCGCAGACGATTGATGGTCGGGGTCAGGTAGCGTGTCGAATCGCTGGGGGTGCCGTCCATCTGCCTAGGTAGCCCGACGACTACGGCATCAACGTCATTAGCTGCTATGTACGCCTTGATATATGATGTCAACTGTGCTGTAGGTATGGTGTCCACCGGGTTGGCGATAAGTCTTAGAACATCGGTGACGGCAATGCCGCAACGTTTGCGTCCGAAGTCTATGGCTATGAGTCGTCCCATGTCTTGTGCTGTAGTGTACTTCTTTTGACCTATACCTTTGTCCGTTTGGCGATGCAATATGGCATCGTTTTATTGATGTATGGCGTCCAAAAATTCGCGGCGCAGTTCCGAATCCTCGGCAAAAGCTCCGCAGTAGTCCAGTGTTGTGGTGGTGGCTTCCTGTTTTTCGACGCCGCGCATCTTCATGCACAGGTGATGTGCGTTGCAATGCACGATGACGCCGCGGGCATTCAGCGTCTCGGACACCTTGGCACATACTTGCGCTGTTAGCCGTTCCTGCACCTGTAGGCGGCGGGCATATACGTTTACAAGACGGGCCAGCTTGCTTAGCCCGACCATTTTGCCATTTGGAATATAGCCTATAGTCATAGTGCCGAAGAAGGGCAGGATATGATGCTCGCACATCGAATAGAATTCGATGTCTTTGACAACTATCATTTTTGAACCGGCGTACTCAAATATGGCCTGGTTGATAATCTCATCGGCACTCTGCCTATACCCCTGAGTGAGAAACCATAGAGCCTTGGCGTAGCGCATGGGGGTTTTGATCAGGCCTTCGCGTTGCGGGTCTTCGCCCAACAGCACGAGTATTCGGTGGATATGGTCGGCGATTTCGTTTACCTGTGGCGTGGCGTCCGGTATAATCTGTTGCTTGTCGTTCTTGGTTTGGTTCATCATTTGTTGATACGGTCGCGCACTATGCGCAGGTCTGACGAATATGAGGGGAATATACGCCGTATTTCGGCCATAGCGCCTTCGGCTTCGCCGCGAGTGCGGAAATCGCCCACGCGTACACGCCAATACGGAGATTGGAACGTCAGATACACGCGGTATTGCGGCAGACGAGCCATAAGATTGCGACGTTTGGCTGTAGCGCGCGACTTGGCGGTTCGTACGTTGTTGTCTGCAAAGACTTCCACGCGGAAACCTGTGCCGGCACGAGGGCGCGATATGCCCGAGTTGTCCCCGGCGGCTTCATCTGTGGCGTTTGAACGCAGTTGTAACTCTGCCGGTTGGGTGATGTGTATGTGTCCCGAGTTGTTGAGCTCGCGCACTATGTCAACGCTGTCGGGTTCGATTGCAGTTGCCGGGCTTTGAGCTACGGAAGTTGCGGCCCAGAGAGTGGCGCATGCTATCGTGATTGTACGCAGACGTGTGTTCATTGGCTGTGGCTGTTTGGTGGGTGCAGTGAGGTATTTCTTAGCTATATGTCCCCGGAGGCATATAGGGTGCCTTCGGGGACAATTTGCTAATAGTCGTGTTGTTGCTTTTAGAATGCGTTGACGATACCCATAAAGTCTTCGCACTTGAGGGCTGCGCCGCCGATGAGACCGCCGTCGATGTCGGGTTGTGCAAAGAGCTCGCGGGCGTTGCCGGGCTTGCAGCTGCCACCGTAGAGTATGGAGGTGTCTTCGGCTACTTCTTTGCCGTATTTTTCGGCGATGACGCCGCGTACGTATTTGTGGATTTCCTCGGCTTGCTCGGCTGTGGCGGTCTTGCCAGTGCCGATGGCCCAGACGGGTTCGTAGGCCACGATAATTTTGCTAAAGTCTTCGGCGGAGAGGTTGAACAGTCCGTCTTCGAGCTGGGCTTTGACTACATCGAAGTGCTTGCCGGCTTCGCGCTCTTCGAGTACTTCGCCGATGCAGAATATGGGCGTCAAGCCGTTGGCGAGAGCCAAGGCCACTTTTTCGCGGAGGGTTTCGGCTGTTTCACCATAGTATTGACGTCGTTCGCTGTGGCCGAGGATGACATAGGTGGCGCCGGTGGAGGCTACCATTTCGGCGGAAACTTCGCCTGTATATGCTCCTTTGACGTGGTCGGCGCAGTTCTCTGCACCCAGTCCGAGTTTGCCTTTATTTGTGATTATGGCGTTCACTGAAGCCAGGTGAGTGAAGGGTACGCAGATGATGACGTCACACTTAGGCGTTACTGCTTTGAGTGCGTTGTCTACTTGAGATGCAAGTTCTACGCCGGCGCTGAGTGTGGTGTTCATTTTCCAGTTGCCGGCAACAATGTTCTTTCTCATGTTGGATATGTATTTGTTTTGGATTTGCTTTTTGTTATATTGCGATGGACAGAGGATGCCTCGCTATCAAGATGCAAATTTACAGCTTTTTTTTGTAATGGGCAACAGCTGTGACGGCCAGAGGAGTGTATCAGGTGGCCTTGGCTGACTTTGTCTTGGCATTGAGACGATTGCGTATGGCCGGCGGTGCTGTCATAGACATTAAGATGGCCAGAACAAGTATGTATATCTCGGCAGCGTGGCGTGCGGAGGCTGCCGTGCGCAGAGCTTCGATGTATGTCGGGTCGTCTAATACGGCCAATCCGTCCTGCATGACACTGACGCCCAAGTTGTGCGGAAGTGTCAGCGTGTTCTGTTTCCATATGATGTGCCCGTCGCGCAGGCATACGAGTGCTCCATTGCCGCGTGCCAGCATCTTGATGTCTGTTTCATCGGCGGTATATACGGGGTAGTGGGCACGTGCTTCATTAGCCCAGGCGGCAGCAGTGCTATCGTCGGCTCCTACAACGGCAAACATGTCGCCGCCGTGGGCCGTGAGTGCTTCGTACAACTCGTTGGCCATAGCGCTGCGAGTGCGCCCGTAGTGCCGAGGGTCGTGTATCAATAGTATGACCTGAACGCCTTCTGAAGATATGACTTCGGCGGTGATGTCTTCCCCGTCCGGAGATATAAAAGCCAAAGAGGTGTTGTCTTTATTGCTGTCGGTTGCACGCCGGACGTATGTCCATCCGTTTTCTTCATCGGGCAGGCTGTCTGCGGTAAAAGATTGCTCAATACCGTCTTTGGCATAAACGAGACGGACGTTATCATCGTTGCCATTGTGAGCCAGCATAGTGCCCGGTGCGAATCCGCGGAAGTCTTGCACGGGTTGAATTCTGTATCCGATGTACTCGATATACCCGGTAAAGGCTGCGGTGGCGATGACGGCCAACCATTGCAGTCGTGTGTGTACAAGTGCCCCGGCACGGTGATTGTTTATCCATAATACAACGAGCATGGCATCGATGACTATGTTTTTCCAAAAAGTAGCCGCGTTGGATAGTATGATAGCATCGCCGAAGCATCCGCAGTCTTTGACTGGGTCGGCTATCCATATATACAGTGTCAGTGCTGTCATGACTGCCATGAAGATGGCAGTGAGCCTTATAGCCATGCGCCTGAAGCATCCGAGGAGTATCATGACACCGGCCATAAATTCGGCCATGGCCAGTGCCCCGGCAAGCAGTGCAATAACACTATCCGGCAGTGCTATGTGCCACGCGCCAAGGTATTCGCCGATTTTGTATGTGCCGCCCCAAATATCAACGGCTTTGACCCATCCTGAAAATATGAAGACGGCGCCTATGATGACTCGCAACACCCATACAATGATGGCGGTCTTGCGTATTCCTGTGGGGCGCAGTATATTTAAGATGGTTTTGGTTGCCGCCATAGTGGTCAGCGCGTTTCGGTGAGTTTGATTATTGCGAATACTGCGTAATTGAGTATGTCCATGTAGTTGGCGTCTATGCCTTCGGATACGGAGGTGGCTCCGTCGTGATCCTCAATTTCCTTGATTCGTTCAATCTTTGTAAGTATGAGGTCGGTGTATGACAATACGCGCATCATACGCCACGCTTCGCCGTAGTCATGGTTTTTGGCTTGCATGAGTGTGAATGCCTCGTCGGCGGTGGCATCGTATAGGGCCAATGCTTCGTCGACCGACATGTCTTTGTGGTCGGCGTATCCGTGGCGCAGTTGTATTGTGCCGACAATGGCATAGTTAACCAAGGCTACAAATTCGGGCAGTATGCCTTCGCCGACGCGGCTGACGCCTGTGGTTTCGAGTGTCCGTATGCGTTTGGCCTTGATTAATAGTTGGTCGGTGAGTGCGGCAGGACGCATGATACGCCACGATGGCCCGTAGTCTTGCAACTTGCGCGCAAAGATGTTGCGGCAGCGTTTCAAGGCTTCTTTGAATTGGCTGTTGGTGTCCGGATGTATGCTGTTGTCGGGCATGATGTAATCGTTGTATGTGGATTTTGACGCAAAAGTACGCATAAATCAGCAGATGGGCAAACCATTATGCGTTTTCAGCGTTTTAGAGCGGGCATATCGAACCATCCGGTACGTGCGTTATTTGCGGACGATGCGCAGACAATGATGTGTGCCGAAAGTGTACTGCCGCTCGGCTGAGACTTCTATGGGACACCGACGGCTGAATGCAAGATCGTTAGCGTGGGTTGTGCGTTATGCCATATCAGCGTATTTCGCTGGTTATGCTGTCGTTGTCTTTGTCGTAATCGATTACAATCTTATTGGCAGGCATCACTTGCGCCGATATTATCATCTCGGCCAAGGGGTCCTCGAGATATTTTTGTATGGCACGCTTGAGCGGTCGAGCGCCATATTGTCGGTCGTATCCCTTGTCGGCTACGTAATTTTTAGCAGCATCGGTCAATTCGAGCGTGTAACCCAAATCGGCTACGCGTCGGTAGAATCCGGCCAACTCGATGTCGATGATGCGGAATATTGCATCGCGATCCAGTTGATCGAACATCACGATGTCGTCCACGCGGTTGAGGAATTCGGGCGAGAAAGTTTTGTTGAGCGCCTTACGAATGACGCTTTGGCTGTACTCCTTGGTTGACGCATCATCTGTGGTAAAGCCGACGCCGCTACCAAATTCCTTGAGTTGGCGCGAGCCGACATTGCTGGTCATTATTATTATCGTATTTTTGAAATCTATGTGCCTTCCAAGGCTGTCGGTGAGGCGGCCTTCGTCCATCACTTGCAGCAAGAGGTTGAATACGTCAGGATGTGCTTTCTCCACTTCGTCCAGCAGCACGATGGAGTAGGGGTGGCGTCGCACGCGCTCGGTCAATTGCCCGCCCTCTTCGTATCCCACGTATCCGGGAGGCGCACCCACGAGACGTGATACGGTGAACTTCTCCATGTACTCGCTCATGTCTATACGTATCAGGTTTTCGGCCGAATCAAACATGTATTTTGCCAAGCACTTGGCCAAATGAGTCTTACCTACGCCTGTGGGGCCCAGAAACAAGAAAGAGCCTATGGGCTTGTTGGGGTCTTTGAGCCCTATGCGGTTGCGTTGTATGGCCTTGACTATTTTGTCGATAGCTGAGTCTTGGCCTATGATGTTTTTTTTGAGTGCCGGAGCCATTTCAAGCAAACGACGCCCCTCGGCCATGGCTATGCGCTGTACCGGGACGCCCGTCATCATGGCTACCACTTCGGCTACGCGGTCGGCATCCACGGTTTCGCGGGACTGTTCGAGAGTTTTTTCCCATTCCTGCTTTGCCTGTTCGAGTTGGTCGGTTAGGTGTTGTGCCTTGTCGCGGAATGTAGCCGCACGTTCAAAGTCCTGGGCGCGTGCTGCTTCGAGTTTCTTTGCGGTGGCGTCTTCGATTTCGTGCTCCAAGGCCTCAATCTTTTCCGGGGCCTTGATATTGGTGATGTGTACGCGTGAGCCTGCCTCGTCCATGGCGTCTATGGCTTTGTCCGGGAAATTGCGGTCGCTGATATACCTATCGGTGAGGCTAACGCAGGCTTCAAGAGCCTCGGGCGTGTAGGCAACATTGTGATGCTGCTCGTATTTTTCCTTGATGTTGTTGAGTATTTCGAGCGTTTCGGCAATCGTGGTCGGTTCGACCATTACCTTTTGGAAGCGTCGTTCGAGGGCTCCGTCCTTTTCGATGTTTTTGCGGTATTCGTCCAGTGTTGTGGCCCCGATGCACTGTATCTCGCCGCGAGCCAGAGCCGGTTTGAGCATATTGGCTGCATCCATGGAGCCTTGTGCGTTGCCGGCGCCGACAATGGTGTGTATCTCATCAATAAATAGTATGACGTCAGGGTTTTTGGCCAGTTCGTCAAGAATGTTCTTGATGCGTTCCTCAAATTCGCCGCGGTATTTTGTGCCGGCCACTATGGAAGCCATGTCTAGTGATACTACGCGCTTGCCAAAAAGTACGCGCGGCACCTGGCGGTGTATGATGCGCAGTGCCAGACCCTCGACGATGGCGCTTTTGCCCACGCCGGGTTCGCCTATCAGTACGGGGTTGTTCTTCTTGCGTCGGCTTAGGATTTGTGCAAGACGTTCTATCTCGGTTTCGCGGCCGACCACCGGGTCGAGTTTGTCTTCGGCGGCGGCGCGTGTCATGTCGTGTCCGAACTTGTCCAACATCGGTGTGTCCGATGCCGCTCCCTTGGCAGACTTGTGCGAGCCGCGAGACGGGCTATTACTACCTTGCGGTTTCTCTCCCGGTGCTTCGGCTATATCGCCGTCGTCCGTGTCGCCAAAAGAGCCAACGGCTGCCTCCGCCTGTTCGGTCTCGGCCGTCTGCGTGGTGCCGTTGCCATTCGAAGCCTCGGCAAAGAGGCGGTCATAAGTTATGCCCGCAAGTATGAAAGGCTTAAGGAATTCCATTCCGCTTATTTCGCAATTGTGGAACATGGCCAGCATCAAGTGCCGGCAGTCGATGGTATCATCGTGCAATATACGGGCTTCCAAGGTGCTGAGCTTGACTATACGGTTGGTCAATGTGCTCACGCTGAATTGGCCGTCCCCATTGTCGTCTAGGTCGTAAAGTCCGTCATCAAGGTTGTCAAACAGTCTGCGCACAGTGGCGTCATCGCTCACCCCGGTCAGTAACCTATAGCCGCAATTGGCTTCATCGCTCATGGCAAGTAATAGAAATTCCGGCCGCAATGTTTTGACATTGTGACGCGTGGCCAGTTGTGTGCTTTGCTTGATTATTTCGTGTATTTCCTTTGAAAATTTATTCTCCATTGATTGGATTTGGTGATGATGTTCTGAGATGGCGTGCGATGCTGACATCACTCGCCTGGAGGCCGTGTCCTCGTGAAAAAGCGCATTGAAAAAAGCGCATTGAAAGATGCGTGAACACGACATCCTATATATGTGTGCAATATCCGTGCCAAAAATACATGAGTGTCGTCTGTTTAGGTTTTTTTGTGCTATTTTTGGTTTTGATAAAGACGTGCATGAGTGTTTTCTCGAAAAAAATGCGTAAATTTGTATGCTTATTTGGCCTTGTCTGACGATTTTGTGTCGTATATAAGGCCTAATCTTTTGATAAATAATTAAGTAACCATATAAACAAGCATGCTCGAAGACGATCACATAATACAGATTAACATCGAGAACGAGATGAAATCTGCCTACATTGACTACTCGATGTCGGTAATCGTGTCGCGTGCCTTGCCTGATGCTCGTGACGGTCTCAAGCCCGTCCAGCGCCGCGTCCTTTATGGTATGGACGTGATGGGCAACACGTACGACAAACCCCATAAGAAATCGGCCAACTGCGTGGGCGAGGTTATGGGTAAATATCACCCCCACGGAGACTCGTCCATATATGGAACGGTGGTGCGCCTTGCCCAAAATTGGGCGATGCGCTACACTTTGGTAGATGGACACGGCAACTTCGGCAATGTTGATGGTGCCGGTGCTGCTGCCATGCGTTATACAGAGGTTCGCTTGGCACGCCTGGGCGAGGAGATGCTCACGGATATTGGCGATGATACTGTGGATTTTGTTCCCACATATGACAACTCGCGCAAGGAGCCCGTGGTGCTTCCGTCGCGCTTCCCCAACTTGCTGGTCAACGGAGCTGCGGGTATAGCCGTGGGTATGGCTACCAATATGCCGCCACACAACCTTACCGAGTCCATCAACGCATCGATAGCGCTGCTTAACAACCCGGACATAACTATTGATGAACTCATACATTATATTCCGGCACCCGACTTTCCCACCGGCGGCACCATATATGGATACGGCGGTGTGCGCGAAGCCTACCATACCGGACGCGGCCGCATAGTTGTGCGTGCCGTGGCCGAAATCGAATCCGAGGCCTCACACGAGTCCATTATTGTACGCCAGATACCCTACGGGGTTAATAAGGCCGAGTTGGTCAAGTATATTGCCCAACTTGTCAACGAGAAAAAACTCGACGGGATTGCCGATGTCAACGATGAAACCGACCACGAGGGCATGCGTATAGTCATCAAGCTGCGCAGCGATGCCAACTCAAATGTCGTGCTCAATAAGTTGTACAAGATGACGCCCATGCAGTCGTCCTTCAGCGTCAATAACGTTGCGCTGGTCAATGGACGTCCATGCACACTTAATCTTAAGCAAATACTCGAAGCCTTCACCGCCCATCGTCATGAGGTCACCATACGTCGTACACGCTACCGCTTGGCCAAGACACTGGATCGCATACATGTGCTGGATGCGCTGATAATTGCATCCCAGAACATCGATGAGGTGATATCGATAATACGTTCGTCGAAAGATGTTGATGAGGCCAAGAAGCGACTGACCGAACGCTTTGGCTTTACGGACATACAGGTGAACGCAATAGTTGAGATGCGCTTACGCAACCTCACAGCCCTTGAGCAAAACAAGCTGGAAGACGAAAGAGATTCGCTTCGCAAATATGCAGCCGAGTTGCAGCTCATCCTTGATGACGAAAACGAATGTCGTCGAGTGATGATAGCCGACCTCGAGGAAGTCAAAGAAAAATACGGTGACGAGCGCCGCACACACATCGACTACTCCGCCGGCGATTTCAATGCCGAGGACTTCTATGCAGACGATGATATGATTATCACCATCTCGCATCTCGGATATATCAAGCGCACCCCGCTGAGCGAATTCCGCGCTCAAAATCGTGGCGGCGTCGGTGCCAAGGGCAGCAATACGCGTGAAGAAGACTTCATAGAATACATATATACGGCTTCTATGCACGCCACTATGCTGTTCTTCACAAGTCGTGGCCTTGTATACAAGATGAGAGTGTTCGAGTTGCCCGAAGGAGCCAAGAACAGCAAGGGTCGCGCCTTGCAAAACCTGCTCAATATCGAGCCTAATGACAAGGTCAACGTCTTTATAGCCTGCAAGCGTTTGGACGATGAGGAATATGTCAATAGCCACAACCTTGTATTTGCCACCGAGCGCGGCGTAGTCAAGAAGACATCTTTGGCTGAATATGCACGCGTGCTGGCTAAGGGCAAGAAGGCCATAGTCCTGCGAGATGGCGACCATCTTGTCAGCGTGCAGCTCACCGATGGTAATTCGCAGATTTTGCTGGCCAACAGCGGTGGTCGTGCCATACGCTTTGATGAGAGCAAGATACGCCAGATGGGCCGTGTGTCCACGGGTGTACGCGGCATGACCCTCGATGGTGATGACGACCGTGTGGTAGGTATGATTTCCATATCCCCGGACAGCAGCAACACCATACTTGCCCTTAGTGAAAAAGGTATGGGCAAGCGCACGCCGCTTGAACCGTATCGTGTCACAGGACGAGGCGGCAAGGGCGTACTCACAATGAAGCGCAGCGAAAAGACCGGCGAACTGGTGGCTTTCCTTAGCGTCAACGATGACGAAGACCTGGTAATCATCAACCGCTCGGGCATAGCCTTGCGCATACGCATTGCAGATGTCCCCGTGCTCAGTCGCTCGACCATGGGCGTGCGCATCATCAATCTTAACCGCCGCGATGATGAAATCGCTTCGGCTTGCGCTGTGCCCACCGACCCCGATGAAGAAGCCGGAGTGGTAACCGTGAGCGCTGATGAAATTGAGCAAGCCCAATCCATCAGCGAAAGCGATGCCGAGGCCTCCCAAGACGATGTCGATGTCGCCGAGGATGACGCAACGGACGAAACAGTTGAATAAACCAATGATGCATACGCAAGTCTAAATCGTATACATTAAATAATAGAGAACAACCAACCCAAAAAACAACACAACCAAACAACCACCTATCAGATTATGAAAAAGCTTAGCCTCTTAAGCGCCTGTCTTTTGGCAGGACTGACCGTGAGTGCGCAACAAGCCGTGGTAAAGGACGCCGAAAAAGCCATGAAAGACGGCAAGTCCTTTGATGAAGTTGCACAGATAATGGCTCCCGCTACTCAGAATCCTGAGACCAAAGATCAAGCCATTACATACTATATCCCCGGCAAGACGGCGTTCAAGATCTATGACGACATGCTTGGCAAAAAACAGTTCGGCCTCCTCAAAGAAGGCGATGAACTGGTGATGGCCAAAGACCTTCTCGGAGGTTATGAGTACTTCCTCAAGGCTGTAGCCCGCGACACCGTAATCAACGAAAAAGGCAAGGTCAAAACAAAGTACTCCAAGGAAATATACAACACCTTAGCCGGTCACTACAATGACTACAACTTCGCGGCCCTCGACTTCTGGAATGCCAAAGACTACAAGAGTGCCTACAAGGCTTGGGAAATCTTCCTAACAATGCCTGAGAATCCCAGTTTGGCCAAACAAATCAAAGTTTATCCCGATTCGACACTCTCGCAGGTGTTGTACAACCAGGCATTGGCTGCTTGGCAGTCTGACGACTTTGCCGCCGCAGTCAAGTCGTTCCGTGGCTCTATTGCCAAGGGTAACACCAAACGCGATGTATTCGAATATGCTGTAGCTGTGGCTAATAATGCTAAAGATGAAGAAGCGATGCTTGAGTTCGCCACTAAAGGTAACGAGCTTTACGGCAAAGAAGATCCCAGCTTCATCAACAACATCATTAACGTGTACATCATGAAGGAGGACTATGACACTGCCCTCCAGAAGCTGGATGCCGCAGCAGTCACTGACCCAGACAATGCACAATATCTGGCTCTTAAGGGCCTTATCTACACCAAGAAACGCGACAATGCCACGGCCGAAGATCTCTATCGTAAGGCATTGGCTATCGATGCCGACAATTCTTTGGCTAACCTGTATCTTGGCGCAACCATACTCGAGAAGGCCGGACAAATTCAGGATAACTTTAATGACCGTAGCGGTGGCAACTTCGCAAAATATAAGAGCGAAAATGTGGATCCGCTGCTCCGCGAATCTGTTGATTATCTCGAAAAAGCATACAAACTTGACGAGAACAATCGCAGTGTCTGCCTGACGTTCCTTGAGCAAGCATACTATATTCTTGGCGATCAAGCCGGAATGAATTCTGTAAAAGAGCGCAAGGATGCTGAATAACTCCTGACAATCGTATAATCGTATATAAGCGAGGGCGTGTCCGTATCTCCGGATGCGCTCTCGTTGTATCTAAGCCGGTCTTTTCTCCGGGCATGTGGTTTAATTTGGACTTATAGGTCTTGTTTAAAAACCGTTTGAACGGCTTGCGAACACCGTTCTCTTCGACGAGCGAGGGGAAAGCCTCGTGCAGCTCGTGGAGCGCCTTCATGCCCGAGAAAATGAAATTAGAGCGCGAGAGACGGCGGCGCATGGCATCAGACATCAGCACTTGTTCGAAAGCCGCATCCAGGTTTGCGGTGTGTATGAAAGCCATGGCGTCAGACGAGGTGACGATATCGATTGAGAACAGCGCTCCGCGTTGTCGGAATAGCGTTCGCATCATGGCGTTGAAGAGGCGAGGCAGTCGGCGGCGCAGCTCCTGGGGGACGTCCTTGTGGGCGAATACAGACAGAGCCGCGCCGATAATGTTGGCATAGCGGTGGCGCAGCCCCGTGTAATCACCGGGGCTCCGTTTTTGGCTTGTGCTTAAATGCGTTAAGTCGTGCGGCGAAATGGTCGGCAGGCGTCGAACGAGATGGGTACAAAAAAAGCAGGGCGTCTTCACGACGACCTGCTTTCTCCCTTAATACTCTGTTTAACTCTAAATGAAAAAAACGGTTGTAAGTCTATGTGTCGGATTGCTTCTTAGGATAGATTTCAATTTTAGGAAGAAGTGCTGTTGTTGACTTCTTACGCTGCAAAATTAGTGGAGCTATGTCGCATCATAATTGAGATTTTAATACAATTATATTATTTTTTGGTTGCACTATGTAATGCGCTGTATGACTGCTTGTTATCGTGAAATTTGGGGAGCGAAAAATCAATTTCAAGGCCTCCGCAGGGATGTATTACGGCCTTGATTGTGCCGCCATGGGCCGTAATGGTGTTGTATACGATAGCCAGTCCGAGTCCTGTGCCGCCGGATTTGCGTCCACGTCCGCTTTCTATTCTATAGAATCGTTGGAATAATCGCGGCAAGTGTTCTGGCGGTACGCCAATGCCGTCATCGTAGAATCTGAAGTAGTAGAAGTTGTCGGGGTCGGAGCTTGCATTGCTGTCTGTTGTGATAGAGTGTGTATCGTTAGTCTTTGAGACTGTGGCGAGTTCATCGGCTGTGGGTCGGTACATTTCGAGGCGGCAATAAGTGCCGTGAGAGTAGTTGGCCGAGTTTTTGGCCAGATTTAGTAGCATGGCAGAGAGTAGGGCGTGGTTGCCCTTGACCATAGTACCTATAGGCACGTCAAAGGAGAATGTCATTCCGTTGAGAATGCCGCTGGTGGTGATGTCTTCCGATACTGTGTATACTACATCGTGATAGTCCGTTTGTTCTGTGACAATAATATCGGCGCCTTCGTCAAGCCTTGTTATTGCAGAAATGTCATTGACCAGGTTGATAAGTCGGTCGGCATATGCGCGTGCTTTTGCTATAAACTCCTCGCGGGTCTTCTGTGGCAGATTGTTGTCGTCGGCCAATATGTCGAGGTATCCTTTGATGACACCGATGGGCGTTTTGATTTCGTGGTTGATGTTGTTGGTAAGCTGGCGCTTTTGTTGAGCCTTTTCTCGGATGGCGTTGATAGCTATTTCGTGTTCGTGGTCACGTTCGCTTCGGGCGGCCATACGTTCGTTGTGCATTGTGACAATTTGACGTGCAATATCGCCTAGTTCGTCGTGCGGAAAACTGTCGTGCGGCATGAAGTCCGGGTCCGTTGTACTGCGTTGCGCAAAGTCGCGCAGGATTTTGATGTTGCGGCCTATGTGCCACGATGCAAATCCCTCGCTGATAATGATAAGCAGCGCAAATACGGCGGCGATTATCCATACCTCATTGGTATTACCTTCTATGTAGTCGTCCAAGGCCGTGTTCATGGGAACGGAAGCCAGGACGGCTAAGGTGCCGTCAGGACTGACTGTACCACGATATATGTAGTCGGATGTAGCTCCCGAGTCTAATTTTTCTGATGATATCGAGACTTTGGAAGGGTCGGAGGTGAGGCGTTGGATGTCGGCTTGAGACATGCTGTACGGCTGACCCATAACAAAAAGAGGTTTCCACATGTCTGTCCCGTAAATGGACACGCGTATGCCGCGCGAGAATGTATGGCGGCTGTAGTATTGGTGTACGAAGTCGAGAAATTGAGGTATGGATACGCCGCCGTTGTAGCAATTGGCGGCGCGTTCGACGACGTATCCCAGTTGTTGCTCGACAAACTCACGATGGTAGTTGCGCTCGCGGTATACCTGCCACATCGCCATGGTCACGAGTAGTGCCGTGACTATGGCGACGCGCGGTATAAAAAGTCGCCAAGCGTAACTAGCGCGATCCTTCATCAAATACATATCCGAAGCCCGAGCGAGTGCAGATGTATTTGCCGTACGGGCCTAAGCGCTTGCGAAGGCGTGTGATATTGGTATCAATGGTGCGCTCGCTGATTACTACGTCGTCATCCCATACGTTTCGGATGATTTCGTCGCGAGTGTATACGCGGTGTCGGTGGGTCATGAAGAACAGCAGTAGGCCGTACTCGGTGCGTGTCAGGCGCATATGGCGGCCGTCTACTTGACACCCCTTGGTGTTGGGATCCAGAGATAGTCCGTTGACCTTGATAAGTGGTTCCAGGTCCGGGGCGACAATGGGTTTGGTTATGGGCGTAGGTATGTATTGAGCCATGGGGTTGAGGGCGGCAGCTTTGGCAAATTCTGTGGCTAACTGCTGCTTCTGTACCATGGTGCGACGCAGTACGGCACGCACACGTGCTATAACTTCCGAAATAGAGAATGGTTTGGTGATGTAGTCGTCTGCGCCGATATTCAAACCCTTGACCTTGTCGTCTTCGCCTTCGAGTACCGAGCAGAAAATCAGAGGTTTATTGGCCAACTCGGGAACGCTGCGCAGGTGCTGTGCAAATTCAAAACCATTAGTGCCGTCCATCATGATATCCACGATGAAAAGGTCGAATACTGTAAGATCCATGGTCAGTGCTTCGTCCGCACTGGAGGCTGTTTTAACTCTGTAGCCTTCTTTTTCGAGGCTGAAACGAAGGATTTCGCACAAGGCATCCTCGTCATCGATTACTAATATATAGGTGTTCATCAGTGTTTTGTGGATGAAGTTAAGTAGATAGTTATTGAATAGATAATTGTGTAATGTTCTTCGTTTATGCCCGGTTTGGGGTAGCCTGCGGCGTTGGTATAATGCCGCGACTCGTGGTCGAATATTAACGGTCGGTAGTGCTTTTAGAAAGCATTTGTTAATTTTCGATGCTCAAATTTACAACATTTAGGTTATGTGCATAGTTAATGAAGGTTAAATATTGCTCTCGTGCGCGGTATTTTAGTGAATAAAGGCGAAAACGGCCAATGGGTATGAAAGTAAAAACACTAATAAGTAAAACATTTAAAACGAATCGGAAGCATTTGCAGACTCTAAAGTAGAGGTTTTGGCAAGAAAAAGGCGAGGATGCCGATATGGCATGTCCTCGCCTTTGTATTGGAAAGCTATGTAATGTAGATTTAGCGCCTGACTTTATCATTGGGACAC
>DAAP01000044.1 GCA_001701165.1 Bacteroidales bacterium H4 | reverse complement strand
TTTTTTGATGCGGTTGCCCTGGATAAACCGCACGGCTGTTTGTATAGTTGCGAAATTGTTGTATCTTTGCGATGTGCGCAAGGCATGGCTCGGACGCCATAGTATGTCGGACGGCAACCATACACCGAAGAATACATAATATTAAATCAAGATGATATGGCAAGCATGATATCTAAAACCTTAAAACTTATTCCGGTAGCAGCACTATTGCTGTCATCGGCAGTCGCTTTTGCCGGCACAGGACAAGCAAGTGCTTCGGCTGCAACTTCTGTCCCCGCAACTCAAAGCAAAGGCTTGAAAACGGTCAGCGTAGAGGCTCTCCCCAAGTCGGTAGCCGAATTCAAAACCCTGCGAGAGAAAATAGGAAAGACACCTGAGGGAGTTGTGGCTCTTCAGGTGATAGCCATTGGAATGTACAGCGAGTACGGACAGTCAGTGGGCGAAGAATGTTTGGATATGATCAATACCGTCACCGGCTTGACCGACCACGCTCGAGGTCGTTTGCGCGAATGGTATGTCAAGGGCATAAACGAACCACGCCCATATCAAGCAGCAGCATATATGAAAGGCGCTACTCCCGAAAACGGCTACAATCCCACCAAGCCCTACACCATGGAGATGAACATCACCGAAGTCCGTGAAACCGAAGACGCTACGCTGTACACCGTGCGCCTCAAATACTCCGGCTCTCAAACTTCCAAGGACATCCGTATTACCGTCAAGCAACCCGATGACGACCCCTACTGCTACATCAACGCTAACCCCTCGATGTATATGAAGGTTCGAGCCAAGAAAAAAGGCACAACCTACAACGGCTTGAAATAGCCCCCTCCGGTTACTCTTGCATTTTGTCGGTGTTCCCTATAATCACAAAAGACACAAGGTCATACTCACTATAAATAGCACTATTTTAAGCTTTTTGCCGATTTTTCGAATGAAAGAGCCGTGGTCGCAATCGTCTTGAATTGGGTACGGGTATTGTAAGTTCGAAAATAAAAGAGTAATTTTGTCGTTAGAAGCTGACGTCCAACGTTGACATCCGGCGCGTGGCGCAGCTTATCCCTTAAACAAGAGCCTTAATAATAACCTGTTTTTTTACAATCTCCCAAGGAGACCGACACTACATCGGACAAGACTACTAACCAAAATGAAACTTCCACACCAATTTGCGGTTGCTACACAGGCCGCATTCATGGCGGTATTCGTTGCCGCTTGTGCACATACAGGAGGACACACTGACGATGCCGAAGGTCTCGGTGTCGCCGATTCCATTGTTTCGCAGTCCCTAATAAGTATGGACGGCAAGGATTTCATTCGACTGGACATCAAGACATCAAGGGCTTCCGTCGAGCTGGTAGATTCGATGATACCGGACATCGATGACCCCAAGGTCTGCTTGTGCGTCGAGGCGGCCTTCACCGGTGAAAGAACGGACAGCTTCAGTGCCGCTAATGTTGCCGGCGATTACGTCAGCGTCGGGAGGCTTCGCCACGGATACAACTGTGAGGCAAACACCGGACTGCTGTGTAGCACCCGGGGACGCGTCGTCATAGCGCCCATGGACAGCCTCGAGGTCATGATTCGCCGGGCAGAAGCCGATGGCGGCAGTCTGTTCCAGCAGATGCTTCTGGTGTATAACGGCAAAGACGTCTATGGCGGACGACCGATATTCCGGACTAAGAAAAACATATACCGCGCAGTCTGTCTCTTCGACCGACGAAGTGAGAAGGCTGACGTTGGAATCACACCGGACGGCGGATTTACCATCATCCAGTCCTGTTATCCGGTCTCTCTGGACTGTTTTGTTAATGCTCTTGTACACATGGGCGTGCGCCACGCGCTGTATCTCGACATGGGCATGGGCTGGAATTACGGGTGGTTCCGCGCCGATGAGGGTGCTCCGGCACGTCTGCTCTTTGCTGTCCGTTCCATCTACCAAACCAACTGGCTCGTTGTCCGCGCCCATTGACGCCGAGGTCTATTAGTTACGCTAATCAATTTCGAGTAGCACGGCGTGGTCTCCTTGACTTGGGCAAAAGCTTTCCGTCAGGCCACGGGGAGGGTGAGGGCTGTCTCGAGCGCCGAGACGGCGTCATGCACCGTGGGCACGGAGTCGATGACGAAGGAGCGGCGTCCGGCGTTTTCGCGGATGTGTACGCGTCGGCTGTTGAGGTTGAGATAACTGAGCATACGACCGAACATCGCTGACTGATAATAGGCGATGTTGGACGCATCTACAAAGTAGGTGTACATTTTGCCGTTTTTCAGAACAACTTTCTCTATGCCCAAGCGGCGTGCATCGCGGCGCAGGCGCGGCACCAGCAACAATTCGCGAGCTACCGCCGGAATAGGGCCGAAACGGTCGATAAGTCGTGCGGCAAAAGCTTCGAGGTCGTCCTGACGTTCTATATTGTCTAATTCGCGGTAAAGGCTTATGCGTTCGGATTCCTGTGGCACATAGTCGGCTGGTAGCAGCAATTCGAGGTCGCTTTCCACCGTGGTGTCGGCCACAAAATCATCGGAATCCGTGGCGCCGTCTCCGACAGTGTCCGTGGACGCTTTCATGGTGTCCGCAAATTCCTGCGTGCGCAATTCGGTGACCGCTTCCTTCAATATTTTTTGGTATGTTTCGTAGCCAAGGTCTGCGATAAATCCGCTTTGCTCGGCGCCCAGGAGGTTGCCGGCGCCACGTATATCCAGGTCTTGCATGGCGATGTGTATTCCGCTGCCTAAGTCGCTGAAACTCTCTATGGCCTGCAAGCGTCGGCGTGCCACGCTGGTAAGTTCGGCGTCCGGTGGGACAAGCAGGTAGCAGAAGGCCTTGCGGCTGCTGCGGCCCACGCGTCCGCGCAACTGGTGCAGCTCGCTCAGTCCGAAGTTCTGGGCATTGTTGACTATGATGGTGTTGACATTGGGCATGTCAATGCCCGATTCGATGATAGTGGTGGCTATAAGGATGTCATAGTCGTGGTTGGTGAAGTCGATGATGGCCTTTTCGAGTGCTTCGGGGGGCATTTGCCCGTGCGCAACTATAGAGCGCGCATCCGGGACAAGTCGGCTTACCATGTTTTGCAGGCGGTACAGTCCCTCGATACGATTATTGATGATGAAAACCTGACCGCCGCGCGCAAGCTCGAAACCTATGGCCTCGGTCAGCAAGTCATCGCTGAGAGTGTCCACATTGGTGACTATGGGGTAACGATTGGCCGGCGGAGTGGTCAGCGACGAAAGGTCGCGCGCGCCCATGAGCGAGAATTGTAGCGTACGCGGTATTGGTGTGGCGCTCATGGTGAGTGTGTCCACCGACACCTTCATCTGCTTGAGGCGTTCCTTGACGGCTACGCCGAATTTTTGTTCCTCGTCTATCACCAGCAGCCCCAAGTCATGGAAATGCACGGACTTGCCGATAAGTTTGTGCGTGCCTATGATGATGTCTATCTTGCCCTCGGCAAGGTCGGCAAGTATGGCCTTGGTGTCCTTGGCCGAGCGGGCTCGCGACAGGTATTCGACACGCACCGGAAAATCTTTGAGGCGTTCGCTGAAGGTGTTGTAATGCTGATATGCAAGGACCGTGGTGGGCACCAATATGGCGGTCTGCTTGCCATCCACGGCAGCTTTGAAGGCTGCGCGCACGGCTATCTCGGTCTTGCCAAAGCCCACGTCGCCGCATATCAGGCGGTCCATGGGTCGTGGGCTTTCCATGTCTGACTTGACAGCCTGCGTCGCTGTAATCTGGTCCGGGGTGTCCTCGTAGACAAACGATGCTTCAAGCTCGTTCTGCATATAGCTGTCCGGAGCAAATGCATGACCCTGCTGATCCTTACGCGCTGCATACAGGCGTATAAGGTCGCGGGCAATATCTTTCAGGCGACTTTTGGTGCGCTCTTTTATGCGGTTCCATGCGCCCGAGCCCAGCTTGTTCAGCTTGGGCGCCTCGCCGTCTTGGCCACGGTATTTGGAGAGTTTGTGCAGCGCGTGTATGGATACAAAGACGATGTCCTCGTTTTGATAGACCAGCTTAATCATCTCCTGCGTATGTCCGTTGACATTGGCACGCAACAGACCGGCAAAACGGCCTACGCCGTGGTCCACGTGCACTATGTAGTCGCCGGGCTGTATTGCGCCCAGTTCCTTGAGTGACAGTGCGACGCGTCCGCTGCGTGCTCTTTCGCTGCGCAGTGTGTACTTGTGAAAGCGGTCAAAAATCTGATGGTCGGTGAATACGCACGCCTTATGTTCGTGGTCTACAAAACCCTCGTGCAGCGTGCCCTCGACGCCGCCGAAGGTTATGTCGTCGCCACGGTCGGCAAAGATGTCGCGCAAGCGCTGTATTTGGCGGACGCTGTCACTGAGTATATATATTTTGTAGCCACGCCCGGCAAAGTCACCCAATGACTTGGTTATCAGCTCGAAATTCTTGTGATAAATGCCCTGCGGCGAGCAATGCAGGTCCAGAGAGGCAGTTTTCTTGGTGGTGTCGGAGTCCTTCGATTGCTCGGAGTGCTTCGAGGCCGGGTCGGCTGCGGCACACAGTGTCATGCGGCGCATGGCGTCATAGCGCTCGGCAAAAGCGTCGGCGTCCACGATGTCGGCGCGTATGTCCGCGAGGGTCATGCCGTCTTCACTTGACGCCGTAAGGGCATTGACGGCAATGTCCGAAGCGGCTACGGCATGCACGCGTGCGCAGACGTCTATGCCGGCACGCACGGCCACCAGCGTCTTTTCGTCCACAAATTGGAGCAGCGAGGGATTGTCCTTGGCCAGCCGCGTGACATCGGCGGCTATGGACACACTATCCGTCTTGTCATCGGACAACTGCGTTTCGACATCGAAAAAGCGGATGCTCTCGACATCATCGCCGAAAAAGTCGATGCGCACAGGCCGCTCGTCATTGAAGCCGAAGACATCAAGGATGCCGCCACGCATGGCCACCTGTCCGGGTATGTAGACGTAGTCGACTTTGCTGAAGCCATTGTCCAGCAGCGTTTGTAGCAAATCTTTGGGGTCGATGCTTTGGCCTACGCGTAGAGTGACGGTATGGTTGTCTACTTCGTCGCGCGAAGCCACGCGTTCGGCCAGTGCCTCGGGATAGGATACAATGAAGCGCAGCGGCGAATGATTCGTATCGGTCTCGCCGAGCAGGCGCGTGAGCGTCTGTGTACGCAGTATACGCGAAGCCTCGTCCTCTTGTCCGTACTTGATGCTGCGACGGTAGCCCGATGGAAGTATGGCCACGGCCTCGTCCCCGGCCACGCGGCATAGATCGCCGTACAGGCATGCCGCGTCATCGCTATCGGCGCCTATCACCAAAGCCGTGAGCGCCTTACGGCCGACCGGCAATGCCGCCAGGGCCATGGCGGCGGCACTTCCGCTGGCGCCGTAGATTATGCTGCGGCGGCGATGTGCCAAGGCCTTGAGCGCCTCCGAGCGACCGGCGGCAAAGGCGGCACTGATGACTGCCAACGGCGTATCGCCGCCGACAGAGGATTTGACAGCCTTCGTATTCATCATTTCTTGCGCAATATGGCATCATATCGCCGCATGTCCGTGAGTATGGCGCGTGCCGCATCTACATCCGGGTCATTCTTGACGGCGCGAGCCGAGAGATCGCGTGTGCTGAAATAGCGGGCGGCAATCTCGTCCTCGAGCACTTCCATAATTTGGTTGCGGCGCCGCTCTATATCGCGTGCCAAGTCGGGTTTGAGCATATTCTCGAGGCTGTCGAGCGCGGACTTCACCTCCGGCGTGAGATAGTCCTCGACACGTGCGGCATCGCGCAGATACTTGATGCCGGCGGCATAAGGTGAGTCATACTTGAGTTTGGCCGGGTCTACAAAGGCTTTGAAGTCTTCAAAGAGTGTGCTGTCCGGATGCCAGTCCAGAGTGTCTGTCGGAACATCGGGATGCTTATTGGCGTAGCGGTTGGCAAAGTTGTCGATTACGAAGCTGTTGTAGAGCGTGTACAGCAGGCGATTGCTTTCGGGTAGCGACACTGTCGTATCGGGCGTGATGCCGCCGCCATCGCGTACCTCGCGGCCTGCCGCCGTATGGTATACCGTCGTCAGCGAGTCGGGTATGCGTGCCACCGAGCCATCGTTGTTGCGATGACCGTAATCTATGGCCTGGATAAGGCGGCCGCTGGGTATGTAATATCGTCCGGTGGTAACCTTGAGCAGTCCGTCGTAAGGTAGCGGGCGCACATTCTGCACCAGACCCTTGCCAAATGTGCGGCGTCCCACGATGACAGCGCGGTCAAGGTCTTGGAGTGCTCCGGTGACTATTTCGGCTGCACTGGCAGTGCCGTCATTGACCAATATCACCAGCGGAATCTTTGTATCCTGTGGTGCAGAGGTGGTCTTGTAGGTGCGGCGGTTGCGAGTTTCGCGGCCGCGTATAGTCAACACCTCCGTGCCTTTGGGTACGAAATTCGACACGATTTGTACGGCGCCGTCGACGATGCCGCCGCCGTTGTCACGCAGGTCGAGTACGAGGCTCTTGACACGCGGGTCGCGCTTGAGCGTTGCCACGGCATTGCGCACCTCCGTACCGGTCTTTTCGTTGAAGGTGGTGATGTCTATATATCCGATACCATCGCCGATATATCCGTAATATGGCAGCGGGTCGATGGTAATGGTGCCGCGCGTCACTGTAATGTCCAAGACGCTGTCTGCGTCCACCCACGGACGGCGCAGTCGCAGCCGCACCTCCGTACCGGGGCGACCCTTGAGTCGGCGGCTAACCTCCGAGATGTCCATTGCCGGGGTCACGCTGTCGCCATCGATGCTTATGAGGACATCGCCGTGGCGCACGCCGGCGCGCCGCGCCGGCGAATTCCAAGATGGAGCAGTCAGCACCACCACGCTGTCGCGACGCTGTATCACCGACCCGATGCCGGCATATTCGCCCGTGGTTACGGAAGTGATGTTGTCGCGCTCATCGATGCTGAAGTACTCGGTATACGGGTCTATTTGCCCGAGCAGTGCGTCTATGGCGGTGCGCATGGTCGCCTTGGCGTCCAGCGTATCCACATAGTTCATTGTCAGCTCCTTGTAGATGCTGTTGAATAGCTTGAGGTTTTGCGTGATGTCTGATTTGGAGAAATGTGCGGCATCTTTGCCGCCGCGTACGCCGGCAAAGGCGGCACCGGCCATAGCCAGAACCGCCGCCGACGCCATCAGGATGTGTCGTATCTTCATTGATGCGTCCGTTTCGGTTGTCATTTTAAGACGTTGATGTGCAGCACAGAGGCCGACATCAGCGCCGGAGAAATTATGCGGCACGGCCGAGTCGCTTGCCCGCGGTCGCCGTTTGCCTCCACGAAGTTACAACTAAATTCCCAACCCGCAAAAAATATCGGCCGACAGTGTCGCATCAATGTTTGGAATACATCTTCTTGGAATACATCTTTGGAGTGTATTCCGTCAGGATGTACGACGAAGCTTGGCCCTTAGACACGGACTTCCCGGTCGTGATATGCATCGCTGAAACTTCGGACGAAATGCGGTTGGAGATTTCTGCAAAGGATTGTCTGTGAATACGAGGCATCCAAACAATGGAATGGCATAACCGACGTAGCAGTCGGGGGGGTAATCGCGCTCACATATAGGCGGAGCGGGAAATCTGTCGCCGAGACGGATTGAAAAAAAAATGCGATGCGGCAAAAAAACATCATAAATGCTTGTTATTTCGCATAAAATACGTACATTTGCTGCCGATAAAGTCTGATAACGGAGCAAGATAGCGTCCGAGGGAAGAACGCTTCCGAGAGCGGAGGGACACACATCCACGGCAGACACTATGGTCAGGCGGAATCAAATCGTTACGCGTATTCCGAAACAACAATAGAAATATTGACAGACTTATCCACATATTTACTCACCCCCCTAACCCCCCCAATCAAGGTCTATGAAAAAAAACTTAACTCGTAGCCTCGGTGCGGCCCTTGCCGCGATGCTGTGTACAGCGCCTGCTTATGCCAAGCGAGGCGGAGCGCACACGCTTGTAGCCGATGCCTACTTCCAGCAAGTACGCCTCCAATGGCGTGCGTCCGAAGCACCCAAGACCCTCCAGTGGCACGATGACTACGACTACAATGGAGACGGTTTTATCAACAGTGACTTACAAAAAGCGCAGGTTGCATACGCCGGCGCCAAGTTTACGGCCGAGGACCTCAAAGGTTATGTCGGTCAAGTCGTGGACGGCATCACCTTTGCCCAGTATCGTAACGTCTCCAAGGTCACCGGATTGGTGTACGAAAACGGCGAAGTTGTATCGCAAGGCGTGGCCGACCGCAGCAAATACGAAAAGAATACAACACTGAAGATTAATCTGGACAGCCACGTAACCATCAAAGAAAACACCGAATACATTTTCGCCATCAAAGTTGAGGGCGGATACAATATGAACTTCGTGCTTATGAAAGACAAGACCACCGATGCCCCCGGCAAAGGCGATCTGTACAGCACCGACGGCAAGACCTGGGTGGCTACCGGCGCAGGTGACTATCTGGTAACCGCCAATCTCGTCAATAAAGTCGACGAAGCTCCCACGGGTTATAGCGTAATGATGGACGGGGACTTTTACAACCCGGCAGACGTAACCATCACCAGCGCCCCGAACAAATATTCAGGCGTCGTAGAATACACCGCAATAATGAACAATGTTCCCGTAGGGGAGCATCAGGTCTATGTATCGGCCGATTACCCCGACGAACACCGTCTCTCATCGACCGCATGCAAGGTGACAATCCTTGACTTCGCCAGGTCTGCGCCCTCGGCACACTACGGCTACAATACCTGGGCGGGCGACTTCAAGCATGTGCTTGTATGGACCGCACCTCTTACCGGAGGCAGCAACCTCACATGGGGTTCGGCCGAAGCCACGCACTCGATAGGCGGCAGTGCTGCCAAAGACACCAAGGTGTGGTTTCGTAATGTCTTCACTGCTGACGACCTTACAGCTTTCGGCACCAACGCAAAGATTACGAACATCAAGACTATCTTTACCGAGGCCGTCATCAACAGCGTCAAGATTTTCGTTATGAAAGACGGAGTCATCGACTACGCACAAGACGCTGCCGACACCGAGCTTTCAGCAATTCAGGCCAATAAGGTGAGCACCTTCGCGCTGGATACACCTTACGAGCTGACCCCCGGTCACACTTATGCCTACGGTCTGTACGTAACACATACGCCCAAGGCTCATCCGATAGGCGTCACCGGTAATGTAGCCGTTGACGGACGCGGCAACACCTTCTCGGTCACCTCTCCGAGCTCCAAAGGGTTTGAGAAAACATCTCCCACGTGGAAGACGCTGAAGAGCGGCGGCATCCCCGGCAACTGGGCATTGTATGCCACTGTCGAAGATGCCACCACCAAAAAAGCGCCCTCCGGATATACGCTCGCACGCGACGGCAAAGTCATCGCCTCCGGCATCACGGCCACCAGCTACACGGACGAAGTCCCCGGCCCCGGACGTTATGTTTACACCCTAACCGCCGATTACGGCTACTACTACACATCTTATCCCGAGGAGTTTGCCGTAAAGGTTTCGCTGCCTGACAAATATGCCGCACCCGAAATTGACGGTTCATCATATAACCGAGACACCAACGAGTTTAACCTGTCATGGAACACGGATACAAAATTGACCAAATGTGACCAAGCCACTTATACTACCGGTTTCGAAGAGGATATGGCTATGCTGTGGGGCGCTCAGTTTACCAAAGACGAACTCGCCTCTTATAAAGGGTTAAAGATAGACCGCATCAAATTTGCCATCGGCGCTGCCATCGGCGAATTTAAGGTTGGCGTCTATACCGCCAAAGGCACGGCTCTTTCCGAAATCACCGTCAAAGACGGCGATGTTGATGCCGGGACTGTATATACAGCCAAACTTCCCACGCCCGTTGAAATCACCGGTGAAGAAGACCTCTACATCGCCTATAATGGAACTGTTCCCGGCGGCGCTTCTGCATTGATTATTGATGCAGGCCCGCTTAAGGACGGTGGTGCACGCGTCAGCCTTACCAACGGCCTCACCTGGATGAATCTCTCTACCATATCCTCGATAGCTACCGACAACAATATCTACATCGGGGCATATCTCATCGACGGCGAGTCCGGTTCGACCACCGAACTTGCGCCTGAATCGACTACAACTGCAAGTCTCGGCTTCAGCGCAGTCCGGGCCACCGAAGAGCCTATCAGCGTTGTATATACCGCCAAAGCGCCCAAAGCTGTAGCTAAGTCCGCCGCAGTGCCCAAGCCGGTGAAATTCAATGTATATCGCAACGGCGAAGTCATTGCGACCACAACCGAAAAGGCTTACGTGGACAACTTGCCGTCGTTCAACATCTATACATATTATGTCACCGCAGTTTATGAAAACGATTGGGAATCACCCGCGACACGTTCAGTCTCCGTAAATCGTCCCATCGCACAGAAGAGCGTAGCACCCTACGCACTTACCGGTGTGTCCAATGCCGATGGCCTCAACCTCAGCTGGCAATCGCCCGACCGGGCACTCGCAATGTCCTACGTTCAGGGTACTAAAATCGGCGGCCTCGGACTTACCGGAAGCGATCTTACACCCCATGCATTCATTCGCTTTGCCAAGGAAGACCTGAAACCGTACGTCGGACAATGCATCGACCATATCCTTTTCGCCCTATATTCCACCGATGTCACTGACGTAGCCATCGAAATCGCCGAAGACGAAAACATTGTCTACCACCAGCCCGTATCTTCTGTCACCACAGGTTGGAATGATGTGCGCCTCAACGAACCCTATCTCATCAAGGAAGATGCCGACCTATATATCGGCTATACACTTGCGCACAAGTCAGGCGTCAAGCCCCTCGGCGTCGATGCCATGGAAGACGGCACATTCCCCAGCGATCCCGACAAGGGCGACATCCTCACCAACAGTGCCTCTCCCGGTTACTGGTATCGTCTGTCCGTGAAATACAAACTCAAATACAACTGGGCCATCAAGGCAGTCTTGGCCAACGATGACCAACTTGTATTCAAAAAACAGGGTGCTTCCGGCATCACCTACAACCTGTACTATGAAGACGAAAAGGTTCGCGAAGGCCTGACCGACACTTTCGTCATCATCCCCGATGCAAAACAAGGGAACTACTACGTCACTGCTATCCAAAACGGCATCGAGTCCGGCGAATCCAATAAGGTGTTCTTCTTCACCGGTGCCGTCGATGACATCACCATTGACGACAACGCCGCTGCCGAGTACTTCAACCTGCAAGGCATCCGCGTAGACGCCGACAATCTGACGCCCGGCATTTACGTACGCCGCAGCGCCAGTGGAAAAGCATCTAAGG
Source organism: Bacteroidales bacterium H4 (assembly GCA_001701165.1). GTDB lineage: Bacteria > Bacteroidota > Bacteroidia > Bacteroidales > Muribaculaceae > CAG-873. The sequence continues at coordinate 72,284 of DAAP01000044.1, read as the reverse complement.
TCTATGTCAAATAAAACTGCATAGGCGCAATCCATAACGGCATACAGCGGCATTGACTGCCGCCATGCCCATTCGCATCAAGTCCGGGGCGCGTCCACACAGAGGCACGTTCCGGACTTGAAATTTTTGCGGCCAAACTTAGGTTGTTGTGCAAAAAATCGTTAATTTTGCGCTGAAAAAACAAGCACAGCCACACATATACGACACGACATGTCCCACGGCTATACATACTATTCCGATATCTGCCTTATATTCATCGTCACAGGCATAATATGCGGCATTGTCCGGCTGATACATCATTGCCGCCCTTACGACAAAGAAATTCGGTACTTCTATCCGGCAAGTTCGCTTACCGCCTTTGTATTCATGGCCGTAGCGATGTTGACGCCATATTATTTGCATCCGGAAGCCCCGGGAACATGGGTCTTTGTGCGTGTCTTCGGCGTGGTGTTTTATCCGGCTGTTTTTGCTGCCATGTTCCTGCAGTATTTCAAATGGCATAAATTGCGCGGCTCGAGCGCAATTCTGCTCTTCTACGTACCTATGAGTTTGCTTTTTATTATGACATGCTCCGTGCTTTATGCTCCGGTCGGCGTATGGATTGAGGTACACAGCTCTGTGGTGCTTGGCATAGCCTCCGGCATAGGCATAATTCTGACGGCATATATGCTCAAGACCTTGATATGGCTCAAAAGCCGGATTTCGGCTTATAACAAGGGTAACTTCTCGGATGATAGCGATTTTCCGCACAAATTTGCCGGCAAAGTCATATACCTTCCTGTTGTATGGACCGCCATAGTCTGGGCTGTGCTGCTTGCCGACAGTCGCGTCCTGAACATGGTGGCGGAAATCATCATGTCCATATGGATGGTACTGTTTCTGTGCTTGATACTTCATCCGCAAAGGCTGCTGCGGCCCAAGTATATCGAAGAACAGCTTGACCGAATAGGGTGTCGTAAGGTTAAATTCATGGAAGAAGCTATCATTGCCGCCAAGGAGGAAGAAGTCAAAGAAGCGGAGGCGTCCGAACCCGAATCAAACGAAGCACGCCGACAAGTACTCGAAATCATTTTGCAAAAATATCGCGAGCCGCACCTGCAAAAGTCGGACATACTCGCGCTCATAGGCTCGGGCAAGAAAAGCGGGGCCAACCGCTTTATCATTCAAGTGGGGTACTACAACCTTATCAATATGTTCCGTCTAGAACACGCACGCCTGTAACGGACTGGCGCACCCCGAAGCCAAACAGAGCGAAATCGCCGAGGCCGCCGGATTTGCCTCCGGCTCGAGTTTCAGCAAGGCCAAACGCAGCGTGCCGCAAGTTGACCCCGAAATCGTCAGCGGAGTCAAGCTGTAATCTTGCACATCATTCCTCGCGACCATTCAAGAAAAGTATGAGCCGAATAAGCTCGTACTTTTTTTCATAATAACACTTTTTATCAATAATGCTAAACGAGTCGGGCTGTACAGACGCGTCAACAGAAATAATACCTGACCAAAATATAGCTCAGCAGAAAATATATCTCTTCACGCTGTGGGTTTTTGCCGCTCAGCTCCGGAAATAGCCGGCACTGCTTGCGCTTAGCGGAAAGTTAAAATATGCCGCGTGCCCTCTTAGCGGAAAATGAAATTGTCGATTCGGCTAAGTGCCGAGTGTCTTTATGGATAAATTTGCAAACATATTTGTGCGCACAAAAGATGGCTAATCGTATGCACTTTGTCCGACGAAACATTCAATCTTATACGATATGACTATACGACGAATAATATGCACTCTGTGTGCTATACTGCTTACAGCCGGCATTGCCGTCACGGCGCAGAAGCAAGGCGAGAGCCGCGTCCTCACGTTCCGCTTCGCCGCCGCCTCCGATAGATTCTACGACGGATATCTGGACAATCACAACCAGATAGCGGCAATGATTGAGTGTGTCAATACGCACAAGGATGCAATCCTTGCCGGCGACGTTCCGGTAGCCGTATTCGGGTATTGCGATTCGTGCGGCAGTACCGAAGCCAATCTTACGACAGCTCGTACACGCAGCAACCGTGTCAAGTCCGAGATGATTACACGTTGCGGGCTCACCGAACAGTGCTTCCGTACCACCAATCACTCTGACGGCGGCAACTACGTAGAAGTACGCATAACCCTGCCGACCTCCGAGGCGGTGCCCCTGCCTATGCCCGAGCCTTCGCGACCTGTAGTGACAGCCGAGCCCGAACCGGAGTCGACGCCCGTAACCCTGCCCGCCGACACCGCCGATCGGCGTCCCGTCGTGACTGCTCAGGTCGCTCATCGTCCGCATATAGACCTGCGTGCCAACCTGCTGCGCTGGGCCACACTCACGCCGGACCTCGGCATTGAATGGCACATCGCCGAGCGCTTTAGCATTCTGGCACACGGGTCATGGACATCCTGGTCGTGGAACGACAAAGACCGCCGCTATGCGTTATGGGAAGTATTGCCCGAGGGGCGCCTATATTTGGGTAAGAATAACCGCGGATACATCGGTGCTTACGGTCACTACGGCGATTTCAACTACAAATTCACCGACACCGGCCGTCAAGGCACTGTCAAGGGCGGCGGCATCAAAGGCGGATATGTATTCCGGCTCAATAAAGCACTCTCTCTTGACCTGTCCATCGGCATCGGAGGCCTCAATGTCGATTACGATAAATACTATCTATACGACGGCACTCGCGTACGCCTCGAACATGACAATAAAAATTATTGGGGCGTCACCCATGCCGGCGTCACCTTGGTGTGGAACATATTTTAATGCTCTGAAACGATGAACATCTTCAAACTCAGCATATTCGCAGGCATTGCCGCAACTGCATTATCCTCGTGCGTCAAGGATACACTCTATGATGCCAAAGGAAATATCGAAGTTACCACCGCGTGGAACAATATCTCGGCAGACGCTGTGAAGCCGTCCGAATACACTATGCACCTGCAATGGGTCACTCCGGATGTGCGCGTTGACGGCGGCGATCGCACCGCCATAGCTTCCGGCGACAAATACATCTTTACGGATATAGCCATCGGCGACTACCGACTGTCGGCATTCAACACTCCGGCAGGCGTGACGCTCAGCGGCACACGCGCCGCAGTCGCCAAAGCCGCAGATGGCGGGCTTATCGCATATCCGGACATAATGTTCGCCGGTGACTACCACGACTACACAAGCACGATACACGTTGCTCCCGCCGCGACATATTATGCCACCATCAACATGGTGCAGCTGATGCGCAGCGTCGACCTCGTTCTAACCATTGTCGAGGGCGATTACGACCGCATAGCATCCGCCACCGCGAGCATTGACGGCGTATATGGTGCTATCGACTTCATCACTCACAGCGCCGACCCGGCTGATCGAACACGCACCACCGCCGAGCGACTCAAACAATCGGAAAAACTATTGACCGCGACCTTCCGATTCTTTGCAATACAGGATGCAGACTACAGCAATATGTCGCTGAAGGTGGACATAGCCTTCGACAACGGCGATACGTGCACCATCACCTCCGATATCTCCGCTATGACCAAAGATTTCGGCAAAAGCGTAAGTCCTCTGGCTATACGCGGTGACCTGAAACTTCCGGTCAAAGGTGGCTTTGAAGGCTCTATCGACGGATGGAAGACTGCCGACGGCGGCGGATACGATGCTCATTGACATCTGTCGGCATCCACTACAATACAACAAACAGAAAACACAAAGTAAAGTATAACACCCGATTATGAAAAAAACAACGCTACTTACGATTACTTTAGCGGCCGCTACCTTGACGGCTTGTAACAACGACAACCCCATGCCCGGCACAGGTGCTGACGAACCTAATTTCACCGCAAGCATAGCCACCGCAGCGCGCGCCTATGACAATACATGGGAATCCGGAGACGCCATAGGCATTTCGGGCCAAAGCGGCGATAAGACATATTCCAATCTCAAGTATACCACCGATGGCACCGGAGCATTTGCAGCCGCCGGTGACCATATCTATTTCCAGAATAATGCCGAAGTGATTTTCACAGCTTACTATCCGTGGAGTGATGCAGCCGCAACAGCTGATACGCGTCTGCAGGCTTCGCAGAAGACCTTTGACTACCTATGGGCGCAAGCCACGGGCAGCAAAGCAAGTCCCGATGTAGCCTTCAATTTAGCGCACAAAATGTCTAAGGTGGTCATCACCGCACGTTGCGGCAGCGATGTAACCTATGATGAAGTCAAAAAAGCAGTATTGGCGCTCGGCGAATTCAATACATCCGCCGCATTTGACCGTGCAACCGGCATCGTGGCCTCCAAGGATGCAGCTACGCTGACATTTGCGAACAACGCCACAGCCGAACAAAATGCCCCGGCCATAGCCGATGACGCCGCCAAGACCGTAGCCTATACGCTGATAGTTGCCCCGCAATCCTTCGGCAGCGCACTGACATTCACCGCCACACAGCCCGGTGCTCAGACATACACCGCCGCAATAGACTTCACTGCCGCCAACCGCAACGCCGGCATCGCCGACCCGCGCAACGAATGGCTCGCCGGATACCAGTACGACATCGCTGTCACCATCCACAAGACCGGAGTGTCGATACAAGGCTGCACCATCACAGCTTGGACCGAAGCCGACGGCGGCAACTTTGACGCCAAGTAACGCCGCCCGACAGATACAACACAAACCACTGACAAACAATCAAATCACACGATAAAAAATATCACAAAATGAAACTATATAACATCCTTCTGCCTACTCTCGCAATCTTTGCTCTGGCATCCTGCTCCTCAGACAACGAGCCCGACAACACTCCGACAGCCCTCAAAATCACCGCCGGATTCGAGACCAACTCTCGCGCCTTAGGCTCGACATGGGAAGCCGATAACATCGGCGTATTCGCCATCGCCGGCAACATCAAGATGCAGGACAAGTACAAAAACATATCCTACTCCACTACCTCGACAAGTGATGTTGCCGAGTTCACCGCCGACGCCGCCCCGATATACTTCGAAGGCACCGAGGATATAACATTCTGTGCATATGCTCCCTACGAAAGCGGTGCGACCTGGAACAATCCCCAGGTCAATACCCGCGACCAGGTGACTCGCGAGCAGCAAAAACGCATAGACTTCATCTACGCTACCGGCGCCGTAGCCTCCAAGAATAGCCCCGTACTGTCTTTCACCGGCTCCGCCGCTTTCCGCCACGTAATGTCGCGTCTGGTGGTCAAGCTCAAGCCCGGCGACGGTCTCACAACCCCTGACATCGCTATCGGCGGCCATTACATCGACGGCCTCATCCATGACGGCACCTTCGACCTCGCCACCGGCGCAGTTACTCCCTCCGGCAGTCCCATCGAATGGTCGCTGGTATACTCGACGCACACTACCGATATGACCAATAATGTCGTCACTTATGACGCCCTCGTCATCCCCCAGATGTTGACAGCTCCGCTGAAATTCAAGTCCGTAATTGCTGCACAGGCGTACGTCAACGATACCGCCATGCAGCCCGCTCTCGAGCCCGGCAAGACCTATACCTACACCATTACCATCCATAAGACGGGCCTCAAAATCGAAGGCTGTACCGTCACTGATTGGGAATACGGCGGCAGCGGCTCCGGCGAAGCCGTGATGCAATAAACATCATCACGACAAAAGATTGCCTTAGTGTGGGAATATCGTTCTGATACAGCCATTCCACACTAAGGGAAAACAAACGCCATATCCTTTATCAGCCGACATGCGTACATCAAGCACGCTTTGTCCGGCTTCTCGTCAAGGGATACAACAAAACACTATAACACCGCCAATATGACGTTAAAGCATATTCTCACATTTTCGTCCGCCATAGCACTCTCAACGCTATACTTATGTTCCTGCACCGGGGAAGACGGCCCGGACTTCACAGATAGCAGGGAGCTTCAGATTTCCGGCACATTTGTCGGGGAGCGTGCCCCGCAGTCCCGCGTAAACGGCTCTCTATGGGAAGCCGACACAATAGGCGTGTACATCACAGCGCCGTTCTCCTACGCCATAGTCAAAGACTACCAAAACCTTCCCTATTACACCACGTCTACCGGAACAACGGCATTTTTTACCAAAATTGGCAAAGCCATCGCCGTTTCTGACTTGACAGCCGGGTCTAATTCTATTATCGCGTATGCGCCATATACCCCCAATGATCCGAGTAGAATAGACAATTCAAGCGTTGGAATTGCAATCAACACCCGCAAGCAAAACACTCGCGAGCTACAACGCAAGATTGACATTGTGCGTGTACAAAAAGGAATACAGGCCGACTGGATAAGCAGCGGCAAAATCGACGGTCTCGTCTTCGAACACCAAATGTCGAAAATTGTCGTGAAAATCAAGGCAGACCCGGCAACCGGCATCACCCTCGACGACATAGCCAATGCCGAATGTACCTTGGGCGGCATAGTACACAACGGCATCAATTTCAGCACGACGTGGAATTCGTTTAACTTTGACAACTGGGCACCCATCAACGACTGGTCGCTCAAGGACAACACCATACAACAAATCATCGACAACGAGACAGAACAAGCCGTAGTCTATACGGCAATCGTAGCCACACAACCGACTTCCGGCACCTATCTCACGCTGACAATCAACGGCAAATCATATCAAAGCAACGGCCCGTTGTTCGGCTATCTATATCGCGGCAACGTCTATACATACACCGTCACCATCAAACCTTCCGAGCTAAGCGTCACCGCAACTATAAAGGATTGGAATGACGGCGGCGAGTACTTTGCCGAGCAATAACAGCCAAGCCCGCACCGAACAACACACACATCCAACAACGGACATACATACGGACATGAACAAAAGCATCAAGAAATACATCTACGCCATACTCGGCGGCATACTGCCGGCTGCGCTACTCGCGGCCTGCGCGTCAGACGACATCGAGCCACAAGACACTGTCGGCACACCACTCGAGTTTATCGCCAGCGGCCTCAATATAAGCACCGAAGGTACAATCAGCTCGCGCACAGCGTGGCTGGAAGTGGACACCGGCGGCGTGGCAATACAGGCCAACGGCGCACTACGCAAATACATCGTCTCCGACACATTGGACAACGCATCCACCGCGCTGCTCACATCCTCCAACCCATTCATAGTCAAGCCGGGTGGTAAAATCGAAGTCATAGGGCGCTTCCCCAACCGCTACCATCCCGTAGGAGACACAATCATGTGGACTACCTGCCACTCATCCACCATCAGCGACGACCTCATGCTCGCCTATTCCAACGACATCGGTCGCGACGGCCGTAAACTCGATTTCTACCACACTCAGGTCAAAATCGTAGTCAACATCCGCAATACGCAGTACATCAAGAACCTGTTCCAGAACTGCTGGCTCGTCCTACTCCGGGACATCGACCAGACAGCCGAATACAACGTCAACAAAAGCGACAAGAAGATAACCCTTGACCTCATCAAGTCATACAACACCGAAGACAAGACACCCCCACACAAGGGTCTAAATCCGGCAAACACCGTCAAATGGGGTTCGGTGACCGAGGAGGCCGCATATTCGTATGAAACAATAATCGTTGCACAAAAACGGGCCACCAACAAGCCGTTCATTATGATGGAATACCGTCCCGTACCGGGCGTCGGTCCGCAAATAACGCACAATATCGACCTATCCAAATTTGTCACCGCCTCTGAGTTCGAGTTTAAGAGCGGATATGTCTATACATTCAATATCACCATCAACGGCAGCAGCAAGGATGATGTCGAAGTTACGACAACATCTATGCCGTGGGCCAAGAACAGCAACGACTATTCGCTCACGATTTAATGCCGCGGTCAAGCCTCAGAAAACAGTGACAACAAGCACAACACCAAGCAGATGAAAAAGACCATACGATACATAGCATTATCTCTGACGGCGCTGCCGGTATGCATATTGGCGGCATCCTGCGCCTCGGACGAGCCGACAGCCAACGAACGGCCCCGATACGCCTTAGAGGTCGGCAACATAACCCTCGCGGACTACACCGAGACACCCTGGAACAACAAGCCGGGGTCAAGGATGACCGAAAACGACGACCTGTCGGCAACCTTGCTCGAATGGGACGGCACGGAGACATTCATCGTGCGCGAACTCAGCGACGATGCAGCAGATTGCGTGCAGGCAAAACCGGACGGAATCGGCGAAATCACCCTGGTGACAGAGCCGGACGGCCGGAAGAAAGTCCAAATAAATAAGCCCATCATGGCCTACCGTGACCTCGAAGCTAACAAATACATCGCTTTCACCCCCAACACCTTCGACATCACCGACCAAACCAAAGGGCTGAAATACCTGCTCATCTCGGACACCGCGACCGTCGCAAAAAACCAAGGCCGGGTAGACTTCAACTTCCATAACGGCCTGGGCATCCTGCGCGTATACGTCACCGGCCCATACGCCGACAAAGTCGAAACCATCGAATTTGACAGCAAAAAACAGGCCGGCGTCCGCATCACCAAAGAACGAGGCTTCCATGTGCGCCCCTTCGGTGGCTACGGATATATCAGGACCAAGAAACACGTGACCCCCACAGGCACATTCTGGCAGGCAGCCGTGGTGCCCGACGAACTCTCCAACGTCTCCGCCTCGGGAAAGATTGTCCACCTTTCCAATGTAGAATACATCCGCATCAACGGCAACAAGACCTACTCCCTTGTCGAAGCCTTCCGCAGCGGCTACAACGAGAACGACATCATCGCCGCCGGCAAAATCACCACCCTCACCATCACCTGCAACAACGAGCCCTAAGCGGCATCTGCCTCCAATTAGTCCAAAATATGCGGCGTTCCGTCATCAAAACGACTTGGAACGTCGCACTTTTCGGTCTATATGCTATAATCTTATTATACTGCCGCTTAATAATCAACTTCCCGTCAAAATCAGCAAAATCCGACCTATATGTCGAAAACGACTAATTTTGCACCATTATCCAAGGTCTACAAGTTTGAACAAACTTACATCAGACACCACGACTAAAACACGACCATCAGCTCAGCAACTTTGCGATAAACTCCTCCCGGCTTGGGCAGTCAGGTTCGAGGCTTAATCGTTTGGAAAGTAACGTGAATGCCGAGTTATTCGGTATATTTTTTTCGATGTATAGTGTTTTCCATTCCTCCGGCGTCATTTCTTCGGTCAGACGATATTCCCGGATGGTCTCAAGTAGATTTGTGCTCGAACGGTTGGCATAAACTCTCCAATCCAATAAGCTTGATTCATCTTCGTGGCAACCACAATTATCCCAAGACGCTGCAGAAGGACCGGATGTATCTGTCCGGCAGTCGTTTTCGGCAGCATACTTTCGCTTATCTTCGGGAAACATCGCGTAAGCCAATTTGCAAAACATCTGCATATCATGCCGCCTATCCGCACTCGGGTCACTTGAATTGTTGTAGCACTTTCCGCCGACAAGACGATAAAACAATTTGCGCACTTCCATGTCCCGGCGCAATGCTTCGGCCACAACAGCCTTCGGCGCAATGTGATACAGGTAGCGCATGCACTCCATTACATTGTCGTCCCATACAATGGACGGCACAATTGTTTCGAGCGGCAATCCATCGCTGTCCAAACGACCATCGTATACAAGAAAGTACGGCGCAATATTGCATTGGTGACGTATGCCTTGCAGCAGCGACCGATCAATCGCCCACCATAAGATGTCCGTCGCTTCGTCCGTTCCGATAGTGCGTTTGGTTTCATACAACAGCCGGACATACATAGCCGGACCCTCTAACTTTTCCTTTTCGATGACAAAATTTCTGTCCTCGAGCGCCAGCCTTTTGCCGGTAGGATAATACCCTGCCGATTTAGCCAACTCCTCTTGATGCCGGCGTACATAGTCGATATTGCCGTACTTGACCAAAAGATTAGCACACTCCGGCTCGCAGTGCATCTCCCACAGCTCAATAAGTTTCGGCTCGAACACTTTATCCCAACTATGCCTTATTTGCTTGAAACAGAATAATCTGTCTTGCTTCGAGCCGTCCAGAAACAGCCGCAAAATCTTTTTCTGAATCGTATAATCCAGGTAATGAAAACGGAGTTTTATTTCACGCCGTGCGTCCTCCTTGTGTCCGCTTCGTTCGGCGCAGTACAGCCTCATTAACGAAGCAATCGAGACGTTACGAGGCCGGGTCGAAGTGCCGCCCGGCAAGAATCCGAAGACGGCATTATAGGTCTGCCGCCCGTCAGTCATCTCGTTCACTTCGGTTGCGAGATCGCGGCAGGCGTACTCGTCCGTCTTGGCCATTTCATTCAGCCAATTGTCATTAGCGTAGTGTCTTCCCATATCATTAATAGTAAAAAGTATGTGCTGATTTGTTTGTAGTCAAATAATTCGAGGCAGTTGTCATCCGAGTGTCCGTACTATACATCGGCGGCTGCAAAGATACCGCTTAATTTCGAGAAAATTAGCAGGCGCGGCTAAAAAATGGCCGCAACTTTCGATAAAAAATTACGGCCATAATGTGTTGTGCTTCGCGCTGCAATCAGATCTTTTCAACCGTCAGGTTGGAGAGGTTAATCTGAGAAGCGGGGAAATCTACGGCATACTTTATAGCGAATTGATGACGTATTGTTTCCTTTACCGATGAATTGTACAGGGGAAGGGTAAAGTCATTGAACGGGACTTCGGCCGTCATACCGGCTTCGAGACGCTTGCCTCCGCTGAGAATGAGGCGTTTTGTGGTTACTTTGAATAATGCCATAATCTTTTTGTTTATTGGTGAATTACACCGCAAAGGTAGCCGCACCCTATATCATTTTGCGATACAGGATCGAGTTTTTTTCTCTTAGAAACCGGCCTATAGGTCAAATTGCAGGGTGAAATCACATGTAATGGACTGGTGAATATGTGCATACATGCAGTCAAGATGCTTCGGTGTAAAATAGCGAAATAAGACCTATACGCCGTAAAATTGCGCGACTATCGCGAATGAAAAAAGCGGCCCGAACCTTACGATACGGGCCGCTTAGATTAGCACTAAAAGAGTCTCATCCACAGTGATTAATACTGTGAAATCCGAATGCGGTCTTTACTTGATATAAACCTTTTGTCCGTTAATGATATACAGCCCGGTTGTAAGGTTCTTTTTATCCGTATGCATCCGGATGCCTTGCAGATTGTATATTACGTCATTATCAGAATCGGTATTATAAAGCAAGTCATTAACGGTCTCGTGTTTTCCGTCCAGCTCGGCGTTTGTTGTGTATGCTCTGAACGGCATCAAGCGCAAAGTTTTCACAAATGAACCGGCACTATAACCATAATAAACCTTATCGGTGTCGACAATTCTATAGTTGCCGACAAGCTCGTTATGTACTGTTTCTGTAGCGGGTTCTATAGTGACATTTGTTGCGGTAAATCTAAGCGCACCTCCAAATTCCGAATTGAACAAGACCGGAGTATTGGCTGATTGAACTGCATCTTCAAGCACAAAGTTGTCCGTTGAAACTCCCGCAATCTGTTTGTACGTAACACCTTCAATCGGGTCTGCTGCAAACGGCAGATACAGAGATTCGTGCGCTCCGGCTTCGACCTGCCGTGAGTATAAAGCAGATGTCGCCGTAAACGCTGTTGTAACGCCAAACGGATGTCCGTCTTCCAGTTTTAACGATTTGCAAATCCCGTCAACGACCAAATTGTCGGACTTCTCAATTGTTGTAGCGGCGTTGGCATAAACAATTGTATTGGGGTTAAGTCCTTCGATTGAAGTGCCTTCGGGGATTGCCCTATTCTCAGTCAGATCTACTGTCAGCAGTGATGAGTTGTTGTGCAGTGCTGCATCCACAAGAGCCATATCGTCAGAATCGAAGCGACCGGCAAGGGATAAATTCTCCACATTAGCGATGTCTCCCACGACAATAGTGAAGGGCTCATCGTCGATATAGAAGCTGGCGTGAAATCCCTGAGCGTCAACCGGGCATGTGGTTTGATAATCTCGCAACCAGCCCGTATAGACACCGGGCTTGACAGACTTGTCGGCCACGATATGCAGACGCATAATTTCGCCTGTCGTTAGCTTATAGCCCTTAACATTCATATCGTTGTGGAACATTCCGATTTTTTGTCCTTGCACATGTGCGACAAACAGGAACTCGCTGCAACGGCGCGTATTCTCATACCATAGGTCGTCTGCATCTACCGGGTTTTCGTTCAGCTCAAAGCTGAATCCTTCCGGCAAATCAATGGCCCATTGCGTAGCGCTGGGACGATGCTCCTTGGTGTTGTTGAGATAGAATATAAAATCGGCGGTATTACCCGGCGAAACGTTTACGGGTTTCACCCACATGCAGATGTCTTTGGTGTACTCGTAATCGCCCCATACATCGTCTGCCTTACGGATTTTTGCGAATTTTGCGGCTGCATAAGTCGTAAGATTTTCATCGAGGACGAGTGATGTAACTGATGAAACATCACGCGAGTCAATTATGTTGTCTTCTATGACATCAGCGGCCCAGAAGTCCAGGATGTCCAACGATTTGTTTAGGGATAGATTAATAGTGCCTACGGCATCTACGCCTGTAATGGTTCCATCCTTATTGACATCGCCTTTGCGACGGAATTGTGTCACCTCTATTTGTGCGTCTATATCCTCACACGTAAAGCTGCGCAGTTCACTGTCTGCAAGATAAATATTGCGGAACGAAACTTGTCCGTTGAAAGGCTTGGTCTGTTTGTCTACAGCGAGTGTGACGTATAGAACTGTGCCTGTATTGCCGGTAATAACAGCATCACTTCCGGCGCCAAAGGCCACGATACGCATCGAGCCGTCAGGTTGTGCCTTATATGTCAATGTATACTTTGACTTATCGATACGGTCGCCCAAGCGGATATCAGGTTCGCCGAGAGCGTTGTCGGCTATTTTCACGCCGGCAGGAAGGGTCATGTCAAATTGGAAGCTGTTGATTTTCGATTTGTTGTCCAAATTGACGACCAAATCACTTTTGCTTCCGGCCATGGCGGTAACAGCCGGTATAGATATTACATCGTTGACAATGTAGATGTTGCCGGAAACCTTATTGAGTACAACATTCTCGGCGACACCGCGAGAGAGGAAGCAGTTCTTGAGTAAGAAAGCATAAGAGCCGTTTATTGCATTGTCATCTGCCTTTGCCTTCAATATCAAGATTTGTCCGTCATCGCCGAGGAGGTTGTATGTGGCGTCCTTGGGAAGACACAAGAATCGTACCGAACCGTCAGGCTGTTTACGGAAAGATATAGAGTGATTGCGTGTCAGACGTGTGCCCTTTGTATAGTCATATTCCTCAAAATCTTCGTCATAAACGAGAGAAACACCTGTCGGCAGCTGAATATCAAACTGGAAGCCGTTGACGGCGTCACCGTTATGTAGATTGACGATGATATCAAAGGTTTCGCCTGCTGCGGCACTCATTTTGTCTACATACATATAATTGTCACGGCGTTCGGCTCCTCCGGTTGTATCGAGACCGATAAGTTGAGGCATTTCGGTTTCGCCAATCTGCCATGTTGTCGCGAAATCCCAGCCAAGAGTCTTGTAGGTGGCTGATTGACGGAGCTTGTCGCCGGAGGTGGCAGTGCCATTCATCGGGTCATCGTATACTTCTTGTGCCACGCCGTTAATAGATACTATCATCTTTTCGAGCGCAAGATTCTCGGCTGTTACAGGTTCGGGAGCGCCATTACGGAAACCGCCGAGAACGCGCATGGCATTACCCGACTGCGAGGATACCGATATTTTCTCACTGGCGGCCGCCGAGTTTTTCAGCGTAGCCGAAGCGCCGTCATTATATGCAACGATGCCTGCGGCGAGAGTTTCGCTCGATAATGTTCCGGACGCATAGCAATTGGAAACCGAGGCGTAATTTAGACCGACAATACCGCCGACATATCCCGGAGCGGAGATATTTGCCGTTGTGAAACAGTCCGTGACATAGGCTCGGCTTTCGGCTACGATACCTGCGGCCTTTGTGTCCGTGCCTGTACCCGTCACCGTTCCGGAGGTACAACTGCGCGAAATTTTTGTTGCGGAATTTGCCTTGGCGCAGATGCCGCCGACATTTCCGGACCCTGTAACGTCACCGTTGAACGAGGAAAGTGTGATGTCCAAACGGTCTGCCGTGCCGACGATACCGCCGACCAAGGAGCTTCCTCCGATAGTGGATTCCAGTACCTGCACATTTTGCAAAGTGCAATAATAGGCATTGCCGGCAAGAGCACCCACATTGGCATCGCCCTTGACGTTGGCCTTGATTATCGTGACATTAGATATGGTACACGAAGTCATATCTCCGGCAAGTACTGCCGTTTTGCTGCCGCCGTCAACGGTGCATCCTTCCAGCGTGAGATTGGTAATCGTGGCGTCTTGGAGAGTGGAGAACAAGCCGCAGAAGTCAGATGCGGAATCTTTGACATTGAGATTCTTAATGGTGAAACCGCCGCCGTCAAGGTTGGCCATAGTCGCGCCGTTACGTCCTATCGGTTGCCATTTCACGCCATTGAGGTCGATATCGTTCATCAGTTTGTACCACGAATGGCCGTTGATGTTTTGTAGGTCATTTGCAGTATATATCTGATACGGATCTTCCTGTGTGCCGCTGCCGGGATAGCCGACAGAAGTCATTACGCTGTAGCTCGGGAGCTTGTCGTCGGCCTCGACCCATGCAGTTATGCTCTCGCCGGATTTCATCGGATCGGTTCGTACCGTCCATGTATTATCCTTACATTCGGCCGAATAAGTCTGTCCGGCATATTCCATGAATACACGTCCGCCGGACATACTCTTGCCTACGATGATAAAACTTCCCGACACCGGTTCCGACTGGATTAGCGGCGGAACGCACTGCCCGCTCTTGTATGGCAGGCACTCGGTCTCTTGTATCGCCCATTCCTTATCGAAATCCCATCCAAGACCCTGGTATGTCGCACGTAGCTTGAACATATCCTCACCTCCGGACTCGCCTTCGCTGAGTTTTGTCGAGTAGGTTTGCGATACACCATTCTTCGATACCTTGGCGCCGGTAAGGGTATAATTGGTTGTCAGGCTGCCTATAGCACCGAAGCCGTCGGTTGTCGTGGGTGATATACGTGCCACAGGGCCTACGGATGCGCTCAATACCGGATTGAGGGCGAAGTTGGATGTTACGGTCGCATTTGACGTGATATTGCCGATGATACCGCCCACGTATTCGCTGCCTGCAATCGTGCCACGGCTGTAATTACGCGAGATAGTCGAGACACCTGTCCAATTTATAGTTATTTCTTTGGGCCGCGCTTTGTTGGGATATGTTTTGCCGTCAAGCGTTTTTACTGTAACAGTTGTTACGGCATCATTAGTGCCACAAATTCCGCCGACTTTTTTACCTCCGATTATAGAGCCATTGAAATAGCTATCCATAATATCGGCACATTCGCAATCGCCAATGATGCCGCCAATGTTGTCTCTTTTTGCATTAATCTGTGCCAAAGCAAAGCAGCCTTTGACGCTTACGCATTTTGAAAGATTTACGCAGTCTGAAATGGAGCTGCTATTACCATTATAAATAGAAACGCTAGAACCATTGTACCTGTATATATACGCACCGCCAGAGAGTTTGCCTATCAATCCACCCGTTGAAGCTGACTGCGCAGAAACAGCACATTTCACGCCGCAATTGGATATACTGTATTTATATAGTGCTACGGTACTGTAATAATCGCTTTGATGGTAATCAGAACTAGAATTGTAAGGCTCAAACTGAACGAATACCGTCGCATCCATAGCGCCTATGAGGCCGCCGACATTTGAGCGACCATCTACAGTTCCACTTGCAAAGCAATTGTCTATAGCTTTATTGGATGATGTTTTTCCAGCGAGAACATATCCGATAAGTCCGCCGACATAGTCAGTGCCTTTTACCGTCGCGTCTGCCCGGCAGGTCTTAATGTCCGAGTTCCCGGACTTTCCGATAAGTCCGCCGACACAGTCTGACAATCCGTTGACCGAGCCTTTTGCACGGCAGTTTTCTATTATGCCGGTGAAGTATCCGGCAAGGATGCCGACATTATTCCCTCCGTTGACCGAGCCTTCGATTGTCAAGTTGGAGATGGTGGCACCCGATGCTACACCGAAGAAGCCCACATCATCGGTCGATCCTCGTAAGATAGACATGCCTTTGATGGTGTGTCCGTTGCCGCTAAAAGTACCCTTGAACGGATTGGCATCCGTGCCGATAGGATTCCATCCCTGTTCCGGCGAATTAGAGGAAATCCATGAGGTCAGGTCGATATCTGCGCCAAGCGTGAAATACACGTCTGTTTTCCCCGTGTAATTACGCACTTGGTTCAGCTGTGCCGGATTGTAGATTTTGTATGGGTCATCCTTTGTGCCCGCGCCGGCGCCGGAAAACTGAGCCGACACATCAGGCACACCGAACAGTCCCATCACAGCAAGTGCCAATAGCACATACCGCAAAGAAGTAAATCTGAACATGTGATTAGAACATTAGTTTTAAGGCAGTATGCTCCGACCGGCCTGATTAGAGTTAGCTATATAAAAAAAGCGTGGAGCATGTTCAGTTTATCTTAACGGAGGCATCGCCAAACGCCTACTACGAAATAAACAGTCCACTCCCACGCCTTATCGGATATACTCCCCCTTGCCGGGGAGCGGATATGCGACAAGCATGGCGTTCCTTTGACTGCCTATATCCCTCGTAGTTTTGAAATTTGGCGATTTCCGTTAAAGGATAAAGCACGAAACGCTTTTTATTTATGTTACGGAGAACAGGATTAGAATCCTATCACAATATCAAGGCACTCGCTTGCGCCTTGCTGCAAAATTACAAATTATTTTTATATCCAAATGATTTTCAGCCGTATTATTTTTTTTCGTCTTTTCGGATGACGTGATTGGTGCGGTGAGTCGTTCGATGTGGGGCGAGCTGCGAGTCGAACTAACGGCGGCGGCATTTTCGGCGATGATGCGGGATTATTGGCGGAAAAGTGCTATATTTGCCAGTGAAAGCGGCGGGATAGCCAAGGATAGGAGAAGCGGTGGTGACACATTGACGCCTCTGATACGCCTTCCGACGCTCAAATGTTGCAATCCGAGTGCTC
Source organism: Bacteroidales bacterium H4 (assembly GCA_001701165.1). Lineage (GTDB taxonomy): Bacteria > Bacteroidota > Bacteroidia > Bacteroidales > Muribaculaceae > CAG-873. The sequence goes on along the minus strand of DAAP01000044.1, from coordinate 55,162 downwards.
CGAATGTCATCGTGAGGCTTCGGCGCGGAGGATGGCGGCAAAATACCGAACCCGAGAAACCGAACTCCCGTAAGCGACGGGGGTAATATCAAGACCGAACGATACCGAATATACAACAGACTATATCGAAACCAAACACAAATAAACACATAAGTGCCAGACCCGAACATGAAACGTATCATTGAGTGCGTCCCCAATTTCAGCGAGGGACGCCGCCCTGAAGTTATACAAGAGATAGTCAAGAGCATCGAGGACGTCGAGGGCGTCCGACTGCTGGACGTGGACCCCGGAAAGGCGACCAATCGCACGGTCGTGACCTTTGCCGGTACGCCGGAGGCGGTGGTGGATGCGGCCTTCCGCACTGTCAAGAAGGCTTCCGAACTTATCGATATGCGTACGCACCACGGCGAGCATCCGCGCATAGGCGCCACAGATGTTTTGCCTTTGGTGCCGGTGAGCGGCGTCACCCTTGAGGAGTGCGCCGAGATGGCTCGTGCTCTTGCCAAACGTATAGCTGATGAGCTGGCGATACCGACGTATTGCTATGAGGCGGCGGCTTTGCGTCCCGAGCGCCGTAACTTGGCTGTATGCCGCAAGGGTGAGTACGAGGCTCTGGCTCAGCGTATCACCGACCCGGCGGAGATGCCGGACTTCGGTGGCGGAGAGTTCACCGAGCAGGCTGCACGCAGCGGAGCTACCGTCGTCGGTGCTCGCGACTTTCTGGTTGCTGTCAATTTCAACCTCAATTCGACCAGCACTCGCCGCGCCAATGCCATCGCCTTTGATGTCCGCGAAAAAGGACGTCCGCGCCGCGAGGGTAATCCCATCACGGGCAAGATTATACGCGATGCCGAGGGTAATCCGGTGATGATTCCGGGCACGCTCAAGGGTTGCAAGGCCATAGGATGGTACATCGAAGAATACGGCATCGCCCAGGTGTCGATGAATATTACGGACATACGCGCCACGCCGCTGCACGTGGCTTTCGAGGAGGTGTGCCGCGCCGCCGACCGCCGCGGATTGCGTGTCACCGGAACCGAAATCGTGGGTCTGGTGCCGCGTTCGTGTCTGCTGGATGCCGGCAAATATTTTCTGCGCAAGCAATGCCGCTCGCTGGGTATCAGCGATGACGAGATTATCAAGATAGCTGTCAAGTCGCTCGGTCTTGAGGATTTGGCACCTTTCAAGGTTCACGAAAAAGTCATTGAAGACCTCTTGGCACCCAAGGGCGGCAAGAAACTCGTCGACTTTACTTGCCAAGGCTTTGCCGAGGAGACGGCCTGCGAATCGCCGGCGCCCGGCGGCGGCTCCGTATCGGCGTATATGGGTGCCATGGGTGCCGCTTTGGCCACCATGGTCGCCAACCTGTCGGCGCATAAGCCCGGATGGGACGACCGCTGGGAATTCTTCTCCGACTGGGCCGTGAAGGGGCATGCGTTGATGCAGCGTCTGCTCGCTTTGGTGGACGAGGATACCGAAGCTTTCAACCGCATTATGGCCGTATTTGCCATGCCCAAGGGCACGGATGAGGAAAAGTCCGCACGTGCCGCCGCCCTCGAGGAGGCTACACTATATGCCGCCCAAGTGCCGCTGAAGACTATGAAAGCCGCCATGGAAGTATTTGACGTGGCGCATGTTATGGCTGTGGATGGCAATCCCAATTCGCTATCGGACGCCGGCGTAGCCATACTTGCCGCTCGTGCCGCCGTGCGCGGTGCGGCGCTCAACGTGATGATAAATGCTGCCGGACTCAAGGACACGGACAAGGCCAAGGCACTCAAAGGTGAGGCTCAGGCCTTGGCTGCCGAGGCGGACAGCCGCGAACAGACTCTAATATCCGAAATCGAAGAAAGACTATGACCCTCAACCAATTCCAACAGGACATCGTGGGCGGTATTCCGGCCCGACTGCCCGAACCGCAGGAATATGACACTTCTGTCAACCACGCTCCGCGGCGCAAGGATATCCTCACGCCCGCACAAAAGGCCTTGGCTCTGAAAAATGCGTTGCGCTATTTCCCTAAGGAACAGCACGCCGTCTTGGCCCCGGAATTTGCCGAGGAGCTGCGCCGCTATGGCCGCATATACATGTATCGGTTGCGCCCGCATTATCCGATGTACGCCCGGCCCATCGAGGAGTACCCGGCCAAGTGTCGGCAGGCTGCGGCCATAATGCTGATGATACAGAACAATTTGGACCCGCGCGTGGCTCAGCATCCGCACGAACTTATCACTTATGGCGGCAACGGTGCCGTGTTCCAAAACTGGGCGCAATACCGCCTGACGATGCAATACTTGTCGCAGATGACCGAGTGTCAGACCTTGGTAATGTACTCGGGACATCCGTTGGGGCTGTTTCCGTCGCACAAGGACGCGCCACGTGTTGTGGTCACCAATGGTATGGTCATACCCAATTACTCCAAGCCGGACGACTGGGAGCGCTTCAACGCCATGGGTGTGTCGCAGTACGGCCAGATGACAGCCGGATCGTACATGTATATAGGTCCGCAGGGCATAGTCCACGGTACCACAATTACGGTGCTCAATGCGGCTCGTAAGCGTCGCGCGCCGGGCGACACACGCCGTATGCTGTTTGTGTCTTCCGGACTGGGCGGAATGTCGGGAGCACAGCCCAAGGCCGGAAATATAGCCGGCGTGGTAAGCGTTGTCGCCGAAATCAATCCGGCGGCCGTCGAGAAGCGCCACAGCCAGGGATGGGTGGACGAGGTGCATACCTCGTTGGATGAGCTGATTCCGCGTATACGACGTGCTTTGGCCGATGCCGAGGTGGTGTCTATGGCTTATCAAGGCAATATTGTAGACCTCTGGGAACGTTTGGCCGATGAGAACATCCGTGTAGACCTGGGCAGCGACCAGACCTCGCTGCACAACCCGTGGGCCGGCGGATATTATCCGGCAGGACTTACCTACGAGCAGTCGCGCATGATGATGGCCGAAGATCCGGAACAATTCAAGCAGCAGGTGCAGATGTCTCTGCGCCGACAGGTGGCCGCCATAAATAAGCTTACGGCACGAGGTATGTATTTCTTTGACTACGGCAACGCCTTTATGCTGGAGGCCTCGCGCGCCGGAGCTGACATTGTGGACTCCGAAGGCAAGTTTATATACCCGTCATACGTGCAGGACATTATGGGGCCGCTGTTTTTCGATTACGGCTTCGGGCCGTTCCGCTGGGTGTGCACCTCGGGTCTGCCTGAGGATTTGGCGCAGAGTGACGACATCGCACGCCGCGTACTCGAAGATATGCGCCGCGATGCTCCCGCCGAAATTGCCGGACAGCTCGAAGATAACATTCATTGGATAGCCGAAGCCGGCGCCAACAACTTGGTGGTCGGATCGCAGGCACGTATCCTATATGCTGATGCAGAGGGCCGTATGGCTATAGCTCGTGCCTTCAACGAAGCCATAGCCGACGGGCGCATCTCGGCGCCCATAGTCCTGGGTCGTGACCACCATGATGTCTCGGGCACCGATTCGCCCTATCGTGAGACGTCCAATATTTATGACGGCTCGGCCTTTACCGCGGATATGGCCGTGCAGAATGTCATCGGCGACGGATTTCGCGGAGCCACCTGGGTGTCGCTGCACAACGGCGGCGGCGTCGGATGGGGCGAAGTCGTCAACGGCGGATTCGGTATGGTTATCGACGGCAGCGCCGAGGCGCGTCGGCATATAGACGAGATGATGCTGTGGGACGTCAACAACGGCATCGCTCGCCGCAGCTGGGCTCGCAACGACGGAGCCATGTCGGCTGCGCGTCGCGCCATGGCTCTTCATCCGGACATGATCATCACCATGCCCAACATCGCCGATGATGACGTGGTGCGCGATGCGCTCGCGTGACTTTGGCTCATGGGAAATATTGTCCGCCTTCTCAAAAATTTACAAACCACAAATTCTTACCTCGAATATGTATCATACCATTAGCGAAAGGCATATTACGCCTGCCAAAATATACGAAATCGTTGCCTCGGGCAAGGCGCTGCGTCTATCGGAGCAAGCCGTGGAGCGCATACACAAGTGCCGCGAGTACTTGGACAAAAAAGCCGTCGGCGGCACGCCCATTTACGGTGTCACAACGGGCTTCGGTTCGCTGTGCAATGTCTCTATAGACCGTAAAGACTTGTCCACATTGCAGCGTAATCTGATTATGTCACACGCTTGCGGCACCGGCGAACGTGTGCCCTCCGAGATTGTCAAGTTGATGATGCTGCTTAAGGTTCAATCGCTTGCCTATGGCCACTCCGGCGTTCAAGTAGCTACCGTTCAGCGACTTATCGACATGTACAACCACGACATCATCCCCGTCATCTATCAGCAGGGTTCGCTGGGTGCTTCGGGTGACTTGGCGCCATTGGCGCACATGTCGTTACCGCTCATCGGAATGGGCGAAGTGGAATACATGGGCAGGGTGGTGGATGCCGGCGAAGTGATGCACAAGATGGGCTGGGAGCCTATCGACTTGCAGTCCAAGGAAGGTCTGGCGTTGCTCAACGGCACACAGTTTATGAATGCCTACGGCACGTGGGCGCTGCACATGGCACATCGAATTTCGGCATGGGCCGATGTCATAGGCGCCATTTCGCTGGATGCCTTCGACGGCCACATCGAGCCCTTCAATGACTCGGTCAACCGCATCCGCGCGCACCGCGGCCAGTCGGACACGGCTACATTCTTCCGCAAGTTTATGGAAGGTAGTGAGATAGTGGCTCGTCCGAAGAAGGATGTCCAAGACCCGTACTCGTTTCGCTGCATACCGCAGGTACACGGGGCGTCCAAGGACACAATACGGTACGTGGACAGCGTCTTCGAAGCCGAAAGCAACTCGGTGACAGATAACCCGACGGTGTTCCCGGACGAAGACCTCGTTGTTTCGGCCGGCAACTTCCACGGCCAGCCGTTGGCCATCGCCATGGATGCCTTGTCCATAGCCGTTGCCGAGCTGGGAAGCATCTCAGAGCGCCGCATCTACCGCCTCATCTCGGGCCTGCGCGATCTGCCGCGCTTCCTCGTGGCTAATCCGGGCCTCAATAGCGGATTTATGATTCCGCAATACACTGCCGCATCCATCGTCAGCCAAAGCAAGGGCCTGTGTATGCCCGCCTCGGTAGACTCGATTTCGTCCTCGCAGGATCAGGAAGACCATGTCAGCATGGGTGCCAATGCGGCTACAAAGTTATACCGCGTGGTACTCAATACCGAACGCGTACTCGGTATTGAGCTTTTCAATGCCGTACAAGCCCTCGACTTCCGCCGTCCGCTCAAGTCGTCACCGGCCATAGAGGCTCTTGTGGCCGAATACCGCGCCATTGTCCCCTATATAGACAACGACCAACCGATGTATCCGCATATTGCCAACTCTATCAAATTCATACAGCGCGAAGCACCGCGCATCTGACAGTACACGCCCATAATGGCTATAAAGCTGTAAAGGCCATTATGGGCACGCTCCTTTACCCACTACGCGCTATGGACACTCTATTATACAATATCGGGCTGCTTGCCGGCATCGAAACACAAGGCCGCACACGCCTACAAGGAACGGAAATGGGCGAAGATCGCTCGATGCGCGATGCATATCTCGTAATCAAAGAAGGGCTTATCGCCGACTTCGGCCCCATGGCCTCGATGCCGCGTGACCGCCGCTACGACACCGAGACGGATGTCCGTGGCGGCGCCGTCCTCCCGGCGTTCTGCGATGCGCACACACATATCGTATATGCCGGATCGCGCGAGCGGGAATTCGAGGATAAAATACGCGGACTCTCCTACGAAGACATTGCGCGTCGCGGCGGCGGAATACTCAATTCGGCCGACCTGCTGCACAACACCTCCGAGGACGAACTTTACCGCCAAGCACTGCCGCGTGCACGCCGTATGATTGAGTACGGCACCGGAAGCATCGAAATCAAGAGTGGATACGGGCTCAACCTCCATGACGAATTGAAAATGCTGCGTGTCATTGCTCGTTTGCGTCAAGACTTGCCGGCCAATATTGTGTCCACATTTCTGGGTGCGCACGCATTGCCGCGCAATTTTGCCGGTGACTATCAGGGATATGTCGATGTTGTATGTCGCGAGATGATTCCCGCCGTGGCGCACGAAGGCCTTGCCCAATACATCGATGTGTTCTGCGACCGCGGATTCTTTACGCCGCAGCATACGGCGCAGATACTCGAATGTGGGTACCGCCACGGCTTGCGGCCCAAGATTCACGCCAACGAGCTGGACTACTCCGGCGGCGTGGAAGTGGGCGTGGCGCACAATGCCCTCTCCGTAGACCACCTGGAACACACCTCCGACGACCAAATACGCGTCCTCAAAGGCACACAGACGATGCCGACGGTGCTGCCGGGCTGCTCGCTTTTCTCGCGCCTGCCTTACGCCCCGGCACGCCGAATGATTGACGCCGGGCTGGGTGTTGCGGCCGCCTCCGACTATAATCCCGGCTCGACACCCTCGGGGAATATGTCGCTGGTCAATTCGCTGCTGTGCATACAGATGCGGCTCACTCCGGCCGAAGCGCTCGCCGCCACCACCATCAACGGCGCCTATGCCATGGGCCTGTCCGAGACCACCGGCGCCATCGCTGTCGGCCTCCGTGCCGACCTCCGCATCACCGATCCCGTTCCCTCGCTCGCCTTCCTGCCATACTCCTTCGGCGACAACCTCACTCGCACGACCCTCCTCTCCGGCCGCCCCACCTGATGTGGCGATAGCTGCATATGCGCGCAAAAGACGTTATACCGGACAAATATGGATGGTAGCAAAACTATAATTCGAATCTTTTGGGCGGTGATTATTATCGGTATCATCGCCATAGGCGCGCACGTACACGATAGCAAAGACACCGAAAAGCCTGTAGCGTCAGAGCCGGACACGCCCCAAACCACATGGTACGATTTGATGTTGAATCATATAGTTGATACTTTTATCGACCCGACCATTGCTTGTCCGACGAGCGGCAGCCGCAGCAGCTACGTAAGTCAATCATCGCCATCCGGAGATTCCTACGATGCCGGATATGATGCCGGATACGAAGCCGGCTATGCCGCCGGTGCGGCAAATAACTCTTTCGGCGCCGGCTATGATGATGCAAACGAGTTTTCGGACGAAGATGCCACGCGCTTTTGTGACGGATACGAAGCCGGCTACGAGTCCGGATTCTCGGAAGGCCTCGCTCACTACAACGATGAAAAGCAAAAAGAATCCCTAAGAACGCGTTCCTTCTTCCATCACAGCAGCTATCCCGACTCTTGGGATGAGAAATAGAAAAAGATATCCTCGAGACTATGCGGCATCTGCTGTATCTATTATGCCTCTAAATGAGTGTCTTGAGTGTCTCGACATCCAGCAAGAACGGGATAATGCCCACATAGATGATGCCATCTTCATCTGTCCACATTCTTTGGTTCCCATCTAATACCACTATTTTGCGGTAGAAGTCTCCGCTATGTTTCAACGAGAATGTCTCCTGTTTGCGCTTCTCCGGGTCATCTACATTCATCGCGGACTGGATATACACTTTTTCTTTTCCGGTGTTCACGACAAAGTCAATTTCGTATTGAGATTGCTTCCGTTTGCCATCAATCGTTTGTAAGACTTCGACCACGCCGACATCGACACTTAGTCCGCGCATTAACAGCTCGTTGTATAACATGTTTTCCATCAGGTGCGAACGTTCCTGTTGACGCCAGTTCAAGCGAGCATTCCTTAATCCTAAGTCCACTGCATAATATTTCTGAATAGACCCAAAATACTTTCTGCCTTTTACGTTCCATCTTTTTGAACAACTAAAAAGATACGCGTCTTCAAGGATGTTTATGTATTTCTTGATGGTGCTGTCCGATGTTGTCTTGCCCAATATAGAACAAGCAGTATTAGCCAGCTTGTGTGGATTTGTTAGTGAACCGACCGATGACGATAAGACGTCTGTCAAAGTATCAAGCAATGTTATGTCTTTTAGCTTGTTTCGTTCAATAATATCCTTTAGATAGACATTCTTATAAAGATTTATAAGGTATTTGCGCTTTTCGGCCTCGTCATCTTCCAGCACGGCTAACGGCATACCACCATATGCCAAATATTCCTCAAGGGCATCAATTTTGTCAAGCTCTTTTGTTTGGCAGAACTCTTTGAAGGACAGCGGATAAACCCTGATTTCCGACCCCCTGTCTCGAAAATTGGTGACAATATCCGTAGACAACATCTTAGAGTTTGACCCGGTCACATACACATCCAGATTCGGATGCCCCATTAAGTCATTGAGTACGTCATAAAAAGTCGTATAAAGCAATTCCCGGTCCTCTTCCGGCACAGATTTTTCATCTATATCAGTGCTTTTTACCCTGTAGGACAGCTGTATCTCATCGATGAAAACATAATACCGCTTACCCATATCGCTTGACTTTTTGACCACATAATCGTATAGGACGTTTGGGTTGCGGTATTTTACGTCACGTCTTTTCTCTAAGTCAATTTCTATGAAGGAGTCTTCCGTAACGCCGGTCTCTATCAGATGCTGTTTGAAAAGAACAGATAGGAGGAACGACTTGCCACAGCGTCTGATGCCTGTGATAATCTTAACCTTGCCGTTCCAGCTTTTGGCACTAAGTTTTGCTATGTAATCGGCTCTATTTATTATCATTACGTCTGTTTTTTAGTAGCTGCAACTGAAAAAATGGTTGCAGATGCAGCTGTTTTTTCAGTGCAAAGATACGATTTTGTGTTATATGCTACAAATAATTAGCGTTTTACCTCTCTCTATCTCCGGACCGCAGATGGTTGGGTCAGGGGCTTTTTCGTAGGCGAGGCGGGGGCCCCAGGAGAAGTGGTGGAGGCCGCGGCAGGTGTAGTCGGCGCGGCTGAGGATGCGCTGCATCACGATGTTGTCTTGGCCGGTGTCTATGCGCATGGCGCGTGTGCCTTGTGCGGCAAGGTGCGCTTCGGACATGGCAAGGATTTGGGCGGCCAGACCTTGACCGCGAAAGTTCGGGGCTATGGCCAGTCGATGGATGACGCCGTAGGGCCCGGGATAGTGCCATATCCGGGATAGACTGTCGTACTCGGCATCGCCTTCGGTCAGATAGGCATAAGCGACAATATTCTCACGTTCAACGATGTTCGAGCCTTCGATGGTAATGTCTGCGGCTTTGGCGGAGGTGCCTTCGTTTTCGAATATATATGCGCCTTGGTCGGCGATGTCTGCGGCGATATTCTCATATGCCGGGTAGCCGTCTTCCCATTGGCGAAATCCGCATTGGCGCTGGAACCGTCGAGCGCTGTCGGTGATTGCCAGTATTTGCTCGATGTCTGCCGTTGTGGCGTATCTCATTTTCATACCCCAAAGTTAGGCATAACTATTTGTTTTGGCAAGATTGTCAAACGCGGCGGTGGATGATGTTTGAAAAATAGAAAGGGAGGCGAGCCGCGCGGCCCGCCTCCCTTTATTGAGGATGATGTTGGTCAGTGGTTATTTGATGACGACTTTGGTGGCTTTATTGCCTTGACGGCGTACATAGATGCCGGGGGTGAGGTTGTCGGCGTCTACGCGTATGCCTTGGAGGTTGAAGTACTCGACGTCGGCGTTGTCGCCATCGACGGTGATGTCGGAGATGGCGTCAGCCATTTCGCCGGCGTACTTGAAGTATCCCAGACCTTGTCCGAAGACGTTGGCGTAGATGTTGACGATGCCCTTGCGCGATCCTTCGGCGCTTACGACAACTGTGGACATGTATTGGCTGTTCACGTTTGATCCGAAGCCGTTTTCGGGCAGGCGTTTGATGGGAGCCGTGGCTTTGGCCACGCCGCTGGTTACATCAATGATAGCTACTTGTCCGTCTTGCAGGTTGCCGGTCTTGTAGGTGATAGCGGCGATGTATCGCTTGTTGCCTATGGAGAATTGGGCGAAAGCTGTGCCGTAGGAGGATCCGCCGAGCGCTTCTTTGGGCAGGATTTCGTCTGTAATCTTGCCGGAAGCGTCGAACTTGGCTATCTGGTTGTCTTTCTGGGCCATCCAGAAGCTGCCGTCGGTGTTGGGATAGATCTTGGAAGCACCACGGCCGTCGCTGCCGTATGCATATGCTTCGCCTTTAGCGTTTTTCAACGCTATGGTGTGCATATTGTTGTCGCAGCTGCCGTTTTTGATTTCGAAGTATACGACTTCGTTGGAGCCGTCTTTGGTGAGCCATACACGGCCGTTGTTGAGCGTTCCGCTGAAAGCTACGGAAGCACCGGTGATGATGCCTGCGCCGTCTTTCTGGACGAGTACGCGCGGTGCGGCTGCATCGTTGTCCCAAATGTATACGCGGAGGTTTTGGGCGGCTGTTACGATGTTGGAGGCGATGAGTTTGCCGTCGGCTACGGCGAGACCGCCGAGTTTGCCGAGAGCACTTCCGAGGTCGGCCACGGAGAGCGAGCCTTTGTGCTTGCCGTCCTTGGCGTTGATGATGTTCACTGCGACATCACCCCAGTTTTTGCCGTTGAGTACATAAAGCTTGTCACCAATCAGAGCGATGTCACGGTTGGCCGACTGTTTGGCGTCAAACGTTGTCCAGCTCGGGGTGTTGTTCTTGTTGGTGGAGTATATCCATTCCTCGGAGAGTTTGTCCTGATGGGCTGCAATGTCTTCGAGCAGGGTTATGGTGGCTTCGCATGTGCCGTTGAGGGCTACGGTGACGTTGGTCGTGCCCTGGCTTGACAGCGTGATGGTGGCCTTGTGAGTGCCTTCGGCGGTGGGGGTGTATGTCACCTTGATTGTGCCGGAGTTGCTGAGACTTGTATTGGAAAGCTTGAACATGTTGGCATTTGTGCCGCTGAGAGTGGCGGTGATGTTGCCTTTGAGGTTGGCGCCTTCAATCTTGAGATCTTTGTCCACTGCCGCATTCTTCTTGGAGGAGAAGGATAAAGAGGTGGGATTGGCGCTTATTGTCGGGTTAGGTTCGCTCGGGCCGACGATGGCCGAGGGATTCTTGGCCGGCGGGTTGCCGTAGGCGTAGTATGCCATGCCGTGCTTGGTGGAGAGTACCCAGGCTTCCAAGTATGAGTCGCCGTCTGTATTGATCATGCAATCGCCGGTGCTGTTGGAGTTCTTGGTGGCGTCTCCAAGTCCATCGGCGGGGTACTTGCCGTTTTCGGTGGTGTTGGAGTAGTCGCCTGCGTTGTCCTTGACGATGCGCATCTTGGCTCCGGTGTAGTTCGTCGTGCCTTCGAAGATGAGGTTGATGGCATATTTGCCGCCCTTCCAATTGAATTCGTGATGGCTGGCGCCCCAAGGTTTTTTGCCGTCGGCGCAGGTGTTGATGCATTGTACGGTGCAAGTGCCGTTGTTGGGGTTATTGGTCCATGCGGGCATACTCTGAGAACCGTCTACCCACCATCCGCTGCCTTTGGGATATGCGCGCGAGGTGGCTCCCGTCTTCCATTGTTTGCCGTCTTTCAGAACTTTAGTGTTCTTGGCCTGAGCAATTTTGGTGCCGTTCATATGGTATTCGACGATGCGGGTGTCGGTGCCGTTGTCGTTGCAGAATGCTAACCAGTAATCCGAGGGATATGTACCGGTAAGCTCCATACAGTCACCCACACGAGCGGCGCCTTGGATGTCTGTGGTAGATAGTGCCAGTGTGGGGTAGCTGTTGTCGTTGTCCCATGCGTATACACGGAATTCTTCGCCTTGTTTTGCGATGTTGCAGGCGAGAATCTTGCCGTTGATACATTTGACATCGCAGAGTGTCAGAGTGCCGCCCTTGACGATGTCGTTCTTGGGCAGGAAGCCGAGTTTGGCGCCGGTTTGGGCGTTTAGTACCAGTATGTCGCTGTGGTTGTATACACAATAGAGTTTACCGTCGTTGTATACAAAGTTGCGGATATTGGAGGCGTCATAGCCCTTGGAGTCCTTGTTGCCTTTCTTTTCGGAGAGGTTCCATTTTTCGGAGAGTTTGCCCAGCGGCGGAGCGGTTACGGTAGCAGTGATGTTGATGATTTTTTCAAGGCTTCCGCTCTTGACTTTGACATAAAATTTGGAGTTAACGGCCGAACCACCTTCGCCGTATGTGCCGATTTTGTCGGAGATATTGAAGGTGATTTTGAAAGTGCCGCCGGTTTTGGGAAGTGATGTAACGCTTGGGGTGAAACGTCCCGGGGTGTAGGAAGCAATGGTGATATCGCTGCTAAGGTCTTTGCCGGTGACTTTAATAGTCGCGGAGGGATGCTGGTTGAGTTCGCAGGTGAAGTTTACGGACGCGGGGCTGACGGTGAGCGTGGGGTTGCTGGGTGTGGGCTTGGAGCCGGTGGCAATGCATCCCCAGTGGAACGTTCCGATGTTTTTGTATCCGTTGCTGTATCCGGGCCAGTCGTATGTCGAATAGCGGCCGTCCCAGTTAGGGTAGCTGGCACCGTTGTAGTCGCCATAGGGGTCGTGGCAGATGAACGAGCCGTTCTTTGCCCAGGTGCTGGAGCCGTTGGAGGCAGCTGCCTGATTGGTGCGGAAGCCGAGGACGACGTGTCCGCCTGTGCCGTTGGCCAGACAGATGGTGTACGGGTCGTTATTGTTGGTCTGGGTGCAGAAAGTGCTCCACGATGAGGCGAAAGAGGAGTTAAGGCCGTTTTTTTGGTAGAAGCTGGCCATCATTGTGGCGGGCGAACCTAAGCCCCACATATATCCGTAGCCGCCGCCTACCGAGCCGTAGTAGCTTGCGCGCTGGGTGAAGGCATATCCGGTGGAGGATGTGTAGTCGCGCAGTACTTGCCAGGAGTAGTATACTGTGCCAACGCCGGAGGCGCGCGATGTTACGGCTACTTTGCTCAGTTTGCCGCGCCAGCCGAGGTTCATACAGCAGGATGAGGGTGCGCAGCATACGTAGCCGACGCTGTAGTTGCCGCTATACGATCCGGGGGTATCCCATACCTGATTGATGTAAGGGATGGCGGTCAGACCTATGTCGTTGCCTTTGCGTGTTCCGCTGCTGTATTGTGCGCGTTGCTCGGGAGAAAGCTTCCGTGCCTTGGCGTTGTCGGCCATAATGTCCTCGAAGGAGGCCATGGGGGCGTCTGTACGCGAGAAGCCCTTGAAGTTGGTGATTCGGGAGTTGCCCACTTGCTCGTCTTTGCCGAAGGATACCAGGGACACTGTGCGTGCCGGTGCTCCGACAAAGTCGGAGACGGTGCGGTATACTCGCTTGCTCAGGCCGCGTTGTGTGCCTACGGCGTAAGACACAATCAGAGCGTTGCCATCGGCGAGTACGGCCACGGGACATGATGCGTCATTGTCGATGATTTTGGTGTTGGACGAACCGTCCCAAGCGACGCGGCATACCGATGCGCCGCTGGAGAGCATGTCGTTGATGCGGTTAACTTGTGTGTAGACGATGCTCTTTGAGTCTTCTGTCCAGTTGAAGGACGAAACTTCGCCAATGTTGTGGCGTACTTTGGTGGCGGCGTCTATGGTGAAGAGGTTGCCGTTGACACGTTGTACAGCCAGGCGAGTTCCGTCGGGGCTCCATACGGGGTTGTATGCGCCTTCGCCTCCGGGGACGGTGACGATGTCGCCGTCGGCGAGGTTCATCATGTAGAAGTCGCCATCGATGCTGCCGAAGGCGGCACGGGTGCCGTCAGGGCTGATATTGACGATGTTTACGTAGAATGGCATGTTGTACTCGCGGCGTTGGCTGCCATCGATTTTGCGCACTACGAGTTTATTGCCGACGGTGTAGCACACGGTGTTGTCATCGGCGAAGGAGGGTTGGCCGCACTGGTTGGTGTAGCTCTCGAGGATGATGCTTCGGCCGGTGGTGACGTCGAGTACCATGGGGGCCTGGTCGGTGTTGTTGTTGATGCTCTTGTATCCGATATATTGGCCGTCCTTGCTTGCATGTATGTACATGCCGACGCCCGGACCGGATACCATGGGAACCATCTTGCCGTTACGTATCACGGAGATGTCCTTGCCACGCTCGGTGGCGACCACGATGCCTGCGCGAGTGTTCAGCATGGTGCTGACGTAACCGTGCGAAGCGGCATCGTAGAATGAAATGCCTTTTTGTGTCTCGGTGACAGTAGCGCCGGCACTGACAGTTGCTGCCAGAATTGCGGCCAAGCCGAGTACACGGAGGCTGAAGGTAGTTTTCAGATCCATATGATGCTGGTTGTTAGGATTGGTTGTATATTTGGTTAATGTGTTTTATATTTACGGGCGTTCGGGAATTGGCGTTCTCCGGACGCCATAAGGCTATGGTCCTTAGGATGGTTATATAGTCCTTTTGTTCGGCAAAGTTGCCGACGGAAGAGGCTGTGGCTTCACGGTCGTTTCATGGCGGTGCGGGCAATAACAACTGCCGGAAGTAACAGGAGGTTCGTCACAACAATAAATTGTGAATGACATAGAATGCTTGGCACAGACGCTTGATGCACAATGTATTGCGCTCGGGACTGCACCATAAGTCGACTGTCATCGAAGACAGTGGGCCGCATACGGTACAAAGTTACGCATTTTTTTGTGTAGTTGGCTGTGATTTTCGCAAAAAAATATGTTACTTTGCACAAATATAATAAGGCAAAATGGATTTCGAATTGGAAATGCGGGTTTTGACCCTCGACATGGGTGTAGTGGAATGGTGTGGCCGCGAGCTTGAAATGAAGGCCCGGGAGTTTGACCCGGAGCTGGTTGTAGCCATAGCACGCGGCGGCGTCACGCTGGCCAAGTACATGTTTGAGGACGTCCCTCACTTAGACGTAGACATACATCGTCCGTCGACGGGCTGGAAGCGCAAGATGCGTTCGATAATGCGTTTGACGCGTTTTCTGCCTCGATGGATAGGCGATGAGTTGCGCATATCCGAGGCCAAGCGACTGGCCAAGCACAAGCCGCGAGCCATAGTAGCGACACCGGAGGCGGTGAAGGAAATGCTTGATGCTGCGGAGTATGCCACGCGTATTCTGGTGGTGGACGATGCTGTTGACTCCGGGGCTACGCTTCGTGCCGTTTTCGATGCTCTGAAGGATTGCGGGGCTGAGGTGCGCGGCGCATCCATAGCGTTGACGCGGCCCGATCCGGTGGCGTTCCCGTATTACCATATCTTCCAGCCGGGAACATTGGTGCGCTTTCCGTGGTCTTCGGATGCACGTCGTCGCCAGCTCACGCCACGATACATGCAATGGCAAAAAAAGAAGAAATAGACATTTACGACCTGGACGAGACGCTGTTGCGCGGCAATAGCACTCGTCTGTACCTTGATACGCTGCTTTGCGTGGCACGCCGACGTTGGCAGGCGATCGCGTGGTTGCGCACGGCCACGGCTGCCGGGCTGCGCCTCTTGCGTATCGTAAGCCATAGGCGTTACAAGTGGCTGTTGTGGCATGCCGCCACCGGGCTGTCGCCGGCTGTCGCCGCCGAATTCCGTGATGAGTATGCACGCCGCTTCATGGAGATGCTGCGTCCGTCGATGCTGAAGGCCTTGGAACGGTCGCACCGTGACGGGCATCATGTCTTGGTCGCCACGGCGGCGTATGCCGAGGTGCTTGAGCCGCTGCGAGACCTTATAGACGGCGCGGTGGCTACCGAGACGGCTGCAGTGGCCAAATACGGGGATTACGTGGAATGTCGCGGAGACGAAAAGACTCGTCGTGTGCGCAAGTATGTCGCCGAACGCGATGCCGGGGTCTGCATTATTTACACTGACGGCAAGGATGACGGCCCGATGATGGCCGCTTTCCCTAATTCGGTACACTGCATAGTATTGCCTAACAGCTGACGGCAACAGCCACGACCACAAATCCCAAGGCGTAGGCCAGCATCAGCGCTGCCGTGGCACCCAGCAGGGGGTTGAGCCGTGCGCCACGGCGTACGCTCAGAAGAGCCCAGAGCAGAGTGTGCAGGGCGGCGTAGGCCACCGGGACGACCCACGCGGCTTCGCCTATGGCGGCCCATAGTGGCGACATAAGCAGTACTGCCACCCATCCGCACAGAAGATATAATCTTGATGTTACCCGGCGTCCCAAGACTACGGCCAGGGTGCGTTTGCCTACGGCGCTGTCATCGTCACGATCGCGGTAGTTGTTGACGATAAGAACGTTGGCGCCCATAAGTCCGAGAGCAATCGAACTGCGGAAGACCTCCGCGTCAAAAGTTCCGGCTTGGACGTAGTATGTCAGGTTGACGGGAATGATGCCGAAAAACGCAATGACGGCCGCTTCGCCCAGACAATGTCGGGACAACGGCCAAGGTCCGGCGCTGTAAGCCAAGGCTGCTACGGCTATGCCTATTCCGGCCGGCACAAGCCACCATCCGCCCCAATGGACCAGACATAGACCGACGGCACAGGCGCAAGCCAGTACGGCATACGTGGCCACGGCCATGGCTTTGGGCGAAATGTCGCCTTCTGTGACTCCGCGGCGCGGGCCTTGGCGTCCGCGGCGGTCAAGACCCGCACGAAAATCGTAATACTCGTTGGCAAAATTGGATGCCACTTGCGCCAATACAGCAAAGGCCAGACATAGTAGCGCTTGTGCCGTGCCGAAGGTGCCGCGAAGTATCGCGTGTGCACAGGCCGCACATACTCCGGCCACGGATACCGGCAGTGTGCGCAGGCGCATGGCTTCCACCCAGCACGCTATGGCCGGGCGACGTTGTGTGCCGACATAGCCTTTGGCGGCCTCAGTCGTGGTATTGGTTTCTTTTGTATCGGTAGTCATATATGTATTTGTGCGCCGCGAACATTTCGGGTGGATGTGACGGCGGGCTGTCTCTCGCCTCGGATGCCGAGGGCGAATGCGGAGAACGATGTGTAATCAGTCCTTGTCGTCGGTGTCGGGCACGAAATTGTCGTCCATGGCGGCAGCTTCGTTCCACGCTTCGGGACTGATGGTGCGCAGGTCTTCGCCCTCGTCTTCGTATTCGTCGGCAAAGTAGTAGCGGTATTCCGGATCTACGTAGTCGGCGTTGTTGGCGAATATGAATGCGTCTTCCTGCGGGTCGCGATGGCTCTCGTCGAGGTCGCGAGTGGCGATGTCGGGCGTGGCCAGGCGGTTGGCATCATCGGTGACGGCACGCCACAGCATATCTTTGAGTTCGGTGAGGCCTTGGCCGGTGACGGCGCTGATAAATACGTGCGGCACGTCCGCGGGCAGTGTCTCGGACAAAGCTTGCATCAATTCGTCGTCCAGCATGTCGCTTTTGCTGATGGCCAGTACGCGGTGCTTGTCTATCAATTGGGGATTGAAATGCTGTAACTCGCGTAATAGGATGTTGTATTGCTCGGTGATGTCATCGGCGTCCGCCGGAATCATAAATAGTAATACGGCATTGCGCTCGATGTGCCGCAGGAAGCGCAGCCCCAGACCGCGGCCTTCGCTGGCACCTTCGATGATGCCGGGAATGTCGGCCATGACAAAGGAGCGTCCGTCGCGGTATTCGACGATTCCCAACTGGGGCTCCATTGTGGTAAACGGATAGTCGGCAATCTTGGGACGAGCGGCGCTGACCGAACTGAGTAGTGTCGATTTGCCGGCATTCGGGAAGCCTACGAGGCCCACATCGGCCAACAATTTGAGTTCGAGCACGATGTTTTTTTCGATGCCCGGTTCGCCGGGTTGGGCATATCGCGGTGTGCGGTTGGTGGCACTCTTGAAGTGCCAGTTTCCCAGACCGCCTCGGCCGCCGCGTAGCAGTTTGACTTGTTGACCGTCGTCGCGCACTTCGGCCAGGTATTGGCCGGTGTCGGCGTCGTAGACAACGGTGCCGCAGGGGACGTTGATTACTATGTCTTCGCCGTCGCAACCGCTACTACGATTTTCGGAACCGCGTTGGCCGTCGCCGGCAAATATGTGACGTTTGAATTTGAGCGGCAGCAGTGTCCACATGTGTCTGTCTCCGCGCAGTATGATGTGTCCGCCGCGTCCGCCGTCGCCGCCGTCGGGACCGCCCTTGGGGACGTATTTGGCGCGGTGGAAGTGCAGTGAGCCGGCTCCGCCTTTGCCGGAGCGGCATTGTATTTTTACGTAGTCTATGAAGTTTGATTCGGGCATATCGTGTCTTGATTGTGTCGTTGTGCGTGTCTTTGGAAGGCGCGTGTCATCTCATACGGCTGTCGTTGAGCCGTTGGTGGTTTTCCATCAGGCGGCAGGCTTGTGCAAAGTCGGCGGGAGTGCCTATATCCATCCAAATGCCGTCCACAGGATAGTAGGTGACGCGGCGGCCTGCGGCTATGGCATTGGCCACGAGGTCGGTGGCATCGGTGCGATGCGTGGTTTCGAGTGTGTCGAGTATGTCGTTGGAGATGAGATATATTCCGGCGTTGGCGTAATGGGTGTACGAGGGCTTTTCTTCGATACCGTGCACCATGCCGGCATCGTCGGTGGCAAGTATGGCGAAAGGCACGGACACTTGGTAGGATATTGCGGCGATGGTGATGTCGGCATCGGTGTCTATGTGTCGCAGGTACATCTGCTCGAAGGATATGGTGGTGAGCAGGTCGCTGTTCATGACCAATGTCGTTCCGCCGGGGGCATGGTTCATAAGTGCGGCAGCTCCTATTGTACCCATGGGGAAGGTTTCGCGGACGCATCGTACGCGGACGCCTTCGGGCGTATTGGCTCCGTTGGCAAAATGGGCGTCCAGTTTTTCGGCCAAGTATCCCGTTGTGATGGTGATGTCGGTGATGCCGGCGGCGGCCAGTGCGTCAATGTTGTAGTCGATGATGGCTCTGTCGCCCACGTGCAGCAGCGGCTTGGGCGTGTCGTTGGTGAGGGGGCGCAGCCGCTCGCCTTTGCCTCCGGCCATAAGTATGGCGCTGACGGGCAGACAAGTGGAAGTATGGTGCAGGTTTATAATACGTAGCAGGCGCTTGTCGCGGTCCAGCACCGGCACAAGTGTGATGCCGTGACTTCGCATCCCGGCTATGCGGCGCACGTCGGGGCGTGCCTCGGCATCGATGTATGCAAATCCGGTGTGCGCGGCTTCGGAGACCGGGGCGTCGGTGTCTATGCCTTCGCACAGGGCGCGGCGGATGTCGCCGTCGGTGAGTGTTCCGATGACGGCGCCGCTGTCGCTGACCACAAAAAGGGTCATAGCCTCGCCGGAGAGCCTATTGAGGCGTTGCAAAGCCGTAAGTATTGATGCCTGAGCGTCTATGGTGTGACGCTGTATATCGGCCGGGGATGTTGGCGTATTCATTGGCGTAATTCGTTGATGAGGGTTTCGGCTATCGCCCAATCGCGCGGAGTGTCTAAGTCGATGCTTCGTGCAGCTTCCATTTCCAGTGGC
Source organism: Bacteroidales bacterium H4 (assembly GCA_001701165.1). Lineage (GTDB taxonomy): Bacteria > Bacteroidota > Bacteroidia > Bacteroidales > Muribaculaceae > CAG-873. The sequence continues at coordinate 35,887 of DAAP01000044.1, read as the reverse complement.
AGTCGGCGGCGCATTTTCAGCATGGGTGTGGTGCGCACGGCCTCGGGGTTGATGACGTACACGGCGCCGTTGTATTGCCATACTGCGGGGGCGTCTTGTCGGCGCGTGTATCGGCCGTCTCCCTTGCTGACGTGCAGGTAGCCGTTGCTGTCACTTTCCATGAGGTCGTAATAGGGGTTGGCAGCGGCGTGGCATACGGATACCACCATATCGCAAGTGCTTCGGGCCGCGGCGTACATCGCCAGGCCTCGGCGTATGTCCTCCGGGCGGCGTAGCGGCGAAGTAGGTTGGAGCAGCACCACGCAGTCGTAGACCATGCCGAGGCTGTCGGCGTAGTCCATGGCATCGATGATGACATCTTGTGTGGCGGCGGTGTCCGTGGCCAAAGCTTCGGGACGCCGACGTATGGTGATGTCGGCGGCAGCGGCGAGGGCCACCTCGGCGATGCGGGCATCATCGGTGCTGACGATGATGCGCCGGTGGGTGTCGTCATCGGTGAGCGTCAGGGCGTTGGCTATGGCGTAGTGTATTAGTGGCTTTCCCCCAAGAATTTTGATATTCTTGTGTGGAATGCCTTTGCTGCCTCCGCGTGCGGGGATGAGGTATATCGGATTGGTGTCCATAATGTGTTCCCGATTAAGGGTTTGGGATGTCGTGGAATGTCTTGGCGATGCTTAGCGGCAGGTGCGAGAGTATGGCCTCGGCGATAATGCGCGGTGTGTCATCACGGTAGTATGGGTTGGCGGCGGTGGCGGCGCGATTTCGAGCCTCGGGAGTGAGTGCCAGGGCGATGGCTGCGGCGATGTCGTCCGCTCCGGCACCGCAGTGTATCACGGAGGCGGCGCATAGGCGCCCGGCTTGCCGTCCGCCTATATCGACGGTGGGGATATGCATACTCGGCGCCTCGATGATGCCGCTGGAGCTGTTGCCCACGACGGCGGCGCATCGGGCCATCGCCGAGAGGTAGCGGCGTGCTCCAAGGCTTTCGACAGTCAGCACGCGCCCGCCGTTGGCGGCGGCATATTCGGCTGCCAGAGAGCGTATTCCTTCGGCGCCGGCATCGTTGTTGGTGCCTGTCAGGATGACATTGCAGTTGGGAAAGCGGTCGAGGGCTTGCAGTAGTGCCTCGAAGCGCTGTGCCGGGGTGGATGCGTAGTCGTTGGTTTCCGGGTGGTAGGTCACCAAGAGCGTGCGCTCGGGGTCGATGTCGAATCCGTCGAGGTTTTGGCGCAGCTCGTCTGACGACATTTTGGGCATTTTCAGGGCGTTATACACGCCCGGGGCGCCCACAGTGATTACACTGTCGGGCTGTTCGCCCATCTGAATGATGCGTCGGCGTGCCTCTTCGGTAGCGCACAGGTGCAGCGAGGCCAACTTGGTGATAGCGTGGCGCATACTGTCGTCCACGGCGCCGCGAGACGTCTCTCCACCATGCAGGTGTGTCACCGGGACTGCCGTGAGTACGGCAGCCTGAGCCGCTGCCAAAGCTTCGAAACGATCGCCGAGAATAACAGCCGTATCGGGTCGAAGTTCGGCTAAGGCATCGGCCACTCCGGCCAGACAGACAGCCGCGGCATGTGCACGTCCGGCACCGCTGTCGTCCAAATCCTCGGGCACGGCTACGCGGTGGGTAACATCGAAGCCCTCGGCAATAATGCCGTCCACCGTATAGCCGTGACGATGAGATAGGTGCATATTGGTGGCCACCACCGAGAGGCGTACCCCCGGGGTGTCACGCAGCAGTCGCGCCGCCGGAGACAGCAGTCCCCAATCGGCGCGCGTTCCGGTGATAATGGCTATGTGCGCGGCTTTGTCCATGATGCGTATTGCATCGGGATGCCAAAGAGTGGGCGTCGGTGAAGTCTCACCGGCGGCCGCGTCCTTACACCCCGAGTGCCGTGTCGGATGTTACTTGTTATTTCAGAAGTTATTTTTTGTATTTGACCACCAGAAGCGTGGCATCGGCATAAGGCAGATGTTTCAAGGGCACCTGCGTCAGGGTCGTGTCTGCTTTGGATGTATCATAATCCTCTATGCTGTACACCCCGGCGCTGACGGCATCGGCTGCGGGTACGGCAAAATATACCGCATCGGCACCGCTGCGGCAGATGGCGTTGTAAGCCTCGGTGGTGGGCTGGATGATGGTATAGATGCTGCCGCCATAGAGGCTCTTACGGCGCGACGATTTGATGGCATTCTCCTCGGCAGTGGCGGTGGCGGTGGCTGTGCCTTGCGAGCGTAGGGCGCCGTTGAGCACTACCACAGCTCCTATAGGCTTCTTGGCTGTTTTGGCCACGGATACGGCCATGTCCATGAACATTTCGTCATTTGGCGAGACCTTGTCCACCTTGGTGATGTTGACGCCTGCGGTGATTGCAAATACGCCTACAAGTACGGCTGCAACAGCCAGCATAAATTTCTTTTTCATCGTTATATCCTTTCGTTTTTAAGTTGTTTCGGTTTATTCTGTTATGTGTTTTAAGACGCTCTTTGTCGCTCTATCTTGCCACATCTGACTGAAAGCATCAAATTATAACATATTTTTGAAAACGACTCGTTGGCTTGTCCGGAATCGTCTTTTGGATGCGTAGGCCGAGGAGCGGATTAAGATAACGCTCTCTAAATTTTCGTTTGTTCTGAAAGCCGCAGTAAGCGGCTATCTCAGCCAAAGTGTGAGGTTCTATGCAGAACTCGATGATTTTTTCTTCAATAGTTATATTGTTCTGACTTGTGCCCCGACTTGTGCCCCGACTTGTGCCCTGACTTGTGCTTGGCTTATTGTCTGCCGACAAGTTGACTTCGGCTGTTGCATAAGCCCTTACACAGAAAGCGGTAATTGTGGATACATCAAACTCTGCCCGGGAATTGCCATTTTCCTTTAGCATTTCTTGGACGCGGGCCACACCGCGGTTGAATTTGTTGACATATTTGCCGATTTTCATTGCTTCGGCCACAAGGGGATTGCGGTAGTCGTTTACCGAGGGAAAGTTTTCGGGTCGGGCCTCGCCATATAATCCGCCGGCATTCATTATCTCGACATAGTCATCAAACTGGTAGAACCGGATTGGCATATTCGACTGAAAATCTCGGTGCATACAAGCATTCATTACCAGTTCGCGGATGGCTCCTTCAGGGTAATTCCATACGGTTCGTTCTCTGAATAATGATTCCGGAACAGGGCGTTGTGTAATTATGGCGTCTTTCACAAAGGACTCCAACGCCGGCAACATCTTATATAACGGGCCTTCAAAAATCCGCTCATTGAGGACCTCGCCACCTTTATCCTTACCGGCAAATCTGACAAACTGTACATAATCGCCCAAGAGAAAATATCTGGGATTTTTGCCAAATAAAATAATCCCGGCATAGGTGGGGCAGTTGTTGTCGCGGTCGAATAAATGTATGGAAGCAAGTTGCTCTCGTATGTCTCGCGTATCTTCCGCAATGGTGTCAGCGTCAAAGATTTTAGGAAGATATGAGGATTTGATATAATCAATATCCAGATCGTCTATTCGTGCATTCAGACAGGGGGAGGCATCAAAGGTCGCCATAAAAGAGCATCGGCGTTCGGCAAGTATGCGTTCTTCCGCCTCAGTTGCAATATCTCGGCGAGGTCCAACTCGTATAAATGTACGACTACGATAACGCACAGGTGGTAAATCTGAAGGACGAACTTCGGCCACTAACAAGTCGCCTTCGGGGAAGGGGAATCGCTCGACCGACATTGTTGGCAAAGGGAGGATGTTTCCGTCAGAACGTATGCCCGCAATCTTCTTCAACAGCGCGTCATCTACCCTCATTCCGGCAATGCTTCCATCGTCACTCGCTCCTATAATTAGATAGCCATTCTTGCGCGAGCCGGGCATATCATTTGAAAACGCACAAATAGCCTCACAGAATTTGTCCATATTGCCGGTGCTTGTCGTGCGTTCCACGCGATATGACTCTGTAGACTTAAGCAGGTCTAATATTTCTTTAGGAGTTATCATATTTGCAAAATTAGTAAATAAATCTCTATGGGCAGGATGCGCGGCGGATGCCCTTGGGCTTATGCCGCCGCCATCCTGGCGCATCCGATGCCGAAGTACAACACCATCAAAACCAAGATGCCGATGCCGGTGAAGAAGCAGACCTTGCCGGACTTCTTACGGCCTTGCATCATCAAGAATGCGGACGCCGCCAGCGCTATGGTCCACAGCGCCGGAACGATGACGTAGCAGACGATGCACATCGTGCCGTAAGTGATGCCCAGTTCCTGTGCAAGCATCGAGGTCATCTCTATGCAGGCATTGTTCATCGTATCAAAGCCGTCGGCAATACTTAGCAGCATAAGTTGGTTCCCATTAAAAATTTCGTATATCCAGTGCTTACATTCTTAGACCCGGCCAAAGCCGATAAGTTAAATCACACTACAAAGTTAAGCTTTTTTCGCGACATAAGGGAACACGGATATCCGCTCGTTTCGCGCTCGTTTCGCGAAACGACCCTGCTGTCAGCCACGAAGTCGGGAAAAACAACCTGCTATGCAGACGCATGACGCCGAAGAAATTACCCGAAAATAACCGTGATAGGTAGCATAATCAAAAATAAAGCGCTAAATTTGCGGACAAATTTAAAGTCCAACCTTAAAATTGGCCGAATGACAAACAACACGCTGATAAATAGGGCGATGGCCTCTACCATCAAAGTGTATTTCAAATATTTGCCCGTAATTACTCTTACCGGACCACGACAGTCGGGCAAAACAACCTTGTGCCGCAACTTATTTGCTGACCTTCCTTATGCCAATTTGGAGGACATGGCTACGCTCGAAGAGGCTCAAATGGATTCAAAAGCATTTCTCGCAAAATTCCCGCAAGGAGCAATTATAGATGAAGCACAGAATTTCCCGAAGATTTTTTCTTATTTGCAGGTCCTTGTAGATGATGACCGTATAAAAGGGAAGAATCGTCGATTTATTGTAACCGGGAGCAACAATTTTGCTCTAATGCAGCATATCACACAGTCTATGGCCGGACGTACAGCCGTGATGTCTCTATTGCCCCTTTCCACAGAGGAAATTTTGACTATATATCCGGACGCTACGACATCCCAATTGATTTTGTGCGGAGGTTATCCGGCGATTTGGAGAGGCGGAATGGAGGGACGACAAATACTATTAAGTAGTTATTACTCAACATATGTAGAAAGGGATGTGCGCTCACTTATCAATATCAAGGACTTGTATGCGTTTCAAAAATTCATACGTCTTGCAGCCGGTCGCATCGGCCAGGAGCTTAATACATCGGAATTATCTGTTGAGGTCGGAGTGAGTGTGCCTACCATAAAAAGTTGGCTTGGTGTGCTCTCGGCATCGTATGTCGTATACCTGCTACAACCATATTACTCCAATATAGGGAAAAGACTCACGAAGACGCCTAAATTGTATTTTTATGATACCGGATTGGCCTGTTTCTTATTGGGTATAAACACTGTAGAACAGCTGGACACTCATCCGCTGCGAGGTAGCCTGTTTGAGAATATGGTCGTGAATGATATGCTTAAGAATGGCTTAAACCGTGGACGGCAGGAAAGCTTGTTCTTTTATCGCGATAAGTCACAACGCGAGGTGGATATCCTTAGACTGAGGCAGGACGACACGCTTGAAGCCTATGAAATCAAAGCCGGTATGACGTTCCATACAGAATACTTCAAAAATCTGCATTATTTACAGTCAATTATAGGCGAACGAATGAAACGTACAGCTGTGATATATGACGGCGACCAAGAAAATCAGCAGCTTATAGACGGCTATTGCAACTTTCGTAATTTGCAACTCGAATAACGATTGTCCGTCTTGTGTACGAACTTTAAGTTTGCATTATCTGTGGCATAAACCCTTGCGGGGGAAGATCTTGATTGAGGAGCAATATTTGAAATTATTTTTATCTCGGTCGGAGAATTAGAGAAAAATTCTATACGCAAGCCTTAAAATGCGGACAAATTTAAAGTCCAACCTTAAAATTGGCCGAATGATGAGTAACTTGCCGATTAATGATAGGATTGGCGTATCCGGGATGGCGGTTGTCTCGGGAGTTTTGTCTAAATTTGCGGAATGGAAGGGGCTGCGAACACTTTGCAGCTCTCGGATGTTACGACAAAAGATAAAAACGACAAAAGACGTTGATATGGAATTAAAGAAGATGCCCCTGATTGCACTGTGCGTGGCGGCTGTTGCCGCTGTATGGGCGCAAGCTGTTACGGCGACGGCACAGACACAAGCCGCAACAACAGCGACACAGACAGTCCCCGAGCTGTATGCTGACACTATTTTCTGCAATGACACACTGCTGGTTACGCAGGCGTGGCGGGCTGCCGCCGACGGTAGCCCGGTAGCTGATCACCTGCTGTGTCGCCGCAGCCCCTCGCGCAGCGACACGGCACGCCTGCTCGGCGCTTTTGACGACATACTTGTGGACACGGCGACCTCTCGCTTGGGTCTTGTTGTGGGTGTCGATACAGTAAGAATTAGTCTTAATGAGGCACTGTCTCGTGATATACGCTCCGGAGCGGAGTTGGCGCCTATGCCGACACGTACATATTATAAGACGCTTTACTCGCCCGGCAATGAAGCGGTGTATCTGGACTTGATGTTGACGCTGCCCACAGGCACAGATTCCGGGGCATTGCACATGGCGCGGCTTTTCGAAGTCTTCGGGATGAATATCGCCAACCTCTTTGCCGAGGCACAGATGCCGGTGTACGCATATTCGGGCGTTCCGTCCGATGGCATAGAGTCGGCGATGCCTGCCGAGGATGCCGCCGACGCTTTCGGGTCGATCAAACGATGCTTTGACCGCGCCAACAGCAGTCCCCGTGCCTCGCTGCATCTGGAGATGGCTCCTGTATGGCGTAGCGACGATGGCAAACTGTTGACTGTGATGATATTCTGCGAGTATTACACGGGCGGCGCACACCCGGTAAATATGCGCCTGTACCTGACTATGGATGTTGCTTCCGGAAAGCTCTTAGGCATCCGTGACATATTCCCTGACGGTATACCGGCGGACGTTCGTGATCTGGACGATCCCTCATGGTCGTTGCCTTTCGGGGCTGAGAGACTCGAAGGCAAGTGGTATCCGCGCCCGGTATATACACGCAGCGGCATCATCGTTACATACCAGCCATATCAAAACGGCTGTTATGCCGATGGAGTTCGGTACATCATAGTTCCGCGCCGCTGAGTTCGTGCCTGATCGTGCAGGACAATAAACGCGCCATTGAGCCGTTATTATATAGAGGCATACATGCCTTGCACACCACGGACTTATGCAACGACACATCCTATACACCATAGCAGTGATAGCCGCCATGATAGGCCTCAACGCCTGCATCGAGGACGGCATTTCGACTTCGGCGGCAGACCAGCCGGCTTTTTCCACCGATACGCTCAAGATGGGCGTAGTCTTTACGGACGAGGTGACAATGACGCACCGCCTGACGGTATACAATCGCCATAGCAAAGGTATGCTTATCAGCGATATACATCTCGAAGGCGAGGGGGCTCGGGATTTTCGCATAAATGTTGACGGCGCCAGCGGCGAGACCTTCCAAGGCATCGAAGTGCGTGCCAAAGACTCGATATTCGTGATGGTTGAGGCCACCCTGCCGGTACGCGACCAGGATCAACCCCAAGATGTCAATGCCGACCTCTGCTTCACCGTCAACGGCGTGCGCTCTACCGTGGTGCTCAATGCGACCGGTCAGGATGTCAAGCGTCTGCGTGCTGTCACCTACAACAGCGACACCCGACTTACCGCCGGACGCCCCTATCAGGTGTATGACTCGCTGGTAGTGGCCGAAGGGGCGACGCTTACTCTTGAACCGGGTACCGACTTGCGTTTCCATGACGGTGCGTCGCTGATAGTGCGCGGCACCCTGTTGAGCCAAGGCACGGTCGACAATCCCGTCAATATCGCCGGCGACCGCACCGGCAATGTCATCACCGACATCACCTTCGACCTCATGTCGCGGCAGTGGCGCGGCGTGCAGTTTGCGCCCTCATCGCGTGCCAATGTTATTAGCCACACATGTATACGCAACACCGACTACGGGGTTATCGTCAATGGCGGCAGCTCGCCGCGCAACGATGGCGACACTCCGATGCTGACCATTGTCAACAGTCGGCTGCGCAACTCCGGCGACCGTGTCCTCGAAGCGTACCACGCCAACATTACCGCCATAGGCTGCGAATTTGCCGAGGCTTCCAACGGTCTGGTGCTGCTGCACGGCGGGCAACACGTATTCAACCATTGTACCTTTGCCAACTACTACTTATTCAGTGCTATATATGGTCCGGCGCTGGCCTTCGAGCATCTCAATGCCGACAATGATGACAGCTCCAAACTTCCGTACACGGCAGCCGATATCACTAACAGTATTCTTTACGGCAACGGCTCCATGCTCTCTCACGGCGACTTGACCGGCACCAAGGTATTCTTGCGTCGCGTCTTGATCAAAGAGAATGGTAGCGACGATGCCAACTTCATAGCCTGCCTATGGGACAAAGATCCTCTCTATTACACCGTGCGAGAGGATTACATCTTTGACTACCGCCTGAAGCCCGAATCGCCGGCCATCGGTGCGGGTGATGCCTCGCTGATGCTGCCGGCCGCCGCACGCGACGCCTACGGACTGCCGCGACAGGCCACAGCCGGTGCTGCCCCCGACCTCGGCGCCTATGTCTACGTCGCCCCCAAGGAATAATTCAGTGAAAAGTTTATGTCGTAATTGATATGCGTAGAGATTAGTCTTCTATGGTTGCCCGGACATCTTTACGATTTGTATTCATCCCCTTTTTCGCAGACTATGCCATCAAAAATGCCATCAAGTCTGTAATTATGTCTAATCTTATTTACCTTGGGTCGCTCCTCCATAAGTCCACTTTCTGTTATCTCATTAAAAAGCCGTATAAGCGAACGCCCCACAGCCCAAGCTAAGTTAACGGGGACTGCATTGCCTATTTGTTTATACTGTGCTGACAATGGCCCTGCAAAGGACCAATCATCAGGAAAGGTTTGTATTCTTGCGTATTCACGAACTGTCAGAGGTCTCGTCTCATACGGATGACAGCGTTCGGTTTGTTTCTGCGCCGGGGCACACGTCAGGGTGAGAGATGGTTCGTCCATCGAAAGACGTCTAGCCATACCAGTTTTCCCTCCGCCCAACAAATAGCTTCCTTTCATATATTGACGTGCCACGTCCTCAGGCAAATTACGCCAATCGCCTCCTTCCGGCACTTTCTCCATAACTATACGTTTTGACTCAGGATATAGCTGTCCTGACGACAAAGGAACATCTGTTTTATATAAACGGCCTTTGTAAAATGCATCGCGAAGTGTTGGCACATAATCACAGACATCGGGCCAACAATAATGCACATATGGCATAATGTCGTTACGCACAGCGATAAGTATTAGCCTTTCTCTTTTCTGAGGAACGTTGTATTGAATGGCATGAAGGACACGTGGCTCAATTAGCTTGTATCCCAAGTCTGAAATTACATTGCGGATAGTCTGCAATGTACGTCCTCCATCATGTTCTACAAGTCCCCTAACGTTTTCACACATAAAAACCTTAGGTTCTATCTCTTTTACAGCTCTTGCAAGTTCAAAGAACAATGTACCACGCGTTTCTTCAAATCCTAAGCGTTTCCCCGCATAAGAAAATGCTTGACAAGGAAATCCTCCGGAAAGGAAGTCAACCTCCCCGGTATAAGACCTAAAATCAAGGTCATGTATATCACTTTCTACAACATTCCATTGTGGGCGATTTGTCCGCAATGTTTCACATGCGTTATGGTCGTATTCGTTTAATAGGATATGCTTAAACCCGGCTTTTTCCAGGCCTAACGCTAAGCCTCCTGCTCCGGCGAAAAGTTCAACTGAAGTATATTCTCGCAATGGTGTAGAATCAAGTTCCCGATACCATTTCGTCTTTAACATTGACTCAATTTCGGGCACATTGCATATGTCCTTTACGTAAAAACACTTGTGTCCGTTTGATGAGTAGTGTGCTGTATACTTCCTTGTTCGTATCCAAGACTCAACAGTAGCACGAGACACGCCTAATATATCCGCAAATACGTTTAAAGACAACTCGTCTGTTAATTGCATAAATACAGTTATTTATTGTAAAACTTGGAATCCTTCGTAGGTTCTGAATGCAAGCAGGTATAATGATGTAAGCAAATCTTTATGCGTTTTTGACAGTTCCGTGTAAACAGTGTTTTTATACATAAGATTCTTATTGTCACCCACTACATCCTCAATTATAGAGGGCAATGACATACACAGGTTATAGAATGCCTGTGAGTCGCCAAAGACTAGTTCGTAGAACTTGTCCATAGATATCCTTCTGATATGCTTATGCGCACGCTGTTGGTTATCAAGAGATATTCTCCATACATCATCGCGAGAGCATTTAGAAATCACTTCGACAAGATAACACGTGGCCTCATCGTCATCAAGTAATTTTGCCTGCATCTTCATGTATGTCTTTTGCGAAGATGCGGAGTTCATCGTATTATGTTTATTCTTTAACTCGGCAAAAATATGCAATTCTTTATTTTCTACATCAAAGCCTTGCTTTGGAACAGACCATCCATTGCCGGCATACTTAAATAGATTTTGGTGGAAATAGCCGATGTTATTAGTGTTGCTCTTATCAATCTGTCTGAAGCATTCATCCTCGATTGCTTGATGTAAGCTCTTCCCATAAATCTTTGAGTCAAAAGTGAGCTTTATCGGGTCTACTATGTTGTGGTTAAACTGGTCAAGGGTTATCTCCCTGCGATAGCTTTCAACCGTGGTTTTAACATGGTTGAAAATGTTTTCGTTTGAAATGAACCCCAGCTTATAGTCTCTCATAATTGCTTGTGTGCTTGTGGATTTGACTTGTGTATGCGCTGATGAAGTTGCGCAAGGATACTGCAAAGATAACAAAATTTCTCTTATATGACATTCCTGAATGTCCTTTGGGAAAAATAAACGTAATGGCGTACACAAACGAGAACGCCATTACGAAAATGATGACAAGCGAATAAAATACTGTATGCGCTTAGCGGACGAGAATTTTTGATGTATGTGTGCCTTGGCGGCGGATGTACACGCCTGCGGGGAGTGAGCTGCCGTCTTCGGCTGCTACACGTATGCCCTGGAGGTTGTAGTACTCGACGGGAGCCGAGGTGGTGTCGTCAATAGTGATGTCGCTTACAGTCAGCGGATAGGGGTCGTCCTCGGTGAATATCGGCAGCGAGGGGAACCAATAGTTGGCTATCATCGGGTAATCCTTGATGGTATTGCCATCGGCATCGCAGCGACGCGTGATATACGTGGTCTTTTGGTTGCCCTGATACAGGGACATATATATTTCGTCGGTGACGGGATGTACGCGCAGCGAGCAGCCGTAGATGCTCCATCCGGCGCCTTCTTCCTTGAAGTTGCGTATGACTTCGGCTTTTTGGGTGACGGTGTTGAAGCGATACAGGTATACTCCGTTGAACCAAGCGGCTTGCCCTTTGCCGGAATTTGCACGCCAGTAGAGGTAGTCTTGCTTGGCACTTGCGCAGAAGGCATCGGGTGTCCAGGCGTACCACGAGTTGTTGGGCGGCAGTACGTCATCGGGGAGGGTGACGATGGTATACTCCAGCGTCTTGGGATTGAGACGTACCAGCTTGCGCAGCGGATTGCCGGTGCCGCGGATGTTCTTGTCTGTCGAAATCCACAGGATGCCGGTGCGATCCTTGACTATCGAGCCTATGCCGGCGCCGTCTTGGACGACATCCATCGATATTGTCTTGATGACTCTATCCGTGTTCGGGTCTATTATCAGAAGTCCGGACTGCTGGTGTGCGGCAAATACGAGGCCGTCAGCCGGCACCATAGTTCCGCATTGTCCTTTGTAAAGAGCTCCCGAGGGGTCCGTAGTGGCTCCGCCGGTGCCGTTGGGGTTCTCCGTGCCGGGTATCTGCCCGGTAATCGTCAGGCTTCGAGTATCGAAAATCCAAATGCCGTTGGACGAGGATATGTACACCTTTTCGAGCGATACGCCGCAAGCGCCGCGTCCGTCGCAACGCTTGCCCGAGGGGTCAATCTCGGTGAGCTGGGCTAAGCACTCCATTGTCTTGGCATCGCACACGGTGATACGTGCGCCGACGATAGATGCTCCGGGGTCCTTTTCTTGTTTGGCTATGAGATACAGGCGTCCGCCCCAAGCGATGCCGTGCTGGGCGGTGCATCCGAGTTCCTTGCCCGGATTGCGGCTTTGGAATACACGGTAATCCCAGTATACTCCGTCAGGGTCGTCCGGACGCAGGTAGTTGATGGTGGAATTCTGATGTCCGTACCAGTCTTCGTTGAGGATAAAAAATCCGCCGTCCAAATCCTCGGCAGCCGCTGTCGCCGATAGTGCGGCGACAGTGGCTGTAAGGATTGAGGCAGACAATAAATGTCTGAAGGTCATTCGGATTAGTGTGTTGCTGGTGTTACTTGATGATGACTTTAACGGCCTTATTGCCCTGGCGGCGTACGTAGATGCCGGGGGTCAGGTTGTCTGCATCGACGCGTACACCTTGCAGGTTGAAGTACTCGACTGCCGAGTCGTTGGTATCAACGGCAACGTCGTCCACGCCTACCTTGGCAATCTTGATTGCGATGTCGTGGTAAGCCACGTGGCCGCGCGATACCGAGCGCAGACGCAGTGTGGCATCGCCAAAGGATTTAGGCGTGATGGTCAACTGTTTGCCTTCGATGGTGACATCGGCGATGTCTTCGAGCTGAGTGTCATTGGCCGGAACGATGGACAGCGAGATTTCGGAGTCGACGTCATCGGCATCGGTGAAGTGGTCGGTCAGGTCAACGGTCTTGGGATCGTTGTAGTTGTCAAGGTCAATCTTATCGATATCGCTGACTACTTCGGCGCGGTCGGGGTTGACGGGCATAGCGGGGAACCAGTAGTACGGGGTCAGTGCGAAGCTCTTGAGCTCTTCGCCGGTGGAGCCGTCTACGAAGTAGTACCAATTGTAGCGATAGTTGGAAGATGCTCCGTGAGTTGTGGCCAGCATCAGGCGGTCGTTGGCATCATCATAGCCGATAGTGCCGTATTGGCTCTGAGTGCTGCCGTTCATACCTTCGCGTTTACCGAGGGTAAAGAGCGGTTCGGTGGGTACGTCGCCGGTCATATCCCAGGCGTAGATCTTGCCCGAGCCGGACCATGAGCCGCCGTCCATCCAGTATAGAACGTTCTTTTTCTTGGCAGCCAGGAAGTTGGTGTGACGCCATGAGCCCCATTGGCAGGCTACGCTTTGGTTGATAGCGACTTCCTTGAGTACATCGGCAGTCTGCGGGTCGATGCAGTAGAGTTTCTTTGTGGCCATGAACCATACGTTGCCATCGGCAGCGAGGACTACGCCTTGAGCGTTGGACTCTTCGATGGTCTTGACGTAGGTGTCAGAGGCTGTGTCAATTACGTGGAGGCCCTTGCCCTGCTGTACAACGAAGGCATATTTGCCTGCGGCAATGATGTCGCCCATCTGATTGGCATAGAGGTTGGTGCCTCCGCCGATACCGGCGATGTCGGCAGCATCGAGGACGTATGTGTCACCCTGAGCACGGCATACGCGCACGCCGGCGTTGTGTGTCAGGTAGAATTTGTCGGGACCTACGCCGCAAGCGGCACGTCCGTCACCGCCGATTTCGTCGAAAGCGGCGATTTTCTTGAGGGTCTTGGCGTCAGCAATTACGACGCGTCCACCGCCGGCTTCGGTGCCGCGGAGGTCGCCGCCGTCACGGGGCTGCTTGGACATTACGACGAGGCGGTCGGCATATACTGTTGCAAATTGCGAAGTAGCGCCGAAGGCTTGGAAGGGATTCTCGCGCTCGTAAACTTTGCCGGTGAAGGTGTAGTCATCGCCCACGAAGTTGATAGAGCCGCTGCAGTGGCCGAACCACTCCTCGTTGAGCCAGAACATACCCTTGGTGTAGTCGATGGGAGTTTCGCGGTCGCGGTCTTCGACAACGAGTTTGAAGGTGAGTTGTGTGCCGCTGCCATCGGCTGCGGTGTAGGTGACGTTGGTTTCGCCGAGCTTGAAGGTCGTCAGCTCGTAGAAGTTGCGAGTGGGGTTGAAGGCCTTGGCTGCATAGATGGTGCACATGGTGGGGTCTTCGATGGAGATTGTAAAGTCGGTGAGGTCGGCATCGGCAGGCTCGATGACGGGGTTGGCGGCAATCATCGAGTTGTAGGGTACGCGCAGTACGCCGTCAACGACGCCATCGAGGGTGATGGAGGTCACGGGTTTGATAGGAGCTACTTTGGCTACGAGGACGCCGCGTACGGCAGGGTTCTCGCTACTTTCGACGTAGATGTATGCGTCGCCCTTGGTCCCGGAGGTGACTTTGCCGTTATAAGTGCTATAGCTCAAGACGCTGTTGACACCTGCCGTGTATGTCAGGTTTTTGGCGGAGGTATCCTCATCGTTGATTGTGGCTGTCAATGCGTAGGATTTTTTCAGGCCGATTGCGTACACGCCGTTGGCGTCAGGGGTGAGATCCGCGATGGAGAGTTCGACGCCGGAAGGATTGGCGAGCGATGTGAAGTCTTTCCAGCCGTCGACAGCCGAATATGCTTCGCGACCGCCGGCAGGAACTGTCACCAATGCCGTAGCCTTGATGCCGTCATTGAAGTTCCCGGCAGTGGGTATGGCTGTAGTGGCAACGGTAATATACTTTACGTTGCTTGCATTGGAGATGTTTGGAGTCTTTGTGACGCTGCCGCAGAAGAACAGGTCTTCCAAAGCGCTCTTTACCGAAAAGACATCGTCGGTGATATCGGTGCCGGATGACTCCGTTACAAGCTGACGACCCAGTACAAGGGTCTTCAGCGGGCAGGTCGTTGAAGACAGGTCTTCCGGACACGAGAGGAACATCTTAACGTAGTAGTCGCTAAAGCTGACAATCTTCAGGGGTTCGTCGGCGGGCTTGATGGTCAGGTCGGTCAGGGCGCCGCAGTTATTGAAGGCATTGTAAGCTATTTTTTTCAGTGTCGAAGGCAGTATGACAGACGTCATTGTCTTGTTGGTGTTCCAGTCGCCGTTCATTGCGCCGAGAGCCATATCGCCGATTTCTTCGACGCCTTCGGGTATTTCAAGAGTCGTGAACTTGTTGCCGTTGAAAGCCCAGTCGCCGATAGTCTTCAGGTTGCTGCCTGAGAAGCTGACTTCTGCAAGGCTTTTGCAGCCGTCGAATGTGTTGTCTCCGATTGAAACGACAGTTGATGGGATGGATATGCGCGGAAGTACGCGGCAGTCTTGGAAGGTGCCGTTGAGTTCGGTTACGACGCACTTCCAGTTGAATCTTACATTTGTAAGATTGATGCACGATTGGAATATCGGGCCTGCGACCTTAAGACCGGTAGGGAAGTCGATGTAAGTCACTTTTGTACACGAGTTGAACGCATAATCACCAATCTCTGTTACTGATGCCGGGAACGACAGTTCGGTCAATCCCGAGCAGTTGAAGAAGGCGTTTTTGCCGATGGTCTCGATGCCTTCCTCAATTTCGAGGCCGGTGATTTGATAACCATAGGCGAATGCGTTGTCATCGATGCCGGTCACCTTGTAGTCTTTGCCGTCATAGGTGATAGATGCCGGAATTACGATGTCGCCCGAGGGCTTTGTCTCGGATGACAGAGGGGCGCGCACCGTGGCGGTGCCATCGCTCTTGGTCGAGTAGTACAAGCCGTCTACCTCGATGTCGCGGGCATTGGCTGTCAGCGCAATGAAGCAGCCTAATGCTCCGATGAGTAATGATTTGTAATTCATAAAGGTTTGAAATTTGTTTTAGTGATTGGCCTGAGTATGATTCAGATTCATACCCAAAACCGGGTCCATAATATGATGTTATTTTAAGATGTGTGTGCGTTTTTGTTTAGAGACGCACCTTGTATGCAGCGCCCGAGGACGTACGCACGATGTATATGCCGGCGGGGAGGTTGTCGCGGCGGTCGGCATATCGGCCCAAGCATACGCCGGAGAGTGTATATACTGTCGCGACCGCATCATCGGAGTTTTCTATCACCGGTTTCAGCTCCTGTATGGCATTGACGCTTAGGTGGTCGTAGTCCAATTCAACGTTCCAGTCGATTTCTGTCGATCCGTAATCATCGTCTTGGAAGTTGTAGTAGGCCCAGCCGTTGACCGCCCCGTCCTGCAGCTCGACAGAAGACATTCCCAGACCGGAGTAGCCCATTTCGTCAAGGGTTTTGTCTCCCACCCAGTAGCTCCAGTATCCTTTGTACCATCCGGCACGCCATAGTATGTTTTGGGGTGCATTGGCATCCAACTGCCAGTGGTCGTAGTCGTAGGCGCTATATCCGTACTCGCGGTGGCTCAGGGGATGTTCGATGATGTGTGTCTTCCTGGCTTCTTCGATGGCGCGGTTGCATATTTCCTGTGTGGCAGCGCCGGGGGCGCCCGTCTGACCCATACCCGTGTTGGGTGTATAGTAGCCGAAGGAGATGTTGCCGTCATCGACGGCACCTTCGAAGTCGTAGCGCAGGTAGTTCATCACCGCGTGGTCAAAGCTGAAGCCGGCGCCGGAGAGAGTATAGCCGAAGTTGGTCCATTGGATCATTGCGTCAAAGTCGGTGGAGGCTCCGGCTATGGCTTTCACCATATCGGACCCGGAGGGCTTGGACGTGGAGCTATTCCAGCGGAAGCCCCATACTTGTGCGGTCTTCTGTCCGTCGAAGAGCATAACAAGTGCGGCGCGTGCATCGCCCTCGCCGGCCCAATGGGTGATTTTGTCGAAGTCGAGAGTGGTAGCTCCGCACGACAGTGCTATGGAGCAGATTGCTGTAAGGAGTAGCTGTTTAACCATATAAATCGGGTATATGTGAATATATCGGGAAGACGACCCGGGTTGTGTCAGTGGACCGTCTTCCCGTAGAATATCTGATTAGCGCAGTAGTATTTTTTGAGTTTTTGCACCGCGGCGTTCGATGTATATGCCTGCGGGTGCGTTCTCCGGATTGATACGACGGCCTTGCAGGTCGAAGTATTCGGGTGCGGCGTTGATGTCGGTGTTGGGGATGGTGATGTCGCCTATGCCGGTAGTGCTCTTATCGTCATTTTCGGTGAAGATGGGCAGCGAGGGGAACCAGTAGCTCTTGACCATATTGTACTCTTTGAGAAGTTCGCCCGAGGAACTGTAACGGCGTGTCCAATATTTGTTGACGCCGGTGTCCTGATTGACGGCTATGTATATTTCGTCCGTCACGGGATGGATGCGCATCGACGAACCGTAGATGTAACGGTCCTTGCTGGTGTATGTTCCGCCGGTTTCGATGATGGTTTCGGCTTGGCGGGTGACGGTGTTGAAGCGTACTACCTGAGAGGACTGGTACCACATGAAGTATCCTGCATCGCCTTTCCAGTAGATGTAGTCGTTTTTCATGCTGGCGCACATACAATCGGGTGTCCAAGCGTACCACGAGTTGGTGGGCTGGGGTACGGATGCGTCAAGCTCGATGAATTCGGGCTCGAGAGCTACCGGGTCGATGCGTACGACGTATGACATTGTCTCGCCATAGCTGGACGAAATGCTGCCGTTGACGCCGGCCCAGATGACACCGTTGCGATCCTTTATAAGCGAACCTACGCCTATGTCATCGCCGAGTTGTTTGAAGTCGATGGTCTTGACTATTTGGTCGGTGGCTGCATCCACGACTTGCACGCCGTAGGTTTGGTGAGCGATGAATACGTATTTACCGCTCAGGACCATAGCGCCGCATTGTCCGTGATACAGCGAGCCGGAGGGGTTGGTGGCATCCTGATCGCTATTGCCATTGGGGTTTTCGGTTCCGGCAATCTGCTTGATTACGGTATTGGTGTGGGTGTCGAATACCCATACACCGTTGGTCGAAGATATGTACACCTTGTCGGCCGAAACACCTACGACACCGCGGCCGTCACAACGTGCACCGGATGGGTCGATATTGGTCAGTTGGGCTATACATTTCATTGTAGTGTAATCGCATACGGTGATACGGGCGCCGGTGACGGATGCTCCGGGGTCTTTCTCCTGCTTGGAGATGAGGTACAGGCGGCCGCCCCAGGCGATACCGTCTTGTGCGGTACATCCGAGTTCCTTGCCCGGATTGCGGGTCTGAAATACGCGATACTCCCAGTAGTTGCCGTCCGGGTCGTCCGGGCGCAAGTAGTTGATAGTGGAGTTGTTGTGTCCGTACCAGTCTTCGTTGAGGTAGAAGAAACCTCCCGAGAGGTCTTCTTCGGCCCAAACAGCAGGTGCGGCTACCATGGCAAGGGTAAAGGCAGCCAACAGGCTCTTGTTGTAGAATTTTTTCATTTTACTTAGGATTATAATATATATCGGTATGCTTACGATATCGGCCGTTATATTTCAGCGTCGACGGGCGGCGGTAGGTACCATAGTAGCGATGACGTGGAGGTCGGCGGCGCGACTCAACTCGGTGGAAGTCTCGCCAATCCATCCGCAGTATTGGTTGACGGCGGTGTATACGCGTATCCAGTCGGCGCCGGGCAGCTTGACGGGACGTCCTTCGGAGTCTACGGCGTTGGAGATGTCGAAGCTGTTGAGCTCGGGATAGTCGTTGGGATGATTGTCTACATAGCCCCAGTCGTAGCTGTACAGGATGTAGTAGGAGCCGACTCCGCTGCGGTCTATGGCGTTGGGCGCCAGGCAACTGCCTTGGAATGTCAGCGTCTGCTGCGGCATCCATTTGGGCCAGTACTCGCCGTCGTGGAATATGTTGTGGGCGACGTATCCCGTTGCTCCGGTATTGTCCTTCCATGGGATGTAGTACAAATTGTCGAGTGCGCCGTCTTCTACCGGCTCGGCGTTGGGGTCGGGCCGGCTGTATGTAATTGTGTAGTTGTGATGTGTCTTGGACGAATAGTATTCGCTGCCGGCCAGCTCGTACCATGGGTCATCGGCGATGCCGTTGCAATTGGCGTCGTAGCTCACCATTACTATGCCCGGCTCGGCGCTGCCGCCGCGGTCTTCGGGATGGGTGGCTTCGTAGAAGCAGTTGCCCCAAATGCGGAAGTCGTTGCCGGGAAGGTTGACCACGGTGTGGTCAAAGGCAAAGGTCACGTAACCGCCGTAGGCGCCGAGCGAAATCATCACATCGTTGGTGCCGCTGATGCACTCGCCGGCCTTGCGTGCCATGTCCTCGGCTGTATCGCCCTCATCGTATCGCGGCATCTCGTTGACAAACTGTCCCGGGGCGGGGCAATATTCGGTCACGGTGGCTATGTAGGGACTGAATTCGACTTCTTCGTGAAGTACGTCTACGGTCATCGTATGGCTCATGGGTACGGAGGGGTCTTTGATGTCGAAACGCAGCGTGTAGCGTCCTTCTTCGGCGGTGAGGAATACCAGACGTCGTTGTCCTTCGATGATGCTGTCGGTGCCGTCTGGGCGCGTGATGGTCCAGCGGTAGTCCTGTCCGGTGAGTGCCGGGTCAAGGTCGAGCTTGGTCATGCGTGCCACGCGGTAGTAATCGTCCAGCCCGAGGCTGACGATGGGCGTGTCGCCGCCGTTACAGCCGCAGACAATGACGGCCATCGCTGCTGTCAGAATGAATAATATGCCTTTATTCGGTGTTCGCATCATCGTTTTTCGTAAAAGCATATATGAGCCGGAATGTCGCCTGTGCGGACACTCCATTGGCGTTTGCCGTCGGGGCTGAAGCAATAGAGCGTACCCGAGGATACGTAATTCTTGGCATCGGTGACGTAGATGTCTCCCGTGACGGGGTGGACGCTTATGCCGTAAGGCATTTTGATGTTCTGTTCGGTGCCGTCGGTGATGAAGTTGTCGGCCACGCGCTGTCGGTCGCGCACGTTGATTATGCCGTAGGATATAGTGTTGGTACCGGTGAAATTGCTCCATGCGACACCTATGTAGTACATGCTATCGTCGCGTATGGCCATGTCGCTCACGGCGATGTCCAGACATCCGGCCACGCGCATTTCGCCGGAGCCTTCGTCGCGCTCAAGGTAGTACAGGCGTGGCGGCACGCTGTTGTAGTCGCCGCGCGAGGTCACCCATAGGCGTCCGTACCGGTCCTTGCGTATGCGGTGCAGGTTGATAGCTACGGGTATCTGACGCACTTGTTTGAAGTCTATAAGCTGGATCACGGATACGGTGTTGTCGTAATTGGGCACTCGATACCCACCGCTATTGGCGACGTACATGTAGTCATCGATAATCTCCATTTCTTCAGGCTGGTATCCGACGATGCAACGCCCGGTGACTTTGAGGCTGGTGGTGTCCACCTCGTAGACCGCACCTTTGGGCGAATCGGGATCGATTAGTACCGGACCGACGTAGCTGCTGACGTAGGCCTTGCCGCGGTGGAATTTGATATATCGACAATTGGGAATGTCGATTTGCGCGATGCGTACGGCTGTTTTCGCATCCAGCACTTCGACTTTATGGCTGCAATTTACCACGATATAGAGTTTGCTGCCGTAGATGGCGATATCGTTGCCGACATCGCCGAGTTCCTTGATGACATTGGGGTTTCGCTCGGGGTATATGTTGCGGGCATACAGCTCGGTGACGTAGTCAAGATAGTCCAGAGTGCATTTGTTGCTGCCCATATTGCCTTCGTTGAGCAGATACATCCCGCGTATGCGGCCCTCGCTGTCCGACACCGCCGGCACGGGGTCATACTCTGCCGGCACCACGAGCTCGTCCTCTCGACAGCTCGTGGCACATAGCATGAGTAGCAGAAAACAAATCATACATCCCGTTAGTCGGAATGACGTATGGGGATGAATCATAGGTCTATATATTATTGTGTCATTATAGCCGCAGTTGCGTACCGCAGAGGCGGCACGTGGTATCATCGTCTTTGTGTCCATGTCGCGATTTGTCATATCGTTACGGTTAGGGTAAAACGATAGTTGCGCTTGGGCATGGGGTAGTTGATGATAACATCGTAGTCCTGGGACAACAGGTTGTTGACTTCGACGGTGGCGCGAAGGCCGACTTTGCCGAGGGTGAAGTCGCGCGTCAGCGATACATCGCTGGTGTACCAGGGCTGTGTGTAGTTGTAGCGGATGTTTTCCTGCTGGTTGTAGCGCTCGCCTACGTATATGAAACTGTAGTTGAGGTTCCAGCGCCGCCATGCAATGTTGGCTATGGCACTTCCGCTGTGGTGCGGTATGTATGGGATTTGGTCACGATAGTAGTTGTCCTCGGGATTGGTAATGTCTATAGCGCGTTGCCAAGTGTATTGCAGGCGCAGGGTGATGTCCATATCGCGGCGCGGGGTAACGGTGGCGGCGGCGCTGATGTCGACACCGCGGATGTCCACAAGTCCCAGATTGAGCATCGTCCAACGGAATTGCTGTCCCTTGGGGTAGGCCACAATCTTATCGTGTACCTTGTTGTAATATCCGTCGGCACTGAATTTGATGGACGATAGCAGCGAGTGGCGGCGTACATGGTCGTACACGATGCCGACGTTGTACTGGGTGACGCGCTCGGGATTGAGCTTGGAGTTGCCCATATCGGCGTAATATAGGTCGTTGAAAGTGGGCATACGAAATGAACGCTTGTAGAATGCACGCAGAGACAGCATATCAGAACCGCGCTTGGTTTTACAATCTACAAAGGCATATGAAGCGTACACGGCCGGAGTGAAAACGTGCTTCGTAGGCGGGTCCTGAACCTCTTCGAGCATGTCGCGGACAAAAGTGGCCAAGGCCGAGGCCTGACCCTTGAAGCGGCCGAGTGTGATGGCAGTGGCGGCGGACAACAGATTGGAATAGCGCTCGGGGCGTACAAAGTCGTATACATCTGCATCGAGGCTGTTGAACATGAAATCATAGCTGGCCGACACTTCCCATTTGCCGGGAATGATGTCGTATTGGTTGGCTGTGGACACGTAGACCTCACGCTGGCGGTAGAGGTTGTCCACCTTGATTTGCTTGTCATCGTTGTTGACGTAATGCGTGCGGTAGAAAGCATACTTGGCATTGGCCAAAGTGGTCCAGCGCCCGTATGTGGCACGCCAATGTCCTTGGATAAAGCTGTTGGTGTCCCAAATGCGTTCGCCGCGCCGCCATACGTTGTTGACGATGGCACCGGGTATGCCTCGTTCGCTATTATAGTTGTAGGCCTTGGCCATCCAATTGCCGTGCGATGTCTTGCCGAAGACCGAAGCCTCGAGGCGCGTGGCGTTGATATCGCCGTTTTGACGCGTGGCCGTGGTGTCATAGGCTACTTCGCCGGCGGGATTGACACGGCGATAGCGGAATTTGTATTTACCGGACGAATTGAGCCATTCGGCACTGAGCGAGGCGCTTACGCGGCGAGACAACTTGAGCTGAACCAAAGCCGAGGGATTGATGAGGTCAAAACTGCCGGTGCGTACTGCCGCGCGGGCGTGGTATGTCTCGTCGCCCTTAAATTGTGGCACGGCGGTGCGCATATATATTGTACCGGCGTTGCCGAAGTCGCGTGCCGGCTGCAGTATCTGACTTTTTTGTCCGTTGTACAGCGACAGCGCCTCCATATTATCCAGCGAGAACTGCCCGAGATCTATCTGCCCGTTTTGGGCATTGCCCAAGGCTACGCCATCGTACACTACGCCGGTATGATTGGTGCCCATCGAGCGGATGTTGACGGTCTTTATGCCGCCAACGCCTCCGTAATCCTTGACCTGTACGCCCGAGAAATAGCGCAAGGCGTCGGCCACGCTATTGCTGGACAGACGGCGCAACTCCTCGCCGGCAAGTGTCTGCACCGGAATAATCTCGGTGGGTTCCCACGGGCGGCGCGTGGTCACTATCAGCTCGTGCAGCGACTGGATGCTGTCGCTCCATGCCATCGAGCGTGCAATGGTGGCGGCGCTGTCGCGCTCGGCCAAGACCGATGAAGCCCCTTCGGGGGGTTGTGCATACACGGCGGTGGCGGCTGCAAATGCGAGGACGGCCGCCACGCATACTCGGCGGCATACGCGGTGTTCTTTCAAAAATGTCTTAGATGTTTGTGGCATCTGACGAATGTGTTGTGCTCCTTCCGCAGTGGCGGACAAGGGCGTGGGTGAAACATGTCGCAGATGCTGTTGCCGCATCCTCCGGAACGCGCGGCGCGCAATGCGCCCATATTCCCGGCAGGAATTTCGGGTCTGATGAGACTCTGAGCTCGTCCTCGCAAGCCGGCGTCGCTATAACGCCCTTGGCAGAGCATCGGCATTTTTGCTCTCAGGCAGGTCTTCTGACTCGCCTCCGACCGGCTTCGGACGCCTTCCCGTACCGCCTGCAGCGGTATAGTGACGTATGCCCGAGGTCGTGCCAATGTGCTGACGCACAGTGGCGTGAGGCTCACAGCAGCGGGACTGTTCGGGATTCACACCCGATTCCCTTTTAAGCACGGCCGATGGCCGTGCACCTGTTTGCGCCGCAAAGTTACGACTTCCCCTCCAATTATCAAAGAAAAATTTTCGTAATTCGCTCTCCATTCCCGATTTGCTTACTGTCTATTTGTGTTATTTGTCTGATTGCTATTGGTTTACCACCTATAAGTTTGGCTGTTTTTTGGAGTTCCCACGGGCGAAGTTCTTCCGCGTATTAGCTTCCTGCTGCGCGAGGGCAATGTATTGCGTCCCTGACGAGCCGTTATTTCGATGCCGGCGCGATTTTTTTGGCAAAGTGCTTGGCGGGTCGGAGATTTTGCGTACCTTTGCAGTCCATTGCCCTAAAAAACCGAGGAGTTCACGCCTGCCCAAAATAGATGCAATAGGACGCCGTAAAGGAGGATGCCATATTGGGTACGGAATTCGATACGCTTAGAGCAACCGAGCATTAGTACAAAGAAACCGAAACACATAAAACAACAAACCAATCGTATCATGATTTTACGGTACTTAAAAGGTGCTGTCCTGGCGCTGGCTTTAGCGTCGACAGCCGTGGCTTTCGCCGCTGAGCCGGCGGGCTACTACTCCACTTGCGAAAACAAGTCGGGGGCCGCACTGCTCTCCGCCCTCTGCAAAAAGGTCGGAGACCACATCAACGTGGGCTACAACGGTCTGCTCAGCCTCTATAAAACCTCCGATGTGTATTCCGATGGAACCATCTGGGATATGTATTCGACAAAACATTGGAAACCGGGCATCACTTGCGGCAATTACAAAAAAGTAGGTGATTGCTATAATCGCGAGCACTCGTTCCCCAAGAGCTGGTTCAATGATGCTCAGCCTATGTACAGCGAGGCTTTCCACATCTATCCCACCGATGGTAAAGTCAACGGACAGCGCTCCAACTTCCCTTACGGCGAATGTGCCAATGGTACGACCTTGCCTTCAAACGGCAGTGTGAAGGCTCTCGGACGCCTCGGCAGCTGCACCTTCCCCGGGTATTCGGGCACGGTATTCGAGCCGGACGATCAGTATAAAGGTGACTTTGCCCGCTCGTATTTTTATATGGCGGCGGCCTATAATGACAAAATCGCCGGATGGAAATCCCCGATGCTGTCCGGCAACAACTACCCCGCCTTCTCGTCATGGGCCATCAACCTGCTGTTGAAATGGCATCGCGAAGATCCGGTCAGCCAAAAGGAACTTGACCGTCAGGAAGTCGTATACGGCGCACAGCACAACCGCAACCCCTTCATCGACCACCCCGAATTGGCCGAATACATCTGGGGCAACAAGAAGGGCCAAAACTGGTCTACCAATATCAGCGCCGACCCGGCCTTCCTGCTTCCCACGGATGGCAGTACTGTTGACTTCGGCGTTACGGCCGTAGGCTTGGCACGCACCAAGGCGGTGACCGTCAAGGCCGAAGGCCTCAAGGAAGCCATCAGCGTCAGCGTCAGCGGTGCCGGATTTGCCGCCGGCACGACCTCCATAGCCGCCGATGCGTCCATGACTACTGACGGCGCCATACTCACCCTGAATTATACGGCACCTGCAGCCGGTGTCGCAGTCGGAACGCTCACCCTCACTTCCGGAACGGCCAAGACTACGGTCAAGTTGACCGCCAACGCCATGACCGGACTGCCCGTGGGAGCTGCTACCGACATTAGCGACGAAAGCTTCATCGCACACTGGACTTACGTAGGCGACGAAGCAGCTGACGGCACATATACAATTTATGTACTCGATGCCGAAGGCAATGCCGTTGCTTCATATCCGCGTACGGTCAAGGCTAAAGACGAGCAATACATCTGCAGCGACTTATCACCCGAAACGGCCTACACATATTACGTAAAATCCAAGACGTTGACTTCAGGTAAAATCAACGTCACCACTGCAGCCCCGATACCATCTATCGATTTCATGTACGACGGCGAGTTGTCGCTGGTGGCCGAGCCGGGCATACCTTCCGAGGCCGAGGAGCTACTCGTAGGGGTCGAGAACATCACCTCCGACATTACTATTGAGGTTAAAGCTCCGTTCGAACTGTCCTCCGATAAGGCCGAATGGTCGCAGAAAATCGTCATCAAACCAGAGGAAGACCGCATATACATCCGCGTCAACAGCGCCAAAGCCGGCACCTTCGCCAGCTCCATCATAGCCACCGCCACGACAGCCAAAGGCGAGACTTATACCACCGATGAGGCTGAAGTATCGGCCAAGGTCACCGAAGCCATCGACTTCGTCGAGGACTTCGAGGCAGAAGCAAGCGGCAGCTACAATAAGAATACTGTAAAAGGCACAATGTGCGTCTGGAACCTCCATGATGCAGGCGTATTTGCCGAAAGTAAGAAAGCTTATGAAGGTTCAAATTACATGCGCTTGGGTAAGAGCGCTTCTTCGTCCTTCGAGACGGCCGAAGACATTGCCGGCGGCGTAGGCGAAATCACCTTCTATGCCAAGGCTTGGGATGGCGATGCTGCATGCGAATTCAAGGTGGAATGCTCCGGCGATGGCGCTAACAACTGGAAGACAGTAGCGAACATCACTCTGCCCAAGGGCGAAGCCTACAAGAAGTACACCGTCACCGCCAATGTCAGCGGAGATGTCCGCGTGCGCTTTGTGCAGACCGCAGGCGCCCGTGCACACTTCGACAATATCGCCATATCCCACTATCGTGGCGGTATCGCAGGCGTCGAAAGCGACTATCACGCTTGGACGGCATACAGTCTCAACGGTCAACTCGTTGTCAGCCTTAGCGAGCAGGCCGAAGTGCAAGTATACGGCATCGACGGCATTACATATTTCAATGGTACGCTGAACGCCGGAGACAATGCTCTCGACCTTGCCAAAGGTCTGTACATCGTTGTTGTTGACGACTTCAGCCGCCGCGTACTTGTCAAGTGAACACAGACACATCTCAATACTTCGATCGCACCGAGCTGCTCTTGGGCCAAACGGCCCTCGAGCGGCTCGGTCGCCTTCGTGTCATCGTCTTCGGTATAGGAGGCGTAGGGTCGTGGTGCGCCGAAGCACTGGCACGCAGTGGCGTAGGCCATATAACACTTGTGGACAGCGATATTGTGGCGCCCGGCAACATCAATCGCCAGCTTATAGCCACCTCCGAGACCATAGGACGTCCCAAAGTGGATGTCGCCGCCGAGCGCCTGCGTTCCATAAATCCTGATATCGATGTCCGGCCGGTGCATGGCATATACACCGCCGACACTGCTGCTGATTTCGACCTCGAAGCATATGACTGGGTGGTCGACGCCATCGACTCGGTTGCAGACAAAGCCCTGCTGATATGCAATGCCACGGCATCTTCGGCCCGTCTCGTCTCGAGCATGGGTGCCGCCTGCAAGACAGACCTCACGCAGATACGCATTGCCGAATTTTGGAAAGTAGAGGGCGACCCGCTGGCCCGTGCTTTGCGACAACGCTTTCGCCGTAGCGGCATCTTTCCCAAGCGCAAATTCAGCTGCGCCTACTCGCCGCAGCAAGTGCCCAACGTCCGTCTCGCCGAGAGCGAAGTCACCGTCAACGGCGCCAAGCGTCCCAACGGTACGGTAGTCTTTGCCACTGCCGCCTTCGGCCTCGCCCTTGCCGGCGTCATCGTCAATGCCGTTGCCTCCGCCACAGTCTGATTGCTGTCCGTCATAATCCGTCACGGCTTCCCTCGATACATACGATTTGGCGGCAAGCACACACTTTCCACACACTTCCCTTTTGTTGCAGCAAAAGAAATATCGGGTTGAAAGGAGCGTATATGGCGAGAATTTCGTAACTTCGCAAGATAAAACGTCCGGATGCCAATGCCGCCGCTACGTGCAGCCCTTTGACCGCCGCGGTTGCGACATTTCCGACCATCTGACAAAACGCAGATAATTGTACAAAACAAACATAGGAACGCATGACTACCGATAACGACACACCCAAGACCGTGGACCAACTCACGCCGGCCGAGTCCTTACAGGCCTCCGAGACCGAAATGCCGGAAGCACCAGCTGCACCTACCGAGGAAATGCCGCAGGCTGAGGTAATGTCGGAGACAGAAGAAATGCCGCAGGCCGAGGCGACAGAGGCCACCCCCGTATTCCGGTCTCCTGCGTTGCGCTATATGGCCATAGGCGGTGCGGTATGCACGCTCTTGGCCTGGGCCTTCCTGGTGTTCAGCGAATGGGCTTCGATGTCCTTTGATGTGGTGGCCATAGTGCTGTCAGCCATAGGCTGCCGTCTGCGGCCCGGCAATATGCGCAACCTCGCCATTACTTCGGTTATTGCTGCCGGGACTTTGGCACTGGTGTTTGTCACCTTGTTTGTCGGACTCCATATACTCGAAACCCTCTGACGTGTTGCATGCCGGGCATGTGCCGTTGGATGATGAAAGATTTATAGTACGTTATATAACAATCAAATAAAAACCAATTTGATTATGCGCAAGTTTTTATTTATAGCTGCTCTTGCGGCGCTAATGTGCACCGCCATGGATGCAAAGGGACAGACCGCTGCCGAAGTGGATGCCACCGTGGCCAAAGTTATGTCCGCCAAGGCTCCCTGCAACCAGGGACCCGAAGCCTTCAAGACCTTCATCGGCAAATTCTCCACGGATTCCGCATTTATGGAATCGCGTGTGCGTCTTACCGACGACCAGCGCGAGAAATATGCTTCGCTGCTTGTGCCCGACAATTTCACGGCCAAGCGGCCCTTTGCCAAGGACGATGACGAATACTATCAGGCTTGGGGCGAAATCCAGTACACGCAGGTATACCTTGACTGTGGATGGGTGGACTCGTACGTGACACACACTTTCGAGTTTAAACGCATCGGCGGCAAGTGGTATCTTGACAAGGTAGTGCCCGGCGAATAAACGATGCCGGCTAACCGAGACATCCGGGCCGAAGCCGTCACCGAGGCTGTAGAAGCCAAGGCTTCTGATTCCGAGGCTGCCGTCATCGATGAACATGTGCGCCGTCCGCTGATAGGGCTGACACCGGAGCAGTTGTCCGAGGTGGCCGTGTCCGTGGGGTTGCCGCGTTTTGCCGGAAAGCAGATGGCGCGGTGGCTCTATGTAGGACGTGCCACGTCCGTAGACGAGATGACCGATCTGTCCAAGCAGGGACGCATCCGTTTGGCGCAGGCCGGGTATGTCGTCGGACGCGAAGAACCCTTGGCGTCCACGGCATCGCGCGACGGCACGGTCAAGTACCTCTTTCGCGGTTGTGGCGGACGCGATGTCGAGTCGGTGTACATCCCCGAGAAAGACGGCCGCGCCACCCTGTGCGTGTCCTCGCAGGCCGGATGCAAGATGAATTGCGCTTTTTGTATGACCGGACGTCAGGGCTTCCACGGAAATCTGACTACTGCGCAGATTATTAACCAGATACTATCCATACCGCAGAGCCGCGACCTTACGAATGTCGTATTCATGGGCATGGGCGAACCTACAGACAACCTCGACGCCGTGCTCAACACCATCGAGATTCTTACCGCCCCGTGGGGTTTGGCTTGGAGTCCCAAACGCATTACCGTGTCCACCGTGGGCAATATCCCCGGGTTGCGGCGACTGCTTGACAAGACCTCGGTGCATATAGCCATCAGCGTCCATTCGGCCGATGCCGAGCAGCGTCAAGCGCTGATGCCGGTGCAAAAAGCTTTTCCTATACGCGAAGTCATGGCGCTGTTGCGGGACTACGACTTTGCGCATCAGCGCCGCCTGTCAGTGGAATACATCCTTTGGGACGGCGTCAACGACACGCCGCAAAGCATGCGTGCCCTTGCACGCCTGTTGCGCGGCACCGATGCACGGGTCAATATCATTCCCTATCATCCCATAGGCGGAGACAGCCTGCGTCCGTCGTTGCGACGCGTTCAGGAGAACTTCCGCGACGGACTCAACGACTTGGGTATCACCGCCACGATACGCGCTTCGCGCGGACAGGACATTATGGCTGCCTGCGGTATGCTTGCCGGGGCGGCCAAGAAACAGCAACCACCATACCAAGATGAAGAATAAAATCAGAGTCGCCATCACTCAGGGCGACACCAACGGCATAGGCCTCGAGGTGATTCTCAAGGCCATGGAAGACAATCGGATACTTGAATTATGCACTCCGGTAGTTTTTGCCAATGCAAAGGCCGTGTCCTTCTACCGCAAGGGACTGCAAATGTCGCAAATACAGATTGCACATGCCAATGACACCAAGCAATTGCGCGACGGAGTCGTCAACGTGGTCAATGTAGGTGCGGATAACCTCGCCATCGAACCGGGAGAGAGTACAGCAGCAGCCGGTCGTGCTGCTTTCGAAGCACTCGAGGCCGCCACCGCCGCCCTTGCCGCCGGAGATGTGGACGTATTGGTCACTGCTCCCATCAACAAGCATAACATCCAAGGTGAGGACTTTCATTTTGCCGGACATACGGAGTACTTGGAGCACAAATTTGCCCCGTCCGAGCCCGATGCGGACATTGCGATTGAGGCTCAGGCAGAAATAGTGGCCGCAGACAACGGCACGGAAATTGTAGCCGAGGCCGTGACTGCCGAGACAACGCTTGCCGGGACTGAGGAAACGTCTGTGACGCAGGCCGCACCCGAGGCCGCCGATGGCAAATCGAAACGTCGCGGTCGTAGCCGAGAGCGCCTGCCCGAGCGCCTGCCCGTGCCCGTCAAAGCACTGATGATACTTTTCAACGACCGCATGCGCGTGGCTTTGGCCACGACACATCTGCCTCTTGCCGATGTGGCTGCTGCCATCACTACCGACAGCGTACTTGAAAAAATAGTACTGCTGGATGCCTCGTTGCGCCGCGATTTCGCGATATACAATCCCCGTATAGCGGTACTCGCCCTCAATCCTCATGCCGGCGACGACGGGCTGCTGGGCGCTGAGGAGCGCGACATCATAACCCCGGCCATAGCTAAGGCCCGCGAAGGCCGCATTATGGCCTTCGGGCCGTATGCAGCTGACGGTTTCTTCGGCATGGCTGCATACACACACTTTGACGCAGTACTGGCCATGTACCACGACCAGGGTTTGGCGCCGTTCAAGGCTATGTCTATGGACGATGGTGTCAATTTCACCGCCGGACTGCCTTATGTACGCACCTCGCCTGACCATGGTACCGCCTACGACATTGCCGGCAAGGGTGAGGCCGACCCGCAGAGCATGATGCATGCAATATATGCAGCCTTGGACATCTTCCGCGCCCGTGCCAATGATGCCGAGGCCCTCCGCAATCCTCTACGTCGCCAGTATTATGACAAAGGGTCGGACAATGTGGTGCTTGACCTGACCAAAGACGAATAACCATCCGCATCGGCGGTGGTACGAGCCGTGTCGACGATGGCGCAAATACGCGCAACAGTCGGCAGACAGCGCATTCCATATCAAAAGCAGAATCTTACGCATCAATGAATTACGCAATTATAGCTGCCGGAGAAGGCAGCCGACTGGTACAAGAAGGCATCCCAATGCCCAAGCCGTTGGTAGATATTGACGGCCGTCCTATGATACGCCGTCTCATAGATATTTTCATGGCCAACGCCGCCCAACGCATCAGCGTCATCGTCAACGAGCATATGACCGATGTGCGTCGGTATGTCGAAGCCTTGCAGCCGCAGTTGGATGTGCCTCTGAAGCTGGTGGTTAAAACCACGCCAAGCTCGATGCACAGCTTCTACGAAGTATCGCGCACTTTCGGCGAAGACAATGCCGATGGTGGCGACGGACGGTTTATACTTACCACGGTAGACACCATTTTCCGCGAGGAAGACTTTGCCCGTTATGTGCAGGCCTTTGCTGAGGCGCCTGACGATATAGACGGATGTATGGCTGTCACCACATACATAGATGACGAAAAGCCTTTATATGTGGACACCGCAGCCGACGGCATCATCACCGCCTTCCGCGATGCGCCGTGGGATGGCGTGCGGTATGTCTCGGGCGGCATATACGGATTGCGCCCCGTTGCTGTGGACATCCTGCGCCGCTGCATCGATGAGGGCGTCAGCCGTATGCGCAACTACCAACGCGCTCTTGTGGCTGCCGGACAGCGCCTTCGTGCCTTCGATATGGGCAAAATCCTGGATGTGGATCATGCCGGAGACATTGAGAAAGCACGCGAATTTTTGCGATAGGTCGATGATTGCGACAAGTCGAGGAATGCCCCCGGACTTGGCAAAAAGCTAAAATCCGGATATTTGCAACATACGACCACGGGCGGATGTACAAGCGCCGTCCTTTTGTACCCCGGAAAATAACAAGACAATTATACCATGGCCAAAAAAATAGCCGAGACGCCGCTGATGAAACAGTACATCGAGATGAAACGCAAGCATCCCGATGCGATAATGCTTTTCCGTGTAGGCGACTTCTACGAGACATTCAGCGATGACGCCCTGGCCGCTTCCGAGATTTTGGGCATCACTCTGACCCGTCGAGCCAACGGGGCGGCGGCATACGTCGAATTGGCGGGTTTCCCGCACCATGCCTTGGATACCTATCTGCCCAAATTGGTGAGGGCGGGCAAGCGCGTGGCCATTTGCGAACAACTCGAAGATCCCAAGACGGCCAAGACGCTGGTCAAGCGCGGCATCACCGAGCTGGTGACGCCCGGCGTATCGCTGAGTGATAATGTATTGGACGGCAAACTCAACAACTTCCTGGCGTCCATACACCACGGGCGCGACAAGACCCTGGGTATAGCATTTTTGGATATCAGCACCGGAGAGTTCCTTGCCGCCGAGGGCAATGCCGACTATGCCGACAAACTTATGGCGCAGTTCGCGCCCAAGGAAGTCTTGGTCGAACGCGGTCTCAAGCGCCGACTCGATGATGAATTGTCGGGACACTATCTGACTTTCGAACTTGACGACTGGGTATTTACGCGTGATGCGGCCATGGAACGACTGCTCAAGCAATTTGAGACTTCGTCGCTCAAGGGCTTTGGTCTTGAGCGCATGAACGCCGGTATCATCGCCGCCGGCGCCATATTGCACTATCTCGATGTTACCAATCATACGCATATAGGGCACATCAACACCATAGCACGCATAGAAGAAGATCGCTATGTGCGTCTCGACCGTTTCACGGTGCGCAATCTCGAATTGGTATCGCCGCTGAGCGAAGAAGGCATGAGCTTGCTGGACGTGCTTGATCGTACGCGCACACCCATGGGAGCGCGTCTGCTGCACCAGTGGATACTGATGCCGTTGCGCGACCCTCGCGAAATCAACAACCGCCTGGATGTCGTGGAATACTTCTTCCGCGACCGCGAGGCCGCCGAAGCTGTCGGCAATTTCCTGGACCGCATAGGCGACCTGGGCCGACTGGTAGCCAAAATAGCCACACTGCGCATCACGCCGCGCGAGGTGGTACAGGTGCGTGCCGCACTCGAGGCCCTCGAGCCCGTCAAGACCTTGTGCCTCGGCGCCGACCAGCCGCAGTTGCGTGCCATAGGCGAGCAAATCAATCCTTGCACCGATATAGCCTCGCGTATCAAACGCGAAATTTGGGACAACTGCCCCAATAAGCCGGGGAACGGAGACGTCATACGCGAAGGTGTCAACGCCACCTTGGACGAATTGCGACATATAGCCACCGGCGGCAAGCAGTACTTGGCGCAGATACGCGACCGTGAAGTCGAAGCTACTGGCATATCATCGCTCAAAATAGGTTTTAACAACGTCTTCGGATACTACTTCGAAGTCACCAATACGCACCGTGACAAGGTGCCTCAGGAATGGATACGCAAGCAGACACTTGTCAATGCCGAGCGATATATAAGCCCCGAACTCAAGGAATACGAGGAGAAAATACTTGGTGCGCAAGACCGCATAGCCTCCTTGGAGACATCATTGTACAACGACTTGGTGGCCGCGCTGTCATCGTATATTCCGGCTATGCAGGCCGATGCGATGCTGGTGGCGCGGTTGGACTGCCTGCTGTCGTTCAATGCGGCGGCCACGGCTTACCGCTACGCACGCCCGGTGGTGGACGACAGCCTTGAACTTGACCTTGTTCAGGCTCGACATCCCGTCATCGAAAGGCGCTTGCCCGTAGGTGTGCCATATATCGCCAATAGCGTGTGTATGAACAACGACGATGCGCAAATTTTGATGATTACCGGGCCCAATATGTCCGGTAAGTCGGCATTGCTGCGACAGACGGCGCTCAATGTCCTGATGGCGCAGATAGGCTGCTTTGTGGCGGCCGACAGCGCCCGTATAGGTGTGGTTGACAAGATTTTTACGCGTGTAGGTGCAAGTGACAACATCTCGCTGGGCGAGTCCACCTTCATGGTTGAGATGAACGAAGCCGCATCCATCATCAACAACTTGAGCCAACGTTCGCTGATACTCTTTGACGAATTGGGACGTGGAACGTCCACTTATGACGGCATCTCGATAGCCCGAGCCATAGTCGAGTACATACACGACACCCCCGACAACATAAGGCCCAAGACGCTCTTTGCCACGCACTACCACGAGCTCAACGAGTTGGAACAATCTTATCCGCGCATACACAATTTCCACGTGTCAGTCAAGGAAATTGACGGGAAAGTGGTATTTCTGCGACGGCTGGAGCGCGGCGGCAGCGAACATTCCTTTGGTATACATGTGGCAAAATTGGCCGGGATGCCGTCGGTGATAGTCAATCGCGCCAATGCTATATTGCACCGTCTCGAGACCAACCGTGATGCTGCCGGTGCTGTGGATATGACGGGAGCCGAGCCCCCCAAGCCATTGAAGGAAGGCGGTATGCAGCTGAGCTTCTTCCAATTGGACGACCCGGTGCTCAGTCAAATACGAGACGAAATCATAGGCCTTGATATCAACAACTTGTCGCCTTTGGAGGCGCTCAATAAGCTCAATGACATTCGCTCCATCATCACCGGCAAGTCCTGAGCCGCGTTGTCTGCCCGAAGCTTTTGTGCAGATGTTGCTCTCTCGACCGCAAGGGCGTGCCCTTGTAGAGGCGTTGTCGATGAGCGAGCCGGAGGTGTCTGTGCGCATCGCCGCACATCGCGGCCTCGGAATGCCGCAACTTGTCGATACCGCACCGTGGAATGCGCGTTTGGCATATCTGTCGGGACGTCCGCGCTTTACCTTTGACCCGTCGCTGCATCAGGGCCTTTATTATGTACAAGACGCCTCGAGCGCGGCACTGCCAACGGTGCTGCGCCATGCCTTGATACAGGCGGATATAAATCCGGACGGCAAATTGCGTGTACTCGATGCGTGTGCTGCTCCCGGAGGCAAGACTACGGCCGTGGCGGATGCACTTGGCAGCGAAAGTACGGTAGTGGTAGCTAACGAATACGATCGTACGCGTGCGGGCGTGCTGGTGGAAAATTTGCAGCGCTGGGGCGACCCACGCATCATTGCGACATGCGCGGATGCTGCGTCCTTTGGGGTGCTTCACGATGCCTTCGATGTTATTTGCGCCGATGTGCCGTGCTCCGGCGAAGGAATGATGCGTAAAGATCGGGACGCTGTGGCCCAATGGTCTCCGGCATTGGTACGCGACTGCGCTGCGCTGCAGCGCCGCATATTACTCGGTCTGTGGGATGCCTTACGCCCCGGCGGGGTGCTGATATACAGTACGTGCACCTTTAATACCGCCGAGGATGAGGATAATGTTCGCTATGTCATTGACGAATTGGGCGCTACGCCGCTATCCACCGGATTGGAAAATATGCCGGGAGTGTCTCCGGGGTGTTTTGACGAAGGACTGATGCCGTTTCCCTGTACACATTTTTATCCGGGTATTGCACGTGGCGAAGGCCTTTTTGTGGCCGCTTTGCGCAAGGACGGCGACAGCGTACCGACGGTACAAGATGATGATATGCGTCGTCCCAAGTCTTTCAAACGCAAAAGCGCTGCCAAGACACAGCCCGTTCCGGAAGCCGTACGCCGTATGGTGCGCGGCGATATGTCGTGGAGTACCGATGCCGCAGGGATAATTACGGCTGCTCCGCCGGCGGTGGCAGCTATGGCTGCACGTCTCGCCGATGCCGGGTTGCGTGTCATCCTTGAGGGCGTGGAAGTAGGCACAATTAAGGGTCGCGATGTTATTCCTGCGCACGCTTTGGCTATGAGTCAAGTTATTGATTGTGATGCCTTTGTTAAAGCACCGATAGACTGGCGCGAAGCCGTGTCGTACTTGCAGCGCAACGCCCCGATATTGCCGGAAGATACGCCGCGCGGTATAGTTCTACTTACATATCAAGGTCGTCCTCTGGGCTTTGCAAAAAATCTCGGCAACCGCGCCAATACCCTCCTGCCGGCCAATCGCCGCATTATTTCGCCCCACGTTCCCGATGCTCCCGAGAACGTCCTTGCCGCTGTCGGGGTGATGCCTGCCGGTGATGAGTGACAGCAATAGAAATATATGCACCGACTAATTGCTTGCATCCTTTTTTGTTAAATATTTTTAAC
>DAAP01000058.1 GCA_001701165.1 Bacteroidales bacterium H4 | reverse complement strand
TTCTTTGGGCAGAAGCGAGATTATTTGCGCAAATAGTGTTAATTTTACCATAGGAAGTAGTCGAGTTTGAGCACTCACTACTAAGGTAGTTATTTTCTGCCTTAGTGACTACTTCCTTTTCCTTTTTTCCGATTTTATTTAGGACAATATTGGCTGACGGGAGAATTGTGAATGATTGGGGGTTAAAGTTAGTTAAATCATTTGGCTGTCTCGTGAGAAGTGTATACCTTTGCACCACTGAAACATCGCGGAGTAGAGCAGTGGTAGCTCATCGGGCTCATAACCCGAAGGTCGTAGGTTCGAGTCCTGCCTCCGCCACCAAACATCGAGAGGTTCATCATATGATGGGTCTCTCGTTTTTTTTTTGTGCGTTTTTTTGTGCCAATGGCTGTGCATCACAAAAAATATAACTATATTTGCCCCGTGCAAGCACTCCGTCGCTACATACAACCGGGTCAACTGTGCAGTGCACGTATACAATGCGAAAGATAAACCTATAATAATACAAACACTATGAGTATGAAGAAGCACAACTTCTATGCCGGTCCTTCGATTCTGAGCCAGTACACTATTCAGAACACGGCAGATGCAATCATCAATTTTGCTGACACCGGATTGTCCATCTTGGAAATATCGCACCGCAGCAAGGAATTCCAGGCTGTTATTGACGAAGCCTCGGCTCTTGTCAAAGAGCTTCTCGAAATCCCCGAAGGTTACAGCGTGCTGTGGCTTGGCGGCGGCGCCTCGATGCAGTTCTGCATGATTCCTTTCAATCTGTTGCGCAAGCGCGCCAGCTATCTTGACACCGGCACATGGGCACACAAGGCCATCAAAGAAGCGCGCCTCTTTGGTGAAGTAAATGTCGTGGCCTCAGGTGAAGGCGACAACTACACTCGTATACCCAAGGACTTCGTCGTACCTGCCGATAGCGACTACTTCCACTATACGTCCAACAACACTATATATGGTACCGAGATACGCAAAGATCCCGATGTGCCTTGTCGTATGGTGGCCGATATGAGCTCGGACATCTTCTCGCGCGCCGTAGATGTCTCCAAATATGATGCAATATATGCCGGGGCGCAGAAGAACCTCGCTCCCGCCGGTGTCACCATTGTTATTGTACGCGATGATGCTCTCGGACATGTAGATCGTCCCATCCCCACGATGCTTGACTATCGCACAC
This sequence comes from Bacteroidales bacterium H4, assembly GCA_001701165.1. Taxonomy (GTDB): domain Bacteria; phylum Bacteroidota; class Bacteroidia; order Bacteroidales; family Muribaculaceae; genus CAG-873. The sequence goes on along the minus strand of DAAP01000058.1, from coordinate 12,000 downwards.
ATGTGGCCAAGGGCTCGATGTTCAACACCCCTCCCGTACTTCCCATATTCTCTGCTCTGCAGACCCTGCGCTACTATAAAGACCTCGGCGGCATCAAGGAGCTCGAGCGCCGTGACCTTGAGAAGGCTGCCATGCTCTACGAGGCCATAGACAGTAGTCGCATGTTCACCGGCACGGTCACCGATCCGGCTGACCGTTCGATTATGAACGTATGCTTCGTGATGAAACCCGAATACAAGGAACTCGAAAAGGATTTTGTGGAATTTGCCACACAACGCGGTATCGTAGGTATCAAAGGTCACCGCAGCGTCGGCGGCTTCCGCGCCTCGCTGTACAACGCCCTCCCCATCGACAGCGTCAAGGTGCTCGTGGACGCTATGGCCGACTTCCAAGCCGTACATTGATACAATGTAGTCGTTCAACCAAAGACAACAGTACAATGAAAGTATTATTAGCCACCGAAAAGCCCTTTGCGGCAGCCGCAGTCCAAGGCATCCGCAAGGCCATCGAAGAAGGCGGACACACGCTCGCCATTCTCGAAAAATATACAGACCGCGCCCAATTGCTTGAGGCTGTCAAAGATGCCGATGCGCTCATCGTGCGCAGCGACATTGTCGATGGTGCGCTTATGGATGTCGCACCGCAGCTGAAAATTGTAGTACGAGCCGGCGCCGGATACGACAATATCGACCTCAAAGCTGCTACAGCCCATAATATCGTGGTCGAAAACACCCCCGGACAAAATTCCAATGCCGTGGCCGAATTGGTCTTCGGGCTTGCCGTAATGGCAGTGCGCAATATGTACGCCGGCACGTCGGGTACCGAGCTTAAAGGCAAACACCTTGGTATACATGCTTTTGGTCAGGTAGGCCGTAACGTTGCCCGTATCGCCAAAGGATTTGGTATGGAGGTGAGCGCTCTTGATCCGTATTGCCCGGACAAGGTCATCGAAGATGCCGGAGTGCACCCGGTACATTCCATCGAAGAACTATATGCAAACAATGATGTAGTGTCGCTGCATATACCAGCCACCGATGAGACACGCAATAGCGTGAATAAGCATCTTATCGAACTTATGCCCAAGGGCGGACTACTGATTAATACTGCGCGTCGCGAAGTCATTGACGAGCCATCGTTGGCCGAGGCCCTCGAACAGCGCCCTGATATCAAGTATGTGGCCGATATCGCCCCCTCCAATGCTGACGAGCTGCGCCAACGATTCCCCGGACGTGTGTTCTTTACCCCCAAGAAAATGGGCGCACAGACTGCCGAAGCCAATATCAACGCCGGCATTGCCGCTGCACGTCAGATAGTGGCTTACTTTGCCGACGGTACCGACCGCTTTCGCGTCAACTAATCGAATTACACATATCCGAAAGGATGTGTGATAAGTTTCGAACATAACGCTTACCCCCCCCCTGTCACAAAATGCTGTGGCGGGGGGGGGTAATAGTTATATGGCCCTTTATGAGGTAATCATACAGCGGCATGCGTAAGCAAGCAAACAATGCAAGCATTGGTCCGTTTGGGGTTGCTGTAAGAAAAAAATAATTTTGAAATGCACGCGAATATTGCACACATCAAAATCATTTAGTACCTTTGCACCCACAAAACGACACGTGCGACCGCGTGTGATATACGGAAAGATGCCGGAGTGGTCGATCGGGGCGGTCTCGAAAACCGTTGTGCCCTTACGGGCACCCAGGGTTCGAATCCCTGTCTTTCCGCAAAGAAGGTCCGGAAGCGCAAGCTTTCGGACCTTCGTGCGAAGAAAGGCGGGATGAGAACCCTGATGGGTTCGTTATCGCGTAGCGCTTGCGGAGCAAGAAACCCTGGCTTTCCGCAAAAAGATACCGGATAAGCCTCCTTGAGATACCATTACTATACATATGACATGAATATGTGTATCGGGTATGTGTTTGTGCGTCAATAGCTTGTATATGTTAATATAATTTAGCAAATATTTGTACCCAAATGATTTTGTGCAGCACTTTAAAAAGCAGTATATTTGCGCAATAAAACACGGCTTCGGCATTCGTGCCCAACCCGTAGATACATGAAAAAAGAGATAAAACAACAACCACATTAAGAACTATTCGCTATGAAACAAAAACTATGTCTGACCTTAGCCCTCGGTGCAGTGCTTATGCTGGCATCCTGCGGCAAAAAGCTCGGTCAATTCAGCCAAGACTATTTCAACGTCAACCCCAATCCGCTGGAAGTTGTCGGTGAAAAAGTTCCCGCAACCATCACCGGTAACATTCCCGCTAAGTTCTTTGTAAAGAACGCCGTAGTTACTGTTACCCCAGTGCTTGTATACAATGGACAAGAAACCACTTCCGTTCCCTATACCTTCCAAGGCGAAAAGGTACGTGGCAATAACCCCGTAATCTCTTACGAAAACGGTGGAACAGTTACTATCCCCGCAGCTTACGCTTATACCCCCGAAATGGCTAAGAGCACCCTCGCACTTGACTTTGTAGTTACACAGGGCAAAAAGCAATATGTATTGCCGCGCGTCAATGTGGCCAACGGCATCATCGCAACTGCCGCCCTCGCCGACCCGGCAACCGTCAATCCCGCTCTTGGCAAGGACGCATTCCAGCGTGTCATTAACGAAAAATACGCTGCCGACATCAAGTTCCTTATCAATCAGGCCAACATTCGCTCCTCCGAGCTGAATACCAACGCCATGACCGAGTTCCACAACTCACTGATGGCAGCCAACGGCGACAGCACACGCGTCATCAACGAAATCAACATCCAATCCTATGCATCGCCTGACGGTGCTTACGACTTCAACGAGCGTCTGGCCCAGAACCGTGAAGACAACACCAAGGGTTACGTTTCGGGTCGCCTCAAAAAAGACAAAATCACCGAGTTCGGCGAACTGACTGCTAACTTCACTGCCGAAGACTGGGAAGGCTTCCAGAAGCTTGTCAGCCAGTCCAACATCCAGGACAAAGACCTCATCCTCAGCGTTCTGTCTATGTACAAAGACCCCGAAGAGCGTGAGCGCGAAATCCGCAACATCTCCACAGTATTCGAACAGCTGGCCGAAGAAATCTTGCCGCAACTCCGCTACTCGCGCATTACGGCGTCCATCGACGTAATAGGCAAGAGCGACAGTGAAATCAACAAATGCTTCGACAACGATCCTTCCAAGTTGTCCATCGAAGAGCTGCTTTACGCTGCCACCCTCACAGATGACAATGCCCGTCGCATGAGCATCTACGAAACCGCCACTCGTCAGTATCCTAACGACTACCGTGGATGGAACGACCTCGGCCTCACACAATACGTGGCTCGCGACTACGACAAGGCCAAAGCATCCTTCGAGCGTGCAGCCCAACTGGCTCCCGCCGGTGCCGAGCCCAAGCTCAATCTCGGTCTCGTCGAAATGGTTAACGGCAACTATCGCGCTGCCAACCAGTACTTCGGCAATGCTGCCGGTGCTGAATCTCTGGGTGATGCCCTCGGCGTATACTACCTGAAGCAGGGCGACAACGCTTCTGCAGTTCGCGCTTTCGGCGACTCCAAGAGCAACAACGCCGCTCTCGCTCAAATCCTTACCAAGGACTACACCAAGGCTAAGAGCACTCTTGCCGGTGTTAACAAGCCCGATGCTACCACATATTATCTGATGGCAGTTCTGGGCGCTCGCACCAACAACGAACAGATGCTGACCTCCAACCTGCGTCAGGCTATCAAGCTGGACAGCAGCATGGCACAGCGTGCAGCCAACGACCTCGAGTTTGATGCTTTCAACATCTCCGGTCTGACAAAGTAAGCACCTCCCGTCCATAAGGACGTACACCATAGCGGCGCATGCCTCCCATCATCGGACGGCATGCGCCGCTTCTTTTTTTCGGCGTTCACTCAGAGCTTATCATCGTATTCGAGTATTAGATTGGATTTCAATAGTTGACAGATGAAATATATTTTGTGCTTTACAAAATATTGATTTATCTTTGCATATGAAAAGCGAAGCAAATGTGCATAACGCTGCTTTTCTTCGCTTTTCGTAGGGCAAGAGAGCCCTATATATCATATTTATGAGCGTTTATTTGCGCTTATTCTTGATAATTAGAAACTTAGCAACTTTCGACATGCAAAATCAGGAATACGGCAGCGATATGACGCCACGCTTGTATTGCATATTCAGAATGAGCCATTTCAAGATGGAAAAGACTTGTTATGGATTTATGTATACAATTTGCGTGGGCTTCTGCATGCTGCACATTCTATTTTGCATGGGTATGCTAAGGCCTCTAATTGTAGAATGAGCATGGATACAGATTCCCACGCTCTTTTTTTACACTAATGCCAACGAGGGGATGACCGAGGCACCATAGCTATCATATGCTTAAAAAACCTTTTACGCCTGAAATGGCAGAAGCGCTACATGATGTTCCGCGACAGAATATCTCAGCGGACAACAATCGATCGATTAATGAGCTCGGAATACGAGCAATCTACAAACTGAACGGCGTTGACTTGTCAAGAGTGGCTATCTACTCGAACTGTCTAATTGTATTGAAAGACGGTGTGTGCGTTGATATAGCAATGCCAAACGATGCTGGTGTAGACGAGATAATCCGCATCTACTCCGACCTGTGCGATGGTAAACAGCAATCTTAACTAAGCAGCGTACATCATGGCACGAATAATAATTACGATGGTCGTCTGTTTACTGACGGCATCAAACACGTATGCATACGATTGTATTGTAGACAATCTTTGCTATAACGTAAATACCGACACACGTGTCGCAGAACTCACAGAATATGCATCGAACAACGAGTCCAATGGCAACTACTACAAGAAACTCTTCCCGGACGGAAGTGTCGTTGTTCCGGAAAAAATAACATACAAGGGTAAGAAGTATACCGTTGAAGTTATCAGTAGCGCATTCCACGACTGGTCTGCCCTAAAATCGGTGTCGTTACCAAACACACTTAAATCGATAAAAGGAGCCGCGTTCTCTCGCACTGGGATACGCCAGATTGATATTCCAAGGTCTGTTACATACCTCTCCGGACTTAACGGAACTAAGATTAGAACAATAGAGCTAAGTGATAATATCGAAACCATAGGTGTAAGCGCATTTTATAACTGTGTCGCTTTACGAGAAATAACGATACCCAACAGCGTAAATACAATAGAAGATGGTGCATTTGAACGATGTTCTGCTCTTTCGCGTATAGAAATTCCCAATAGCGTAAAAGATCTGGGAAAATACACCTTCAGAGATTGCACCGCTCTTACGGAGGTGAAAATTGGCATCGGGGTAGAAACAATCGGCGAATACACTTTTAATAATTGTTCGCTACACCAAATCACAATACCAGCGAATGTCACCTGCATCGAAAACCATGCTTTCGATACAACAACGCTGACAGATGTACGCATAGAAGATAGCGAAGATGAACTGTATTTCGATTACTGTGGCTGGACGTCTACAGGTACTATCTTTGGAAATAGTCCTCTTATCAACGTATATATCGGCAGGAGGTTGTCATATCCCGACAGGAATAACCCGTTTATGAAGAATACGACACTCTCTGAACTAGAATTCAACGGTATGACAACTGAAATAAATGAGTATGGATATCACTACTGCACCGGATTGGACAAGGTGTCCATAGGTGATTGCGTTGAAAAAATCGGAGAGTACGCGTTTTACTACTGTTCCAATATGACAGAATTAACTATTGGCAAAGGCTTGAAATCGATAGGACAATACGCATTCAACCAATGCGAATCAATGCAAGATATAACTGTCTTAGCCCCCACTCCGCCGGTATGCGATGTATATGCGCTAAACAAAATCGACAGAAAAAACTGTAAATTGGTCGTTCCAAAAGGGTCTGTTCAGTTATATAAGTCTGCACCACAATGGCGCGAGTTCTTCAATATATCTGAGTGTGACGCAGTAGAGGATATTACGGTAGACTTCACAAACGAAGCCTATGATGTCTATAATTTGCAAGGTGCCAAGATCGCAAATTGTAAGACAGAATCGGAATTAGCAGAGTCGCTTCCGAGGGGTATTTATATCCTCGTGTCTCCTACGTGTCGTAAGAAAGTAAAGCTATAATCACCTGAAAGAACGAGATAATCTATCATAATAGAGATATAAAAGCCGGGCAAACCGTTATTGCGGCAAGCCCGGCTTTTGTTTTCTATGCCAATTGGCTGTATGATTTATGTTTCGATGTGATATATCGAAAAAACAAGATGTATGTTTGCGCTATATCGTCTTGACAAATGGTTACTTGTTGCGGGCGGCACGTTTTTCGAGCTGCTTTTCGACGGCTTCGACGGCTACATCGAAGGCTTCCTCGAAGGTGTCCGCTGTTTTGCTGGCTACGATTTCGCCATTTTGGGGAATGGCGACACGGATGGTTACTTCCTTGTTGAGGGCGGTTTCAGGCTTGATGAGGTTGAGGTTGACATCGAAGGTGTCAATCTCGGGGTTACGACGTCCGATGCGCTCTGTTTTCTTGTTGATAAAGTTTACGAGGCGGTCTGCAATCTCGAAGTGGATGGCTTTGATACGTACGTTCATGGTTCTTCTTTTTTAATGGCACGCGGATGTGCCTGTTGATAATTTTGTTGTAACTCTCGGTATGATATATGTGTGTACAGTTGCGTGGTGGCCAAAGAGGCGTGTCCCAGTAACTTTTGTACAGCGTCAAGGTCGGCGCCACCATTGAGCATATCGGTGGCGAAAGAGTGTCGCAAGACGTGAGGGCTGCGCTTTGCGCTATGCGCTACGGGATCCAATGCCTTGTGCACTATACGGTTAAGAAGGCCGTAATATAGTGGCTCGCCGCTTTCGCGCACCATCAGTGTCGGCGTGTGGCGTGTTCCGGTCACTTGAGTCCGCAGTAGACGGTAGGCGTCTATGGCTTCGGACAATTCCGGCGCTATGGGTATGATGCGTTCCTTGTTGCGTTTGCCGATGACGCGCACTTGGGATTGGGCGGTGTCGGCATTGTCGTCCGTGAGGGATATCAGTTCGGCGGAACGCATTCCGGTGGCATATAGTAGTTCTACAGCGAGTCGGTCGCGCACTTCACGGAAATTGGCGTGGTCGATGGGCGCGTCCAGCACGGCTTCTGTGTCTTCTGTCGGGACAAAGCGAGGTAGTACCTTGGGGGCGTGTGCCAGCTCGAGGTCGCGTGTCGGGTCTGCTGTATATCCGTGGTAGCGTGCGAGATAACGGTAGAATGTGCGTACACATGACAGCCTGCGTCGTATGGTTGTCTGGGCCAATCCACGTTGTGTCATATCGGCGAGCCATGCGCGAATGTCCGATCGCGTCACGGTTGACGGGTCTACGAGGTCGGTGTCGTCGTCTGTGTCCCAGTCTACGCCTGTCAAGAAGCGTGTCCAATCTTTCAAATCCTTCGAATATGACAATACGGTGCAAGCTGAATGATTCAGCTCACACCGTAGATATTCTAAAAAGGATTTCGTCAGCATATCTCACATAATGATAAGCATCTGAAGCCGGGGCTTGATGCCCTTACGCCTTCTTATCGTATGTGCGAATTTACTGCTTCCTTTTGTCTTTTCCAAATAAAATCGGAGAAAAAACTTTTGCTCTGTATTCGTTCCCCCTTTCCGGTATAAGTTTGTGGCCTGACGTTCAAAGACTTTCTGGCTTAAAAATTATTTGGTTGCCGGCCTTGCCTTTTTTGTCTGATGGAGGCGAGATTTGTCTACGTGTTTACGCTGACGCTTCTCGGAGTGAAGACGGATGATTAATCCTCGACGCTGCGAAGTTTCTGTACGTAAACAGCCTTCATCATTTTCTTGCGGTTGACAACCGAAGGTTTCTGGAAGGCTTGACGTGCACGGAGTTCTTTGACAACGCCGGTGCGCTCGTATTTACGTTTGAATTTTTTGAGAGCTTTCTCGATGTTTTCGCCTTCTTTTACTTGTACGATGATCATTTGTGTTAGGTTGTTATTTGATTTATAGCTTTTAGTGTCTTTGTTGTTTGCCGAAAATCCGTGCGTACCGATGACGATTGAGCTTACACGGGCTTTTAGCGGGGCAAAATTACAAATCTTTTCTGATACGGCCAAATTTTCCGAGTGCAACTTTTTATATTTTACTTAAATACAGAAATACGGGATATTTGAATGCCGGAATATTGGTGCTGCGGTTGTTTGCGTCTGTCGGCAGACAACGCAGTTAGCGGTATGAGCCAAAGATGTCATCGGCAGAGCACGAGTATTTGTCGCACGCTTCGCCAATGTCTAATTCTTTGGTGCAGTATGACAACGAAATCGGCGTGTATGAGTAGAAGCACTCTTTTGAGACGAAGCCTCCGCGGTATTCCCGGGGCATTTGTTTTGTAGGATGCCATCCTTTGCCTTCATATATTAAAACGGTATATGTGCCATTGGGAACGTAAATTGCGGCGGTGTCGCCTGCGGCAATGTATGTGTTGCGCACTATTCGGCCGGCGCGTTTCACGAAGACTATGGCATCTGTGTGCGCTGTCGTGTCGTTCTTGACCGTAATCTTAGAATTGTTGTTGCCGTCTAAGGGAGAGTTGGCATAAGGGGTATATCCTGTGGGCATATTATTATCGGCATATTTGGCGCTGTCCGAGAGCATATGTTGATTTTTTCGGTTGTCCGTGACTCCGGGACAGTAAATGGGGTATTCGGTCGTGTTTTCATCGTGGTTTTCGATGCACAACTTGAGGCACACAATTGCGAGAATAAAAAGGGCAAATAACAGCCGACTCATATTTGTTTGAATGATGTTGAGAGAGAATAAGATGATGTGAAAATCTGTTGGATCTTGAGTCTGTATTCTTTTTTTTGAAAAGAAGGTGGATTGTTTTTATGTTTGTTTGTGGTGTGATTGGATGTTGCTTGATTATGCGAATAGCAGAGCCTTGGGAGGGCAATGTTGTTCGGGCAAATCCACAAGTGATTGCAAAATTACAAAAAATAATGGTTATGTCGGCATATGTGTGTAAAAAATTTTTGCATTGACATTTAAGTCTGCCAAGATTTGGGGAAAAACCGACTCGGGACAAAGGCCGAACTTGTACTTGATGGATTCTTGGCAGTGTCTATGGATATGATGCGATGTCTTTCAGAAGGTATTAAGGTTATAAATAATGTTAAATTAGGCAAAATTAAGCGTTAAAATGGATTAATTTTAGTACTTTTACGCTCAAATCGTGGATTCCGCCATTTGGGCAGTGCGTGTGCCGGTCGGGCTAAGCGATTTGATAATTTAGAGCAATAACAAAATCCTATAACTTAAACCTCGAGAAACAGAAATGAGAACATCCTTATGCCTTATTGCTGCGGCTGTATCAATGCTGACCATCGGAGCCGATATGTCCGCATTGACTACAGACGAGCCCATCACCATCTCCGGCAAAGAGTATACCCTGCGCACGTATGTGCGCCGTGACATAGGCCCGGGTACAACGTATACACGTTACAGTGTCATCGGTTTCCCGCTCAATGTCAATGTGATTACTATGGATCTCGACAATCCTTACAATACGCTCGAGACCATGCAGGCCAAGGATCGTACAAACAGCACCGAGACGTTGGTGTCGGCAGCAGCTCGCTACACTTCGTCCGAACATAAGGTGATTGGCGGTGCCAACGGCAACTTCTGGTGCGTAAGCTCGCAGTACCCATCGTCAGACTTTCTGGTAGGTACGGTGTTCGGTGCTGATGTGCGCGACGGCAAGGTCATCACCAATACGGTGATGGTCAACGATCCGTGGTGCGATGTCTATCAGACGCCTATCGTCGGGCTTGACAAAGACAAGAAGTTATGGCTCAAGCCCATGGGCTGGAAAGGCACCATAAAGAGTGACAAACTTGATGCCACTGAATTCACGCAGGTCAACCGAGTGGTACACGATGGCCAGATGTGCATGTATAACAGCTACTTCGGCCGTGACAAAGCATTCCAGCCTGTTGAAGGCTATGCCAATGGTAATACCTGGCACTGGCGCATCATCGAAGGTGTCAGCACCGAAGCATATCTTGACCTGTGCGAGGGCGAGCATTGGAAAGTAGGCGAGGATATGCGTTGCGTAGTGCGCAAGGTTGTGCCCAATGCCGGAACCGGGAAGTTGGGCGACTACGAACTGGCTTTTGTGGGGCGCGGCGCCTGCGCCGAGGCTCTTAACAAGCTGAGCGAGGGCGATATTGTCACCGTCAATCAGGGATGGACAACGTATGACACCAATGAAACTCCACGCCTGTATAACTGCATACAAGGTTTGTCCAATATCATCAATGACGGTGTCAATGATGATGCAGGCAATGCCTTGGAATACAATTCCAAAGTGTACTCGCGCACCGGATACGGTTCGTCTGCAGACGGCCGCACTTTGTACGTGATGGTTATAGACAAGTCCACCGACTTCGATTGGGGACCCTCGGCCGGGTGCACCACGGCTGACATGGCCGACATTGCACGCCACCTCGGATGCGTCACCATGTCCGTAGTCGATGCAGGCGGCTCGGCACAGCTCTTTGTGCAAGACCGAGTAGTCAACACCACTACCGAGACAATACCCCGTGCTATCGCCAACGGCATGTTCTGCGTATCCACTGCACCCGAGGATAAAACCGTGACACGCATAGCATTCAACGATGTAGACATCACTGTTCCCACTTACGCCACCATAATTCCGCGTATTCTCGCCTACAATAAGTACGGCGACCTTGTAGACGAGAACTTCTTTGACGCACAACTGAGCTGTGACGCAGCCATTGGTACTTGCGAGGGCAATGCTTTTATTGCCGGTAGCACTCCCGGTGTGGGCACGCTGACAGCCACTTATGGCGACTGCACCATATCCAAGCAAATAGAATTGGTAAAGGCTGACGTCGCATTAAAGCTTGGCAATATCCTCATTGATGACGTTCGCGAGTATTTGCTCGAAGTTGTCGCCACTGCCGACAGAGAACAATATAATTACGATCCAGGCGAATTCCAATGGGAAGTGGCCGATCGCAGTATTGCCGACATCGATGTGCATGGAATGCTTCGCGGTATAAAGAACGGCACCACCACCATTACCGGTACGCGTGGTGACCTTGAGATTACGGCTACAGTCAACGTGCAGATACCCGAGTCTGAGGCCGTATCGCAAGACAGCTGGGACAATTGGAAGCTCTCGGGCTTTGGTGTCAAGAACTTAAATGTGACGGCTGATGGCGACGTGACATTCAATGTCAACAGTTTGCGCAACTCCTATGTGCAGTTCAAGAAAAACTATGACATTTTCAGCTGTCCGGACAGCCTGACAATCAATTTCTATACATCGGCCAAGTTCAATTCGGTAACTTTCTGTGTACGCTCCGCCGGGTCCAAGAATATCAATATAAAAATAGAACCGGCCGAAGGCAACAACTATTTCCAGCCTACCGCTACCGAGGCCAAGGTGACAGGTGCTGACGGCGTGACTCGTCGCTGTCGCATGTATGTCCCGGCCGGAAGCTCGGAGATGCAGATAGTTCTTCCTATGAGCGCCCTGGGCGAGCCGTCTTATGTCGGTATTTATCCCATCAATATGCAGTTCGTCCGTTTCGGTCTGCTTAGCTCGGCTCAGGACAATCTGGGTACGCATACCATGCGTGTAGGACGTCTGGTGGCACATTACAACCGCAATAATGCAGTCGAGGATGTTGCTGTTGACGGCAGCGCAAGTCCTGCGTTGACTATCTGGCCCAACCCGGTTGACGCCGGTGGCAACATTAATGTAGGCGGAGTGTCAGGCATCGTGCGTGCCGACATCTATAGCCTGGCCGGAGCGCGTATATTTTCGACCGGTGATGCAGCGTGCATCAATGCGCCTTCGGTCCCCGGCGTGTACCTGCTGCGTGTCACCGGAGCCGATGGTACTGCCGCTGTAGCCAAACTCGTTGTCCGTTGATACGGATGACGCCCGTTTATCGATAATAGTATGCAGGGGCTGTGTCAAAATGGGCG
>DAAP01000011.1 GCA_001701165.1 Bacteroidales bacterium H4 | reverse complement strand
TTCCCATACACAGGGGCAACGCAGCCGAGAAGCTGCGCTGCCCCTGCTTTTCATTTTGCCGCTATCAGCCGCGGAATAGTGACTCCTCCAACTGCACCCGAAATTTGACGCCCCTCCATACACCATTGATGCCGGACGCTGATTTTTATGGGCCGATAGAGGCGCCGATTGACGCTTTTTTTGTAACTTTGGAGCGTGAAGCTGAAGGCAGTCAAATATGCCGTAATGATGACCGTGGCCATACTTGCAGGTAGCGGGTTGGCTGTGGCCGCACCCGTAGCGCCGCGCCCGGGTGTCGTGGTGCGTTCGACCGTATCCACAACGGACGATGGCGACATCGAGGTGGTTGTGCGCGGCTTGACAATATATGTCACCACGTCGCGACCCATACAAGTGAAAATTTTCACCATACTCGGTCAGTTGATTGTTCAGCAAAACGTGCCGGCGGGTACTACGCGGCTAAGCGTCAAAGCCCGCGGCATATACATACTCAAGGCCGGTGATGCCACCTGCCGCATAACCGTGTGATGCCGATTCGAAGTCGGTACCACCCAACATTATAGACATCCCGTAATATGGATAATATCAGTGTAAAGATTGTGAACACCTCCGGACACGCACTTCCGTCGTATGCCACGGTCTCATCCGCCGGCATGGATGTACGGGCGCATCTGTCCGAGCCGGTAGTGCTTGGTCCGCTTGAACGCGCCCTAATACCCACCGGGTTGCGTGTCCAGCTTCCCGAAGGCTACGAGATGCAGCTGCGTCCGCGCAGCGGCCTTGCCCTCAAGCACGGCATCACCCTGGTAAATACGCCCGGGACGATAGATGCCGACTATCGCGGCGAAATCGGAGTGATACTTGTCAACCTTTCCGACCGGCCCTTTACAGTCAACGATGGCGAGCGCATTTGCCAGATGGTGATAGCACCGTATACCAGGGTGCAATGGACGTCGACCGAGACTTTGGATGACAGCGAGCGGGGCGCCGGGGGCTTTGGACACACCGGCGTCAAGTAAACCATTCCGGGGCACAGTCGGGTGAGTACTCTCGCGCATGACGCCGCTGCATTAGGCAGGCGACCTCGTGGATTGTAGACAATAATAATTACAACAACAGTCAGATATGACCCTACGTCGAGCATTTGGCACAATGGCGGCCATGGTGACACTGATGGCCGCAGTATCGTGGGCGGCTTCCGGCCACCGTCAAACATCATGGGAGAAGGCCGCAGACATGCGCAAGGCCGACTATGCCTATTTGCAGGCTGTGTCAGCCTTAAATATCGATTCTAACGACTTGGCACAGCGACTTGTAGAATATGCCGCGGCGCTTGATCCGGAGGACATCAACATCAAGGCCTTGCAAGCGCTGCTGACCCTGAATATGGATCCCGATTCGGCGGAGGTATATCGCAGCTATGCCGTGCTGTGGGACGAGTTCCGCGCCGATCCGACGCAGTATTATAACGGCTCGGCCATAGCCTCGATAGCGCGATACCTGCACCGCTATGACGATGTCATCGAGGTGTGGCGCACACTTGACTCAATATATCCGGAACGCACGGAGACTGCCGCCAATCTGGCCAATGCATATATCGTTAAATATGCCACGGGCGACACCTCTGCATATACCAAGGCTATGGCCATATTCGAACGTCTGGAACGCGGAACCGGTAAGGACATGGGCTTGTCTTCGCAAAAGATACGCGCCATGGCGCTCAAAAAAGACACCATGGCCATAGTACGCGAACTCAACCAACTAGAGAATGCCAATCCGCGAGACCCCGATGTATTCCTATATGCTTCAGAGATATACAAAACCTTGGATGCAGACTCGTTGCGCCATGCGTCCATACGCCGGGCGTGCGAGATAGACAGCACCTATGGAGCGGCACTCATAGCCATGGCGCAGTACTATGCGGACAGGAACGACTCGGCCGCATACGATCGTCAGGTGTTCCGTGCCCTGGTGAGTCCAACGCTGGAGTACGAGACCAAGCACGAGCTGTTGCGCGGATACGTAGGCCGTATGTACTCGGACACGGCCCAATGGCCGCGCATCGAGAATGTCTTTGCGCGTATGCAGCAGGTCAACCCGGGCGAGCCATCGTTGCACTCGCTGTACAGCGCCTTCGAGTACACTTGCGGCAATTTGGTACAGGCCACCGAGCAGATGGAATATGCACTATCGCTTGATCCGTCGGACGCGGATGTGCGTTCGTCGCTGTACTCGTTGCAAATACAGCGCGGCGACACGGTGGCGGCCATAGCTACGGCAGTGGGCGGCATTACCTACTCGCCTGACAATCTCGGTTTCCCGATACTGGCCGCTTCGGCTAATATCGTCAACGGCAGGCCGCAAGAGGCTTTGGAAGTATTGCATAAGGTCAAAATCAACGAGGTGAACAACCCCGAAGCCGTATCCAATTTTATGTCCACACTCGGCGATGCCTATCAGGCGGCCGATTCGTTGAGCAAGGCTATCGAGACGTACAACAAGTCCATAGAGATTTATCCTTCCAACTTCCTGGCGTACAACAACGCCGCGTATGCTATGGCTCAGAACGACACGCTGCTGGACCAAGCCTTGTCGTATGCACGCTATGCGGTGCTCTCTGACATGGAAAATCCCACGTATCTGGACACATATGCGTGGGTGTATTTCAAAAAACGTGACTATCCGCAGGCAAAAAAATATATAGACCTGACACTGAAGTACTCGTTGCCCGTCGAAGACAGTATCGCGATTGACTCTGTGGCGTCACCCGAAGGCTTTGTCTCCGATTCGATAGCGCCTGATTCGGCGCACATCGGCACGGAAGCAACGGATGCCGGCTCGGATATAATTGAAGGCGAGGACTTTGACACAAACGATATAGTGTCTGCCGAAGTGCTATCGCACGCAGGAGACATATACTTTATGAGCGGGCTGCCCGAACAGGCTTTGGAATTCTGGAAACGAGCCGCCATTCTCGCTCCCGATGACGAGATGCTGGCACGCAAAGTCAAGTACAAGACTTATTTCTATGAAGACAAAAAGGGTAAGGCCAAACAGGCTGCGGACGACCGGGACAAACCGTCCAAGTCAGGCGCGTCCAAGCCCGATACATCCAAGCCGAAGCCGTCCAAACAAAAACATTGACACTCAGACATGAAGATTAAGACTACAATTTACATGATGATAGCCGCGATGATATGCGGCATATTTGTCGGATGCTCCGGCCACAAGGCCGCGCTATCGCTCGCCCCCGAAGGCGGGACGTGGCACGACATGACGCTTCCGGTCAAGTTGTCGCTCAAGTCACCGACCTCGTTTTCGATGGGCGGACGTGCAACCATTGTGCGTGACAGCGTGGTATACATGTCTTTTCGCGTACTCGGGTTCGAAGCCGCAGTGCTCAACGTGACTGCCGACTCGGTATTTTTTGTGGACAAGTACCACAAGTATTTCTTTGCAGAGTCGATGGATGCAGTCCTCGGACATTATCGCAAAGACATGGGCATAGGGCATATACAGGAATTGCTGATGGGCCGCTCGCCCTTGGCCGTAGACAACGTCGTCTCCTTTGGTGCAACCTCGACGTTGCCTGTACGCGTCACCTACAGCAATTATGAGAACGCAGGGTCGGAACGCATGGCGCGAAGTGTCGGCATAGATGCCACGATGAAGAAAACGGACGTGCGTGCCGCTATCGAGTGGTCGCCCTCATCGGCGCGGTGCAATACCTTTCCGCAGGTGCGCTTCCGCCGTCCCGGCAAGGGATATCGTAATATCACCATCGCCGAGGCCCAGCATATCTTCAAGAACATAACGCTCTGATATGAAAAATCTTGCCGTCATAGCCATTACCGTCATAGTCTGTGCCATCGGCGGCACCGTCTTTGCACCGGATGCCTATGCCAAGAAGACACGAAAAGCCAAGCCGCGTACCACGGCCGCAGCATCCAAGCCGCGCACAGCCTCGGACATAAAACGCGAGCGAACAAATACGGCACGCGAAATCACTGAAACGCGGCGTAAAATCGATGACAATAAACGTGCGACACAACGTCGGCTCAACCAGCTCAACGACCTCAATTCGCGCATATTCACCCAAAACAGACACATATCATCGCTGCAAATCACGGTAGACTCGCTCAATCGAGGTATTGCATCTATGCAGGATTCGATACAGGGCATGGAGGCGCTTGTCGATTCGCTGCGTGCCGATGTGGCTGTCGCCCTGCGCCGGCAGCGTGCACGCCGCTGTCAGGCCAATAATTTGGCTTTTGTCTTTGCTTCCAAGGATTTCAACATGGCAGTACGGCGCATAGGCTACCTTAAGCAGCTCAATCGACATCGCGTGGCCAAAATCACGCGACTGCGCGAAGCTATAGCGCAGCTGGACAGCCGTCGCAACGACCTGAATAATATGCTGGCACATCAGACAGACGCAATCAATCGACTTAGCATAGCACGCAATGTCCTGGTGACGCAACAAAACCGGTCGCAGCAGATGGTCAACGATTTACGTCGTCAAGGATCGTCCTTGCAGGAAGTGCTGGCTCAGCGCCGTCGCCGCATGCAGCAATTGGACCGCGAATTGGACCGTATCGTCGCCGAGGAACAGCGCCGCATAGCCCGCGAGCAAGAAGAAGCACGCCGGCGCGAGCGACAGCGGCAACAGCGCGAACGCGAGCGGCAACAACAAAATCGCCGGGGGCAGGAACAGCCGTCCAAGCCGACCGCTCCCGAACCTCCAATGGCCGAAACAACGGCAGATGCGGCAACGCGCAAGTTGACAGGTAGTTTCGAAGCCAATAAAGGTCGTATGCCGTTTCCGGTATCGGGCAAATATACCATTACCGCCACCTTTGGTACGCAGACCTACGAAGGTCTGACCATCAACAGCTCGGGTATAGAGATGAACACCGCGCCCGGCACGCGTGCCCGCGCCGTCTTTGCCGGAACGGTACGCTCCATCAGCTACATGGCCGGGATGAACATGGTGATAATCATCACCCACGGCAAGTATCTCACCATATACGGCGGCATCGGGACGCTCAATGTCAAAAAAGGAGACCAAGTGGTCACCGGGCAGGCCTTGGGCACGCTATTTACGGACAAGGTGGAGAACGTGACCCGACTGCACTTCGAGGTACGGCGCGGCGCACACAAACTTAATCCTTTGGAATGGGTCGCTCGGTAAGCCGAATACTCGGGGCGATAAGCCTGTTTTCGGGCATACGTGTACTGAACATCGTATGCTCGCTGGTACGCAACAAGCTTTTTGCTGTACTTGTTGGACCTATAGGCCTTGGCCTGCTGATGCTGTACAATACGACTTTGGACCTTGTCTCGATAGTCACGCGTATGTCCATGGACCAGAGCGCTGTGCGTGACATTGCGCGTGAGGGGTCGGATGCGGCCGGCGACACGGCTGTGGTGGTGCGCCGATGGAGTCTGTGGCTCGGCTGCGGCGGCATGGCGCTGATATTGTTGCTATCGCCGCTGTTGAGCTATTGGATGTTTGACACCACGGACAAGTGGTGGACCTTGGCTATACTGTCTCCGGTGGCGTTGTGCTCTTCTTACGGCGGCGCAGAGAACGCTTTGATGCAAGGGCTCGGACGTCTTCGTCGACTGGCCAAGAGCGGCGCGGTAGCGGCGGTGGCATCCACCGTGGTTGCCGTGGCTCTTATATGGTGGTTGCGCGAGTCTTCGGTCATCCCGGTGATACTTGCCGCCTCGATATGCATGGCCGTGGCAGCTCATTTCTACCGTGTGCGCACGCCGCGCAGCGCCTTAGCCGCGCGCGAGATTATACGCCGCGGACGCGGATTTGTCAAGCTGGGTGCATTGATGACCTTGTCGGCCGTGGTGACTCAGCTGATGAATTACGTCTTTGTACTATGGC
Organism: Bacteroidales bacterium H4; assembly: GCA_001701165.1. Classification (GTDB taxonomy): domain Bacteria; phylum Bacteroidota; class Bacteroidia; order Bacteroidales; family Muribaculaceae; genus CAG-873. Next base: position 9,528 of record DAAP01000011.1, on the reverse strand, counting down.
TCAACCATACGGGGTCCACCGCCGATCTCGGACTTTACCAGGCGGGATATACGATTATCAACACCTATGTAGGCGTGGTGCTTACCGGGGCATGGGTGGAGTACTATCCGCATCTGTCGGCAGTGACGCACTCGCGGCATCGCACTTCGGTGCTCGTGGCTCATGAGTGCGAACTGGCTTTGCGCATCCTCGTGCCGGTTGTATTGGGCATGATTGTGCTTGACGGGTTGATGGTGCGCATCTTGTACGCCGAGCGTTTTCTGGAGATGCTGCCGCTGGTTTCGATAGGTATTATCGGCGTGTTTTTCCGCGCAACGTCCTGGTGTATGGCTTTTGTCATTTTGGCAAAGGGCGATGGTGCGGTCTACATACTCACCGAAAGCCTCAGCGCATTCTTGGGGCTGGCTTTGAATGTCTTGGGCTACTCGCTTTGGCGTTTCGAGGGCCTGGGCGTGTCGTACATAGTATGGTATGCGTTATATACGGTCATTACATATGTGGTGTATGTACGCCGCTATCGTCTTGTATGGCCGCGCCGTCTATGGCTGTTGCTGGCCGTGGTGACGGTCTGCGCCGTGCTTACGCTTGTGCTCAAAAATTTTGTTTCGCCGTGGGTGGCTGCCATCGTGCCCGTTGTCGCTACGATTCCGGCTGTGCGCCCGCTTTTGCGTCCGTGGTTTGAGGCTTTCAAGCGCAGACACGCATAAGCCTGTAAAATAGCCAATATAGGCGTCATAGCATAGCCATTACAGTTGTAATAGCTATAATAGCCTTTTACGACACATTACTATAAAAACCAATATAGGCGTCAATCCACTCGCCACGACAAAGCGTAGGCGCATCGATTCCGAGTTATCGATGCGCCTACGCTTTGTTGTGGTATTATGTCGTTTAGTCAAAGACGTCGCCGACGGTGGCTTCCTCGGCCTCAACCTCGGGGCCTTCGTATCCGTCGCATAGGCTGATGCCGGGCGGGAAGGCGAAGGCGGTGCTTTGGCTGTACGGCAATGTCTTGTCATTGTAGACCTTGCGCATGTAGCGGCCGTAGATTGGCAGCGCCATTTCGGCGCCTTGGCCATCGGCCATGGTATTGAAGTGTATGTATCGTTCGTCACCGCCGACCCATACGCCGGACACCAGCTCGGGCGTGAAGCCCATGAACCAGCCGTCGGCATTGAAGTTGGTGGTGCCGGTTTTGCCGCCTATCTGCGCCGTCAGTGCATATGGAGCGCGGCGCAGGCGATTGCCGGTGCCGGAGTCGACGACGTTGAGCAATATGGACAGTATGCGATAATATGCGGTTTCGCTGATGACCTCGGTCTGGTTGGGTGAGAATTGGGCCAGAACGTTGCCGTTGTTGTCCGTGATGGCGGTGACGTATATGGGGTCTACGCGCATGCCTTTATTGGCGAAGGCGCTATATGCGGCCACCATCTCGCGCACTGAAACTTCGCAGGGTCCCAGAGCCAGGGACATCACCGAGGGTAACTTGTTGGTAATACCGAGGTTGTGCATCAGATTGACCAGTCGCGACGGACCTACTTCGTTGATTAGTCGTGCCGAAATCCAGTTGTTCGAGTTGGTCAGAGCCCAGCGCAGGTCTACCATTTCTCCTATTCGAGCACGTCCGGAGTTGCGCGGCGACCAGACGTTGCCGGCGGCATCGGTATAGGTGGGTTGTGCGTTCAGGAATGTGCTGCATGGCGAGAATCCGCTTTCCATGGCCAGGGTGTATAGGAACGGCTTGATGGTCGAGCCTATCTGTCGGCGGCCCGTGGACACCATGTCGTATTGGAAGAATCGGAAGTCGGGTCCGCCGACGTAGGCCTTGACGTGTCCGTTGCGCGGATCCATAGACATGAAGCCTGTGCGCAGGAAGGACTTGACGTACAATATCGAGTCGCGTGGGGTCATGGTCTTTTCGACGGGGCCGTTGTAGGAGAATAATGTCATGTCCACCGGGGTGTCGAACTGTTTGGTGATTTCGTCATCGGAGAGGCCGGCGGCTTTGGCCACGCGGTAGCGCTCGCTTTGGCGTATGGCATTGCGTATGAGTTTTTCGCGTCCGGCGGCGCTGAGCTCGTTGGGATTGGATGTGTAGGGCATTCCGCGCTTTTCGCGGTCGAAGCGACGTTGCAGGTCGGACAGATGTTCGTGTACGGCCTCTTCGGCATAGCGCTGCATGCGCGAGTCTATGGTTGTGTAGATGCGCAGTCCGTCGGCGTAGATGTCATAGTACGAGCCGTCGGCTTTGGGGTTCTTGGCTATCCAGCCGTACAAGGGGTTGGTGTCCCACGCTATGGAGTCGTCCACGAAACGCTGCCGGTCCCATGAGGGATAATTGGAGCGTTCGGGCTTATTGGCGGTAAGGATACGGCGCAGTTCTTCGCGGAAGTAGGGCGCGATGCCGTCGTTGTGATCCATGCGGTGGAAGTCAAGACCCAGAGGCAGGCGGCTGAGCGAATCGCGCTGCGCTTCGCTGATTATCCCGGCTTTCTGCATTTGCTCGAAGACGATGTTGCGCCGCTTGGTGGCGCGCTCGGGATGGCGCACGGGGTTGTAATATGTCGGGTTTTTGACCATTCCCACCAGCAGGGCGGATTCTTGTAGGTTGAGGTTGCGTGCCTCTTTATTGAAGTATACTTGAGCGGCCGATTTGATACCCACGGCATTGTACAGGAAGTCAAACTGGTTGAGGTACATCTTGACAATTTCTTCCTTGGAGTAGTAGCGCTCGAGTTTGATGGCTATCATCCATTCGATTGGCTTCTGCATGGCGCGCTCGAAGAGTCCGTCACTTGGCGGGGTGTACAGCAGTTTGGCCAATTGTTGGGTGATGGTCGATCCGCCGCCGGCGCTTTTGTCGCGAAGTATGACGGTCTTGACTATGGCACGGAACAGGGCACGGAAGTCTATGCCGGAATGTTCTTCGAAGCGAGCGTCCTCGGTGGCTACCAGGGCGTCCACCACGTGTTGCGAAATTTCATCGTAGTCGGCATAGACACGGTTGCCGGTGCTGCGGAAGTAGCGGCCCATCTCGACGCCGTCGGCGGTGTATAATACTGAGGCAAAGCGGTCCTTGGGGTTCTTGAGCTCCTCGACGGGAGGCATATACCCGATGATGCCGTTGTATACCATAATGAAAAACAGCAGGCCGGCGACTGCAAGGCTGCCGAAGACTATCCACATGCGGCGGACGATGCGTCGATTGCGTTCGTCGCGGCTCAGCGGAGCGTCGTTGTCTTGCTTTTGGCTGCTGTCTTGTGCCTTATTGTGGGGTGTAATAATGCTCATGCATGAAATGTCATAAAGGTGACGGCGCATTGCGCCTTGTGTGCAAAATTACAAATAATAGCGGTTACGGCCAAATGCTTTGGCCTTTGCGATTATTTTTCGCAAAAAAATACGTCCCGGCATCGTGTCTGCCGGGACGTGGTGTCGTGCGGGGCGCCTGAGGCGTGCATCATCAGGCACGCGCGGCGCTTGGTCGCAAGTGTATCAAAATGCGCGGAAATTGAGCTTGAAGGTCAGCGTGGGGTACACCTTGAGCGCATCGGCAATCTTATTGAAGGTGTTGTCGTCCTCAACTATAGCGGAATCGATTTCGCCGTAATCGGTGTACAACTCGGGCTTGCCCTGAAATTGGACACCGAGGTCAAGGGCGAAGTTGACCAATTTGCCGGGAATGGCACGGCCCCAGCCGATGCCTATATAGGGGCGGAAGCTATTCACCTTCAGGCCGCCGGAGATATTGCCCTGCGGATCTATGGGTATTTTGTATCCGCCGATGACAGCACCGCCGCTTGTGGAGGCTAAGGCTGCCAGTTCGGGTGCTTGACCGGAAATTTTGAGCAGTGTACCACCGCCGAAGTATGCGCCTACAGCCACGTAGAAGGGTACTACGGGCGCCGGATAGACGTTGAAGATAACTTGGCCTTGGACGCGGCCGAGGTCGCCCTTGAGGCTTACCATGCCGGTGCGGTTGATTGTCGCCACGCTATAGGTGTAATCGGCATCGGCATGGAAGGTGAAGCCGGGCATATAGGACACGCCGGCACGCATATTGACGAAGCCGGTGATGGGAGTGGCTACCTCGAAGGATAGACCGTTGGTACCGACAGCGGCACCGATACCGAGGTGGTTGAATACGTTGGGTGCGGCTTGCGCTACCGATAGGCCTGCGCATAGAAGGATGGTCGCAAAAATTTTCTCATATTAGCAATGCTTTTTGGTTAAATAAATTACTATTGCGGTGGTATAAAGATACGTTCGGTCTCTATTTGCAAAGATAGTACGCTCCGGGCATCATTCCAAATCAAAAGTGCATTCAGCCCCGTTTTTGTCCTATTTTGACATGCGAATGTCCTATTTTGCAATGTGTCCGAGCAGTCGCGCCGCCGCCCGCCCCACACGGCTGTGCCACAGCGGCACCAAAGCGCGGTTGCGTCGTTGGAGATTGTGTATCTCGCCATAGGGGGAAATGCGTCGCTCGGGCCGGTCGGCGATAGCGTTGAGAAACTCGGCCAGGCGCGTATCCATTCGCGCCACAGTATCGCCTGTATGCGAAGGTGCGCGAAGCATGGCCAGGTAGGCCGCCGAGTCGTTGTCCAAACGCCTGAGCTCGGCCACGAGACTGTCAAATGTGGCATAATCGTTGACGCACACAAACGATTCGGGATTGAAATCGTGCTTCGCTGCATCCGCACCCCAGTATATAGGGACGGTGGCGGCGGCCAGCGGTTCGAGCAGCTTCTCGGTGACGTAGCCCGGCATGACCGAGTTCTCGAGCGCCAGATTGAACTTGTAGCCGCTGATAAACGAAATCTTGTCCTCCACACGTGAGCCGACATTATTGCGGAAGGCGCCGCCGTAGGCCAATGGTCGGTAAGCCTCGATGGCATCGACAATTTCGAGCCGCCGGGGGTGGCAATTAGAGGCATTGCTCATCACCAGCGAGCAAAAGCCGCGGTCCAAGGCCTCGGCGTCCGACAACACCGGCGGACGAGCCGCCTCATCGCACTCGTAGAGCATATACAGCGGATAGCGCAAATTGCGACCGCCGCAGTCGCACTCATAAAACGACAAGGCATAATCGCATTCGTTGAAATCCGGGAAATCATTTTCGCCCGTAAAATACACTTTCAGGCAATCATATCGCAGATGGTCGCATCCCGGGCCGCGCGAGTAGAACAGAATATCCGGCACCTCCGGCGACGACGGCTTCAGCACCGTCACTTGCCGCTGCGACCTCAGCGCCCGCACGAAGCGATTGTCCCGCCAATCAAACGACTGCCAGAAATCCACGAACTTCACTGTCACCGTCCGGTTTTCCATATTCGTCTTTTATTTCGCTTAAGATTTTAATGCTTTATACTATATCTCTGCTCAAGACTATATCTCTGCATAAGACTATATCTCTGCATAAGATTATATCTCTGCATAAGATTATATCTCTGCTCAAAATTTCGCTTTCTCCCGGCAAAGTTACCCATATCCCCCGACATCCGCAATAGCCCCACTCTACCCCATTCCCGTTTTATATAAGTGCATCAACTCGTTTAATCTGTAAAATAGCAATGTTGCTGCAGACGATATTATCAGCTCGTAGGAACTTTTTTTGCTATGGTGAGTATGATACATTCGCAAAAATTAGTACCTTTGTTTTGTATATGATACGACTTGCAAATGGCCACAAATATGATTAACCGAACAATAAACTTAAACTACTGAATTTTTTGTAGAGAATAGGGCATGGCCGGCCTGCAAGCCCTACAAAGAGCTGAGCTTTCGCATTGTGTATGAGTATTAAATTTAATGAAGCGACACGCGTTCAAATGCCAGCGATGGTGCATTTGACAAGATTAGGATATAAGTATTTTGGTAAGATTTCAGAAGAAGATGCCGGCAAAGTATATGATCCGGAAACAAATATACTCACGGACATTTTTTGCTCGCAATTTGACAAGTTGAATCCTTCGCACTTGGGTGAAGGATTGCAAACGTTGCAATCGATTAGACAAGAATTGAAAAATGATGATTTAGGTCACGCATTTTATCGACGTCTAAAGGCTATATCACCTACCAAATTAATTGATTTTGATAATCCAAACAACAACGAATTCCATTTTACTGCAGAGTTTACTTGCAAAAATGGACAAGATGAATTTCGGCCCGATATTACCCTATTTGTAAATGGACTTCCTCTTTGCTTTGTCGAAGTGAAGAAACCTAACAATACCGGTGGAATGGTGGCTGAGAGTCGAAGGATGAACCTTCAGCGGTTTCTAAACAAGAAATTCCGCTCGTTCATTAACATCACCCAATTGATGATTTTCTCTAATAACATGGAGTATGACACAATGGGAGGCATTGTACCTCTGCAAGGAGCATTCTATTGTACCGCCGCACGACAATCTGCTCCATTCAATTGCTTTAGGGAAGAAAATCGCTCAAATCTCGATGTCGCGCCATATAATAAGGATTTCCCATATAGGTCTATTGACAAAGAGGTGGAAAAACAAATACTCAAAGACTATAACTGTCAAGTAATACACACCACTCCGGAATATCAAACCAATCTAAGCACTAACACGCCGACAAACAGAATATTAACATCCATGTGCTCGCCTGAAAGGCTTCTTTTTATTCTGCATTATGGCATAGCTTATGTAAAGTCGGAACGAGAAGTTGATGGTAAAATCGAAGTTACCGACCAAAAGCACATTATGCGATATCAGCAAATGTTTGCTTCGATGGCTATATGCGACAATCTTGACAATGGTGCTAAGTCCGGTGTGGTGTGGCATACACAGGGAAGCGGAAAGACTGCTTTAGCTTTTCACCTCACTTATATTCTGAATGACTATTTTGCCCGGCAAAACAAAGTAACAAGATTCTACTTTATCGTTGATCGCCTGGACTTACTTGAACAGGCTTCCCAAGAGTTTGAGGCTCGCGGCTTGGTTGTGACAACAGCCAATTCAAAAAAAGAATTAATGGAGCAATTCCGTAATTCACAGTCACAACAGGGCACGAGTGGTAAACAAGAAATTACAGTAGTCAATATTCAGCGTTTTGCCGAAGACAAGGAAAAGGTGGACTTGCCCGGGTATGCCACCAATCTTCAGCGAGTATTCATTCTTGATGAAGCACATAGGGGATACCGTCCCGGCGGATGCTTCCTTGCCAATTTGTTTGATGCTGATACAAACTCGATTAAAATAGCATTGACAGGCACCCCTCTATTAAAGGATGAAAGAGCTACGGCTACTGTATTTAACAGCTATTTCCACACCTACTATTACGATCGTTCTATTGCTGATGGATATACACTAAAAATAATTCGTGAAGACATCGAAACCTCATACAAAGAGAAGCTCACACAAGTTATGGCAAAGCTGGAAGAACTTGTGCTTAAGAAAGATGTGAAGAAAGCCGCCATAGTGGAACACGAAAGCTATGTGAAAGAGTTGATTCGTTATGTCATTTCCGACTTGTCTCGCTTTCGTATGCAGCATGGCGATGAAACTCTTGGTGGTATGGTTATTTGTGAAACGAGTGGACAAGCACGCAATCTTGCCGCTTATTGGGACGAGGTACAGGCCGAAATGAATAAAACAGCGTCTTTCCCAACATCGCTGAAGGCCAGACTCATTCTTCATGACACCGACGATAAGGAGACTCGCAAGCAGATAGTCAAGGATTTCAAGAAGAATATGACTGTGGATGTGCTTATTGTGTATAATATGCTTTTAACCGGATTTGATGCGCCCAGATTGAAACGCTTATATTTTGGGCGAAAGCTAAAGGATCACAATTTGTTACAGGCACTTACGCGTGTGAATCGTCCTTATAAGGATAATCGCTATGGATACGTCATTGACTTCGCTGACATTAAGCGAAATTTTGATGAAACAAATGAAGCATATCTTAAAGAATTGAACAAATTCAATGATCCTGAAGAAACAGGCCTCAATACGACGAATACGTTTACTCAAGTTCTTGAATCTCCGCAGGAAATTTTGGATATGATGCACAGCATTCAAGATGCGCTCTTTGAATATACCATCGACAATGTTGAAGACTTCAGCTCCGAAGTTTCCACTATTCAAGACAAGAAAACACTCCTCGACTTGAGAAAAGCACTTGAAGCCGCTAAAGATTGCGGCAACCTTGTGCGCACGTTTGGCGATGATGAATTGAAAGAAAAGTTTGCGAAAGTGGAACTCACAAGACTTCCTGAAATGCTGAAGGAAGTTCAACATCACATTACTATCATCAATCAGAAGGAAGCTTTTTCCAGTAATGAACAAACCACGGTACTTATAAATGAGGCAATGCAAGATATTGAGTTTACTTTCTCAAAAATTGGCGAGGAAGAACTCAAAATTATAGCCGGAGGACGAGAGCTCAAAGACAAGTGGCGTGATACCATTCGTGCTTTTACCGCCAATATCGACCAAGACGACCCTGAATTCATCACCTTGCGTCAGGCGTTCACCGAACGTTTCAAAGAACATGGATTTGTGATTGATTCCATCGCCAAATACAATGAAGAAACCGCAGCTTTAGACTCCATTATCACAAGACTTAAAACTATTCAGCAGACAAATAACAATCTACTGAAGAAATATAATGGAGATGCTAAATTTGCCCGTGTACACAAACGCATCAGAGAAGTTAACTCTGACCGTAAGTCACACGAAAAGAAGCCACTGTTTACATTCTCTGACAGCGAGATTTGTGTCATTTTGAATATGATAAAAGATGAGGTGGACTCCAAGGTATATGACCGTAATGATATATTAAAAAAGGATGCTTATTTTGAACAGACGGTACTGTCAACGGTCAATGATATCTTGTATCATTTCCCACAGGTTTCCGATACGGCAACGCCGGATGACTACGACTTTGTGAAAAACGGCATCGCTCGACAATATCTCAATCAATACAACGCGACGTACCCTGCATAGTAATATGAATATAAAAGAAGAAACAATCCGTCTTATAGACGATTTGAAAGCCACGTGCCAATCATACGGACTTGGTAATGACGGTAACGAATATAAAATTATCACCCAGGTATTCTTATATAAGTTCTTGAATGACAAGTTCGGTTACGAACTGAAGCGTGCAAAAAGTCGCTATGCCGACAAGATCCGCGAAGCGGATAAATGGGAGGATGCCTATATCGCGCTGTCTGACCAAGAGCGTCAGATGTTGATGATTGCTCTGCCACCCGAGTCGCTCAAGCTACAACCTCAGCATTTGCTATCTGTTTTGTGGAATCAGTCAAGCCGAGGCGATTTCGACACCATATTCGATGCTACAATGACAGATATTGCGGAGCAGAATCTCGACATTTTCTGTACTCAAACTACGCAGAACACCAAAATTCCACTGTTTGAGAGGCTGACACCTTACGTTACCGACTCCGACCAACGCTCGGCTTTCGCTCGCGCTCTGGTAGACAAACTCGTGAATTTTTCGTTTGAGCGTGCGTTTGCCGCAGGGCAACCGCATCAAAAA
>DAAP01000032.1 GCA_001701165.1 Bacteroidales bacterium H4 | reverse complement strand
CCAATTACGACACACCCCCTTTATGCGTCTTTGGGAGTGCTATTTACGGGTGAGAAGTATGGATTTCTCGGTGGCGGCCGCCGCGCCGTCAAGCATTTCGAGCAACTGCGGCCATAGATGCAGCGGTATGGTGGGAATCTTGACGCGCCACATGCTTATAATCCGGATGTCGCTTTCGGCGGTGACAGCGGCTTGTACGGCAAATTGGCCGATGGGCTTGTTGACGTTGGACGCGAAGTCGCGCAGCGAGGTCTCGTCTACCGTATATCCTTCGGGAACGTGTATGGTGACTGTGCGCGAGAATTGGCGTGCCGTGGGCATCATAGCGTCCAGCAGCGGCGTGCGTTCCGGCCCGGTGACTTTCTCAAAACGGCCTATCAGCTTGCCTGCGTGTAGACTCAGGTCGGCGCCTAAGGGCGAGACGATGTCCGAAAGATGGCACTCGGCCTCCAGCTCGAGACCTTTGGAACCGGGCAGGATGCCGCGATCCGATACCTTGTAGGATAGCACCGAATCGGGCTGAGTACCCAGGATAAATGCACGTTCCTTGGACACAATGCCGCGCACTTCGTTTTCGCGCTCCACGGCGTCATATTCCTTGTCTACGTATTTCTTGCTGATGCCGAGGTGTTCTTCGACATTGGCTATCCACTCGTTGATATTGGTGAGTTTGCCCGCCAATTCCTTGCATCCGCCGGTGTAGGTGGCCGTGCCCTTGACTGAGGCTGTGCCCATGTCCGGGTCGAGGTCTATGGTGGCGTTAGAGATGATGCGATTGCCGATGTGCTTATGGTCTTCGACGGTGAATTCGGCGGGAATCGTGCGTTTGTTTATGTCCTTTCGCGGTCCCATGAGGGCGTATCCTTTCTCGCCTTGATATGCAGCGGGGTCCTCGCCGGGCATATAGCACATCTGCGGCTTGGCGAAGTATACGCTGTCGCCGATGACGTTTACAAACGAGAAGTCGTACCATGCCGAAGGTTCGGTGGTGGGGACATCGTTGCGTGGATTGATGACTCCGATACCTGTGCCGGCTTCATCGTATGCTTTCAGTTTGTCCAGGCAGTCAGCCATATACAACGTTTTCCACATTCCGTAGTAGTTGGGCGTGTCATCGTCATCATCGATGGCGTCGCAGTATTGCAGGGCTAGCCACAACACGTCCACAATTTGGCGTTGGGTCATGCCCGGGTGGGTCTTGATGTAGTTCTTGGCAATTTTGACGGCCTTGCCCGGAAGCGAAGACTCGTATTCGGCGTCATGCAGCACTTCGCCCACTTCGCGATAGTACTTGCCCGGCAGGATGTTGACGTAAAATCCGGCATTGCGCGAGGACAGTGCGTGGTATTCGAGGGACGAGTTGTTGAGCGTCTGCAGGCGTATGAACGGCAGTTGGCGGGTGGGCATTACGAACAGGGTGAAGTCTACAGCGGGAATATTGATTACGTGTATATCAGCGCAGTAGTTTTCCTTTTTGTCGCGAGTGACCTTGAGCGTGGGCGTGCCGTTGTAGGTGCGATACTCGGTGGTGAGATACGGTGACATCTTCATCGACACTACGCGGTTCAGTATCGGATAGCGGTCATAGAATTTGATGTCTATAGGGTCGAGACTGAATTCCTCGGCCATTTCTTCGTCATAGAAAAAGTACTCGAGAATGTCTCCCACGGCCAGCCCCGGAATTGCAATCTTGTACTTGCGCCCCTTGTCTGCCTTTTTGCCGTGCGCCACTTCGATGGCGTTGTCCGGCACGTCTATTTCGACCACTGTCCCATCGGGCTTGTGTATACGTGCACCAAAGACGTCCTTGGCTTCGTAAAGCTGCAGCCCGCGATACTTAATATTCTCCTTGACTCCGAATTCGGTATCGCCATAGTCTTCTACGGCCTTTTGGTCCAGCAATTTGACCATAGTGCGGCGCAGGTGGCGACGCAGTGTGCGGTTGGTCCTTCCCGAAGCTTTGTATATTGTGTTCTGAATTTGTTGTTCGGTGCTTATTTGGTCTAACCGCATCATTATCACCGCCGAGGCTTTGTCTGCAATGCTGTCGGGTATGGGAATGTCTGCGCGGAACAGGGTGTCAGGCTCGCCCCAGATGCGCTTGGCTGTTTGTCTGTACAATTTGGCATCGATGCCGGCGTATGCTGTGGCTGTCGCCATAAGGGCTAATGCAAGTAGCAGAATACGAGATGGTTTCATGATGGTTGGTCTGTTTTGGGTGTCGTAGGGGGTGTCTTATGGGTTAATTGGCTGATATTCTCGGTCTAAGGCGTTGTCGGTCTCTGAAAAAGGTCATTGCGCATTGATGCGGCTCAGCGAAAGCGGAGTGGTTAGGATGCGCCGTGCCTTGCGTGCCGCCTCGTTCCATGCCTCCATATCTGCGCGGCTGATGTATGGCGTCTTCCATTTGAAGGATGCTCGACAGCGGACGTTGTCGTTGTCCGGAACGTACTCTATGCTTAGGTCGTACCAATGCGTGGATATCTCGGCGGGAGTGGCGTACTCCGCTGTGTATCCGCTCGGTACGGAGATAGTGATGTCAGCTGCGGCATCATCGGCCAATGGAATTTTGGCATCGTAGCGTCTCTTGGGCAGGTCGAAAAGCGGAAGGCTAATGCCGCGCAACGGCGATACATTTATATATAGCTTGGCGCCGCCGGAAGCGGAGATGACTGCGCCATCGTCGGTGTACGTTGCTTGGATGCCTATGATGGCACCGTCGGCACTATGCACCGCGTTGAGGCTGTCGAGATGGCAACTACGGCTGCCGCCGGTGAGTATGCCTTCCAGATATATGTCTCGACGCGATGTTTGTATGGCATCGGTGATAGATGACAGGTATGGAATCTGGCTGCCTGAAGCTGCGAGTGCCAGTCGTCCGCAAAGTGTACGCATATCTTCGGCCACGGATGCAGTGCCGGTCAGCATCGTGGCTCCATGCGACTTGGGGTCATCGGGAACGCGGAGCAGCATCCCGTCCTGCCCGTTTTCGATAAGTGCCTGTGCTCCGGCTATGGATGGCGGCACAAAGCCGTCGGGGGCATTACGTACGGTCCCGTCAAGATAAATGACGGTATCCGGCAGTATGGCCGCGGCTATCATGTGGTTGCCGCAGCCCAGCGACGGCATCGTGTCCCAATCGCCGATTACGTCGTCGCGTGTGCCTATCCATACCATACGACCGTCGATGCCTACGGCACGCAACATCGCGCGTATCAGGCATGCACTGCCTTTACAATCGCTGTAGCGTTTGGCCAGAACATCGTCCGGACGGTCGGGGCTGAAGGCGTATTTGCCGTTTTCGATGGCTACGTATCTTATATTGCGTCGTACCCACCGAGCTATGGTGTCAATTTTGGCTTTGATTTCGTTGCCCGGGATGTCGGCTGTCAGTTGTCGCGCAAGGTCGGCAGCCGCGGGCGCTTCATCGATTTTCGGGTCTACCAGCGAGTGCAGATAGCGGTGCAGGTCGTGCCAATTGCCGGCCATGCCGGATATGGCCAGTACCGGGACTACGGCCAAGGGCGAGGGGATGTATTTCTCTTCGGTAAAAGCCGGAATATCCTTGGCTGTCAGTGTGTAGATCTTGGCGCCTTTGTCTGAGATGATGCTGTCAAGGTGTGCCGTTGCGGGCAGGCGTAGTGCCTTTACGGATATCTGAGATGCCAATGCCGGCGGTATCTCAATGGCCCAGCGACCTTCGCGCACCGGGACATTGGGGGCGATGATGACTTTTGTGAATTGCATCGGGTCTTTGTAGGTGCGCTTGACGACGGCTTCGATGGTCTTGCCTGCACGGATTTTCAAGGGCAGTACGCATACGCGTGCGCCTGAGTGAAAAAGGTCGTCGTCTTCCCATGCTCGGTATATCGGGGTCGCTCCGGGAGCCTTGGCCCGGTCAATCGAAATGCTCTCGTCGTAGAATGCCGCCCAGATGTCGGAGGCATTGGCTCGTGTGGCGGTGTAGGTGCGCTTTTCTTCGGCGCGTACGCATATCGCTGCGCTGCTGCAATCGGCTTCGATGGTGTATGCAGCTTCCAGCTTGGTGATAATGACGTTGTTTTCGGGCGCAATCGCACGTGCCGCCGTGATGATGGCGAGACCGGCACAGGTGATGATAACGCGAAGTGTTGCAACGTTCATGGTCGAGGGTATTGGCTTGTGATGGCAAATTTAAGCTATATCTTCGAATGTGCAAAGGTTTTTTGTGCGTTTTTTTTGCGGAATCCACGGCTCTTTTATTTAATATCCAAATACAGGCGCCGAGGAGGGAGTATCGTAAAGGAGAATTACGTAGGGGGCAAAATTGCCTGCCCGGTAGGGGCACAATACATTGCGCCCGTGTAGTAGGATGGTAATATAATGGTTTCGTGTGTATTATGTTGTATTTTCACTGTCACTGCGGACGCAATATATTGCGTCCCTACAATATTCAGTATTACGAGACAGTGCCTTAACGGGTGCATCTCGGATTAGTCGTGCCGATATGTATAGTGGCCGTACAAGAAAAAAGTGGTAAATTTGTAGGGCGAAACGCGCCGGGACGTACTCCGACGCGCTTCGAACAATACGCGCTTGCGAGGTGATTTTCGGGTTACGCTTGCGAAAACTTGATTACGCTTCGGATTACGCGATTACGATATACACGCTTTCGTATGAAACAACGTATCAAAATATTTTTGGCCGTATGGGCTGCGATGTTGTTGGTGATGGCGGTGGCTCATCCGCTGTGGATGGCCGTTGAGCCGCAATACACGTGGGGCGATTTGACCGATGTCCCGGCGGTGCTATGGCACGGCTTGACCATGGATTTGTCTATGTCGGCGTATTTCGTGGCGCCGGTGTTGCTGCTTGTGGTGGCTTCGATATGGGTCGTGCGGCCTTGGATGTCAAAGGCTTTGCGTGTCTATCTGTGGTCAGTTTCGGCCATTATTGCCGTGGGCTATGTGCTTGATGCGGTGCTGTATCCCTATTGGGGCTTCCGCCTGGATGTGACGCCGTGGTTTTATTTTGTGACATCCCCGTCCTCGGCGCTGGCCAGCCTGCCGTGGTATGCCGAGGTGGGCGTGGCGGCGCTGATGGCCGTTCTGACATTGGCGATAGGTCTCTGGATGCGCCTCGTGGTGCGGCGTGTCAGACTGCCGGAGCAATCTTGTCAGCCCTTACGTCGCCGCATTTGGATGACGATGGTGTGGCTGATGGTGTGCGGCGTTATGATTATACCCATACGCGGCGGCATCACTGTGTCCACAATGTCGCCCGCCCGTGCGTTCTTCAGCGAGGATATGCGGCTGAACCATGCAGCAATCAATCCGCTGTTCAGTTTCCTGTACTCGTTCAGCCATACGGATGACCTTGACAGCCAATTCCGATATATGGACACGAAAGAGGCATCGGCCGAAGTCGATGCGCTATTTCATCGTCCTGCGGTGCATACAGATAGTGTCGCACCGTCCTACGGGCTGTCGCTGAAGGTGGCCCGCCCGGACGTTTATGTCGTCATTCTCGAAAGTTTCTCGGCCGAACTGATGCCGAGTCTCGGAGGTAAAGCCGTAGCTGTCAATCTGGACAGCATCGCATGTACGGGTGCATTATGGACGCGGTTCTATGCCGAGAGCTTCCGCACCGATCGCGCCCTTACCGCCATCTTGGGCGGTTATCCGGCCCAGCCCTCGACATCGCTGCTGCGCTATATCAATAAGTTTGACAAGATACCCACGCTGTCTACGGTGCTGGCTGCCAAAGGATACCGCACGGCCTATTACTATGGCGGCGATTTGGATTTTACCAACGTCAGGGCATATTTGCACGCCACGGGCTTTGCCCGACCGGTGGGTGATACCGATTTTCCGGTGGGCGAGCGTCTGAGCAAGTGGGGCGTACACGATGGCCCTGTCTTTGACCGGGCGTTGAGTGATATTATGGGCCGTAAGGACAAAGTCCCGACGTTGACAGTCATACAAACTTCGAGCAGCCATGAGCCTTTCGAAGTGCCTTTTGACCGTTTTGCGCAGGACAAGCGTCTGAATGCCTTTGCGTATGCCGATGACTGCCTCGGCCGTTTTGTGCGGCGTTTGCATGCCTCCGGAGCGTGGAATCGTGCTTTAGTTGTGATTGTCCCCGACCATTGGGGTGCATGGCCGCAGGGGTTGGAGGACCGTATGCGCCGCCACCACGTGCCGCTGGTTATGACCGGAGGGGCATTGGCCGGGACGCCGGTGGTAGTCGACAAAATCGGCAGCCAAAGTGCCATAGCCACCACCATCCTCCACTTGATGGGGATACGGGATGCGCTGCCTTTCGGGCGCGACTTGCTGGACACCGGCACTGCCGGTTTCGGATATGTCTCCGAGCCGTCGTGGTTCGGGTTGGTAACCGAGCGCGGTCTTTCGGTCGTGAGTACGGACACCGGGGCAACGTTGCAGGGCGACAGCGCGGATGTGCACGCGGCCAAGGCGTTGGTGCAGAGCATATACACTGACTTGTCAAAACGTTGAGACATGATGGACTTCCTGATAAGCATAGACCGGACGCTGCTGCTTGCCATCAATGACATGCATACGGCGTATATGGACAATTTTATGATGCTGTTCTCCGGTCGCTGGGTATGGATACCCATGTATGCGGCCATTTTCGCCGCCGTGCTGTGGCGCTACGGGTGGCGGCGCGGCATCCTACTGTCGCTGGCCGTGGGGCTGGCCGTGGCCATTGCCGACCAGACCTGTGCATCATTGCTGCGCCCCATGGCCGAGCGTTTGCGTCCGGCCAATTTGGAGAATCCACTCAGTTCGATGGTGCATATTGTCGACGGATACCGTGGCGGACGATACGGCTTTCCGTCGTGCCATGCCGCTAATACCTTTGTGCTCGCTGCTGCGGTGGCCATCCTGCTGCGTCGATGCGGCGTCGTTGCCTTTGTATATGCTTGGGCCTTGATGACGTGCTACAGCCGTATATATCTGGGCGTTCACTATCCGGGCGACATTATTGTGGGGGCGATTGTGGGTACGGGTTTGGCGCTATTGTGTGTGCTCGTCGTCCGGCATTACACGCGTGCCATGGTCGGGCCCGACATCCCGGAGCGGTGGCGAAGCCTAACGCCATCGCGCCTTGTCGTGGGCGTTGGTTTGGCCGTCATTATGGCTTTGGCTGTGGTTGCCGCCTTCTTGTGCGCCTCTTGACTGTCTTTGTCAACAGTCGCAGACAGCTTTTTCCCCCCCCCGAGACATAAGTATAAAATATCAAAAGGGCCGACCCCTTGACGGGATTGGCCCTTTTGATGTTTTGTGTCGTGCTCTAAAGGATTATTCGGCAACAACTTCGAAGGGAATTTCTACGCTGACTTCTTTGTAGATATTCACAGTAGCAGTGTAATTGCCCACTTCCTTGACGGGTTGCTTGAGCGCGATGAGTTTGCGGTCGATTTCGTGTCCGGCTTCTTTGAGAGCCTCGGCAATCTGAGCTGCGTTGACCGAGCCGAAGATTGTGCCGGTCTCGCTGACCTTGGTAGCGATGGACAGCTTGACGTCCTTGAGAGCTTCGGCGAGAGCCTCGGCATCTGCTTTGAGCTGAGCCAACTTGTGTGCGCGTTGACGCAGATTCTCAGCGAGGACTTTCAGTGCGGAGGGCGTGGCGATGACACCGCGTCCGGTGGGAATCAGATAGTTGCGGCCATAGCCGTTCTTTACTTCAACAACGTCGTCCTTGTATCCAAGGCCTGCAACGTCTTCTTTAAGAATAAGTTTCATATCTTATATGGTCCTTGAATGGGGGTTGTTATTTCATAAGGTCGGTTACGTAGGGCAGCAGGGCCAGGTGACGGGCACGCTTAACGGCCTGAGCTACGCGACGCTGGAATTTCAGCGAAGTGCCGGTGATGCGACGGGGCAGGATCTTGCCTTGCTCGTTGAGGAATTTCTTGAGGAATTCGGGATCCTTGTAGTCGATGTACTTGATGCCTGCACGTTTGAAGCGGCAGTATTTTTTCTTCTTAACGTCTACCGACATGGGTGTCAAGTAGCGGATTTCGGATTGTGTCTGTGCCATTGTTTAGTCCTCCTTGGGTGCTTCGGCGGTTGTTGTTTCGGTGTTCTTTTTGCCACGGAGGCTGCGACGCTTGGCAGCGTACTCGGCGGCGTATTTGTCCTGACGGAAAGTGAGGAAGCGAACGACGCGTTCGTCACGACGGAAAGCTGTTTCGAGCTTCTTTACGACGTTGGTGGGGGCGTCAAACTCAATCAGGGTGTAGTAACCCGTGGACTTCTTGGCGATAGGATAAGCCAGCTTGCGCAGGCCCCATTCTTCGGTGTTCACAAGGTTGGCACCGGCGTCGGTGAGTACCTTGCTGAACTTTGCTACCGCTTCCTTCATCTGTTCATCAGACAAAACGGGAGTTAAAATGAAAACGGTTTCGTACTGCATTGTTTAATGTTAGTTGGGGTATGTGTTTAGTTTTATTTGTCATGGTCCGCCTTGCAGGCGCTAATGCCTTCGGGTCAAACCGACTGCAAAGGTACGCATATTTTTCGGAATGGCAATACGTTGACCCAAAGAAAATTCTTTTCGTTGCTTTGGCTTTAGTCAAGCAAAGTCCTTTGCCTTTGCTTGGTATTCTTCCTTGGTCATACCTCCAGTCTCTATCATTGAGTCAAGTACATCGCCAAGCTCATCAAAAGCAATATCATGATGATATTCTTTTGTTGTTCCATCCTTCTCTCCATAGATACGGTAGTAATCAGAGCCTTCATCTAAAGCAATATATATCTTACCTTGAAATTGGAAGCCATTCACCTGCATGACAAGAGCCGCCATAGTGAAGTCTTCGCCATTGACATTCTTGACAATTTGGGTGGCATACATCTTAGAGATGCCCCAACTATTGATAATGTCTATCGGCGTTGTATGAAGGAAAAACTGCCTTGTAAAAGTTAAAAATGTGACCATTGATTCATTTTCTTGCCTTGAAATTTGCGTGTATAAAGGAATAAGGCTAACTTTGTGGTCGTTAATAATGTGTATCTACACAAAATAAACGAATAGGAATATGGAAATCCGTAGAGATAAATATCTGGATCTACTTATCCACAGTTGTGGGAATGGGTTGATAAAAGTGATAACAGGAATGCGTAGATGCGGCAAGTCATACCTGTTGTTCACCCTTTTCAAGAACTACCTCATAAAACAAGGAGTGAAAGATGACCATATCATAGGGGTGAATTTGGAGAACCGACTGAATAAAAGTTTGAGAGACCCAGACGCATTACTTCACTACATAGATAGCCGTCTTTCAT
>DAAP01000030.1 GCA_001701165.1 Bacteroidales bacterium H4 | reverse complement strand
ATAATTTGATGCGGTTGCCCTGATTCACAGTTGATTCTTATGGCTTTTCTTATTTATTTTTGCTATATTTGCTGCAAATAAACCAACCAAAGACATGACTCGACGCATAATTACCTCGCTCTTCAGTTTCGCCATTATACTACACGCTATGGCTCAAAAGACTGAACTTCTTAACCGCCCCTTTCAAGAATTCACTAAAGGCGCATTCGTAAAATATCAGGATTATCATCCGTCCCAGTTCTTAACCGATAATAATTGGCAAATTCTCTGCGCCTTTACGGAACCGGGGAAAATCAACAAACTTGACTCTCTCGGAATCTCATACAATAAAAGCCAACTTCAACTATTACAGGTAGGCGGACTTTTGAAATGCTATAAAGACAGTGCCCAAACTCTAATGCCCATTCTTAATCGAGAACAGACAGACCTACTGCGTCTACAAAGCAAAACATTAGCAGACAGCATCTATCCCTCTCTAAAGCCCAGATTTGTCAAACTTACTAAGCTTTTTAAAAAACAAGGATATACAGCACAAACCTATTCTTTGATTTTCTCATGGTTGCTTGACGGTATTGTGTGGAATGGAGATAAACTTCCAAGCTATTCCCAAATGCCTGAACATCCGACATGGCGCGGTGTTTATTGGGCAACTTTCAGCAAGAACCCCTTAGCAATATTGGGCACAAATAAATATGGTCCAATCGCAATAAATTGGTCTGACGACCTTGGATATTGGGCGAATGATAAGTTAATGATTAATATCGCCGACCATATCAAGGCACATCCCGACAGTCTTTATCTCCCTGCTACACTTACCAATAGAACTCTTAAACGGGGTATATGTGATGATAAGGGAAAAATCATCATTCCGGTTATGACGATGAACGAAACAAGCCCTATCAATACCATTGCCGATGAAATTACAACTGAATTGTGTGCCGAAGTCAATAAAAAGGCTGCGGCGGTAGCTCCGCAACTTCACATCCTTAACCCAAATGAAGCCGCAGTTATATTTTATCACGAGATAATGTGGTATATATTCTCAAAGCTTGAATCCGACAAAGTTGTACAAATGCCTGCCATTCTTAAAGGGGAAGAAGTAGGAAGCGAACACCTGAGAGACATCACTTTCATCCGCTTGGATTAGCATTGAAAAGACCTAAACATCGTTGATAATATCGGGAAGTTATGGACAATCACATTTTTTACTTGTCCATCAACTCAGTCAACACGCTCCCGGGCGACATACAAAATGCTTGCGAACCGGGGTGCATCAATAATGCATATCTACAGCAGATAAAGTTGGCCGACAAGATTACCTCGGTTATTTAAAAAGATAAAACCGGATTAAACCTAATCTGCCGACTAAATGTTTAGCATAATTTAACCGCGTAAACGGCTTTTTTGCCTTTGAAAACTCGACAAAAGTCCGTACCTTTGCACAATCTTTGGACTGAAGTACACAGTTATGAGACAACTCAAGATTACAAAATCCATTACCAACCGCGAAAGCGCCTCCCTCGACAAATATCTTCAAGAGATAGGTCGCGAGGAACTCATTACAGTAGAAGAAGAAGTAGAACTGGCTCAACGCATCAAGCAAGGCGACCGAAAAGCCCTCGAAAAGCTCACGCGTGCCAACCTCAGATTCGTTGTCTCTGTCGCAAAACAGTATCAAAATCAGGGACTTTCGCTACCGGACCTTATTAACGAAGGAAACCTCGGGCTCATCAAAGCCGCCGAAAAATTCGATGAAACACGAGGCTTCAAATTCATATCCTATGCTGTATGGTGGATACGCCAATCCATCCTACAGGCTCTTGCCGAGCAATCGCGTATCGTACGTCTTCCTCTCAACCAGGTAGGTTCGCTCAACAAAATCACCAAAGCACTCTCCAAGTTTGAGCAAGAAAACGAACGCCGCCCCTCGCCTGAAGAATTGGCTGCACAGCTCGACATACCTGTCGAAAAAGTAGCAGATACCCTCAAGGTGTCCGGACGACACATCTCCGTGGACGCCCCCTTTGTCGAAGGCGAAGACAACTCGTTGCTCGACGTGCTCACCAACGACGACTCGCCCATGGCAGACGCCACTCTAACCCAGGAATCACTTTCCAAGGAAGTAGACCGCGCCTTGCATCAGCTCCATGAGCGTGAACGAGAAATCCTCAAAATGTTTTTCGGCATAGGTTGCCAGGAAATGACACTCGAAGAAATCGGTGCCAAATTCGACTTGACACGCGAACGTGTACGCCAAATCAAGGAAAAAGCCATACGCCGCCTCAAAGGACAACGCTCGCGCCTTCTCAAAACATACCTCGGCCAATAAGCGGCCAAGAGTAGCTGTGTCATATCCCTGCCACTTAGCAGAGACTCACATAATTTCCAGACTCAATGCAGTCCGGTTTTTTCGTCAACCCGCCACAACACAGCGTAAGCAACAGCAAAAACCAGGCAAATACAGCCACGGAGAATAAAGCGAAGACACAAGCACGTCAAAAAAAACACGCATATCTACGCATAAAAAAGGAGGCAAAAGCCTCAAGCTATTGCACATTAGCAAAAAAAATCATACCTTTGCAACCGCTTTTCATAGCCCTCCCTCGTGTGATGGGAAATTAAGAGCAACTTAATTTTTAGTAACACAAAACAACACAAAAACACCAATGAAGACATTCCAACTTCAAGCCGAGCCCCGTACCGATCTGGGCAAGAAGGCTACCAAAGCACTGCGTGCTGAAGGAAAAATCCCCGTAGTTCTCAATGGCGGCGCCGCTGTCGAACTGCCCTTCACCGGCACTCTTGCTCCCGGCCAGAAACTCGTTGAAATCGGCGACAACAAAGCGCTTATTACCACCGACCTTGTCGTGGCACAAGACGATGTACGCAAACTCGTCTACACCCCCGACATCTTCGCTATCGAACTCGACTTTAACGGCGGCAAAAAGATGGCCATTCTCAAGGACATCCAATTCCACCCCGTCAAGGACACTATCCTCCACATGGATTTCCTCGAAGTTGACGACAAAAAACCCGTGGTCATCCAAGTGCCCGTCAAACTTGAAGGCCATGCTGAAGGTGTCAAAGCCGGCGGCAAACTCAGCCTCTCAATGAAGAAACTCAAAGTTAAAGCCATCTACACCAACGTCCCCGAACGTCTTGTCATCAACGTCGACAACCTCGGTCTTGGCAAAGCGCTTCAAGTAGGTGACCTCCACTTTGAAGGCCTTGAATTGGTCAACGCCAAGAACGCCGTAGTATGTGCAGTACAACTGACCCGCGCCGCTCGCGGTGCACAGGCTGCCGCTGCTGAATAACACATTCATAACCGATACTCGACACAGCAACGATGAAACATCTCATTGTTGGCTTGGGCAATATCGGCGATGAATACCGTGACACCAGACATAACATCGGTTTCAGAATATTGGACGCCTGGGCCCAGGCGTCCAATATTTCTTTTGAAACCGGACGTTATGGCGACATCGCGCACACACGCCTTAAGAACCAACAAGTGGTCTTGCTCAAGCCCTCCACATACATGAACCTCAGCGGCAATGCCGTCCGCTACTGGAAAGAAAAGGAGAACATCGCCATCGAGAACATCCTTGTGCTAGTAGATGACATAGCCCTACCCTTCGGCACCATACGCCTCAAGCCCTCCGGTAGCGATGCAGGACACAACGGGCTGAAAAACATTGCGGATATGCTCGGCACGCAAAACTACGCACGACTTCGTTTCGGCATAGGAAACGACTTTCCGCGCGGTTGCCAAGTCGACTATGTCCTCGGACATTTCACGCCGGAGCAAGAGGACGCACTTTCAGCCCGCGTAAACATTGCCGTCGAAGCCGCACAAGACGCAGTCCTCGCCGGACTGCAGCACGCCATGTGCAACTACAACAACAAGTAGCTTTCCGACCCGCGAACACGGCGTCATACACCTCGAACCCAACAAGACGGCAGTGCGATTGCAATAGCAATCATTTTGGTTTCCGAACCCATGCAACAAAATAATGTAAAACTTTGGAAGGCCGAGGATTTATTAGTACCTTTGCACAACAGAGAACCAGTGCCGCGCGGACACGCCTTCACGCGGCACGGCTTCAAATAAACGACACGGACGACTATGCTAAAAAATTTTTTCATGTCATTCCTCGGCTCGATGGCCGCCATTTGGCTGTCGGTGATGATATTGTTCGTTCTCACAATCGTATTCGTTGCCGGCCTTATCGGATCAAGCCTCAAGAGTGTCAAGATAGCGGATCACAGCATATTACACATACAGCTTGACGGAGTCATCAGCGAACACCGGACGCCGCAAGACATTCCGGACCTCATCCTCAACGGGCAATCCGATGCCACCACCTTCGAGGATATCTTGCGCTCGCTGGAATACGCCGCCACAGACGGCCGCATTGACGGAGTATACATCGACTGCACAGGCAGTACACTTGGTTACGCCTCACGTGCAGAACTACGCGAAGCGCTCGCCCGTTTCAAAAAAGGCACAGACAAATGGATATTGGCCTATGGCGATGAGTTCAGCCAAGGCGACTACTACGTGGCCTCTGCCGCCGATACGGTATATCTAAACCCTATGGGCACCCTTGATATCCACGGCCTATCCTCCTCCGTTCCTTACTTCAAAGACGCCTTGGACAAGTTGGACGTCAACATCCAGGTTTTCAAAGTGGGGACCTACAAAAGTGCCGTCGAACCATTTCTGCTCAACAGCATGAGCGAACCCGCACGCATGCAGACACAGTTGTTCCTCGACTCGATATGGGCCGGCATCTCAGAAGGCATCGGTATGTCACGCAAAATTCCGACTGCCGATGTCTGTGCCTTGGCCGATTCGCTCACCATGAGCCGCAGTGCCCAATGGTGCCTCAATCACAAACTGATAGACAAAATTGCATATCGACGACAAGCCGAAGACGTCTTGTGCGCACTCACCGAAACCGAGGATCCTAAAGATCTTGAGCTTGTATCACCGGCCGAATATATGTCCGATTATGCCACGGCAAACTTGGCCACGGCAGATGACACACACATAGCAGTAGTCTTTGCAGACGGCGATATCACCGAGAATGGGGACAAAGGCATCGTGGCATCTTCACTCGTGCCCGAAATACTTAGTCTTGCCAAAGACGACAAGATTGTCGGAATGGTACTACGCGTCAATTCCGGTGGCGGCAGCGCTTTTGCCAGCGAACAGATATGGGACGCCGTGCGTCATTTCAAGGCACAAAACAAGCCTGTATACGTCTCCATGGGCGACTATGCAGCCTCCGGAGGATACTATATCTCCTGCGGCGCCGACCGCATATACGCAATGCCGCAAACCCTCACCGGCTCCATAGGCATATTCGGAATCGTTCCGTCCATCGAGGGAACATTGGACAAGCATCTGGGCATACACTTCTCCAGTGTCAGCACAAGCCCGGACGCCATTGACATTTCTGTGATCAAGGATATGACCCCAAGACAAAAAGCCGAGATGCAACGTGCCATACAGCGCGGATACGAAACTTTTGTGGGGCGCGTGGCCGAAGGCCGCCATATCTCCAAAGACAGTGTCAATACTATCGCTCAAGGCCGTGTGTGGGATGGTAATACAGCCCTACGCATAGGGCTCGTAGACCGCATAGGCTCACTGCACAACGCCATTGCCGACTTGGCACGTCAAATAGGCATAGCCCCCACTGCATACGCCACATATCCGGCCATGGAAATCTCCCCGCTACAGCAACTGCTCTCTGCAGGTATTGCCGGAAAAGACGCCATATCTGAAGCATTGAAAGCTAAAGCAGCTTGGGCCGCGATACCACCGGCCGAAGCAGACAAAGCCCTGCGGATGCTGGGACAAATTGTCAACATGTCGCCTATACAGGCACGCATGGAAAGCATAACCCTTCAATAAGTTAACGTCGGCACAAAGCCCATGGCCTCACTGAGCACACCCGAACAGAAAAGCGACAAAACCACCTCCAACAGAAACAGTCGATATCCAAAACAACGAAGCCACACCTAAGAACAGGACACCACAAAACGACAACGCAAGATGCACAGATCCACATTAGCCAAACTCATCCTGCTCCCGCTGTCTAAAATATACGGCGTAGTAACGGCTGTGCGCAACCTATGCTACAACTGCAACATCATCAAGTCGTACTCCTTTGACGTCCCTGTGGTCTGCATCGGCAACCTCGCCGTAGGCGGCACCGGCAAGACACCCCATACCGAATACGTCGTAGCCGCCTTACGTGACCGTTTCAACATCGGAATACTCAGCCGTGGATACAAGCGCCACACATCAGGATTTGTGGCCGCTACTCCCCAATCGACCCCTAACGACATAGGCGATGAACCATACCAAATATACCACAAATTCGGTCGTAAAATCACCGTATGTGTATGTGAGGATCGCGTGGCGGGGATAAAGCGAATGCTTGCCGATGATCCATCGCTCAGCATGATTGTCTTGGATGATGCTTTCCAACACCGTCGCGTCAAGCCTGACATAGCGATAGTGCTCACCGAATACAATCGTCCCTATTTCAATGACAAAATGTTGCCCTACGGGCGCTTACGCGAGTCGGCAAAAAACATCACACGTGCCGACATCGTAATTGTTACTAAATGTCCTAACAACATACGGCCTATTGACATTAGGACCTTTGGCAAAAACCTCAACCTGATTCCGGACCAAGGTCTGTTTTATTCGCGCCTTGCCTACGAGCAAACACGTCCTGTCTTCGGCGGCACACCTATACGGCTGGACCAACTCACAACCAACGATGCTGTTCTTGTCATTGCAGGTATAGCCAATCCAAAGCCTTTTGTCCGCTACGTCAAGAGTTTTGACGCACATGTTAAAGTCAACATCTTTGACGACCACCACAACTACACACGCCACGACCTCGAACTTATCACCGAAAGATACAACAGCCTGCAAGGCGCACGCAAAATCATAGTCACCACAGAGAAAGATGCTGTACGATTGCTCAACAATCCGTATTTCCCAAAGGCACTCAAAGGAGCTCTGATGTACGTGCCGGTGCACGTCGATATTATGCACACCGAGCCCGGTGAGACACTGCGCGGCGAGACACTGCGTGACGAGATACTACGTTTGATGAAACTCAAGGGGTTGCTCAGCCCTTCGAGGTACACCTGACAACAGAAGCGTAATAAATGCTGCCATGCAGGAGATAATACACATATTCAAGCAACACAATATAACCCATAAAACCATTATTCACAATGCTCGAAAAAATCAAAGAAACAGCGCTTTTTCTTAGCGAACGTGTAAACAACATGCCAAAGACCGCCATCATCCTCGGCAGCGGCCTCGGCGCACTTGTAGACCATATCGACAATAAGATTGTCATCCCCTACAGCCAAATACCAAATATGCCCGTATCCACCGTACAAGGACACAGCGGCAACCTTATCTTCGGCGACCTCAACGGGAAACGCGTTATTGCTATGCAAGGCCGTTTCCACTACTACGAGGGTTATGACATGAAGACCGTCACCTTCCCCGTGCGTGTTTTCCGCGCACTCGGCGTTGATACATTGTATGTATCCAATGCTGCGGGCGGCATGAACAAGGACTTCCGCGTAGGCGACATCATGACAATTACCGACCAAATCAACCTCTTCCCCGAAAACCCGCTGCGTGGCAAAAACTACGAGGAACTGGGCCCGCGCTTTCCCGCAATGACAGAAGCTTACGACCACGAACTCATCCGCAAGGCTGACGAAATAGCCAAACGCCTTGGCATTCGTCTGATGCATGGTGTATATGTAGGCACTACCGGCCCCACCTTCGAGACCCCGGCCGAATACGAGTACTTCCGCGTAATAGGCGGCGATGCTGTAGGTATGTCCACCGTCCCCGAAGTCATCGTGGCACGCCACGCCGGAATGCGCGTCTACGGCATCTCCGTCATCACCGACCTCGGAGGCAAAGACGTCCGTCAAGTTCCTACTCACGAAGAAGTGCAGATGGCAGCAGAGAACGCCCAGCCCAAGATGCTCGCCATCATCAAGGAACTTGTGTCCGCCAACTAACACACGATTCCGATCAAACATATATTGTGGTGACACGCCCCGGCTCACGCGGCGGACGTGTCACCACAACATTATAACCGCGCAAAGCGCCTTACACAAAAGCCCCACTTTTCTTTGAAAGTAAACGTTACACCACAAACATAAATACCCGGCATCATGGAAGAAAAGCAGACAGTAATAGCAACTTTAGGCGAATTCGGTCTCATAGACAAAATCACCGAAGGCATCGTCCACAAAAATGTCTCCACAATACGCGGCATAGGTGATGACGCCGCCGAATTGTCTTATCCGGACACGCGCGTGCTCGTATCCACAGACATCCTTATGGAAGGTATACACTTTGACCTGACATACGTGCCTCTCAAACACCTCGGGTATAAATCAGCCGTAGTCAATTTCAGCGACATCTACGCTATGAACGGCACACCGCGGCAGATTGTGGTATCTCTAGGCATATCGCGCCGCTTCACCGTCGAGCACATCCAACAACTCTACGAAGGCCTGCGGTTGGCCTGCGAAGTCTACGGCGTAGACCTCGTGGGCGGCGACACGACATCCTCTCGCCAAGGGCTGGTCATCTCCGTCACCGTCATAGGCGATGCGCCCGCCTCAAAAGTTGTAGGACGCGATGGCGCCCGACCCAACGACTTGATATGCGTAAGCGGGGACCTTGGCGCCGCATACATGGGGCTCCAAGTGCTCGAACGCGAAAAAGCCGCCTCGGTAGGCATCAAGGACTTCGAACCGCAATTCGCCGGTAAAGAATACCTCGTCGAGCGCCAGCTCAAGCCCGAAGCACGGCGCGATATCGTAAGCCAATTGGACAGAGCCGGCATAGTGCCAACTTCCATGATCGACATCTCGGACGGACTATCTTCCGAGCTACTACACATTTGCCAAAAGTCAAAGACCGGATGCCGTATCTACGAGGAACGTATACCAATCGACTACCAGACTGCGGTAATGGCTCAAGAGCTGAACATGAACCTTGTAACAGCCGCCATGAACGGCGGCGAAGATTACGAATTACTGTTCACCGTTCCACTGGCCGATCACGACAGAATCAAAGACATTTCCGGAATACGAATCATCGGGCATATCACAGACCAAACTTTGGGATGTGCAATGATTACGCGCGATGGTGAAAGCGAAATTGCCATAAAGGCCCAAGGATGGAATCACCTCGGCCACTGACATTCAGAATGCGCAAGAGCTATGGTTATATCCGCACTCATGCTGTAAAAACTCCTGCCGAAAATCAGGCTATATGACAGCCATCTTGAAAAAAAGTATTAACTTTGCATGGCCGAACGGCAAGCAAGCCAAAAGCGGCGTTCAACTATAGACGCACATATTCAAGCATGATCAACCGTATACTTATACGAACCAAGGTAGTACAGATGCTGTACTCATACCTTTTGACACGTACTGATTTCAAGATACTCCAACAACCGGAATCAACGTCACAGGACGCTGTGTTTGCATACAAAGTCTATAAAGACTTGCTGCTAATGCTGGTACAGCTTACCAACGGCAAGAAGACGCCCAAGATGCCCGTAGCTATAACCGTGGACAAAAAAATGCTGCGCAGCCGCGCCGGCGCCGCTTTGGCCGCTGACGACACAATCAAGGGCATGCTCTTCAGTGGCGACAACGACCTTCCGGTCATCGCCCCGGAGATGCAACGTCTGGCCGACAACATTGCCCAATCAGCCGTATACAAAGACTACAGCAAAAAACGCTCGCCCGAAATAGCACTTGAGGTGTCAATGTGGATCTCGGTCTTTGCCACCACAGTCAAGCGCGACCGCGCCTTCGTAGCAGCTATACGCTCGCTCGATGGCTTCACCAATAAAGGCTACGAGCAGGCTTTCACCCTTTTCGAAAAGACTTTGACATCGTATCGCGATGCCTCTTTGGGCTATGCCACAGCAAAAAAGGACTTAGCTCTGTCGCTGGACAAGGCATATAACCTATACTGCGACATATTTTGCCTTATGGCCAACCTTACAAAAGCCCAAGCCGAGAACATCGAAAATGCCAAAGCCAAATTTTTGGCTACGCAGGACGAGCTTAATCCGAATATGCGATTTGCAGACAACTCCTTCGTTGCCAAATTGCTCGAGTCGCCATCCTTCGCGCCCTATTACGAAAAAAACGCAATTGGTTGGACTTCCGACTTCTCGCTTATCCAAGATTTACTCAAGGAAATAACCGCGTCGCAATACTACGCCGACTATATGGAAGCCGAAAGTACCGATTTCGAACTTGACTGCGAAGTATGGCGCAACCTGTTGCGCAACGTACTATTCCGTAGCGATGCACTCGAAGAGGCCATCGAAAACGAATCGGTATTTTGGAACGATGACCTCAATATTATGGGCACCTTCGTGCTCAAGACAATACGCTACGCGCAGTCACATCCGGACGAGCCGATATCCCTTTTGGAGAAATACAAAGATGAAGAAGATGCGACCTTTGGTGCCGAGCTATTCGATGCAGCCATAGGACACCGCTACGAGTATCGCGAACTTATCGAACGCTTCATAAACAACCAAAACTGGGAAATCGAGCGCATACCATTCATGGATATCGTCATCATGATTACGGCTATCACCGAACTGGTGACCTACCCTGGAATTCCAGTGGCAGTGACCATGAACGAGTATGTCGAATTGGCCAATAATTACTCGACACCCAAGAGTGGTCAATTCGTCAACGGCATACTGCATTCCGTTGCCACGTACCTCAAAAACAACAACGTAATATACAAGTAAACATCATACTCACAAAAATTCACAGCCAAACAAGACCAAGCTATGATTGAAAACGCAATATTACTCGATGCAGCTCCCGCAGGTGCAAGTGCCGGAGCAGGTGCCGGAATGATGAACATCATCATGATTGTGGCACTGATTGCCATCTTCTACTTCTTCATGATTCGTCCGCAGCAAAAAAAGCAGAAAGAACTGCGCAAACAGCGCGAAGCCATGTCCAAGGGCGACAACGTTGTTACAGCCGGCGGAATATATGGACGCATCCGCGAGATTGACGAGAACACCAACTCGATGCTCATCGAAGTGGACAAAGATGTCAAAATACGCGTAGACCGCAACTCGGTATACCCCTCCGCAGTCCAAGCTAACGAGGCAATACAACAGAAGAAATAAAAGTAAACCGTGGGTGCCCTGCAAGACAAGGCCCGACGCGCCGCAAACATTATACGTCAATACGTCTTCTCGCCACGCGGGAAGAGCGTGTTGACGTTTTGTGTCTTTCTGGCAATTTCATCCGCCCTATGGGTGGTAATGTCACTGAACCAGGAAATGCAACAAGACATCCGGTGTCGTGTCGAAATCGTCAACAAGCCGGACTCGGTCACCATGATTTCATACCTACCTGACGACATCAGTGTCAGCGTCAAGTCGCGTGGTTCCCAACTTATAAAATTCAACTTTGGCACCCCACCGACAATATCTATTGACTATAAGTACATGATGCATGATAATCGCATTTCCGTAGGGACTTCGGAAATGCGTGCATTACTGCGAAATGTCTTCGGTCAAAACTCCCAAATACTATCCTTCAGTCCGGACACCCTCAGCATAATGTTTACCTCGAGACCCGGAGTGTCTATGCCGGTAAATGTGGCCTCGCAAGTGTCCACACGTTCGGACTTTGCTCTGGCAGGTGCCCCGAAATGTGTGCCCGCATCGGTGGTCGTCTACTCGACACGTCCTTTGAGCCCTACGGCGGACAGAGTAGTCACCCCTGTCATACAGTACACAGATATCTCCGAGACTCAAACAATACGCACACGCGTAATCGTCCCGCCCGGATGCAGAGCATTCCCAGACAGCGTCAGCGTAACCTTCCGCGTCGAGCCGCTGATTGCACGCTCTATAAAGTTGCCCATTACCGCAATCAATGTCCCCGATAGTGTACGGCTTATACTACTACCAACCACAGTAAATGTCTCATATATGGTGCCGGCCAATATTTACAACGAGCAATTGCTTCCACTAGTCATTACCGCTGACTATCGCAGCATCGACATGTCGCATCCGACACGCCGTATATGCATCAAAGCAGACAACTCAAAAGTTCCGGAACTGCGCAACATACGCCTCAGCACCGATTCGGTGGAATACATGGTCGAACGCTGAAATTCTCCCTCCTGCCGGTCCGGTGTCCATGCCTTGTTTTGAGATATATCAATCGTTGCAAGGATAACACATCAATCAGAAAACGCAAGATATCCTAAACAGTAATTATGGCCATACAAACCATTGGTATCACCGGAGGCATAGGCTCGGGGAAAAGTGTTATCAGCCGCATTTTACGCACATGCGGCCACACAGTTTACGACTGCGACAGTAACGCCAAAGCCATCATGGATAGAGACCCGGAAATTCGCCGCAAATTAGCCGAAATGATAGACTCGTCTACAATTAACCGCGATGGAAGTATCAACCGTCCTCGCTTGGCGCAAATAGTATTCGAGGACAAGGCCAAATTAGCCATGCTAAATGCCATCGTGCATAGTATTGTCATACGTGATGTTCAAGCATGTGCACGTCGAACGTCAGGAATGTTCTTTGTCGAAAGTGCAATATTATATTCCTCCGGCCTATGGAAATGTGTCGACCGTATTTGGGTGGTTACGGCTGACATCGAGACTCGCATATCGCGCGTATCGGCACGCGACAATATCACGCGCCAACAAGTGCTGCAACGTATCAATAGTCAAAACAACGAAACCATACCAAAAGCATGTCCCATCACACCTGAGGTGATACACAACAACGAAGACTCCGCCTTGCTTCCGCAAATTTGGTCGTTATGCCCTACCATCCGATAGCGGCACAACTTCGAACCGCGATATCTAACGCTTATACTCACTTTTGAGAGCTACGCCACTGTTCCATTGTGAACATCGGAACAAAACCCTTGTCCGGGTGCATGTCGTCACGGACATTGCCAATATAAGGTTTCTGCTGGTTGATAACGTTCAACTTCATTATAGGAGCGCCTTCGCCAAGATCAAATTCTCGCAAATCCACCCACATCACCGATGGATTGTATGTGGTGGCATAGTAATATACAAGGTTTGAATGGTCAGCAACCGAACGCCACTGTGTCTGCGATACCTCGGGACTGCCGGGTACCGAAATGCCAACCGGAACGGCACAATTGAAAAGCACACCAAAAACTCCTGCCAGAGCCACTTCATGCCTTACCGTGTCCTGAATACACCCCACATAAAACGACGCCCGCACAAAGCGGTCGCTGCTACTGTTGGTGCCGGGCAGCATTTTCATACCACCAATACGTTCCCAGTATTGTACAATGGCCTTCTGGCTGTCATACATAGGGGCGTTTGTCAACACTCGATACTCGCGCCCATGGTATATCGAAATACGCCCATCTGTATATTCTATGATAGCACAGTCTCCTGATGCATCACTCAATGCGGCATGTAGTGTCGTGGACGCGCCACCAGGCATATCCGGAGCATCTATGTAAAAAACATCGTGCGTCAGTCCTTCGACAGCCTCGGCAACCGTAGCATAATTGTCCAAAATGTACTGAGCCCATAGTGACGAGGACATAGGGCGGCGCGTTTCCTTTGGCAGTTTATATTCGGTGCCCGGCAGGTATAAGAGGTTACATACAAGAGCCCGCTCGTTCATGCCCTCGGAGACTCCCATGTCGTAACCAACGGCGACCACACTGCCGTACAGCGACCGCCATTGCAAGGCATCAGGCCCTTGCGCGGAAACGCGGTCGATGCCTCGAGGCTGTACATATAGGTTGGTCGGTATGGGCGTCTTCCAGTCCAAGTTGCGTCCGGTAATCGCCGTATTTCCGAGTCCAGCATACACAACGCGAGTGCATGCAGCAGCCTTCGGATTGACAGACAACGTAACGGCGAAAATAGCCATCACGCTCAAAAGTGTTTGGTGTGTTTGCTGTATCTTCATAGTCTAAATTCTTTTCTTAAGAAACACTTTCGATTATCAAAAAGTTCGCACATGGACAAGACACAGCGGCGGCGCCATATCCGCTGTGGAATACATGGCGCCGCCGTATTCGGAGGATAATTCCTATTGTTACTTTATGCCATCACGATGCAGCAATGCATCAATGGTAGGGTCACCGCCCCGGAATCGGCGATAGAGCTCAGCCGGATTCTCGGTGCCGCCGCGCTTGAGTATGTTGTCGCGGAAAGAGTGAGCCGTTTCAGCATCGAATATACCATTCTTTTTGAATACACTGAAAGCATCTGCATCCAATACTTCAGACCATTTGTAGCTGTAATATCCCGCTGCATAGCCTCCGGAGAAGATGTGGCTGAACTGTGGAGAAGTCATCGAACCGCACACAGTCGGGAAGATGCGTACCGGCTTGACGGCTTCAATCTCAAATTCCACAGGGTCGTCCACCGGCTTTTCGATGGTATGCCATGCCATGTCGAGGTATCCGAAAGCTAACTGGCGCATGCATGAGTAAGCAGCGCCATAGCGCGACGAGCGTATCAGACCGTCAACCAGCGAATCGGGTATTGCCTCTCCCGTGATGTAATGGCGAGCAAAAGTGTCGAGGAATTGACGCTCGGTCAGGAAGTTTTCGTTGAACTGCGAAGGCAGTTCAACGAAATCACGGAATACATTGGTGCCGCTCAGGCTGCGATACTTGGTGTCGGCAAGCAAACCATGCAATGCATGACCGAATTCGTGCAAAAACGTCTCCACCTCGTAGGGTGTCAACAGCGAGGGTTTATCGGCCGTCGGTTTAGTGAAATTCATCACAATGGTCACCTGTGGACGTGACTCCTTACCCTTAGCGTCTTTCCACTGTTCCTTAAAATTGGTCATCCAGGCTCCGGGACGTTTGCCAGCACGTGGAAAGAAATCAGTGTAAAAAACTCCGAGGAATTTGCCTTTTTCGTCCTTAACATCATAAGCTGTTACATCGGGATGGTAAACCTGCACCCTGAGATTGGGTGTAAAGGTCACTCCGTAAAGGCGAGTGGCCAAGCCGAAAACGCCCTTGATGACATTTGAAAGCTCGAAATAAGGACGCATGGCTTCCTCATCGAAAGCATATTCGGCAGCACGTTGCTTGTTGGAGTAGTAACTATAATCCCATGGATGTATAGTCACCGGCTTGCCTTCGTATTTAGAGGCAAAAGCCGTCAGCGAAGCCATCTCTTTTTCAAGCGCCGGGGTA
The DNA here is from genome assembly GCA_001701165.1 of Bacteroidales bacterium H4. Classification (GTDB taxonomy): domain Bacteria; phylum Bacteroidota; class Bacteroidia; order Bacteroidales; family Muribaculaceae; genus CAG-873. The sequence continues at coordinate 1,987 of DAAP01000030.1, read as the reverse complement.
TAGGCTTGACGCAGACGTCCCAGCAGGTCATACACAGCCTCAGGGGTCCCGGCCATTGTATTGGTCAGGTTATAGGCAGCATATGTCTTGTAACCCAAGAGGTTGGCCAAACGATGGCGCAAATCGGCGATACGTGTCATCACGTCTATATTGTTGTATTTGCCCGAAGTGTTACGTCCCATATATAGCCGATACATACGCTCGCGCAAGTCGGCACGACTGCTATATTTCATAAAGGCAATGTACACAGGCTGGTCGAGAGTGAAGAGAAACTCCCCGGCACGACCTTTGTCCGAAGCAGCCTTAGCAGCAGCTTCTATCGAACTTTCAGGCAGTCCCTGTAAGTCTCCCTCTGAGAGCCATACCTCATAGGTGTTGACCTCCTTGAGAACGTTCTGTCCAAAGAGTGTGGTCAGTTCGGACAACTCGGAGCTGAGATTTTTATACTGTTGGCGAGCCTCGCCTTCAAGGGTGGCACCATTGCGGGCAAAGGACTCGTAGGTTCGTTGCAACAGCATACTATCTTCGGAGGCCAACTTGAGTGCATCGCGATTGTCGTAAACTTGACGGACACGCTGCCACAATTTCTCGTTAAGGGTGATGGAGGTCGAATATTCGCTCAGCAGTCGCGAAGCCACTACCGAGACCTCCATCATTTGATCATCGGCTTCGGCCGAAAGCAGTGCGTAGAATACGCCAAGAACACGGCTGAGATCTTCGCCGGCACAGTCGAGAGCTTCTATGGTATTCTTAAAGGTGGGCTTGGCCTTTTGGGAAGCTATGGCATCAATGTCCTTATTGGCACGTGTTATGCCTTCTTGTATAGCCTTAAGCCACATACTGTTATCTATAGCGTTAAATGGAGGTGTGTTGTGCTCAGTGTTCTTGAATGGGCGCAACAGCGGATTGGCGGTCTCGGCCTTCTTGGCCGTAGATGCCGCCACAGGAGCTGAAAGTGACATAAGCGGTTGAGCCATAAAAAGCACCGTCACCAGTGCTGTCAATGTTTTCATTAGCGTGGTTGGATGTTTTGATCTATTATTTTGTGTAAACGAGCACGCGCCTGCCCATGGATGCAACAAGGCTCCGGCAAGCGCGCACAAGGCATGTCCTGCTTTTGCGTCAGAATGGCAAGTCGTCCGATGCACCGGCAGCGCCCGGAGCGGGGGGCACGGGCGCTTCGATGGGCGCCTGCTGGGCCATGGGAGGCACGGGATTGGCTGCCGAAGCATTGGCTCCTTGAGCCTCTTCGGCTTTCCATGCACGAGCTTCTGTGTACCAGCGGCCATTGTATTCGCGACTGTCAATATCAAAGCTGACGGTATATACCTTGCCTACGCTCAACTTGTACTGGTCGGCTTTATCTCCAAAAAAGTCGAACTTCACTTTGCGAGGGTAAGTTTCCTGAGTTTCAAGGACATACTCGTGTTTCTTCCAATTGTTGCCGGCCTTGCTGACTCCGGATTGTTCTTGGAGGTCGATAATGATTTTTCCTGTAATTTCCATGAAATTATCTGATTAGTAATTTTTCTGTCGTATGGCCGTCAGTATATTTTGGCTTGGGCCAAACGTCCTTGCGGCATATAAGTTTACAAATTTAGCATTTTTTTTCGAGACATGGTCGGCTTGGCTTATTTTTTTACTTATAATTTTCTAAAACAATACTTAGGTAAATTTTTAGGATACCTCGTTCACGATGGTAAGCCGATATTGTGCTGCTGTAAGTTTGACATCAAGAGCAAGCCCGGCGCCGCCGTTATTTCAACAATAACGCGCAGGCGCTTGAGGCATTCCTCGCACGCAAGACGCAAGGCCTCGACTTATCCGACCGCGTATAGCGATACACTGACGCCTTCAAGAACGAAATCGAACTGGGGCTCGACCTCGGCATCCGTTCGGGCAAAAGCGCCGCAGCCATGACGCGCGACCTGCGCCAATATTTGCGGCATCCCGATAAGCTATTCCGCCGAGTGCGAGACGAACACGG
>DAAP01000005.1 GCA_001701165.1 Bacteroidales bacterium H4 | reverse complement strand
TGATGTCAGGCACGGCGCCTGCATACGCGCGACATTATAATTCGAGCTTGGTGTATTCCAATCCCCAAGCCTCGGCCACGGCGGGGAAGGTCACCTTGCCATCGACCATATTGACGCCCTGTGCCAAGGCCGCATCTTCGCGGCAAGCCTGACGCCAGCCCTTATTGGCCAAGCGGACGGCATAGGGCAGCGTGGCATTGGTGAGCGCCAGCGTGGAGGTGCGAGGCACGGCGCCGGGGATATTGGCCACTGCATAGTGCACCACTCCGTCAACGACATAGATGGGTTCGGAGTGGGTCGTGGGACGCGAGGTCTCAAAGCATCCGCCTTGATCGATGGCAACGTCTACAATAACGCTGCCGGGGCGCATCAGCTTGAGCATATCGCGAGTAATCAGTTTGGGAGCCTTGGCCCCGGGAATGAGGACGCTGCCGACAACGAGGTCCACATCGGGCAATTGGCTCTCGATATTATGACGCGAGGAGTATAGTGTCTTTACGCGAGGCATAGTCTCGGCGACATGGCGCAAGGTGGGCAGCGAGATATCGGCGATGGTGACATCGGCTCCCAGTCCGACTGCCATAAGGGCTGCGTTGCGACCTACAACGCCGGCACCGAGCACCAACACTTTGGCCGGAGGTACTCCGGGAACGCCGCCAAGCAGTATACCTTTGCCGCCCTGTGGCTTCTCGAGGAAACGCGCACCTTCCTGTATGGACATGCGGCCTGCCACTTCGCTCATGGGAACAAGCAGGGGCAGCGAATGATCGGCAAGACGCACGGTCTCGTAGGCGATGCAGACGCCACGCGATGCAATCATGGCTTCGGTGAGCTTGCGGTCACTGGCAAAGTGGAAGTAGGTGAACACCACTTGATCTTTTTTGATGAGTTTGTACTCGGGCTCGATGGGCTCTTTGACTTTTACGATCATCTCGGCAATGTCATAGACGGCTTCGATGGTGGGAAGGATTTGAGCGCCGGCGGCGATGTACTCGTCGTCGCTAAAGCCGCTGCCTTCTCCGGCAGTGTGCTGCACATACACTGTGTGTCCGTTGTGTTTTAACTCGGCCACGCCGGCGGGGGTCATAGCAACGCGGTTCTCGTTGTTTTTGATTTCTTTAGGTACTCCGATAATCATTGTTGTACGGAATTAGATTGTGGTTGGTGTTTATTGGATGGTTTTATATCTTGGTTAAAGATGTCTTTTGTGGTGGTGTTAGCGCTTTTTTACGCCACTACAAGCCCGAAAATGCGGGCGGGTAAAGCAGGATATACCTCTCGGGCGTTGGCCATGCTTTTCTCGTCTGTACTGTATGCCGGGATGTCGTGTTTCTTGATTTTGGCTGCGTTGCCTCAGCGATCCACGGGGGCGATAATATATCCGCCGGGGGCAAAAGTGACTCCTATGCTGCTTGGAGCGGGCTCTCTGCCTTGCACCTCGGAGAAGTCTGTTGCCGAAATGTTTGCACCTATGATATTCTGCGAATAGGCAATATCAGGCGGCAAAGACACCAAAACATCGTCCTTACCGAGATTGACGCACACCAGGGTGTAGGAGCGAACGTCATCGGCATTTGTGCGACGGAACATCAGCACGTCTTTGTTGCCGGTGTCTATGGGCTCGAAACCGGGAGCGGCTCCGGCACGCAGTTCGCGGCGGCTGTGCTTCAGCGCCGCCAATGTCTTATAGAATGACGTCATGTCCGGATTGGACTCGAAGTCAGGAGCGGTGTCTTTCTCGAAAAACTGCAAGGCGCGATCCATGCCCGCTTCCTGCCCGGTATATATAAGCGGCATTCCGGGGAGGGTGAACGACAGCACGGCCATGGCCGAGGTCAGACGTCCATAGCGTTGAAATTCGGTACCTTCCCACGAGTTGAGGTCGTGATTGGTGACCATATTCATCAAGTAGGCATCGGCGGGGAATTGTTCGCGCTGTCCAAGGGCCAGACTCGCGATGTCAATGGCGTGTTTTTCTTCGTATTTGCGCGGGGCACTCTCACCCGGTGCCACAAAGGTGTACTCTCCGGCCGTGGCGGCCACAGCATTGAAGAGGTCTTTCATCGGCCAGTTGTAGGCCATATCAAAGGCATGTTCGGTGAGGTCGGCATTGCTGGCCTCGGCAAGCATAAATAGGTCGGGACAAATGCGTTGCAACTCAATTCGCGCCTCGTTCCAGTAATCGGTGGGGACTTCCATGGCCACATCGCAGCGGAAGCCGTCTATGCCGGCTTTCTTGAGCCAAAAAGCCATGGCATCGGTCATGGCACGACGCGTCGCCGGATTTTTGTAATCCAACTTGTAGACATCCGTCCAATCATACGGGCCGTACATCTCGCCTTTGGCGTTGCGAGCATAGTATTCGGGGTGTGTCTTGACCCATACGTTGTCGCATCCTGTATGATTGGGCACCCAATCGATGATGACGTGCATACCGTATGCATGGATACTGTCCACAAGGGCACACATGTCGTCCATAGTGCCGAACTCGGGATTGACTCCGTAGTAATCGCGCACGGCATAATAGCTGCCGAGCGTGCCTTTGCGCCCTTCCTCGGATATGGGATGTATCGGCATCAGCCACAGGATGTCTACTCCAAGGTCGCGCAGACGCGGCAGGTGACGCGCAAAGGCTTTGAAAGTCCCCTCGGGAGTGTACTGTCGTACATTGACTTCGTAGATAACTGCATTACGGCTCCATTGAGGATGGGTTACCGTGGTGGGAGCGGCCGAGGCGGCAGTAGCAGGTGCAACGCCGAAGATGGCGGCGATGACGGCGGCGAAGATGGCTTTCATAGCATTCTGTGTTGTGTCTCGAGGACGGTAATAATTGTATTGTATTGCGGAGATGTCAGCCGCAAAATATTCCGGAGTCAGTCGACATGCAGCGGAATTACGCGGTGTATCGAGTGGTCTAACGAAATGAGGGTCTCGGTACCCACAACTCCTTCAATGTTTTGTATCTTATTGTTAAGCAAATCCATAAGATGCTCGTTATCGCGGGCATAGAGCTTGATGAGCATGGTATAAGGGCCGGTGGTGAAGTGACACTCGACGATTTCCGGTATCTTTTCCATCTGTGGCACAACCTCGCGGTACAGGGCGCCACGCTCGAGATTGACACCTACGTACGTACATGTCGAGTAACCGAGCTTTTTGGGGTTCACAGTGTATCCGGAGCCGGTGATGACCTGCATGTCTATAAGGCGCTGGATGCGCTGGTGAATGGCGGCGCGGCTCACTCCGCATTCAAGGGCTACGTCCTTGGAGGGGATACGCGCGTTACGCATTATAATACTTAGTATTTTGCGGTCAAGGTTGTCGATCTTTTCCATCATATAATTGTGTTTCGTTGTTTCTAAGGATAATATTCGTATCCGAACTGCGACGCATGCGCCTACACATTTTCGGATGTGGCAAATTTACGATTATTTTCGGAAAACAAGGGCTTATTCCTGCTTTTTTTGAAAAAAATTTTAGGCCCGCACCGTTTTCCCTTTGACAAAGGGTCAAAAAGCCTCCGGCATAAGGCGGCGCGGAGGGGTGTGCAACCATAGGCTCACCTCCCCGCGCCGTTTATTTTCGAGGTTGCTGTTTATTTACCGGCAGTCGCGGTGGGGGCGTCTTCGCGGACCACCTCGATGTCGACAATCATCCATTCCATAGGACCTACGCCGGCCTGTGCCAGTCCGGCAGGTCCGTATGCGAGGTCGGCGGGTATATAGAAGCGACCTTTGCCGCCTATACCGAGCATCTTGATGGCTTCGATGTAGCCCTTGGCAAGACCGTGCGGAACTATAACTTGCTCGGTGTCGGTACTTTGCCATACATCTCCGTTGATATGACGCGATTTCATATTAAGGCGCAGATGTGCATGTTCGGAGATGTCGCCTTTGCCTTTGGTCTCGATTATGGCTACAATGCCGTTGTCGGTTTTCACTGCTCCGGCATTATTCTTGAGGGCAGCTGCGGCTGCGGCTGCTCCGGTGCGGTCGTTTTTGATTGCTTCGGGCGACTTGCGCACGACGTCAAGACGGCGCTGCTCGGCCTTGTCGGCGACGCTCTGTACCAGGGCGCCCAGCGCTTCGCCATCGGCCTGTATGCGAGCGACATCTACGCTGTCTGCAAGCAGACTTGCCCGCAAGGCTTCAAGCATTTTTTTGCGATCTAAGGAGATGCCCATCTTCCCATATTCTTCCATATCGCCGAGAATACGCATGGCGCCGGCCACGCCGGAGAGGAAGTCGTTGCTACGTTCTTCGCTGAGAAGGTATTGTAGTCCGGCAAGGTATTCTTCCTTGTCGAGGGTATCTCCGGTCTCCCGGGCGTAGGTATCAAGGTTGCTTAGAATATTACCGCCGATGGTGCGGCCGTAGTAAATCATAATCGAGTCGTTGGTCTCGTTGCTGACTACACTGTCGTTGTGCTTGTCCGAGGCCGACCCGCTGCCGCACGAGACGGCGGCTGTAGCACCGGCGGCGACAAGCATTAGGGTGACGATTGTCTTTTTCATTTTTATTATGTGTTTTGGTTGTTGTGCGTGTTGTGCGGCACAAAGTTACGGATTTTCCGCCGCAAGAATGCTGTCTGTTATGCAAATAATTGTTTAAGACTTTATTCGCACCGTATGAGCGGCATCTTAAGTCCATGAGGGGGCATGTGATGCAGGGCAGCCGCTGCCGGCAAGGTCGCGTACGTTGTCGGCGTACTCGGCGGCGGCATCGGCATAGAACTCGGCACGTGCGGCGTCCGAGCCGCCGTATACCATGGCAAGCAAGCGGTAGGCGCCGAGCATCTCTAGAGCGGAGCGCACAGGTTCAGCGGAGGCATCGGCATCGGCGCTCACGGCATACACGGCTGCAAGGGCTGCCGGGGCACATCTTTCCATGGCCGGGCGCAGGCGAGCGTCCACACCGATGGCATCGGTACTGACATGTGTCTGCAAGGCATCCACGGCCAGTGCGGTTTCTATTATATCATTGATGTTTATCATTGTTGTTACGACTTTTGATGTTTATGAATATTTGTATTAGTGCAATAGGCGCGACGAGCGTGTCTGCCGGACGGCCACTTGACTTGCCTGATGTGGCCGACTTTAGCTTCGGCGCAGGCGTAGCGCAAAGGCGAGGGCCAGCAGCGCCGGAGTGCCGGACAGCTGACCGTCGCGCAAACGCCGACGCACTTCGTCGGCCAGAATGCGGCGTCCTTGTTCGGGGCGAAAGTAGTACCGAGGAGCGCCGTTGTCGGCAAGCACATCGGCCACGGCACGCGGTATCGAGGCTTGCGGATGGCGGGCGCGGTATTTGTCGACGGCACGATGCAGAGCCTCGGCGCGTTGCAGGCCTATACCGTCTTCGTCTCGGCATATATCGCTACAGCCGTATATCAGACGCAATGCGCGGTTATAGGACAGGTAGTACCCGGCCGCAGGAGTATATATGGCACGGCGCACAATCACGCCGACATTGACAAGCCGCCCGTGCCGCAGGTCGGCATCGGCCATGCGCAGACACAGGTCGGCAAAGGCGCGGTTGCGTTGTGCAGTAAGTGTTTTCATGGTCGGGTCGTGCGTGTTGAGTTTGTAATGTCTCCGACTCTCGCAGTCGTACACTTCTCCTCGGCGGCATCACGTGTCGGCGTACATTTCCCCGGCAATGTTGCCGCAGGTGTACTGTCGGACTGCCCGCATAACAGTATGCGGCGGTCGCGATCGGACAAAAAGGACTCGAAGGTATCGAAGATGTCGGCAAGGGCTATGGTGGAGTTGCGCACCTGAGCATCGAAGAGCCCGGCGCCGCCGGCGGCATTGGAAGATTGGCCCAATAGGGCGTTGCTGACACCGCTGACATCTTCAAAGAGTTTCAGCTCGAGAGACAGCAGCCGGTGCGCACCGGCATCGGCACCCGTACCGGCTATCTGCGTGGGCAGCGTCTCGCCGCGACCCATCACCGGGATGACGCCGTCGGTACGACTCCAGCGCTCTGCAATTTCTTCCCATGACACCAATGGGGATTTCTGGGCCATGGGGAACAGCAGAACACCTTTGGCACTGGCACCCATCATCTTGTCTATGAGCACGACAAGTCGATTGATGTATTTCTGCTGCTCGACAACGTCTTCGACAAACGAATGTACCTCGCCGTCTGTCAGAGGATAGAATTTGACAGCAAAAGGGTGCGAGCCGTGCCCGAAGGGGCTGTGATATTGGTCCAGCAGTGTGCCATCGGGCAGCATCCATCGGCAATGCCATCCCATGGAAATATCGACACCGGAGGGTGCAACGGCGCTATCCAGGGTCCAAATCTCAATGACACGACAGTATCCGCTGCGTGCCCGCGCAAAGTCTTCGCCGGAGGAGTCGCGCACCAGCGGCTCGGCGGGTATGCCGTCGCCGCCGGCAATAGCACGCGCTCGCTGCAGCAGCGCGGCCATACGCAATCGGTCTTTGCGGCCGAAACGCGCAGCCAGTTCGACGGGCGTCATCTCGTGCAGCATCCCCACCAATCGGATGTCGTGGCCGCGCGGATCGCTAAAGGCATTGACAAAGAAGTCGCGCGGACTGACATTGTCCACCCACACGGCGCTGCCGGCAGGCACGCGGTTTTCGCGGCTGACGCGTTGGATGGCGCAGCCGCTGATCAGGAATTCCTCAAGCATGCGGGCGTCGAGTTCGGCAAGACTGTTGAGCCGCGCATACAGGGCCGGAGCGTCGTAGCGACGGCTCTCGACGGCCATGGTGCGCCAACGTCCGACAATGGTCTTGACAAGGCGGCGTATCAGATTGTTGGTCAGCGGCGGACGACCGCCGGCAGCCATGAGATCGCCCTCGCGTACCAAGGCGCCGCGGCTGTCGCGTACTATGTCGCCCCATTGGTCTCCGTAAGTGAAGCGTTTGTATCGCATGCGGCGTCGACGCAAATCGCCTTGCGCGGCATAAGCATCGCGTGCAGCTTCCAAAACGTGTTTTTCTATATTATCTGTCATGGTATTCCTTTTTTTATTGCTTATGAACTTGTTTTTTTGATGTTTACGATTACCGGATTTTATATATTCCGGATTCTTACACAAAAGTGCTCAGGTCGACATCTCCGGGGATGGTGGCCAGGGCGGCCTCGTCCAAGATGTAGGTCTCATCGCCGGGGTCGATGACAGCCTGCGCCTCGCTGACCGCGGGCAGGGTGTCGGCGCCACCCGGGCCGTGCCCGCAGGCCACAACGAGGCTGTGGCCACGGACGCAGGCACGCACCGGAACAAAGGCGGGCGCTCCCCACGGATTGGCGCGGCGACGACGATAGCGCGTCACGGCCGTTTCGGGAACGACATCGGCATCGGGCACCACCATCGAGGTACCACATTCATCGGTGACATTGAGCCGCAGCAGCCGACGGCAGGTCGCGGGCAGCGTGGCGGCATACAAGCCGTCACCAACACGGCGCAGAGATATTTGCGTGGAAATGTCGGAGGTGGCCACAAGCGTCTCGTCACCCATGTCAAGAAGCCGCAGATACCATTGCCGCATACGCAGTGCCAATTGGGCTTCGGTGTCTATGCTGTCCCATTGTTCGAGCGAGACAGCGGCGGCGGTGGGTTCGAGCCCTTGAGCTCGGCGCCACAGCGACAACATTTGGGCTTGTGTCAGTGTGATTTTCATCGTATCGGATATTGTTTTGGCGTGTGTTCATGTATGATGTTTAGCGCATTTGGTCGCGCATATTCGTCTTCGGCCGTATCAAAGGCCGGGCTGTGTCGGTGCGCCGACACAGCGATTTTGAATTGTCGGCGCACCATTACGGCTTTGATATCCCCCCGCCCTACCCTTCGACCATAGATTATTCGTTGGCCACTATGCGCATATGGGTGGCGGGATGGCGCAGCACAAGACAACTGGCCTCGGTCAGCACCACGGCATCGGTATTACGCAGGCCGCTGCGGCGCAGATCCAGCGTCTCGGCATGGAAGGGCACATGGCAGTACTTGGTCATATAATCGGGGTCGAGGATGAACCCGTCGTTACTGTGACCGCACTGGTCAAAGATCTCGCTGTGCACCACATACAGCGTGCCGAAGTTGGAGCATATCTCACGGAACTCTATGCCCCAACGCGTATAGGTCTGGCCGGCGCTGAGCACCTTGTCATACGGCAAGTTGGTGAGTTCTTGTATCAGACCCGAGCCACCGATAAGGATCTTGCGGCAGGACCCGCCGTTGCCGGTGAAGGCACGGCGACACATGTTGACCAATGCGATACGGTCCATGGCGCCGGGGGTGTAGTTGAACTGCTTGTCGGTCTGGCCCCAGATGCCTCCGGTAAGGTATATGGTCTCTTTCTTGACGGGATCGTATAGTTCGGAACGGGTGCCGAAAAGAAAATTCTTCTCCATGCCCATGCGCATATCGATGACGGCCACTTCTTCCTGGTCGGAGAAGTCCCATCCGACTTCCTTGTTGGCGAGCTTCTGGAAAGTGGATTGCTCGACTTGCATCTTGAAAATCTGGCAGTTGTTGACATTGCGCTTGGGCAGTGCTTCAAACTGTGCGGTCTGCACATCCAGTTCGGCGGCGGCACGTCCCATGCGCACCACTTTGGCTCCTTCTTCTATTTCGGGTATATCGGCATGCGGCTTGTTGTCCGAGGCGGTTTTGATGTCTGCATTGACGATGCGGCACAACATGCCTTTGGCATCGCCGGTACTGATAACGTAAAGCATCAGCGCCCCGGTGGTGGCCACGCCGTCTACCTTATGGGAGACCTTGACCTCGGGCAGCATCAATGTCTCGCTCACCGAGAATATGGCATCGCAGTCGGTGTGCACGTAGACATTGGCGGCATCGTCTTCCACGATGGTATCCGTCGCACCGATACCGGTGGCCAGCAATGCGCCCACAGGCTTGACATCGACGGCATAGTAGTTGACTTTCATGGATGCGCAGTTGCGGGCTCCGGCACAGCGCGACAGCTGGTCGATGGGCGTGGCCATGGGACGAATCTTGACGATACGTTCGTCTACATCGTTGCGCAGCAGTCCGGGAGCGGAGGCCTCGGTAATGGCTGTGGTGAGCGGTGCGCCGCTGACTTGCGTGCCATAGGCGCTTTGATAGGTGTTTGTACTCATTGTAATTTGGTTTTGGATTGTGAATAAATTGTTTGGGTTGTCGTGTCCGGCCCCGGTGGCGCGGACGTTGTGTCTTATCGGCCGATAAGTGTGTTTTTCTGTGTGTTTTTCGATGGTATCGGATAAGCTTCAGGCAAGGAAGATTAGTCCCAGAAGCCGCGACGTGGATTGCAAAGGAAAGTGGGGACACTTACGGCTTGCTCGGGCAACCGTGCAGACACAGCAGTCCCGTCGGCAGGCACGTTCGCATCAGTGGATTTTGCCTCGCCGACTTGTGCGAGTCGAGACTCGCCGGCGTTTTCTTTGTCGGGCAACGTTATGCCGTAGGCGCGTGCAAAGGCTTCGGCTGTATCGACACCTGCATGGATATCTACCAAGGCATGGGCGATGCGAGTGTCTATATCCATAGCGGCGGCGATGGCCTTGATGGCGACATCCGCATCTACTGTCGGAGCACCAACCTTATCGGCCGCTGCTGTCGAGCCTGCCGGGTCGGGACTGTCTATGCGAACTATGGGCGTTGTGACCGGCGTCAATCGGTCTTCGCCAAGTTCGAGCGGCGGAATTCTTCCATCATCATTGTCAGCGGCTTCGGTCCGTACCAGAGAAGCCTCGGGCAACAGAATATCGGCACACTTGGTGGGAGTGGCGAGCGTTGCAGACTGTTGCGGCTTCTCGACGGAAACGGCAGCTTCTTTGATTGCTGTCTTGTGTTTTTCGTTTGTTTTCATCTTTTTTTGTTTTGGTTGATAATTGGTGTTTGATTGTTACGCCGCAAAGTTATGACGATTATTTTAATTGACCAAATACAAATTTAATATTTAACATTATTTGGCTTTTCACCAACTTTCAGCACACAACCGCGCTCATGACGGTAAACGTCAGCATCAATCCGCATCCCTGACTATCAGACTAATATAAAACGAAGATGATAAACACTAACCATTTCCCCACTTTCATATCGGAATATTCATTATCTTTGTGATTTCAATAAGGTATATTACCACAATTGGCAATATATTTTTGCCACATTTGTTTTTATTCAATAGGGCAATCACATTATGAACAACACTATGACGTTCACTACACTGCGGCGCAAGGCTGACTTGCTTGTACGCACGGGCGTATTGTTGATGGAATGCGGGGCCGACACCTCGCGCATCATGCGCACAATGACACGCCTGTCGGTGCATTTCGGCATACCGCACGAAAACCTGCATATCGATGTGCGATGGAGTCTTGTAGCCGTCAACATCAGCGACGCCACACATTCGGTATATAAATCGCAGAAGGTGCGACGCCACCGTATCGACATGAACACCATGGCCGTTGTCAGCAAACTGTCTTGGCGTGCAATATCGCATAATTACGATGTGGAACATTATGCCGCACACCTAAAAGACATCGAGCGCGGCATCGGCGGCGCTTACGCTCCGTGGCTGCTATGCCTATGCGCGGCTATAGCTTGCGCCGGGTTTTGCCGTATTTTCGGCGGCGGATGGGAAGCCGCAGCCATCACGGCCATGGCGGCTATTCCGGGCTATATTGTCCGACGATGGTTCAATACTACAAGCATCAATGTCTACGTCGTCATAGCCACGGCCGCAGCTGTCAGCACTTGTTGCGCCGCCATACTGATGGCGCTCACCGAGTGGGACACAGGCGGTTATCCGCTATGTGCCTGCACATTATTCATCATTCCGGGCGTGCCGCTCATCAATTTTGTTTCCGATATGCTGGACGACCACCTCATGGTGGGCGTGTCGCGTGCAGTGAACACCATAATGATTGTAGCGGCAATGTCTTTCGGTATAGCCATGGCGCTGCGCGTGATTTTGCCCACGATGCCGGATGCCATCGACCGCATCATGGCACAAAGCATCTCGGGAGGAACCTCATACGCGGCCGCGGCCCTGGCAGGCGCCATGGGTGCCGCCGGCTTTGCCTCGATTTTTAACATTCCGCGACGTGCATTATGGGTAGTCGCCATCGGCGGCGCCACCACCGTCAGCATCCGCACCTTCGCAGCCTCGACACTGGGGATGGGCCCGGCTCTCGGGGCTTTCGTGGCTGCCGCAGTCATAGCTGTCATTGCTATCAAGGTGGTGCACATCGTTCATGTACCGATGAATGTCATCACTGTGCCCTCGGTCATCGTAATGGTTCCGGGCGTACTGATGTACCGCGCCCTGATGACAATAATATATATGCACGGCGTGGTGGGCGAACTGACACAGGCAGTGTACAACGGCGTCCAATCGGCGCTGATAATCCTGTGTATCGCCTTAGGCGTAGCCGTGCCTACAATCTTTGCACGCCGGCATATCAACAGGCGCCGTCAACAGCGCGTCGAGGCTCTGGCCCGGGCAGCCCGCCGACGCAACCCCTTCATCGAGGAACAGCAGCACTGAGCATCGCCGCCAAGCCGCCAAACCCCACGAAAGATAAAATATTACGAATTATAAGAATTATCGCCGGCCAACAAAAATAAACCATTGACATATAGAGCATAGTGTTTAGCCGCGCCGATTGGCATCGACAACACCGTAGCGTACAACGTTGGTCGTATTGCCGCGCAGGTCGTAGCAGTAATATACCGAGAAGTCGGGTATGCGGCCTCTCTCAATGCCGGGTCTGTCCGCCAAGCCTTCCGCCGGAGTGAAGACGGCGGATTCCAGACGATTGAGCGCATCATAGGGGTACGCGTAGCCGCCCTCGCTCCACGTGCGTTTGAAGATAGAGGTAATGTATCCAAAAATGTCGTTGGCGTGAGCGGCAATATCCCATTGTGCGTACAACGGAATGTAAGACGCGTTGCGCATCAAGTGAG
>DAAP01000029.1 GCA_001701165.1 Bacteroidales bacterium H4 | reverse complement strand
TAAAGTTGGTAATTGATAAATCGCGCAGCTATACTCTCGCCACGATATTTGTATACTGCAAAGATAGCAACTATTTTTGAAACCACCAAATTTGTCGCGCACAATTTTTTGTTCAACGTCAGCGCTATACTCCCCAAAAAAATTAGGGACTTTAGGGACCTTAAGGACCTTAAGGACTTTAAGGACCTTAAGGACTTTAAGGACCTTAAGGACTTTAAGGACTTTAAGGACTTTAAGGACCTTAAGGACTTTAAGGACTTTAAGGACTTTAAGGTCTTTAGGGTCCTTAGGGACTTTAAGGACCTTTTTTTGGGGGAGGGTAGAGCCCTGAGTCGGGGATGGTACAAAAAAAGAGGTGGGGGACTTGGCCGTATGGCCAAATCCCCCACCGATTATGGGAAGAATGTCGCGGCGGAAGCCGCGGCGGTATTAATCGATTTCTTCGTCAGCTTCGTAGCCGCCCATTTCGCGGATGGCGTTCTTGAGCATGACGTACTGCTGGAACAGGTGGTTGACAGCTTCTTCGCCTTGGGTGTAGTCGTGCATAGGGCTCTTGAGGAAGAAGCTCAGGAAGCGCTGGATGCCGAAGCGGCCGGCGCGAGCGGCGAGGTCGCTGAGCAGTACCAGGTCGAGGCACAGGGGAGCGGCGAGGATGGAGTCGCGGCACAGGAAGTTGATTTTGATTTGCATGGGGTATCCCATCCATCCGAAGATGTCGATGTTGTCCCAGCCTTCCTTATTGTCGTTGCGCGGGGGGTAGTAGTTGATACGTACTTTGTGGTAGTAGTTGCTGTAGAGGTCGGGCTGCTTGTCGGCTTCGAGGATTGTCTCGAGTGTGGACAGTTTGGAAACCTCTTTGGTGCGGAAGTTGGCGGGTTCGTCGAGTACGAGGCCGTCGCGGTTGCCGAGGATATTGGTAGAGAACCATCCGTTCAGGCCGAGGCAGCGTGTGCCGATGATGGGGGCGAAGCCGGATTTAACGAGTGTTTGACCGGTCTTGAAGTCTTTGCCGGCGATGGGCATCTTGGTTTGTTCGGCCAGTTCCCACATTGCGGGGATGTCGACGGTGGTGTTGGGAGCGCCCATGATGAAGGGTGCGCCTTCTTTGAGAGCTGCATATGCGTAGCACATCGAGGGAGCTACGTGCTCTTTGTCGTCAGCCTTCATGGCTGCTTCGAGGGCGGCGAGTGTGTAGTGTACTTTTTCGTCTACGGGGACGTAAACTTCGGTGGAAGCGGCCCACAGTACGACTATGCGGTCAAGGTTCTTGGCGGCTTTGAAGTCGCGGATGTCTTTGCGGATGTTCTCGACCATTTCCCAGCGGGTGGCGCCCTTCATGTAGTTTTCGCCATCGAGGCGTTTTGCGTAATTGTGGTCGAAAGCGGCGCGCATGGGCTTGATGGCTTTGAGCTCGTCGGCTACGGGTTCGATGTCTTTTTCTTTGAGCACTTCGGCGTTGATGGCCGACTCGTAAGCGTTGGCGGGATATACGTCCCAAGCGGCGAATTCGATGTCGTTGAGGTCGGCGATGGGCACGATGTCTTTGTAGTGGAGGTATTTTTTGTCAGCACCTTTGCCCACACGGATTTTGTCGTATTGGGTCATGCTGCCTACGGGTTTGGCCAGGCCTTTACGGGTCATCAGCACACCGGTCATAAATGTTGTGGAGACGGCGCCGAGGCCGACTACCATCACGCCCAGTTTGCCTTGGGCGGGCTTAACATTAGGATTGCTCATAATAGTTGATAATTTACGTGTATTTTCTATTTTTGTAGTTTTTCAGACTCTTTCGGCATCGACGCAATCGGGGGTAATATACCGTGGGGATCACGGACGGACCTCCGAAAAAGTGGGACAAAGGTAGACATACTTTTTCAGATAGGAAAAGATTTTCGGGTAAAAACCGCCCTCCAAATGTTTAATATTATTAAATATTTGTCGTTTTAGCAAATCTCGGTTAAATCCGGCCTTATTTGGCGCTTCTAGGTTAAAGTGTGTTAAGGGTGCAAAAGGCGGTTTTGTGGCGAAAACTACGGTTATCCGACATTGCATCGATTGTTCGGGACACCCGGCCTGTCTCTGAATACCGCGTTTTTCGCCTCAAAAAGCATGGCGTGTAAAAGTGGCCATGCTTAACCTTTTTTAATATTTTTTTTGTTACGTTTGCGGCTTTGGTACGTCTTTTGTAAAGAAGGCTCGGAGAAGGCCGTGCCGCACGGTGTGGCCTTTGAAAAGAGCTTGGATAGTATCTTCGTAAACAAAAACAATTTAAATCCCGGAGGATTTGAAAAATGAAGAGATTTAAGATTATGGTAATAGCGGCTGTGACGGTGGCTGTGACGGCATCGGCGGGCACGATAATACCTAAGACTGCCATGTATGGCGACAGTGTAGAGAATGCTGACAGCGCCGGAGTCATGGCTGACAGCATCGAGGCAGACACGACAGAATACGAGACACTTAATGCCGTGACCGTCGAGGCGTCCATGCAGCACACCGGCGCCGAAAAATCCGTGTACATACCCACCAAGCGCCAGCGCAACGCCTCGCAGAGCGCCACCGACCTGCTCTCGCGTATGGACATCCCGCAGATAAGCGTGCCTTTCGGGTCGACGGCCGTCAAGACCGTCAGCGGGCAGGCTGTCGCCGTATTTATCGATTATGTACCGGCGACTCAGGACGAACTCGAGATGATGCGCACCTCGGACGTGCTGCGCGTCGAGTACTTGCAGTCGCCTACGGACACGCGCTTCGGCGGCAAGACCAACGTCATCAATTTCATAATGCGCAAGTATGATTACGGCGGATATGTCCGCACACGTCTGTACGAAAACTTTTGGGCCAATTCCGGCCAGGCGCAAGTCAACGGACGATTCAATTACCGCCGTATGACCTTCGACGTCATGGGCTACGGATATTATTGTGCCAACGACCATACCGGTACGGCGCAAACCGAGACATTCCGTCTGCCCGACGAGACGGGCGGCATCAATACCATCGAGCGTCAATCCACGTCGACAGGCGCCAAATTTCGCCGCAACGACTATAGCGCCAGCTTCCGCGCCCGCTATATCTCGGACAAATTTACGGCCAATAACACCCTGGTGTTCCGCAACACTCGTATTCCGCATAACGACAGCCACGGTGCGGTGACATATTCGGGCGGCGGATATGACGACTCGGAATACACCACCGTCAACGACAGTCGCCGTCAAAACGTTACCTACACCGGATACTATTATATAGGAATAGGGGATAACAATTCGCTGACCATTCAGCCGGCTTACGCCTACAACCACACCACACAAGGATCGATATATACCGAGGCCGGATTGGCGCCCATCGTCAATGACGCCGGCGACAACAGCACCCTGGCCAATACGTCCATCGAGTACGGGCACACCTTCGGCGGCGGACATAGTTTTACGCTGTACGGATATGGCGAGTACGAACACAACCGCACTCGTTATACCGGCACTACCGAGGCGCTGGATCGCACATCTTCCTATACCGGCAACTTCGATGCCGGGTATTCATTTACGCGCGGCGGATTCAGCTCGACAGTACGCTTCGGCTGGAGCTTGTCGCACATCGACTACAACGGCGTCACTAACGACTTTAACTCGCCGTTTGCCGACTTGTTCCTGCAATACTCGCCCAATTCCAAGAACTCGGCCAGCGCGTATATGCACACCGCCGGATGGCCTATATCCTCCAACTACAAGAGCGATAGAATGATACAAGAATCGCCGCTGTTGTGGCGCACCGGCAACCCGTCGTTGACGGCCTATCGTAGCTGGGACTTCGGCGTCCAGTACGTGTATATGCCCTCCAATGCCTGGCGGTTCAGCGGCTACGCTTACGGATGGCTTGTAGGCAATCGTGCCGCCTTCGATTATCAGCCCATGGCACAACAGCAGGCACTCGTGCGCAACATCATCCAGCCGGCCGGCGGCTTCGGACGTTACAATGTCGGATTAAATGTCAATTGGCGTCCCCTCGGCGGCAAATTCAATATCACCGGCAGCCTCACCGAAACATTTACGCACAACGGACGGCCCTACAACCTTGACAAATCAGTCCTTTCGGGATATGTTCAGGCGATGTACTATGTCGGCAATTTCAACTTCGTAGTCGCTTACGTCAGCCGTATGTACTCCTTCGATGACAGTATGTCAGGCTTCTATACGCGCTCCAAGGATGCCTTTGCACTGGCCGCCGGATGGGGCAACGGCTCGTGGAATGTCAACCTGCAACTACAGAATATGTTCCGTTGGCACTGGCGCACCTCCACGACCGAAATGGCCTCGACGTATTACGATGTAACACGTCAGAACTACGGCGTCGACAATCACGCATTGATACAGGCCAAGGTGACTTACACCTTCAGCTTCGGAAAGAAGAGCAAGAGCGACACCGATGCCGATCTATCCCCCGATGCCGCACGCACTGCCTCCGGCATCCTGCATTGACACCCGACCTGCCGTGATAGCCGTAATGGCCGTGATAGCTGTAATAGCGCTGTTGCGGCCATTACGGCTATTATAGCCATTATAGTCATATTCCATTATAGTCATATTATTTATAAGGAGCGAAATTCGATGCAGACCCCTGAGAAACAAAAAAAAGTGGTATATTTGCACCTTGAAACGGCTAAGGCTCTGCCTGCGTCGATATTACGAGATTTTTAATGACATAATACCATATACGACATATTGTTATGCACAAAAGAATGATATTAGGACTTGCTGCCGCGCTACTGGCCTCTTTGACAGGCAGCGCCGCCGAGAGTACGGTCACGACGCGTCCGCTGTGGATGCGCGATGTACAGATTTCGCCCGACGGGGCATCCATAGCCTTCACCTACAAGGGTGATATCTGGGTGGTGCCGACCCAAGGAGGTATGGCACGTCAGCTCACAGCCACCGACTACTACGAGACCACTCCCGTATGGAGTCCCGATGGAAAGAGTATAGCTTACGCCTGCGCCCGCCACGGCAACTTAGATGTCTTTATGATTGATGTACGCGGCGGACGTCCGCAGCGACTGACCTCCAACAGCGCCGCCGAGACACCCGAAGCCTTCTCGCCCGACGGCAAGAGCATCTATTTCTCCGCCGCCATCCAAGCGCCGGCGACCAGCGCCATGTTCCCCTCCTCGCGCATGACCCAGCTCTACAAAGTAGCTGTCTGCGGAGGCGCTCCCGAGCAGGTACTCGGAACGCCCGCCCAACTGATGTCCTGGACCGACAAAACAGGCAAATCCTTTGTATATCAAGATGTCAAAAGCTTCGAGGACCAATGGCGCAAGCATCATACATCCAGCGTCACGCGCGACCTGTGGCTGTATGACGGCGCCACGGGCAAGCATACCAATCTCACCAACCGCGCCGGCGAAGACCGCAATCCCGTGGTGGCCGGCGACCGCCTCTACTTCCTGAGCGAGCGCGAGGGCGACAATTGCATCAACGTCTACACCGCCCCTCTGGCAGATGTAAGCAAGGCACAGCGCCTTACCGCCTTCAAGGGTAATCCCGTGCGCTTCCTGTCGCGCGGCGCCGACGGCACACTCTGCTTCGGGTACGACGGCGAGATATATACGATGAAAGACACGGACAAAGCTCCGCGCCGTGTCGAGGTATCACTCATAGACCCCGATGACCCTGTCGCCGAAAAAAAGAAAGTATCTTCAGGCGCAACCTCCGCCGCACCCTCGCCCGACGGCAAGAGCATAGCCTTCACCTATCGCGGCGATGTCTTTGTGACTTCCGTGGAATACACTACCACCAAGCAGATTACGCACACCCCCGAAGCCGAGTACGGCCTAAGCTGGGCCCCCGACGGAAAGACCCTCTACTACACAAGCGAGCGTGACGGCAATGCCGCCATATACAGCGCCGTAATGGAGCGCCCCGATGACGACATCAACTTCGAGAACGCCACCGCCATCAAGGAATCCGTGGTCGTCGCCGCCGACAGCCACGAACGCGCCCGCCCCGACATCTCGCCCGACGGAAAGAAAATGGCCTTTGTATACGACCGCACCAAACTGGCCGTGATGGACCTTAAGTCCAAGAAGGTCAAAGTGCTGACAGACGGCACCACCACACCCGAGCGCAACGGTAGTATCGGCTTTGTATGGAGCCCCGACAGCAAATGGCTGGCCACCGAAATCGTCACTCGCAAGCACGAGCCGTATATGGATATCGCCATCATCAATGTCGAGACCGATGAGATAATCAACCTTACCGCCAGCGGATACACCGACGGCAATCCCAAATGGGTGCTTGACGGCAATGCCGTTGCTTTTGTGAGCGAGCGCTACGGTATGCGCAACCACGCCTCTTGGGGCTCGATGGATGACGTGTTCATCTGCTTCCTCAATCAAGACGCCTACGACCGTTATCGCCTTTCGCCCGAAGACTACGCCCTGTACAAGGAAGTCGAAAAGCGCCAAAACAAGGACGCCAAGTCCGATAAGAAAAAGTCCGACAAAAAAGACGCCAAGTCTGATGACGACAGCGAGGAAGTCAAGGCCATCAAGGTCGAAAAGGACGGCATCATCGACCGCATTGTGCGCGTGACGCCCATGTCCACGGCTATGACAGACTACGCCGTGACAGCCGATGGCGACAACCTGTACTATATCAGCCGCGCTCAAGACGGTATGCAGCTGTGGAAACTCGATTTGCGCAAGGGAGACCACCGCATGGTCAGCAAAATCAGCGGCGGACTCTATTTCACGAGCGACAAGGACGGCAAGACCCTCTTTGTGCTGGGCTCGTCCATGCGCAAACTCGACCCCAAGAGCGACAAATTAACGTCCATAAGCTATAGCGCCACCATGCCGCTCGACCACGCCGCCGAGCGCACGGCCATGTTCGACAATATGGTACGCGAAGTAGGGCAGCGCTTCTATGTAGCCGATATGCACGGTGTAGACTGGAAAAACCTCACCGCGCACTACCGCCGCTTCCTGCCCTATATCAACAACAACTACGACTATGCCGAGATGCTGAGCGAACTGCTGGGCGAACTCAACGTCAGCCATACCGGCGGACGCTACAGCGGCAGCTCCGCTTCGGGCGACCGCACGGCCTCGCTGGGTCTGCTCTACGATATGTCCTACACCGGCAAGGGATTGCGCGTGGCCGAGGTGCTCAAGAATGGCCCCTTTGACCGTGCAGCCTCCATGCTGACACCCGGAATGATTATCGAAAAAATCAACGGCGAGGAAATTACTCCCACCGCCGATGCCTCCGTACTTCTCACCGACATCTCCGGCAAGAAGACACTGGTAAGCATCTACGACCCCAATAGCGGACAACGCTGGGACGAAGTGGTGCTGCCCATATCCGCATCGGCACACAACGGCCTGATGTACAACCGCTGGGTACGTCAGCGTGCCGCCGATGTAGACCGTTGGAGCAACGGCCGCCTCGGATACGTCCATATCGAAAGCATGGATGACGGTTCGTTCCGCACCGTGTACAGCGATGTCCTGGGCAAGTACAACAATCGCGAAGGCATCGTCATCGATGTGCGCTGGAACGGCGGCGGTCGTCTGCACGAAGACGTAGAAGTGTTCTTCAGCGGCAAGAAATACCTCACGCAGGAAATACGCGGCATCGAAACCTGCGATATGCCGTCGCGCCGCTGGAACAAACCCTCGATTATGCTGATGTGCGAGGCATGCTACAGCAACGCCCACGGCACCCCCTGGGTGTACAAGCACCAAGGCATAGGCAAACTCGTGGGTATGCCCGTACCCGGCACGATGACCTCGGTCAACTGGGTCACCATGCAAGACCCCTCGCTGGTATACGGCATCCCCGTAATCGGATACCGCACCGCCGAAGGCACCTTCCTCGAAAACAGCCAGCTCGAGCCCGATGTACGCGTGGCCAATGACCCGGCAGTCATCGTCACCGGCGAGGATCAGCAGCTGCATCGCGCCGTCGAAGAGCTGCTGCATCAGCTGGATGCCTCCAAAACCAAGAAATAAGTTATTTCAACGGATAGCGGTCGCCGTCATCGGCGGCCACTGTCTGTGGTACGATAAAAATACACGGACATGCAAGACAGCAATCCCGGCATCAATGCCGAAAAAGATGACACACGTACACGCCTCATAGGCGCGGACGACAGAGAAGCAACAATACGCATAGGCACTCCCGTGCCCGGGCCGACGCCCGCGCCCGCGCCCGGCGGCAACGGGCCGCGCCGCGGCAAAACGTGGATATATGCGGTCATAGCCGTCGGCGTCGTGGTCGCATTACTGCTTTTGGGTAATGACGACAAGAGCGACTCCAAGCCCCTGTCGGCAGTCGAAACCAACGAAGTCCCGGGAGTCAATGATGCAGACATAGGCGAATTTCTGAACACCGCCATGGACGCCCGCTACGACAAGGGCGCCGATGAAGCCGTGGCCGCGGACTCGGCCGCAGTGGAAGAAGTGGCCGCAGTGGACTCGGTTGCAGTGTGGTAATCTTATCGCGAGAACAATAGCACCATAAGACAATACTTAGCGGAGATGCTCCGTGTAGACCGAAAACAGCAGGTGTCGTCAGGCACATGCTTACAGCAATTATACCTAAGATACAGATAATGAAGACCAAAGACCAACTTATAGACGACCTGTTGGCCCTCGCCTTTGCCGAGGATGTCGGTGACGGCGATGCCACCACCCTGAGCACAATCCCGGCTGACGAAACCGGCACGCAACAGCTTATCGTCAAAGAACCCGGCATACTGGCCGGAGTGGAAATTGCACGCAAGGTATTCCAACGCTTCGACCCCGAACTGCGTATGGAAGAGTACATACACGACGGGGCGCACGTCAAGCCCGGCGACATCGCCTTCCGCGTCACCGGACGCGTACGCTCGCTGCTGCAGACCGAGCGCATTATGCTCAATATCATGCAGCGTATGTCCGGCATCGCAACCACCACCGCACGCTATCAGGCGCTGCTCGAAGGCACCGGCGCACGCGTACTGGATACGCGCAAGACCACACCCGGAATGCGTATGCTCGAAAAAGAAGCCGTGCGCATCGGCGGCGGCACCAACCACCGCATCGGGCTCTTTGACATGATTCTCATCAAGGACAACCACGTAGATTTTGCCGGCGGAATACCGCAGGCCGTGGCTGCCGCCAAAAAATGGTGCAAGGACAACGGCAAAGACCTGAAAATCGAAGTCGAAGTGCGCAACCTCGACGAAATCGACCAAGCCCTGGCCGCCGATGTGGACCGCATCATGCTCGACAACTTCAGCATCGAACGTACACGCGAGGCCGTCAAGCGCATACGCGCCAACCAAAAAGGCCGCCATGTCGAAATCGAGTCCTCGGGCGGCATCACCTATGACACCCTGCGCGGCTACGGCGAGTGCGGCGTCGATTTCATCTCCGTGGGCGCATTGACCCATTCGGTCAAGGGCCTTGATATGAGCTTCAAAGCCGTCAAGGAATAAGAAATACGGCTGCAGCGTCTGTGACAGCCAAGACCCTCGAGACACGACAGCCAAGACACTCAAGACGCCACGGCAAGACGCCACGGCGCGATATAACACACGAAATTAAAACATCTAAATATATAAGTAATATGACATTCAAAAAAATTCTCTCTCCGGTGGCACTGGTATGCGCCGCTGTGATGACGCTTGCCTCGTGCGGCAACTCATCTTCGGTGTCGAACAAAATCAAGGAATACATCCCCGACGACTGCATGATGGTGATGTCCGGCGATGTTGAACGCGTCCTCGAACAGCTCAACTGCAAGACCAATTCCGACGGACAAATCGAGCTGTCCGACGAGCTGTCCCAACTTGCGTCTTACGACAAAGACATGAACAAGCTACTCGAATTCAAGGGTATAGACTGGAATAACGTCGTAGTCGGTGTACGCGGCAAGGGCGAAAAAATGTCGGTGTTGGTGATTTTTTCGGTCACGGACATAGACACGTTCTGCAAATCGATGAAAGATGCAGAGGATGACGAAACCCTTGAAGTCGACAAGGACGGCGATTACACCACTTTCGGCGACAAACGCCATGTGATAGCCCTCAAAGACAATTTGGGCTTCTTGGCTATCAAGAACGGCACTCTGGTTAAACAATCCAAGGCAGCGTCCACCATTGACGAATGGCGCGACAACGCCAAGGAAAGCCCGCTGGCCGACTGGAAGCTGGACTACATGACACAGAACCGCATCTTCAATATGCTGATAGACGGCAAGAAGGTGGGCAATATGCTTATGGACTATATGCCCTACGGATTTAACAGCTTGCCTTCCATGGAATACCTTACCAAGGGCTTCCTGGGCTACCACCTGGATGCTGACGGTCCCCGAATTACTATGGGCGGCGAATTTATGGACGCTGATGGCAAAATCAAGACTATGCCTCAGACGGGCAGCTTTGATGCCTCCCTGCTGGCCTACGCTTCGCCCAAGGACATCATGGCCTTCGGCGTCGGCGTCGGCAGTACCAAGAATATGGCGCAGGGCTTAGGTGTATTGCCCGGAATGAGCAGTCAAGTGTTAGAGCAACTGCAAGCTATCTACGATCTCTTCGACGGAGGTTCCGTCATGGGCGCTGCCGGACCGCTGAACGGCCTCGGCTCATTCACTGATCCTCAGTATGACAACTGGCACTTCGTCGTGTCCGCCAAACTCAAGGACGACAACGCCACCAAGGCCAAAGACATGATTGCTTTACTGGCCGCTGCAACGGATTCGGCCGTCGTCACCGGCAACGAAATGGTGCTGAATATCCCCGTGAAGTATTCCTACGATGATTTTGACTATGAGTACTCCGAGCCCGACTTCTATGGTGATGATTACGTGTCGCAGCCTAAGATTACTTACGGCAAGCTGTATGTCAAGCAAGAAGGCAACGTCTTGGTAGTGTCCAACGCCCCCATTTCCAAGCAATCCAATTCTTTCAAAGTCGGCGAGTTTGAAGGCAAGGCCGGTGAATTCCAATTTGCCCTCACCAAAAGCGACTTGAAGAAATACTCCGGGCTGGAAATACCCTTCGGCGTCAGCTTCGTGGTAGACGCGCCCAAGGGCGGCGGCACATGCAGCGCCGAATTGGCACTGACCGAAACCAAGGGAAGCATCTACGACAATATAGTAGGAGTCTTCGGCTCGAGCAAGTAAAACGATACTTACACATTGGGGCAAATGAATATAGTGCGTCAATGTATGCTGATACCGGCAGTGGCGATGATGCTACTGTCGGTATCATCATGCGATAGCGGCATCCAAAAGGGCACCATAGACGATGTTTTGGCTGCAATACCCGGCGGAGCTTCCGCCGCGACAATGCCGTGGCGGCAGGCCGGTGACGTCTGCGGCCTCGGCGGCGATGTCGGCGACCTCTTTGGCCGCGTATGCCGCTTGAGCGCCTCCGACGTGGTGGTTCTTGTGCATCCTTCCGACTGCCGCGATGTTCTTGTTACGGCCATCTCCGATGTGGCTGTGGCCGAGGATGCCACTGCCGATTGGGAACGCGTGGACTTGGGACGCGATGCTATGCCCGGGCGCGTATGCGTCGCCTCGGGCGGCACAGTCATCATCGGCGGACGCTTCGCATGGCTTGTGCCTTCGGTGACGGATGTCGCCGAGGCTGTACACATTGTATCCTCGATACCGGATGCCGGCGGAGCACTGCCGCAACCCGTGCGCGAGAAGTTGAAGTCTTGTTCGAGCATAGTCATGGCACTGAGCATCGACGATAAATATCTCACAGCCACGGTCTCGGATAAAGAAAACGAGACGGTGATACGCGGCGAGTTGCGCGACAGCGCCGGTGTCGTATATGACCTCAGCGAATACGCACAACCTCTCGACGGGCCGATGTCCGACCGGCAGGTGTGCGCCGCCGTTGCCGTCGGGCTGCGCCGCGGAACTATGTTCCGTGCAGTCTCCCAATACTTGCAGCCCCGCTTGGGCGTCAAAGAAAAACTGGCCTGTGCGGCAGTCTCCGACATCCTGCGCGATGTCTGCGGCACGCTGCGTGCCACCCTCGAAAAGGAGGGTGCTGCTGCCGTGGTACGCGTGTCCATGCCCTATGCCGAAGGCGGCGCCGCTGCGACTACGCGCCGCATGGCCTCGATGATACAACGCTTCGGACATCAAGGCAAGGTACACGTCGAGGCTCTCGGAGACACTCTGATGCAGCTGAAAATAGCCGTGGACTTTATTCCGACTGATTTCGGCGGCTTTGCTCCGACACCGACAATTACGCCCGATAAGGATGCAGACGTGCTTATGGCATTGGCAATAGCCCCGATATCAGAAGGCATCGTGCATTTGGACGGAGTGGAAGCCGTTGTGCGTCGGGACGGTTTTGTCGTGACGCTGCACGGCACGGATTTACACCGACTTTTGATGATGACTCGCGGCGAGGACGATGATGCCGACGACAAACAGTCGGACGAATAAAACACTGACAATGAAACGAATCGAAACAATCAAGCTCGACAATGTGCTGCCGCGAGTTTTCGCCGGCAGCGAGCACGACAGCCCCGTGCGCGACTCGCAGGTATGGTTGCACAGCCTGACACTGCACCGCGATGCCGGAGCGTACCTCGTGGAGGCCGAAAGCGGCACGGGCAAGTCGTCGCTATGCTCCTTTATATACGGCAACCGCCGCGACTACTCGGGGCATATATACTTTGACGACCGCGACTTGGCCTCCCTATCCGTGGGCGAGTGGTGCGACATTCGCCGCCGCCATATAGCCCTGCTGCCTCAGGAAATGCGCCTCTTCCCCGAGCTGACGGCTATGGAGAATATACAAATCAAAAACCGCCTGACCGACGCCTGCTCCGAAGCCGAGATACGTCAGCGCCTCGAAGCCCTCGAGATAGAGCACAAGGCCGATACACCGGCCGCGCTGCTCTCCATAGGCCAGCAACAGCGCGTAGCCATAGTTCGAGCCCTGTGTCAACCTTTTGATTTCCTTATACTTGACGAGCCGGTGAGCCACCTTGACCGCCGCAACAACCTCATTGTAGCCGCCATCATCGCGCAAGCCGCACGCGAGGCTCAGGCCGCCGTCATCACCACCTCCGTGGGCAATCCCTTGCTGCTTTCAGACATCGATACAGCCCCCGCCATCAACACCATAAAGCTATGAGTAACAACGTTTGGAAACTCCTGCGCCGCAATATCTCGGTGTCGCAGATAGTGGGTTACGCCATCGCCAACCTCGTGGGCCTGAGCATCATCATCGCCGCCGTACAATTCTACGGCGACACCTCCGAGGCCATCAGCGGCGAAGACTCGTTTCTGAGCAAAGACTACGTCATTATCTCCAAGAAAGTCAGCGCCCTCAATACCGTGGGCGCCGGCGGCGACACATCCTTCTCGCCCGATGAGATAAAGAACATAGAACGCCAATCGTGGACGCGACGTGTCGGACAATTCACCGGCGCCGATTTCTCCGTGATGGCAGCCATCGAAATGGGCGGACGACGCATGTCTACATACCTGTTTTTCGAAGCCATTCCCGACCAATTCCTCGATATAAATCCCAAGGACTGGTCCTTTGATCCGGCTAATCCCGTCATTCCGGTGATAATGTCCAAGGATTACTTGACGCTGTACAACTTCGGTTTTGCCACCACGCGCAACATGCCCCAACTTTCCGAGGGTCTTATAGGCACCGTGCCTATGACTATGACGCTGAGCGGCAACGGCTTGCACGAAACACTGCCGGCACGTATCGTCGGGTTTTCGTCGCGCCTTAACACCATAGCCGTGCCGCAGTCCTTCCTTGATTGGGCCAACGAGCGCTATGCCGCCCCCGGCGACCGCCGCAATCCCTCGCGCCTGATTATCGAAGCCAATACAGCCGGCGACCCGGCCATAGCCAAATATATCAAACGCCACGGCTACGAAATAGCCGGCGACAAGGCCGACAACTCCAAGGCCGCATACTTTCTGCGCGTGGTCACCACCATTGTCCTTACCGTGGGTATAATCATCTCGCTGTTAGCCTTCTTTATACTGATGCTCAGCATATACTTGCTGTTGCAAAAGAATAAGCAAAAGTTGCATGACCTGATGCTGTTAGGCTACTCGCCCGGGCAGGTTGCACGCCCGTACTATCTGCTGATAGGCGCGGTGAATGCCGGAGTGCTTGTGCTGTCGCTGACCGCCGCGCTGACCGCCGCGTCCTGGTGGTCGCCTCGCCTTGCCGACATCGGCATGGCTTCCTCCGGCCCATGGGCTGCGATATGCGCCGGCGTGGTCATCGTCGCGCTGCTGACCTGCGCCAATGCCCTGGCCATCCGCCGCATCGTCCACCGCAACTTCTATGCCTCCTGATAGCATAACAGCCATAATATATACCTCCTGATAGCATAACAGCCATAATATATACCTCCTGATAGCATAACAGCTATATTAGCCATAATAGCTATAACAGCTATAATAGCCATACCGGCCATACAATCAAGAAAACAATACAACATAATATGAAGACAAATAAGACATCCGTGCCGACACTGTCGCTGACGCCCGGCCGCCGATTGATGCTGGCCGTATGCGTCACCGTGCTTTTTTATGTGGTTACGGGGCTGGCCTTGCAGCTGATGCGTGGCGCCTTTGGCGCAGATAATATACGGATGCTGCGCATAGCCGCCGTAATGCAGGATATGCTGCTGTTTGTGCTGCCGGCGGTCATCGTGGCCGTACTGCTGACGCGTCTGCCCGCACGTTTCCTGGCTGTGGACAGTCGTCCGCGGTGGCGAGCCGTATGCTTGGCTGCGTTGACCATGATTGTCAGTATCCCGGCCATGAATTGGGTGATAGAAGCCAATGCTTCGCTGCCGCTGCCCGAGGGTATAGCCGCATCCTTGCGCCAACTCGAAGAAACGGCGGCGCGCACCACCGAGGCCATGCTTGGCGGCACGGACATCGGGTCGCTGGTGATGAATCTGCTCATCATTGCCGTACTTGCCGGATTTAGCGAGGAACTATTCTTCCGCGGCATGGTTCAGCGCCTTTTTGTCGGCTGCCGTTGGCACGCCGGAGTGGCGATATGGGTGGCTGCGGCGCTGTTCAGCGCCATGCACATGCAGGTCTTCGGATTTGTGCCGCGCCTGCTTCTGGGCGCATTCTTCGGCTATCTGCTGCTATGGAGCGGCTCGCTGTGGCTGCCGATAGCGATGCACGTGCTCAATAATACCATATATATAATATCACGACATTGTACCGGGGCCGCCGACATCAATGTCTTGGGTACGGGCGATACAGCGCTGTCATATATATTGGTAGGCGCCAGTGTGGCGCTGACCGCCATAGGCTTGGTGCTGACGCGCCGCGCCGCCAAGACCGCACCCGTAGTCGCACGGCGCAAGGGTGGGGCATAGCAATCCTAATCAAGGCGCGAAGGAGGCAGTGTTTGACAACTAAATCACTAAAAATAGTTAAATTGCGGCTTTTTTAGGATTGCGGTCATTCCCGAGCGCAAAATAATGACTAACTTTACACCAAATATTGCGCGACAGACGTCTGATGCGTTTTGCATCGGCCTTTAATCGTTTGATTGGCGCAAGATTGACACCCTATAAACAGAAAACAACAATTCTATATCTAATAACTAATCTCAATTTCACAGTATGAAATTATCTTTACGCAACATTATGCTGGCAGCAGCTGTCGTAGCCGTTGCCGCTCCCGCCATAGCAGCGGAAACAGTCACAGTCAAGACCGACTGGTACAAGACCTACACGACAGATCGTAACAATAGTCGCTTCGGTGCCGGTTTCGGTGGCAAGGTGTACTTCAACGTCAAGAACCCCGAGGGTCCCGGCAAGGTGATGACCATTGACAAAGACGGCAATGTCGAAGAATACGCAACCGTAGAAGGTCTCGGTACAGGTATCGCTATCGATGACGCAGGCAACGTGCTTGTAAACACCGGCTTCCCCGGTGCGGTTTCCGGTTCTAACTTCGTCATTATCAGCGCAGCAGACAAGTCTCAGACAGCGTTGAATCTTGATATCAATACAGAGAATGCAGGCTTGGCAGCCGCTCGTGTAGACCAACTCGGTCGTGTTGCCGGTAACCTCCTGTCAGAAGACGGCGCGTTCTTCTTTATCACAATGAAAGATGCACCCACAGTCACAACCATCTTCGTACAGAACGGCGCTCAGGCTATGGGCGATCTCTCCTACCTGATGTCCGAACCCGCAATTGTAGCTATGAATACCAGCGCGTGCGCACAGCCGCTCTTTGACTTCGATACTCTCTTAGGTATGGGCGATGATGTACGCAAGTCCGGTTTTGCTGTTCGTAACCGCAGCAACCAGAAGATATATTTCTACGAAGGCTCCGAATGGTTGACATTTGGCGCACCTGCGACAAAAACCAGCGGCACTGAAGGCTTTGACGTATTCACTATTGGTGATAAGTCCTATTCCATCAACCCCGTCGTGATGACCAAGAGCCACGAAAATGCTTTCGAAATCGCTGACGAAGACGGCAATACAATCTTCAACTCCGTAAACGACGGCGGTGTTCCCGTAGCATGCGAAACCGGTGGACAGAGCTATGGCTCGTACAATGCCCGCCCCGTCTATAATGAAGCAGGCGAAGTAGAAAAAGTTGAAATCTACCAGTGGTACGGCGCCGCCAACAGCAACTGCCTTGCAGCTATGTTCACCGTTAGCAAAACTCAGGGCGTAAACGACGTCATTGCAGCTGATGCCGAGGTAGCTCCCGTATACTACAACCTCCAGGGCGTACGCGTGGCCAACCCCGCAAACGGCCTCTACATCAAGGTTGCCGGCGAAAAAGCCTCCAAGGTTCTTGTAAAATAAGATACCACAGACATACTTCCCCCGGACCGCAGTAGGTCCCAAGGATAAGTAACACTATCCCACCCCGAGGGCGATGCTTCGAAAGGCACCGCCCTCGGAATGTTTTTCGGGCAACCCCGGGTAGGGTAGCGATGCGTTGAGGCCGGCAAGTTCCCACCGAGCCTCCCCATTGTCAAGCCTCTCGGCGAAACAGGCGCGGAAGTATCACGATAATATTATACTGAGAAATAATCATATAAAATTGTACTTGTCACATCAAGCCTAATGTCATGTGACACATCTAAAAAAACCTATCAACATATACACTACAATGGAAACAATATCCGCAATGTTCACTCCGGACAACATCTTCGGCAGCCTGGCCGCAATCTGCATGATTTTCGGCTATATGCCGCAGGCTATTACCACCATGCGCACGCGCTACACCGACGGCATAGCCATGGCCACCTTCTGCATGATGGGCCTCGGCTCTATATTCTTTGTCGTGCAGGGTATAATGATTAACAATTGGCCGCTGGTGGTCACCAATGTCATCACCGCCGTATGCTCGGCTATAATCTTCGGCATCAAAATCTACAACGACTACTTCAAGAAGAAGTAAGTCCGACATAGCATCTTCGCGCTGTCGAACAAAGCTAAGGCAGGGGCGCATCCCGTGAAAATGGGGAGCGTCCCTGCCTGCGTATGAGTGGGGTGAAGCCTAAACCACGGTTTCTTTGTTGTTTTGGAAAATTATTCCTAATTTTGTAATCGAATAAACAAGCAAAAAGCTATGCATATTATTTCTCGGAAGAAGTTGACAGACTATTATCAAGACCACCCTCTGTCTAAAGTGGCTTTGGAAGAATGGTTTACGAGAACAAAAGCGAGCAACTGGACTTGCTTTGCCGACATCAAGAACACGTTCAATAGTGTAGACAGTGTCGGAAACCGGCATTATGTGTTTAATATAAAGGGGAACGACTTTCGCTTGATTGTAGTAATTCACTTTATCCCCGGCAAGGTCTATATAAGATTTGTTGGTACTCACGCAGAATACGATAAAATCAACGCATCAACAATATAGTTATAAGATATGGAAAGTAAGGCTAAAATAGAGAACGAAGCTCAGTACGAATGGGCGTGCCGCAAGGTCGACGAGCTGTTGCCGCTTGTAAATGACAAGACTCCGGTTGATGACCCATACTATATAGAACTCAACCTCATATCCTCTCTTATTGAGGAATACGAAGAACTGCACTATCCGATAGGAAAGCCATCGCTTATCGATGTTATAAAACTTCGTATGTATGAGATGGGATTGAACCAGCTTGCGCTTTCAGGCCTTCTCGGTATTAGCACGTCACGTGTTAGTGAGGTTTTGTCGGGGAAGAAGCAACCCACACTTGCGCAGGCTCGCGAGATTAGCCGGCGTCTAAACATAGACCCCGCTATTGTCCTTGGGGTTTGAACAAGCAGGAGCTTGTCCCTGCCTATATACCAAAACAGCCGGAGCTGTGACGCGTGCCATTGCGTCACAGCCCCGGCTGTATGGATTATGAGGTCTCTGAAAGTGATGTACGGACGTCAGCGTACTATGTGCTTTGTGCTACCTTGCGGTGACACAAGGATATAGAAGCCGCGCGGCAGTGTATTGACGGCGTCTTTGGACATGCCGTCGGTCACCTTGACGCCACTGAGGTTGTAGACCCCGTATGCAGCCGGCTCGGCGGTTTCGGCGGTAACATCGTGTACGGCGGCGAATTGGCCTACGCACACATAGCAGGTGTATGTGACTGTGCGTGAGTCCGAGTAGAGGAAGTATATTTTTGCGATGCCGTCTTTGAGACCGGTGACTTTGTAGTTCATGCTGCCATCCTCGTCGGTGGAGGTGTACAGGACTTTGACGACATCGAGGTCATCGGTGCTCACTCCCAGGTTGGTAGTGCTGAAGTTGTCACTTCGTGCAGTGAAGTCGAGATGTAGGGTGAGTTCGGCATTAACGTTTGTATAGACTACGCGCTCGGCTGAGCCGTTGATTGTCAGTTCGAAAGGTTTTTCGAGTATATCGGCAAATTCGCCCCAGTAGGAGTCAGCTTTGTAGGCATCGCGGCTTCCGCGTGGCACGTACAGAGTGGAGTAGTATTTGGCCTTGTTGTCAAACGGTTTTACCGAGCCGATTTTCGGCGGCTTGGCTGCACCGAGCATGATGTTGGCCGGAAAGACGTTGGCAAAAATGCCGTTGTTGAGGGACTTGAGGTCGCCGATAAACTCGACGGCACAAGGCGAGCTGGCGAAAGCCTGGGCCTCGCAGGTCACGGTAGGCGGGAAAAGCATGTATGCGAACTTGGGGCAGTTGGCAAAGGCGCGCGAGCCTATCGTGGCTCCGCAGCCGGGCTCGAAGACAAGATTTCGCAGTACGGAGCAGCCGGCGGCGGCATCGGCTTCGATATTGGTCACGCTTTTGGATATGTATAGCGATTTGAGTTTTGTGCAGCTGCTAAGACTCCATGCGCTGAGGTGCGTCAGGTTGTTGCCGCAGCGCAGCGAGGTTATGTCGCTCTGCTTGAAGGCCGAGTCGCCTATACGTGTGACAATGTATGTCTTGCCGTTATAGGCCGCGACATCCGGGATGATGATGTCGCCGGAATATGTACCGCTTTCGTTTTGAGTGACTTCGACCGTACCGTCCGTTTCGGAAAGCACATTGTAGAATAGTTGACCCAAAGCAAAATCGTAAGCCTTGGCGTTTGATGCGGATGCCAGCATAACCGCTGCCATCACTACGGAGCAAAGTTTGTTCATAGAGATTGTGTTTTGTGGATTGTGTGAAAATGGATTATGTGAAAATGGATTGTGTGAAAAATAATATAAACTCGTTTTGTCATTGACGGGAAAGGGGAGGCCGTATATCAGGCAGATGGGGCTGCCGCTAATGTGCATCCGTTTTTCTGCAAAGATAGCGTTTTTATTTGGTTTTTAGAGTTATTTTAGATTTATGAACAAAAATTTCTAAGAAGTTTGCGTAGATGTTGTTCGCGGAGATTACATGCGAGGGTGTGAAGGGTTAAACTTGGTTAAAAACACGACGTAAGCGAATAATTCTTAGATAAAAAGCATTAACGAATGGAAAAAAGTGCTTATCTTTGCACGATAAAACATTACGCAAAGCCCTATAAAGACAGACGAAGGCTTTCGCGAAACACGGCACGAGATGCCACGTACTTACTTGTAATTATTGAAAAACAGAAACTTATTGATGAGATATCGGCACGCAGGTTCGTAACTGAAGCACCATTGTCGCTGTCGCAAGTATGTATGTGGTTTCCTCCCTCCCCCGGATGCAGAGGCAGGGAAGTTGTTGCCGGATTGTAGTCGCCCCCGCTGCCACCTTCGTCTACGGAGCCACCGAAAAGCACAGAGCTCCCACATAACAGCCCGAGAGGCGTCACTTACAAGGCCACGGTCTCCGTTTGTCGGAGAGATTGTACGAAAAGAGCAAAAGCCGTTCCGCTTGTTAAGATGTGCGCGATATTCTATTGAGAAACAATATAATAACTAATTAAATAAAGTCAAACCACTCAAAAATTGTTGCATGAAGAACATTTGTTTTCAAATGAATCGGAAGGCATGGCTCGTCATTGTAATGGCATTGATGATGGCCTTCCCGGCTTTGGCACAGAACGTGACGGTGACCGGTACCGTCTACGACGCTGACAACGATCCCGCCGTGGGCGCATCCGTCATCGTCAAAGGACAGACCAAGGGCGCTGCCACCGATGTAGACGGCAATTTCCGCATTGTCGCCGCTCCCAACGCTACCCTCGTAGTCACCTACGTAGGATGCAAGACACAGGAAGTGGCCCTGAACGGCCGCACCAACATTACCATCAACCTCACATCCGACACCGAAGTCCTGCAAGACCT
Organism: Bacteroidales bacterium H4; assembly: GCA_001701165.1. GTDB lineage: Bacteria > Bacteroidota > Bacteroidia > Bacteroidales > Muribaculaceae > CAG-873. Next base: position 22,071 of record DAAP01000029.1, on the reverse strand, counting down.
CGTCGTTGTAGGTTATGGTACAGTGAAGAAACAAGATGCCACCGGTAGCGTATCCGTTGTCAAGCCCGACGAAATAGAGGCCGGACTTGCCACTAACGCCAACGACCTGCTGGTAGGCGCAAGCCCCGGCGTGGTAGTTACCACCGACGGCGGTAACCCCGGAGCCGGCGCCAGCATCCGCATACGTGGCGGCGCTTCGCTCAATGCCTCCAATGACCCTCTGATTGTAATCGACGGAGTGCCTATGAACAACTCCTATGGTTCGCTGAGTCCCTTGTCAATGATAGCTCCCGAGAACATCGAGAGCCTCACCATCCTCAAGGACGCTTCCGCAACGGCCATCTACGGTAGCCGTGCCTCCAATGGTGTGATTATCGTCACCACAAAAAAAGGCAAGACCGGCAAGCCGCAGGTCAATTTCAGCGCCAACTTCCACCTCAATACGGCTCGCCGTACTTGGGACGTGGCCACCGGCGACGAGTTCCGCAAGTTGATATACGAGAACGCCTCTCAGAATGCTATATACCTGATGGGCGATGCCTCCACCAACTGGGAGCGCGAAATCCTGCGCACATCCTTCTCGCATGACTACAACCTGAGCATAGGTGGTGCAGCCCGTTGGCTTCCCTACCGCTTCAATGTTTCCTATACAGACAACAACGGTATCCTGAAGACCTCGCGCATGCAGCGTACCACCGTGGGCTTCAACCTCACCCCCGAGTTCTTCAACGGCAAGTTGAAGATTGCCCTCAACGCCAAGGGCAGCTATGTAGTAGACGACAAAGCCGACACCGGCGCCATCTACGCAGCACTCATCTACAACCCCACACTGCCCGTATACAGCGACTACCGCACTCTGGGCAACAGCGGATTGAGCTATCTGGGCGGATACACCTCGATGATCAACAACGACGGACGCCTCGAAACCAACGGTAGCTACAACCCCGTATCGATGCTCAACGGCGTCGACAAGCAGGACGAAATGTGGGCCTCCACCGGCAACCTGATGATTGACTACGCTCTGCACTTCCTCCCCGAACTGCGACTGAACCTCAACCTCGGTTACGACATCATGCAGGGCCGTACACGCGATTACATGCTGGCCAACAGTCCGCAATCCTGGAAGTCCAACTACAACAACGGCGCCGGCCAGTACTTTTACCAGTACCAGTTGGCACGCAACACCATGCTCGAGTTCTACGCCAACTACAAAAAAGAAGTAGAAAGCATCCAATCCTCGTTTGATGTAATGGCCGGTTACTCCTGGCAGCGTTTCGACTACCACAAACGCAACCATACCGAAATCACCACCCTCGGTTACACCCTTGACTATATGCCCACCGTGGGTATGTGGAACATGAATGTCGACCCCACCACCGAGCAATATATCGGCAAGAGCTTCGGCCTCGACCACCGCAAGACCTATTACGACGGCAACCAGCTGAACCTGCTGTCCTTCTACGGACGTTTCAACTACTCCTTCAAGGACACCTACCTGCTGACATTCACTCTGCGTGACGATGCCACCTCGCGTTTTGCCAAGGACTGCCGCTGGGGTCTGTTCCCCTCGGTTGCTCTGGGCTGGAAGCTCTCCAACATGAGCTTCTTTGACGGTCTCCGCGACAAGATGAACGAGATGAAGCTGCGCCTCGGCTGGGGTAAGACCGGTCAGCAGGCTGTGGGCGGATACAACAACTATACCCCCGTATACTCCATCTCCAACCCCGGAACTCTCTATCCCTACAACGGCGGATGGATCAACCCCCTGTATCCCAACCCCTACGATGCCAAGCTGAAATGGGAAACCACTACCACATGGAACGTCGGTGTCGATATGGCATGGCTCAACAACCGCGTCACCGCCGCTTTGGACTGGTACCTGCGTGATACCGATGACCTGCTGGCCTACGTGCCCGTACCCGCCGGTATGACCACCACCAACGCCATGACTCGCAATATCGGCTCGCTGCGCAACCTCGGTGTCGAACTCACTTTGGGTGCCAAACCCATCGTCACCAAGGACTTCACTTGGACCACCGGCCTCAACGTCGCTTGGAACAAAAACAAGATTACCGAGCTCACCGGTAGCGCCGAAGAAGACAAGTCCTTCACCCTCGATGCCGAAGGCAACCCCGCATCCGAGAATGCCGGCGCCATCGAAATCCACAAGGTAGGTCTGCCCGCATACACATTCCGCGTGTTTGAGCAGGTATACGGACCCGACGGCAATCCCATCCCCGACTGCTACGTCGACCAAAACAACGACGGCAAGATTGACGCCTCCGACCTGGTGTACAAGCACAGCCGTGACCCGAAAGTCACTCTGTCGTGGAACAACAACTTCTCGTACAAGAATTGGGACTTCGGCTTCGTACTCCGCGCCAACATCGGCAACTACGTGTACAACGCTATGCGTGCCCGTTCCATCAACCTCTACAACCTCGAAGGCCAGGGCAACATCCTCAACAACGTTCTTGATTCCAAGTTCTACTTCAACAGCGGTGCGGGCGTCAGCAACCTGGTGCGCTCCGACTACTTCCTGGAGAACGCCGGCTTCCTGCGCTGCGACAACATCACCGTGGGCTACACCTTCCCCAACCTGCTGAAGAATCAGCTGCGCCTGCGCCTCTACGGAGCCGTACAGAATGCCTTCGTCATCACCAAGTACTCCGGCATAGACCCCGAAGTATTCAGTGGCGTGGACAACAACGCATACCCACGGCCCATCACCATGACCCTCGGCGTCGTGGCCACCTTCTAATCACACCAGTCTAACAACAACACATCTATAGATAAGACTTATGAAATACATATCGAAATATTTCCTCGGACTGTCCTTGATGTTGGCCGCAGGTTTCAGCTCCTGCACCGGTGACCTCGATGTGCCGCCGAAAGATCCTAACCAGGACACCCCCGAAAAGATGTTTGCCGCCGACCCGCGCGGCACTATGGACCGACTGCTGGCCGAGTGCTATCAGGGTCTTGCTACCGCAGGTAACAGGGGCGCCGGTGAGTCCATCCTCGGCTTCGGCGATGCCGGTGCCGGCACATTCACCCGCACCATCTTCAACCTCGAAGAACTCACCACCGACCACTTCTCGTGGCTGCAGTTCAATGACGGCGGTTACTACGAATTGGTGACCATGGCTTTCGCTCCCGACAACGAGATAATGTATGCCGCATATTCCCGTATCTACGGCGAAATCGCCCTCTGCAACGAGTTTATCCGCACCATCCAGCAGTACCGCAGCTATCTGCCCGATGGCGACCAGGCTGCTGCTGACGATGCCATCCGCCAGGCCAAGATCCTGCGCTCGCTGGCATACTTCTACGCCATCAGCGACTTTGGTTCGGCCGGTTATGTAGACGAAACCACCGAGGCCGGTACCGCTCCCGTGCAATACAGCCGTGCCGACCTGTACAACAAGGTCGTAAGCACCCTCGAAGAAGTTTCCGCCGAATATGGTGACAGCTATACCGCTCCCGCATACGGATACGTAGGCAAGGAAGCTGCTGACGCCCTGCTGGCTCGCTTCTACGTCAACGCCGGCGTATTCACCGGAACGCCCGCATACGACAAGTGCTGGAACATCTGCCAGAAGATTATTGCCCACCACCAGGGTGCCGGCTTCGACAACTCCGGTCTGTCCGACTCCTACAAGGCACTCTTCGGCGCCAATAACAAGGAATATGCAGCACAAGGTTCGCGTGTCAACGAGATAATCTTCACAATACCTCAAGACGGTATCAATCTGCAGGCTTACGGCGGCTCGACATTCTTTATGGCAGCATGCTGCGGCTCGTACGACGGCATCAGCTCGATCAACGACTGCAACCTCAATGCTCAATGGACCTGTATGGTTGCTCGCGAGCAGCTCTCCAGAAAGTTCGAGTTTGACGGCCATGGTTTTACCAACGACGCACGCGCCGAACTTTGGAAAACCAGCAAGGACGGCTTCGAAATCGGCAACAGCACCATCATGGGCAACGCCGGTTTCGGCAAGGGCTATGCACCTCTGAAATACACCAACTACGCTTACGACGAATTCGGCAACATCGATACCGAGAACTCGCCCAACGGCAGCGAACGCGCCTTCGCCGATGCCGACTGGACCGTTATTCGTCTGGCCGAAATCTACCTCAACGCAGTCGAGGCTAACGTAGTAGGCAATGTAGGCAACCAAGCTGATGCTCTCAAGTACATCAACTACATCCGCGAACGTGCAGGTGTAACCACTTGGGGCGTAGCTTCGCTCACAGCCGACAACATCCTGGCCGAACGTTCGCGCGAACTCTACGGCGAAAACATCCGCCGTACCGACCTCGTCCGCTTCGGCAAATACGCCGGCGGCGGATATGTATGGAACTGGAAGGGCGGCGTACGCGAAGGCCGCGAAGTCGATGCGCACTTCAACCTCTTCCCCATCCCGAGCAAGGTCATCTCGTTCCAGAAATACGAGCAAAATACCGGTTACGGCAAGTAATGTAAGCCATCAGACGCATATAGCCGTACAAACAATATTAAACAGCTAAAACACAGAATACGATAATGAAAAAGATATCAATTCTTATGGCAACGCTGGTGGCCGTGCTCACTCTGGGCAGCTGTAAGCAGAATACCGAGCCGTGTATCCAGAAGGCCACGGACTTCAAGCTCAATACGCCCGCCCTGGCTTCGCAGTACTACCAGCTGACGCCCGAAGGAACTGTCGACCTGGACTGGTCGCAGCCTGATTGGGGCTTTGCCGCCGCGGCCGACTACTCGATTCAGGTCAGCCTCGAAGAAACATTCGTGGAAGCCAACGAAGAAGAAGGCATTGCAGCCAACTATTACACTCTTCCCACAATCTACAACGCTTGCAACGCCTCCGTATCGGCTGAAGAAATAGCCATGGGCGTATGCAAACTTCGCGGCATAGTCGACGAAGACAGCTATACCGACGAGCCTGCACGCCCGCTGTACATCCGCGTGGTAGGCGTCGTTCCCCAGTATCCCTCTTCCGCAATCATCTCCAACACCATCTGCTTGCAGCGGGTCAAGGGCTATTGCGCAATCCAATCTCCCGGCAAGATCTACCTCGTAGGTGAACCCGAAGGCTGGAAAGGCCCGGATGACACGCAGGCCGAACACTACAAAGAATGGGCACTCTACGAAGACGCCGATGCCATCGGCTCGAATATCTACCACGGTGTATTCGAAATCCCCGCAGGCAAAGCCTCATTCCGCTTCTATACAGCCCTCACCGGCTGGGATACCGACTCGTGGGGCAGCCAGGGTGAAGACAATCCCATAGAATTTGGTTTCACAAGCGGCGAGTTCAACTACACCCTCGTCAAGGGCAAAGGCTCGTTCAGCTTCCCCGGCTGGCCGGGCGGCAAGATGGACATCACCGTCGATATGAACACATGTAAACTCATAATCAAATCTGTGGAATAACCACCTGTCACGAAGCACATCCGCACCCCGCCGGGGCGCAGCCGTCCCGGCTGTGCGCGATGACTTCGAAACAAGTAACCACACACTTAACACATCATTAGAACAATGAAAAAATTAAGCGTAATACTTATGGCAGCACTGGCACTGGTCGCCACCTCGTGCGACGAGAGCACCAATGCCGAACCCACGGTGAATCCGCAGCTGCCCGTCATGAACGCCGAAGACCTGAAGGTTGAAGGCGCCGTGGCTTCCGCCATCGACGTAACTTCCGCCCTGCAGTCAGAGACGCCTATAGTGCTGGGCTCTGTCGCCGCCGTCAACAACCTGCCCGCCGGCTACGAGCTCAAATTTGTCGGCACCATGAGTCGCGATGCAGCTTTTGAGCGCAGCGCCGACTTCGACGTAACACTCAACGGTACCACACTCCAAGTGGCACCCCAAGCCTTTGAAGACACTTATGTAAGCGTTATGGGCAAATCGGCCAAGGCCAAAGAAGTCTTTGTACGCGTAGCCGCATTCGCAGTCAAAGGCAAATCGATGGTACGCTTTGGCGACGAAAAGACTTTCGTCATCGACACCAAGACCGTCGTTACACCCCTCGACCTGGGTATCGTTATCGAACCCTCCTACGGTCTGCTCGGTACCATCAACGGATGGAGCGTAGCCGAGGCAATACCTTTCGAGCACTCGGATGCAGACGTTTACGACGACCCCATCTTCACACTGCAAGTGGTCATCTCCGCAGCTGACGCCGAGAGCGGGTGGTGGTGGAAAGTCGTGCCCCAAAGCACCATAGACACCGGCAACTGGGTAGACGCTGACAACGCCTCCTTCGGCGTGGCTGTCAACGGCGACGGCGCCCTCGAAGGCAACCTCAAGCCCCGTACGGCTACCGAAGACTGCAGCGCCGGTTGCATCAAGACCCCCGGCATATACCGCCTGACCCTCGATATGGAAAACCAGAGCTACGAGTTTGTCAAAGTCTTTGACCTGCTCTACACTCCCGGCAACCAAAACGGATGGTCACAGGCCGCTTCGGCATGGGCCTTTGCCAAGGTCGGCGAAAGCAATTACAGCGCATTCCTGGCTCTTGACGGCGAATTCAAGCTCAGCTCCGAAGCATCCTGGAGCGGTACCAATTACGGCGTCGGCGCCGAAGCCGGTACCCTGAGCACCGCCGGTGACGCACCCAACTTCAACGCAGCCAAGGGCGTATACTTCCTGTCGGCAGACATCTCCGCCCTCACCTACAAGCTCATCGCCATCGAGACCGTAGGTCTTATCGGCGACTTCAACGGATGGGGCGCTCAGCAAAACCTCACTCGCGAAGGCGAGACCATGGTTTGGAAAGGCAAGCTCACCGTTGCCGACGGCCAGGGCTGGAAGATTCGTTGCAACGACAACTGGGACATCAACCTCGGTGGCGACCTCAAGGCCCTCACCGTTGGTGGCGACAACATCAGCGTTGCTGCCGGAACATACAATGTCACCCTCGATCTGACCAACGTTCCTTACAGCATCACCCTCACCAAGTAAGACCCCCCGAATGACGCGGCCCTGAAAGCCCGTCATCCCACCATAAGCGAGGGCATCGCGGCATCCGCCGCGGTGCCCTCGCCTGCTTTCTGTGTGTAAACATCCGAAGCATACCGGTTGCACGTATGGATATTTTTCCTATGACTCAACCATCGCTCACCTAATTTATTTTAGCATTTTCCAATAAGGTTCGAGTTTGGCTTGTAGGAAACATACAACTTCAGGAAATGTCAGCTTTTGTTGGATTCTTAGTTTGTTTACAAACGAATTCCATCGTATGTTTAAGTCCGTATTGTTGGCAAAATCAAGACTGAATACGGTGTGATTATCCATATAGGCTGTTTGGCGATTTTCAAATGTAGCGTTTATTGCCTCACTTAATACCACACTGTCGTATTTTCCTTCTTGTAAAATGGTGTATAGGTCGTAGAAATCCTTCATCCTGCTATTGGCTTCCGCTCTTGCAATCACTGTTTGAAACTTTTCGGCGATGACGGTTTCTAATGAATATGCCAAAATGTTAATGGCCGGAACCCCGTCAATTAAATTAGGATAATCCAGTTCGGAAGGGCATGGAATTACTACGTCTCCAAATCCGATATCCATTGATATGTCTTGGCGAATTGTATCAATAGAGGCACTCAGCGAGAGCCTTACACCCGGATATTTCTTTTCAGCGGCAATATCATAGGTCCTCAGGGTTTCTGTATGAAATGTTACCCCGTCTTGTCGGTATGGAGTCGCACAAATTTCGGCAAACACTTTTTTTACAGTCTCTTTGTCGTTTTCAATATGCTGCCCCATAAAATCTATATCCAATGTGGGCCTTGCCATAAAGCGTTTGTGCGCATATAGCAATGCTCCGCCTTTTAGTAGGAAATGGTTGTGGTAAGGGCTTATCGACAAACGGTATAGCAAGCGCTCTTGGAGGTATCTGGTCGCCAACATTTGATATCCAAGTTTCTCATTCCGTGAAATATTCAATAATTTTGCTTTTACCGAACGACCGAAATTGTGCTTTTCTTTTATTGCCATACTTCAAGATATTGATTCAGCGTTTTACGTATTCTTAATTTTGAGGCATAATCCATCAGCCGTGAGATATTTCTGTCCGGACGTCTTAGGTAATTCTGAAGGATTTCAGCCATTACATCAATGCCGACTTTGTTCCTGTATTTGATTGCATCGCATACAGAACGTTCTATATCAAAGATAGGAATATCATATCCTTGTACAATTTTTCGAGTTGCTCCGATAGAGAGCAGGTTGTCGGATTGATAAACCAATTGAAATTCCGGATAATCAGGTAGAACTATCTTCCGCGCTCGCCCAATGGCTACATAGTAGGCATTGGGTATCTGTGTTGTCAAGCGATAAACAGACCATGCCGACCAGAGGCATAGTATGCCTCTGGGAACTATCACCCGTATGTCCACCATGGTGTTTGCCAAGGCATCAATGTCTGCGTATATGCCGTTTTTGAGTCTTATCGCTTCACCTTTACGAACAGCTTCCTGCAACTGTTGCTCTTGCCAGTAGCTCAATTCTTTTGTTGAAACGTAGCCTTTTTCTTTGAGTTTGTCTATAATATTCATATCCCGAATATATTTTACCCTACAAAGATACTGCAAATATTTAGATGTGCAGTGATTTTTATAGGTAAAAATTCTTTAGGGAGGGACACTTTGTCCTGCATTTGACAAACCGGATTTTGGCATATAGGCCTATTTTTTGTCTAATGTCATTTCATTAAACTTAATATTTGTTGTTTTAAGGTGGTAGCTTACCACCTTTTTGGGTGGTAGGTCTTTGTAGATGGGTGAGTGCGAATTGTACACCATTTTTGAAGGGGGGGCATCGCCTACGCCGATTTGTAAGGCATATCGGTGATTGCTCTCCCCCCCTCTTTCGTTGCCGGAATGGTTATAATTCGGTTTAGCTATCAGTATTGCGCCGGGTGCAAAGGTACACGTCGGCGTGTGGTTTGACGCTGAGGTTGCTCGATACGGCATTGCCACTGATCGCATTACAACTTATAGGAGTTCCTTGACTCTCTGACAAAGTCGAATCTTATCTCACCAGTTAGTGATTTGGCACGCATGACCTATGAGGAAAATTTTGGAGGTGAAGGCCCTTTTAATCTTGTTGGTGAGCCTGAATACGGCATCATTGTAGGCTTCTCGGATAAAGCCAATTCAGATTTCGAAGACCTATAATCGATGGTGATGTGATATAGGGCCAAGTTGAGGCTTTGCAGATGTTGCGTCTCACACCTCAATGGCAGGTTAACGCTATCGCAAAAAACTGTATGATAGCGACTATAACTCAATGGTTTTAGTCTAATTATTGGGCGCGTCCCATTTCGCATATACGAAAAAAATCGGAGCTAACCTCACGGTCGGCTCCGATTCTCTTTCTTTCAGTTACTTGGTTTAGATGTTGTTGTTAAAAACCCTTTTACCAAACCTTCTGTTGAAGGCATTTTTGCGATTGTTATTGATGTGTGTGTTGTCGTGGATTAGTGTAGTTGTGTGTCTCGGTGTCGTTCGGACAATCCGTGGTGTCGGAGATCCGTTCGGAGTTCAAGGTATCGGCGGAGGTGGCGGCGGCCCTTGATGCCGCTGCCGCCGGCCTTTGCCTTTACCCGATTTTTTGTGGCCGCCGGGAGGAGGACCCATCAGGCGCTTTTCGGTGCGATAGACGCGGTCTATCTGTTCGGGGGAGAGAAAACGCTTGTATTTGTTGTAGTATTTTTCGCGCAGGTCGAGGATGGCGCGAGCCATAGCGAAACGGTTGTCGGTGTTTTGCTCGATTTGCTTGGATGATAGCGATTTGCCGTCTTCGAGGCGGTATCTTTCGTGTATTTTCTCCATCTCGGTGTTGCATTCGATGAACAGGGATGTGAATGTCTTTGTCTGTTCGTCATTCATTACGGCTGCTTTGGCCAGCCGTGCGGCTATGGCCGGGATGTCGGGACGATCTTGTCGCTGATGCCACGGGCGCTTGGCCTGGACGGGAAGAGCCAAGGCTATAAGCATTATGGCGATTATCCAATGGAGGTGTCGTGTCATGTGCTTGTGTGTGTTAGATGGTTGCAGGATGTTTTTTGTCTCAATATGTGTTCATGAACAGGTCGTTGTCAATCATTTCTTGCGGCATGTCGAGGTACATGCGGCTGTCCGATGAGGCTTGCGCCAGTGTCTGAATGCCTTCGGGTGTCTGAGGCCCGGGTTGCGGTGTGTCCGATAGCCGTATCACCACGAGGCATGCGATGGCTGCGGCTGCGGTGACGGTGGCCGTTGTGCCCCAAAGGAGGCGCCGGTTGCGGCGTCGGCGTGCCTGCCACGGGCCGCGTGCCAGTGCGCTCAGGCGTTGCTTTTCGGCCTCGAAAAATCCGTCGGGTACGGTGTATATGTCGCGACGGGAGAAGCCTGCGATGTCGTTGTCGTGTTTATTGTCTGTCATAGCTTTTATATTATCAGATGAGAGAAGTGTGTCTTAAGGATGTATGTCCATGCTTTGGAGGATGTCCCTGAGCTTGGCGCGTGACTGGTGAAATGTGGCTCGGGCGGTGTCCTCGGCCATCCCGGCAATGGCGCTGATGTCCGCAAAAGACATCCCGTCATAGTGGCGCAGGTCGAAGACTTGTCGTTGACGCGGGGTGAGTACCGTCATGGCCTTGGCCAGGGCTGTAGCCAGTCTGTCGGAGTTGTCGACGTAAGGCTCGTCCTCGAGTTCGGGCAGGTCTTTATCGTCAAGTCCGGTGTCAGTGTCATGGCGCCGGCTGAGATGCCGCAGGGCCTCATTGGTGGCTATGCGCCATACCCAGGTGCGTACAGCCGAGGGGTCTTTGAGCCCGTCGAGGCCTTGGTATATGCGCAGCATTGCTTCCTGCATCACGTCTTTGGCATCATCGTGCGACACCACCATACGGCGCACGTGCCTGTATAGCGGCTCGTAGTATTCGGCGAGGATGTCGTCGAATGGCGGTGTCTTGGGCGTGCGGCGTAGTATTTTCATCGTTAGTGCGTTTCGCATTGGTGCGGCGCTCGTAGTGCGCTTTCACTTATTAGACCGCAAGATATGCATTTCGTGTATTCCGAACGACGATTTTAACAACCTTTAAACCATACGCTGATGTTGCGCGCGCCTATATGACTGTTCTCCGAAAAAAAATTCGTACCTTTGCACTGCTAAAAGCACACGTACGCGAACATTATAATCATCATTAATAATCAACGCATTATGAAAATCGAAAAAATCATCGGTCGTGAAGTACTCGACAGCCGTGGCAATCCCACCGTCGAGGTTGATGTAATCCTCGAATCCGGCGCACGCGGACGCGCCTCCGTACCCTCAGGCGCCTCCACCGGCGTTAACGAAGCTCTCGAGCTGCGCGACGGCGACAAAAATCGATATATGGGCAAAGGTGTCCTCAAAGCCGTGGCCAATGTCAACGGTCCTATCGCAGAAGCTCTCGTAGGTATGTCTGCTCTTGACCAAGTCAAGATTGACGAAACTATGATAGCTCTCGACGGCACCGAAACCAAGAGCAAACTCGGTGCTAACGCCATCCTCGGCGTCAGCCTTGCTGTGGCCAAGGCCGCAGCCGACTATCTCGACCTGCCTCTGTACAAGTACATTGGCGGCTGCAACACCTATGCACTGCCCGTGCCCATGATGAATATCATCAACGGCGGCGCACACTCCGATGCCCCCATCTGCTTCCAGGAATTCATGATTCGTCCTATCGGCGCATGCTGCTTCCGCGAGGGCATCCGCATGGGCACCGAAGTGTTCCACAACCTCAAGAAAGTCCTCAAAGACCGTGGTCTGAGCACCGCAGTAGGTGACGAAGGCGGTTTTGCTCCCACACTTGACGGTACCGAAGACGCCCTCAACGTCATCATCAAGGCCATCGAATTGGCCGGATATGTACCCGGAAAGGATGTTACCATCGGCCTCGACTGCGCTTCCTCCGAGTTCTACAAGGACGGCGTATATGACTATACTTGGAAACAGGGCGCAGACGCTCCCAAGTACAACAGCGCCGAGCAAGCTCAGTTCCTGAAGAGCCTTATCGAGAAATATCCTATCGATTCCATCGAAGACGGCATGGCCGAAAACGACTGGGAAGGCTGGAAGGTTCTCACCGACCTCATCGGCGACCGTTGCCAGCTCGTAGGCGACGACCTCTTTGTAACCAATGTTAAGTACCTCAAGAAAGGTATCGAACTGGGTTGCGCCAACTCCATCCTTGTCAAGGTTAACCAAATCGGCTCGCTCACCGAGACCCTTCGTGCCGTTGAATTGGCACAGCGCAACGGTTACACCGCAGTGATTTCGCACCGCTCGGGCGAAACCGAAGATGCCACCATCGCCGACATCGCCGTGGCTACCAATGCCGGACAAATCAAGACCGGATCGGCCAGCCGCTCCGACCGTATGGCCAAGTACAACCAGCTGCTCCGCATCCAGGAGGAACTCGGATCGGATGCCGCTTACGGTTACGGCAAAAAGACCAAGATGCCCCAGGCCTAAAATCGCAACGCAGCTCGCAATAGCGAGCGTAGACTGACAATACGACGACCCCCAAGCCGTAATACACGGTTTTTGGGGGTCGTCTTTTTTTCCGCTGACGACTTTTTTTTCCGCTGAGATGATGTCTTGAGGTATGTTTTTTGTCCTGCAAAAAACATACCTTTTGAGGATGCGCGTATAAAGACGAAATTGTTTATCTTTACCCGTGATTTATATGCTTCATAATGTCTGAATAGGACTATGGCGCCTATACGCTATTGCCGACCGAAATCGGATTACGACCAATCCTTACGCAAAATATACGAACAAACATAATACCATAGACATGATCCATTCATCATCAAGTGAAGACAGACGACAGATGTTGCCTACGAAGGCGATTATGGTTGTCGCATTATGTATTTATGCCGTTATTCCGGCATTAGCCGAGCGCTTTGTCTTGGACGGTGTCGGATACACAGTGACGAGTGCGGTACAAAAGACCGTTCGCGTAGACAGTATCGGACTGCCCGGACAAACGTCAGGTCAGGATACAATTCGAATACTCATACCCGAAAAAGTAGTGAATGCCGGTACCGAGTACGCTGTGAACGAGGTAGGCAGCGAAGGGCAGACCGAATTGATAAATGTCGGATATACGAGCAAGCCGTTTATCATTCAGTTTCCGTCATCGTTGACAAGACTCCACAAAGGGACGCTGACTCACCCCAATGCGTGCTTGGTGTTTTCGCCAATGCAACCGGTGTTCCCCGGCGAAATGTTCAGGGACTGCACCATATACTCGCTGGCGCTTCCCGAGGGTATGACTGAAATTTCCAACAACTTTGCTCGCAACTGCCGCATTTACGGCGAGGTGAGACTGCCCTCCACAATGCGACATATAGGTGACTATGCCTTTGCGGGAGACAAATTCTACGAATCCAAGGGCTATGAATACTCAAACCGCATAAAATTCGTGTTTAACTACGGGTTGCAGAGTATCGGTTACAAGGCATTCTTCTATTGCAATCCTATCACCGTACGTCGCGACAACAACGACTCCAACACCTTGGTGCTTCCCGGGACTTTGACTTCTGTCGGCGAAAGCGCCTTCGAGCGTATGGACTATATGATGACCGTCGAATTGCCGGCATCGCTTAAGGTGGTGCCTAAGAGGATGTTGGCGTGTTGCACCTATCTGCGCAATATCGTGATACCCGAAGGCATCGAGCGTATCGAATCCGAGGCATTGAGCGACAATGGCGGCGAGGTTTACCAATGGCCATACGGTTACAGCCATTACGGCACATATCATTTTGTGCTGCCTTCGACAATCAAATACGTGGGTAAGAACGCCTTCAATAACCCGTGCCAGCTGATTTCCATAGTGAGCTATGCGCCGGTACCGCCGGTCACGTCCGGCACACTTGCAGACAAGATAGCCCGGGATGTGGTGCTGCAAGTACCGCGCAATGCCTATACGCGCTATCGGAGCGATGCTAATTGGGGCCGCTTCCTCACCGAAGCGCTGGATGACGGGTATTGCACCGTATCCGTGCGCCAAAACATTAAAGAAGGCGGGACGGTCAGCCATTTGACGCAGATACGCATAGGGTCGACAGCCACCGTAAAGGCACAAGCCGCTCAAGGCTATACCTTTAAGGGGTGGGAACGCAACGGCGCCATCGTCGCCACCACGCCCGAATACAATATTACCGGTGTATATGACAGCCAGACAGTTACCGCAATATTTGCCCCTGTCGACGGCTCGTCTGACCGCCCGGATGATTATTACTCGACACTCTATTATACTCCCGGGTCGTCCGGTTCGCTGCCGATAGACGGTATTGCATTGCGACATGGCGTGGACCGTGCCTCAGAATGGGATTTTGACTTTGCCGAAGTCAAGGACGGACGCTACGGCGTCAAGGCATACTTCCGGCACGCCGATGCAAAGACATATCCGGACACCGTTGCCTCGACATTCTCCGGCGAGAATTATACATATTTAGTGGCTGATTACGGCCGAGATACATATCGGCCCTATCTCAGCCAAAGCATAGTGCAAGACCCTGTTAACTTCCCACTGACGGCGGTCTATGATGCTTCCGGCGAGTTGCAGCCTTCGTGCCGATATGTGATGGAAATCCCCATTCGGCACAAGACTTCCGGCGAAAAAGCCGTAATGACTTACACTGTCGATGTTTATATGCCCGGCACGAAAGATCCGGATCTTGAACGCGACTTCTACGGCCAAGAGTCGTTGATTGTGTACAAAGGCGGGTATTATCTTAACGTGAAGGCCGGCAGTCTTGACCGTACCAATGGTTTTGATGTCGAACTGGTTGTAGACAGGTCCCTTAAGTTCCACGAGGGATGGAGTAATATACACCGGTACAAGTACAACTACAAGGCCGGCGAATGTCCCGTGCCGGAGGATGACGGTAGCTACACGCATGAGGGCGGAACGCTCGGCATAGACATCGATACACGCTATGCCGTGGCAATGTTCCAAAGCGAGGGGACAATCAGCAGCGGAAGCAACTATCGCTTCACCATTCGCGCCCGCAACTACAACGCCGACGGCACACCGCGTCCGTGGATCGAACAAAGCGTAGGCCGTAACGGTAGAGATGAATCTATCAAACAGCTCTTAGGCAGCATAGTAGTATACAAGCTCAACAACAACGAGAGTTATCAAAGTTCGACTATCGCCAAGTCCACGCCGCTTAACGGCAGTACGGTAGACTTCGACAACGGCTGGGCTGTATCCATGTATAAGGACTATTACAATGCCTTTGCGGCCCGAAACTGGAACAAGGTGTATGAATACAACCACCGCGGCATATACCAAGACGATCTTGATGAGCTACTGTACAACTCATACCTCATGGAGGTGAACATCAAGAAATTCCCGGAGCGTTGGGGGCGGTGTCAAGTGCTTGTTGAGAAAAAAGATGCGGACAGCGGTACGACATCTGTGGCGCGTGCCGGCAGCCGATATGATTATGACGTGGCCAAGGAAATACGCTTCAATCACGGCTTCACCCGATTGGCATTCCCGTCTGACGGCAAACTCCATCGTTGGGCCTTGTACTGGCCGGACATAGACTTGCTGCGCGAATACACTTTTACGGACAAGAATGACGAAACCGATAACATGTACTGCATCAATATGACGTTCAAAGGTGCCGGTTTGGCCGACATCGAGGATATATTGATGGTCTACGAAACAAAGACCGGGGAGGTCAAGCGCCGGACTTATGGCAGTGATGAATGGTACAGCAGTAATATTTACACGGATGCCGACGGAGTCAAATTTAGCAGAAAACAATGCGCTTTGATACTTACCGAACCGGATGGCATCAAGCGAGTGATTGCAGTGACTGATACCGTGCCTGACGGAACGGCTCATAAGGTGCTTATACCCGGCAGCCTCAACGTTGTGCGCAGCGTTCATTCGTACTCCGATTCCAATAGTCCGATAATGGTCGATGTGGCCAAGGACGGAGCGCCCCGAGAGCGAAATCTTGTCTGTCTCACCGGCGTCACTGATTTGTATGTACGCCTCGTAGATGCTTCTACCGGCAAGACGATAACCTCCGGCATCACTTACTGGGCCGGTGATAGCGATACCAAGCATAATACGCCGCAGATGGTGAACGGTATAGCCAAAATCAGTGTTGTCAGTGCCATCTACGGGGGAGTCTATTCACAGTATGCGTTTTTTGCCGACGGATATGTGCCGCAGATACTCTACGGCACACCCGAAATACAGGGCCAGACCGCATATATCGGAGGCTATACGGCCAAATACGAGGGTGATGACTTGGTGCTGACACTTCCGATGCGCCGTCGCGTCGGCAAACGTCCTTTTGACGTCGTCGCCGTACGTTATCGCACACCCGGAGTGGACGGCGTCGATGCCGAAGACCCCGGATGGCAGGACGCAATCTACAACGGACCGTCTACGCGCATAGCGTATGAAGGCGGATACCGACCTAAGGGGCTGAATACGATGGCAATCACTATTGTGTATTATAATGATTACACCATCTCGGAAAGCCGCAAAAATCCCGAGAAAGACAAATGGAAGGGTGATACCGGAGCGTTGTCTTCCATTACGCTTAAAGCTCTTACGGGCAAGTATGACGGCACAGCCAACGAGGTTACTTTCCCATTGGTCACCAAATATCTGTCCGGCATCATGGCGCCGCGATACGATATTGTCGGCTTTGGACTTGTCGAAGACAAAGACTTGGGCTACAACGGCGTAGGGTGTCATTACTACAAGTATAGACGCTATCCGCAATGCAAGTATATGTTTGCCACCTACGAGGGCATACCCGGAAGTCTGGTCAATAATGAGCGCGAAAGTATGGTGACCATAGCCCTCAAGAGCCGTGACCGTATTGACTTGTGCCGCTTCAAGAACCTGACGGAGAATGCAATGTATATGGCTGACGGCCTGGAATATGACACGCCTATAGGCGAAGAACGAGTGTCCGAAATGTCCGCCAAGGAAGACCTCGGCAAGGAGTTCCAGCAGACTTTTGCCGATTTTGACGTCGAATTGCCGACAGACAATTTCCTGCCTTTCAATATCGGAGTGCAGAAGATAGGTCGCGACTACGTCATTCGTGGAGCGATGTCCTATAATATATTGCCCGGCGGCACCATGTCGGATATGCTTGACAAGGTGGGATTTGCCAATGATATGGACGGTGTGTTCTACGAGCTGCAACGAACCGTTACTCGCGATGATCACGAGCGCTCGATACACGAAAATGCTTTCAACAATTCGGGCGCCTTTGTGGGAGTGCGCGGATGGCTCGACGGGCGCTTTGTGCGCACCGAATCGGGACACTTTGTTCCGCGCCCCGGCGGTATAGGCCTTAAAGTCGAGGCTTCGGGTACTGTGCAAAGCAAGTTGTGGACGCCGTTCTTCTGCGTCGGCTCGGCCCTCCAGGGCGAGGTGAGCACGGCAGTATCTTTGGCCTACCCCGAAGAACACGATTTGCAATGGGCCGTGAGCAGTGACGATAAGTTCAAGATGGACCTCGTACAGCAGACCACAGTGAATCTTACCACTTCGTTCATGGTACAGGCCGGTGTGGACATCTACATAGCCAAGGCTGTATGTGGCGTCATAGGCAGCCTCGGCGGCTCTTTTGACTCGGAAGTCCGCTACAAACCGTATCTGCGCCATGCGCACGAAATTTACGACGATTCGTCCGACCCGGACAAGCCGGAGAAAAAGCCCGAGTTCTACCTTTACAACGGCAGTCGTATGTCTTTGAGCGGTTCGCTCGAAGCGTATGCCGAGGTCAAGTTCTTATGGTGGAAAAATCGCCAGTCGTATACGCTATTCTCCTTTGATAAGAAGTGGTACGACCCGGATGATGCCTCCAACCCGCTGTGGCAACGCGATAATGGAGGAAATAGTAGTAGCACCGGTCTACGTCTGCTCAACTCGGACTATCGCCCGTTGCAACTCAATGCCGATGTGCTTAAAACAGCGTCATCGATTGTCACAAATGTAGATACTTATGCCGGTCCGCGTTACATATTCGGAGGAAAGGATATGGCCTTCTTCCGCCTTAATGCTACAGACATGCAAGCCAGCACCGTGGAAACAGTAAAAGGTGGTGTCTTGACCGCTACTGACGGCAAGCCTCTGATGAGCGCCGATGCTGCTTCTGCCGGCTCAAAAGGCATAATTGTCATGGAAGCTTCTACAGCACCTGCCGACAAGACTTTTGATGTCAATGATTCCCCGAAATATGTAGGCGTCAAAGCATCACTCTACAATGGCGGTACATGGAGCGAGCCGGTGCTGCTGTCCTCGGCCAACGATGCCAACTATACGCCCCGTGCGGCCGTAAATGACGCCGGTCAGGGCTTGGTGGTTTGGAAGGGCGGCGAATATGTGCCCTCGTATGTCAATTCGGACGACAGCGGCAGCATCGGCGGTACCGTCAACGGCGCGTTGTACGGCGCGTTGTATGACGGCGTCAAGTGGTCGGCCGAAAAGGCGATGACAACGATGGACAACGACCATCCCATAGCCGATTATGCCGTAGCAATGGGACAGGACGGGACGGCTTTTGCATTGCTGTCTGTTATGCGTACCGAAAAGGAAATCAATCGCATAGGCAACGATTTGGACAATTCGTTCTTGGCCACTCTGGTATACAAAGACGGAGAGTCGTCGTATACTATGTATACGGATTGCAGCGGCTCGCGTCCGCAAATTGTGTCCTGCTCGGCAGGCGTATTTGCAGCAGCTACGGATATCGACCAAAACGGTAATGCCGACATCCGCCTTTACAATATCATTGGTGACGGCTCGTTGCAAGACCTTGGCTTCCTCGGACTGGGACAGCGTAGTGTCCTCGATTATCGACTCATAGCATCGGACAATGCCGATGCGCCGCTGGCTGTCGTATGGAAAGAGGTGCGCAAACACGTTACGGACCGGGCCACCGGGGCTTTTGAGGCTAAGACGCAGATATACGCCGCGCTGATACGCGGTGCCGCTGATGCTGCCGCCGACAATGGCATGGTATACCTTTCGGCTTCACGCCTGATTGCCGAGGCTTCGGCCGGACTTGATATAGCCGGATTTGACGGATATATTAATGCCGACGGCGGAGTTACCGCAGCCGTTACTATTTTCGATATAGCCACCGGCGGCGCCAATATCGTCGAGAACTCGGCGACATTCGACAATGTCGTTTCGATTGAACGTGCCGGCATCGACACTGCAGTCGAAAAGAACAAGGATTTCGGATATTTTGTCACTGTATATAATAACGGGCGCGATGCCATTGATTATATTGACATTAAACTCGGAGACGAAGGTGTCAAGCGTACGGTTTCGACTACCCTTTTCCCCGGCAATAGCGTGGATCTCTCGGACATGGTGCTGTATACTGCTGACCTTGAGAAGGGATTGGTGCCTTACATCACACCGCATTTCACTTCCAATCCGGCGGTAGAGCGCCCATATAAGGTTGCGGCTTCAAAAACAGCTCGCGCACCGCGTCATCGCTCGCCGGTGAGCACACCCGAAACACCGATTACGTTGAATGTTGTGGATATGGTTGTGTCGCCGCTGAGCGTGCGTGTACTTGGAGATGACAAGGATTTTGAACCCGGAGAAATCGGCGAGTGCGAAGATGCCGGCGAGATACCCGAATTGGATAAAACTGAAGAGGACGGATTTACAAACGTGCTGTTTGCCGTTAGCAACAATTCGCCGGTAGCGCTTGGTAGTGGATATAATACTAATGTGGCGCTCTATTTGGATCCCAACGGAACAGCTCCGTATAAATATGCCCACGAGGTCAATCTTGCCGCATCCGACTTTGACCGTGACAGCGGTATGGCCGTGGCACGTTTCGATATTGGCGCTGTGCCTGAGGATATTATGGTGTATGCAGTGGCTGTTACCACTGATGCTATGGGTAATGTTGTTCCCGACCAAAACTACCGAGACAACGCCGTCGAAGTATTCTTGTATAAGAATGACATTACGACCATTCCCGACGGGGTGGATGACATCACAAAAGATGAAGATGTCGCTGATGCCGGTTTTGTCGTTGCTAATGACGGTGATGCTGTCGTTGTCAGCAACCTGACTCCCGGCTCGACGCTGCGTGTCTATGGTATCAACGGCGTGCTTTACAATCTGTTCAGCGTGCCCGAGAACTGCTCCGAGCACCGTGTCACACTCCCTGCAAAGGGCGTGTACATCTTCACCGACACTGCTAAGACGGTGAAATTCCGCCACTAATATCATCGGGCGTCGGTGCTAAAGCGCCGGCGCCCACGTTTAACGGATGCAGACATGTGTGCTTAATGCACAGATGGTCAATGCTTTATTGATTAATTACGCTCCGTTCCTAAAAGATTAGCTCCTGTCACATGTGTTTTTTGTGGCAGGAGCTAATCTTATCTGTCAATTGTGTCGTCCGGGAAAGGGTGTACCGGTCTTTATGGCGTGATTGGCGGAGAGATTAGAGGAGGGATGGCGGCGTAGGATAGCGGTGAACATCACTCGCGAAGGCGGAGGACGCGGACGCCGGTCCAGTGACGGTTGCGCTGTACAAAGCGGTCGATCGTCTCGTCACTCACCACAACTTTGCCCAAGGTGCTGGAGGCGTGCATCACGTGCCATTTGCCGTCATCGCCACGCGTAAGGATGCCTAAATGCGTCACGTCAAGGTCTTTGAGCGTAGAGGTAAAGCACAGAATGTCACCCTCGCGCAGTTGGGTCTGTACACTCTTGTCGCCTAAAGACCGCGCTTTTAAGTAGCCGAAGCGATGGTTGCGGTATCCGTCTTCGACATCGCGTATGCGTTCATAGGTGACGCTGTCGGCCATGACCGGGTAGCTGTCTCGATGGGTGGACATGTAGTCGATGGTCTTGACTTCGTATTTGACGCCTGTATCCATGCGACGGACGGCATCCTCGATAATGCCCATGGCGCTGTTGTCCATAATCCAGTCGCATATATAATGCAGGCGGCTGGCATATCCGTTCATTACTCCGTGGCGGTAGCGGATTTTCTCGAGGTTGTACATAGCATCGCGCCATCCCGAGCGTCCTTCGCCTATAGTATAGGCCATAGCCATCGCAGTCTCGACAAAAGTCGTGCAATCGAGCGCGCCAAGGTCGATAGTTAGCATTTCGCCGGCCGACCCGTCGGCGGCACGGTGCGAGAAGGCGTATGCCGTGTCACATTCCAGTGTATGTGCTACGTATGGTGTTCCGATAAAGCTGTGCCCGATGTCAGAGATGAGCATCCCGGGTGTGTACTTGAGGGACGAGACCTTCTCGCGTGTCGATGCTTTCTTCATAATCTCCACCATCAGCGTCGTGTCGCGCTCCTCGTTGCCGAAGCGTATATGCCCCCAATTGATGGCCGAGGCATTGATGCCGGCGGTCGCTATCGCCAGCGTACACATTATTATATATAAGATGCTGTGTCGTCTCATCGTCTGTCTGTATTCTTAGATTGGAAAGGGTATATGGACGGCTTTCGCCGTACTACAATATATAGAGTGGGGTGTGCAATGGTCAATTACACTATGTCAGACTGCCTTCCCCGATAGCTTTGCAAAGATAGCTATTTTTCGGCATATACATCGGCCTTCGCTTGCAGAGCCTCTCTGTCGCTTTCCCATCACTCCCATTATTCCCATTATTCCCGTTGTTCCCATTGTCCTCATTATTCCCATCGCTCCCGTTACTCTCATAAAAATATTAGTTGTGCTATATTGTGGAATGATAGCGTTTTGGGTGTTCGAGGGCCGGTTTTGGCCGAAAAAAAGTGCGAAAAAAATTTGGCTGTTGACGAAAAAGGGCGTACCTTTGCACTCGCTTTTCGGAAATGACGCCGGCGGCATGCGAGCCGGGGCGCCGAGAGGTTAAAGAGTGTTAAACACTGCCGGACTTTTTGGCAGAGACAAAAAAGCGCCGTAACTTTGCAGACGCTTTCGGGTCGCAAAAATGCGTTCCGAGACACTCGAAAAAACGAGCACATTGAAAGGATTACAATAGACAAGTAGTA
>DAAP01000056.1 GCA_001701165.1 Bacteroidales bacterium H4 | reverse complement strand
TAAAGTTAAAAAAACATTATATAGTAACTAAAATGCCTTTATAGCGCAATAGATATACAAGAACAACGATGTTTAAATATACACGTATGCCAAGACCCTGGTAATTCCAAGGTCGTTAATCTTCCTCGTTTTTTGATGCGGTTGCCCTGGGTGAGAGCCGGCGGCTGTTGCCTTTTCGGAGAAAAAACGCTATCTTTGCAGCAAATATGGCCTTACGCGCCGAAACGGGCGCGCCGGGCTTTCATCCCAACGAATTATGACCGAAAACGACGATACCATCCAACCCCGGGAGACTGACGGTGCTTCCGATACCGCAAATGCAGGTGCTGCCGAGGCAGACACCTGCGATACAGCCATGGACAAAAATGCCGAAACAAAAGATGCCGATGATTTTGACATCGCCGATGAAGAAGACTCCGAGGCTGCTGCAAGTGGAAACATTCGCGACTTGGACGACATCACCGCAGCGTCCATCATCGAGGGTGACGCGCTGACCCATCATTTGCGCGGCATGTACCGATGCTGGTTTCTCGAGTATGCTTCATACGTGATACTCGAGCGTGCCGTGCCGCATATTCAGGACGGCCTCAAGCCCGTGCAGCGCCGTATACTCCACTCGATGAAGACTCTCGATGACGGTCGTTTCAATAAGGTGGCCAATATTGTCGGTAATACCATGCAGTATCACCCGCATGGTGATGCGTCCATCAAGGATGCACTCGTGCAGTTAGGACAAAAAGAACTGTTGGTGGAGACTCAAGGTAACTGGGGTAATATTCTCACCGGCGCCAGTGCCGCCGCCGGTCGATACATCGAAGCACGCCTGTCGCCTTTTGCACTCGAGACGTTATATGACGATAAGGTCACCGATTGGACTATGAGCTATGACGGCCGTAAAAAAGAGCCGGTGACCCTGCCCACCAAGTTTCCGCTGCTGCTGGCTCAGGGTGCCGAAGGTATCGCCGTGGGCCTATCGTCGCGTATAATGCCGCACAATTTCAATGAAATCATTGATGCCGCTGTGGCATACTTGCGCGGCGAGGACTTTGAGTTGTATCCCGACTTCCCCACCGGCGGAATGTTGGATGTCAGCAAATACAATGACGGACGCCGCGGCGGACGCATACGCATACGTGCCAAAATCGAGAAGGTAGACAATAAAACCATAGCCATCACCGAGATACCTTACGGCAAGACCACAGGTACGGTCATAGACTCGATACTCAGCGCCTTCGAAAAGGGCAAAATCAAGATACGCAAAGTTGAGGACCACACTGCCCAAGAGGCACGCATACTGGTATACCTGCAACCCGGCACATCGTCCGACAAGACTATAGATGCGCTATATGCTTTCAGCTTTTGCGAAGTCAGTGTCTCGCCCAACTGTTGCGTTATCGAGGATCGTCACCCCCGGTTCCTCGGCGTCAGCGACGTGTTGCGCTACAGTGTAGACCATACGCGACAAATTCTGTTGCGCGAGCTTCAAATCGAATTGGACGAAGTCAATGAGGCCCTGTATTTTGCATCGCTCGAAAAATACTTTATCGAGAAACGCATATACAAGGACAAAGAATACGAGCAGGCTCCCGATTTGGATGCAGCCGTGGCGCATATCGACAAGCGTTTGGAACCGCTCAAGGCCAAGTTGATACGCGAGGTTACGCGTGACGATATTGTCAAGCTGTTGGAAATCAAGATGCGTCGTATTTTACGCTTCAACGCCGACGAGGCCGACCGCCGTATCGCCAATTACCTCGATCGTATCAGTCGCATCAACGACCGCATAGAACATCTTACGCAATACACCATCGAATGGTTTGAACGCCTCAAAGAAAAATACGGTCAAGCCTATCCGCGTCGCACCCAGCTGCGCAATTTCGATACCATAGAAGCGGCCACCGTGGCCGAGGCCAATGAGCGCTTGTACATCAACCGCAAGGAGGGCTTCATAGGTACGGCGCTGAAAAATGACGAATTTGTATGCAACTGCTCATCGCTGGATGATGTCATCATATTCTACAAAGACGGCCGTTACAAGGTGGTACGCGTAAGTGATAAATTGTCGGTAGGCACCAATATCCTGTATCTTGCCGTATTTAAGCGCAAGGACGAGCGCACTATCTACAATGTCATCTATCAGGACGGCCGCGGCGGTGCCTATTACATGAAACGCTTTGCCGTCATGGGCTTGAAGCGCGATACCGAGTACAATCTGACCAAGGGCAAGGACGGCTCGCGTGTTGTCTGGTTCAGTGCCAATGCTAACGGCGAGGCCGAGGTTGTAAAAGTCACCCTCAAACCGCGTCCGCGACTGAAGACGTTGCAATTTGACGTCGATTTCAGCAAATTGGCTGTCAAGGGGCGTGCCTCCGGAGGCAACTTGGTGACCCGAAACGAGGTACACCGCTTCTCGCTCAAGGAGAAGGGCACAAGTACCTTGGGCGGCCGCCAAGTATGGTTTGACCGGGATGTCCTGCGCCTCAATTATGACGGTCGCGGCCGATACCTCGGCGAATTCCAAGGTACGGATCTCATTCTTGTCATACTGAAAAACGGCGAATACTATACCGGCGACTTTAATGTCACCAACCACTACGAAGACAATATCTTGCGCATCGAGAAATTCAACAGCCACAAGGTGTGGACGGCGATACTCAACGATGCCGACCAAGGCTATCCATATCTCAAGCGTTTCACCTTCGAGGCCTCGACACGCCATCAGCGTTTTGTGGGCGCAGACGACAAGTCGCAATTGATAGCGCTGAGCGACCACTTGGGCGCCCGTTTCCGCATCACCTTCGGTACTCCGGACGACTTCCGTGACCCCATGGTAGTGGATGTACCCGAATTCATCGCCGTCAAGTCTTTCAAGGCACGTGGCAAACGACTGACCACGTGGAATGTGGCTGCTGTGGAAGAACTCGAGCCGCGTGAAATGCCCGAGGAAAGCTACGATGACACGCCCGAGGAAGAAGATGTTCCCGAAGTCGAAATCGAGCCCGAACGCAGTGACGATGAAATCAGAGACGAAATCAATGGTCAACAGCGTATGTTCTAAAATCGTAGCCGTTGCCGCGCTACTGTGTACACTGCCTGCTGTGGCCATGTCCCCCGGCATAGCTGACACAGTGTCCGTTGTGATGCGACCCGTGACATCTTCATATGGCATCGAGGTAGGCAGTGCTCACCTCGCCGACACCTATCTTACGCCGCTGCATTATGACGGATGGCATAGCGCCGTCTCGTATAGTCGTACACAGGCCATGGGTTTTGACCCGGAGCGGTGGAGCATGCGATTGACTCTTGGCGGCACTGTAGACCATACGCAGAACCCGGCACGCAATGCCACGATGTGGAACTTTGACTTCGAGGCCTCGTGGGGAATGACCCGGCGCTTCCTAATCACAGATGCAGTCAGCGCCGGCATAGGTGGCTATACAGCCCTCAATGCCGGAGCCTTGTACTTGGGACGCAACGGCAACAATCCTGCGGCAGCCAAGGGCGCATGGGTGGTAGGCGTCAGTGGCGCTGCGACTTATGCTATGCGCGTAGGCCGCCTTCCCGTTACTTGGGGTCTTATGGCTGCCATGCCTCTGACCGGAGCGTTCTTCTCGCCGCAATACGGGCAGTTGTATTACGAAATATACCTCGGAGACCGCCGAGGGCTGGCACATGTGGCGTGGCCGGGCAACTACCGACGCATTGACGCGCGCGCATGGGCCGACTTGCATTTCGGAGGCACGACACTGCGTCTGGGCTACCACTTCGACTTGCGTTCGACACGAGCCAATGACATCACGACGCGTAGTGTCACTCATGCTTTCAGTGTCGCCGTAGTCACCCGCTGGCTATCCGTACCCATGACTTCAACGACTACTGCTCCGGGGACTCGCATTGTTGCCGCAAGCTATTGAGATACACAATATTATATAGAGACATCTCCGAACCAAGAGCGTATACCTAATCGACAGATATGACCGCTATTAGCACAAAGATACATACAGCGTGTTGTGCGCTGATTTGCGCAATTCTGACCCTCGGTTTCATGGCTTGCCACAGTATCGAGGAAGAAGATAATACAATCATGGGCAATTTTGACGCTCTATGGAATATTTTGGATCGGCATTACTGCTTCTTTGACCGGAAAGGCGTGGACTGGGACGAGGTGTATCGCCGCTATCGTCCGCAAGCTAAGGCGTGCCGCACGGCGCAGCAGCTTTTCGATGTATGCGCTCGTATGCTGGACGAGTTGCGCGACGGCCATGTCAATTTGTCGGCTTCGTTCAACACTTCGTACTATCGCAAGTGGTGGAGCGACTATCCGCAAAATTACGACGAGCGCCTTGTGCTCGAACATTACTTGAACTTTGATTATCGCCAAGCCGGAGCGTTGACTTACGCCATGCTGCCCCAGCGTATAGGATATGTCTCGTATCGTAGTTTCAGCAGCACCATCGGCGAGGGCAATCTTGACGCCGTATTATCGTACTTCGAGATAGCTCAGGGCCTGATTATTGACGTGCGTGACAACGGTGGTGGCAATATGACCAATGTCGAAACCTTTGTACGGCGCTTTATCACGGGACGTACCCTTGCCGGATACACTGTACATAAGACCGGGCCGGGGCATGGCGACTTTGCCGAACCTTACGCCTATTATTATGATGCAGCCGATGCCGGACGCGTGCGGTGGCTCAAACCCGTAGTGGTGCTGTGTAACCGCTCTACCTTCAGCGCCGCCAATAACTTTGTGTCCGTGATGCGCCTTTTGCCGACGGTCACCATTGTAGGGGCCACCACCGGTGGTGGCAGCGGAATGCCGATGTCGTCCGAGCTGCCGTGTGGTTGGAGTATACGCTTCTCGGCATGTTCGTTCCTGGATGCGCAAGGCAACAGCACCGAAGCCGGGGTCAATCCCTCGCAGGGATGCGCTGTCGACCTTGATCCGGCACAAGCCGCCATGGGACATGACTCCATGCTCGACAAGGCTATTGCCGTCATACAATCCAAGTGATTGAGTAATAGCTATAATAGCTATCATGGCCATAATGGCCATAACTACTGTAATAGCTATCATAGAAACAATGGCTATGAAAGGTTATGACAGCCCTTGTTTGCGGCCTTTTCAGTCGAAGATGTTGTTCTTGATTGTTTTAGTGAGTAAGTCGCGGTGATAACGTGCCTCGGACGATGCGAGGTATTCGCGCAGGCATGTTACATGTCGGTGTCCGTGCATATCTGTGCCCAGGAAGTCCACCATACCGGCTTTGGCCAATGCCTCGGCCATTTTTTTCTCCTGTTTGCCGTAGTATCCGGCCAGCGACAACATATTGACTTGGAAAAGAAGGTTGCGGTGCAACTCTTTGTAGCGGTTGCCGCGTGCATGGTAGTATAGGTAGCGCTCCGGGTGCGCGAGTATGGGCTTGTATCCGCGTACCTGTAAGTCAAACACTAATTGCTCGATGTTCCACGGCTCTTGGATGAAGGAGTTTTCGATAAGCAGGTAATTGTCGGGGAAGGGCATGAGTATGCCTTGTTCGATATGCCGTTGTAGCAATTCGTCGATACGATATTCGGCCGAATGGTCGAGGCGTACATTTACGCCGTCACGTGTCAATACATCCTTGAGAGCTTGAATCGGGCCTGCAAGTGTCTGAGGATTGTTCTCGAAAGTGGCTTGCGTGACGTGTGGTGTCGCGATGATATGGCGTATGCCCATGTCGTACATCGCCGCCACCAATTCGGAGGAGGTATCCGCGTCCGGCGAACCATCGTCCACTCCGGGGACTACATGACAGTGTGTATCGGTTGAAAACCAAAGACTTATGGGTTCTGATGACTTCTTGAAAATATTAAACATTTTCGAAAGGGTGTTATTGGACTACAAAAATAGTCATTTTTCGCGAAAATATTTAGAGAAAAAATTCTGCATATCAAATATTTTCTGTTAACTTTGCGGTGTCGGGAGGACAAAGTGTCTTGATCGGACCTTATCCATACGGTAATCAAGGGTCGCTACATGACAAAACGTCATCTCGAAACATCATTTAGATGATAATGACAAACATTATCCAATACCATATTACCCTCACAAAAACCATTAACCATAAATTATGGAAAAGCGTAAACTGAAAATCCGTGACCTCACGCTCCGTGACGGCCAACAATCCCTGTTCGCCACCCGTTTGAGCCAGTCCGAAATCGACAAACTGCTGCCGTTGTACGAGAATGCCGGCTTCTACATCATGGAAGTATGGGGCGGTGCCGTACCCGACTCGGTGATGCGCTATCTCGACGAATCTCCCTGGGATCGTCTGCGCTCTGTCTCTAATGTCATGAAGGGCAAGTCGAAGCTGTCGGCTCTGTCTCGCGGACGCAACCTCTTTGGCTATGTGCCTTATCCCGACTATGTGCTCGAAGGCTTCTATAAAGAAGCAATCACCAATGGGTTGGATGTTATGCGTATCTTTGACGCGCTCAATGATATAGACAACGTCAAGGAGTCTATTCGTATGATCAACGCTCTTGGCGGTGTGCCCGACGGAGCCGTATGCTATACTGTAGACCCCAAGGAGGATACACCCGAAGAAGAAGCACCCAAGGGCTTCTTTGCCAAACTGTTCGGTAAAAAAGCTCCGGCAGCTCCCGCTCCTAAGAAGGTTTTCACCGACGAATATTTCGTCGAGAAAGCCAAAGCCATGGAAGCTCTCGGCGCCAAGATTATTACACTCAAGGATATGGCCGGTCTCGTGACGCCATCGCGTGCAGCCTCCATTATATCCAAGCTCAAAGCCAACGTCAAGGTTGAGGTTGACTTCCATACGCATTGCACACCCGGCTACGGCCTTGCATCCTGCATTATGGCCATACTTCACGGTGTCGACATCCTCGATACCAATATCTGGTGGTTCGGCGGCGGTAGCGCTGCTCCGGCTATCGAATTGGTGTATCTCTTCGCCGACAAACTCGGTGTCGAGCTGGACGTAGACATGAAGGCCGTCGGCGAAATTCGCAAAGCATTGCGCGGTGCACGTCAGAGCCTCGCAGCATACGACCTGAATAAAGACAACTTCCCTCGCGAATTCGATCCCCTCACCGACAAAGTTCCCGCCGAAGTCGAGGCACAAATCGATGCAGCTGTTGCAGCCGCCAAGGCAGGCAACGAAGAAGCGCTGCTCGATGCATGCCACGCCATCGAGAAATATTTCGGCTTCCCCAAACCCAACGAATTGGTGAAGAATGCCGAAGTTCCCGGCGGTATGTACTCCAATATGGTGGCTCAGCTGAAGTCGCTCAAAGCCGAAGATGTTCTCGAAGACGCTATGCGCCTGATACCTATGGTACGCCGCGATGCCGGTTTGGTGCCTCTGGTTACGCCCACCAGCCAGATTGTAGGTAGCCAGGCAGTGATGGTGGCCATCGACCGCCGCAAGGGTAATCCCGACTACACCACCAAGTCCAACCAGTTCATATCGCTGGTTAAGGGCGAATACGGTCATACTCCCGTGCCGGTAGATCCCGCTTTCCGCGAGAAAATCACCGGCGATGCCACCGAGTACGCATACGATACATCCAAGTACAAAGAACCTGAAAATCCCGCTTTGGCCGATTGTGGCGGCGCTAAGCTTGCCTCGAATACCGAGGAGAAACTGTTGCTCGAATTGCTGCCCAATGTGGCTCTGCCATTCTTGAAGAAACGTCGTGCTGCCGAATACGCCGCCGCCAAGGCTGCCGCTGCTGCTGCCGCTCCCGCTGCTGCCGAGGCTGAAGCTGCTCCTGTCGCAGCCGAAGAGCCTATCACCGGTCCCGTAGTCAAGGCTCCCATGCCCGGACGCATCATCAGCATTGACGTGGCCGCCGGCGACAAGGTGACCAAGGGCAAGACCCTCTTGGTTTACGAGGCCATGAAGATGGAGAACGATGTTACCGCCGACCGCGACTGCACCGTTAAGCGCGTGTTTGTAGCTCCCGGCGACCAAATCGGCAACGATACCGTCCTCATCGAATTCGCTGACTGATAACGACAATACACGGCTTTTAGCCGTCACATAAAGCGAGGGACAGCCACCGCGGCTGTCCCTCGCTTTATGTATTATCGAGATAAAACGGATGTTTTTGTCTGTGGATTATTCCCGTTGACGATAAGAAATGCCTCATCACGAGTAATACCCTTGGGCGCACATTTCGCGAGCGGCGAGGCATTTGTATTTGTCGTCGTCGATAGGATAATCCCAGCAACCAAGCTGGTGGAATATTTCGCCGCCGAAGCCGCGCTTGAATTTGTAAAGGCCGTGCATAGGATGCGAAGGGTCGCCGTTGGGCGCAATTCCGAACATATCGTATTCGCGGTACTTGTTTTGTTTGGCCGTCCTGTTGAACAATTGGGGTGCTGTAAGCGTCGAGAGGCTCCTTAGACTCAATGATGATGTCCATGTCGATGTGTGTGAATATAGCCGGGCTTTTAATGCGGAATTATATGCCTGACAAGCATAAAAAAAACGGAGCAGCCACCCGTGAGGGCAGCCGCTCCGATATGTATGGCTTGATGCCTCTATGAGGGATTATCAGTCGTTGTTGTTTTCGTTGTGATGGTTGTTGTCACGGCGGGGACGACGGTCTCCGCGATCGCCATCGCGGCGTGGACGTTCGCCATCGCGACGCGGGCGGCGGTCGCCGCGGTCACCGTCACGGCGTGGACGTTCGCTGCGGCCGTTATGCTCTACGTAGCCTTCGGGTTTGGGCTTGAGGGCACGCATGGACAGACGGTACTTGCCGGTTTTCTTGTCGATTTCGATAAGTTTGACCTCGACGGTATCGCCTTCGTGGAGGCCGCTGGCTTCCATGTCGGGGAGACGCTCCCAAGCGATTTCGCTGATGTGGAGCAGTCCGTCGCGATTGGGCATGAATTCGACAAATGCGCCGAAGTCCATGATGGACTGGACTTTGCCGGTGTATACTTTGCCTTCTTCGGGCAGGGCAACGATGGCGTTGATAAGTTCGAGGGCTTTGTCGATGCTGGGCTTGTTGGCTGCGGCCACTTCGATATATCCGCCTTCGTCGATTTCGTCGATGCTGACGGTTGCACCGGAGGCTTCCTGAATTCCTTGTATGACTTTTCCGCCCGGGCCGATGACTGCACCGATAAGTTCTTTGGGTATAATCATTGTGACGATGCGCGGAACTTGCGGTTTGTAGTCTTCGCGAGGTGCGGGTATTGTCTGCTCAATGATGTTGAGGATGTGCATACGTCCTTCGTGAGCCTGCATGAGTGCTTTTTCGAGGATTTCGTATGACAGGCCGTCGCACTTGATATCCATCTGCGTGGCGGTGATGCCGTCGCGTGTGCCCGTAACCTTGAAGTCCATATCTCCGAGGTGGTCTTCATCGCCGAGGATGTCGCTCAGGATGGCGTATTTGGGCGAATCGGTGTCGGTGATGAGGCCCATGGCTATACCGCTGACGGGCTTCTTCATCTTGACGCCTGCGTCAAGTAGTGCCAGGGTACCGGCGCATACGGTGGCCATGGACGAGGAACCGTTGGACTCGAGGATGTCGCTGACTATGCGGCATACGTAGGGGAAGTCATCGGGGAACATGCGTTTGAGGGCGCGGTGTGCCAAGTTGCCGTGGCCGATTTCGCGACGGCCTACGCCGCGTTGTGCCTTGGCTTCGCCTGTGGAGAAGGGCGGGAAATTGTAGTGCAGCAGGAAGCGTTCGCGTCCCTGGTTGAGCACATCGTCCAGAATTTTTTCGTCCATCTTTGTGCCGAGAGTGACGGTGGCCAGAGCTTGTGTCTCACCGCGGGTGAATACGGCGCTTCCGTGAGGTCCGGGCAGGTAGTCGGTTTCGCACCAGATGGGGCGTATTTCGGTGGTCTTGCGGCCGTCCAGGCGGATGCCTTCGTCGAGTATGCAGCGGCGTACGGCTTCGCGCTCCACATCGTGGTAGTAGCGCTTAACCAGCGGTGCTTTCTCGTCGCGTTCTTCTTCGGGGAGTGCATCGATGTATTCCTGACATATTGCATCGAAGGAGTCTTGACGCCAGTGTTTGTCGGCGCTGCCGGCTTTGGCAACGGCGTAAGCGCGGTCGTAGCACTTGTCATGTACGTCTTTGCGCAGGTCTTCGTCGTTGACTTCGTGGCAATATTCGCGTTTTACTTTGCCTACTTCTTCGGCGAGTTCCATCTGGGCCTTGCACTGCTCCTTGATGGCGGCGTGTGCGGCCTTGAGGGCTGCCAGAAGGTCGGCTTCGGAGACTTCGTTCATTTCGCCTTCGACCATCATGATGTTGTCGTAGGTGGCTCCTACCATCAGTTCCATATCGGCTTGTTCGAGCTGCTCGAATGTGGGGTCGATAACAAATTCGCCGTTGATGCGTGCAACGCGCACCTCGGAGATGGGTCCGTTGAAGGGTATGTCGCTGACGGCGAGGGCTGCACTGGCTGCCAGTCCGGCCAGGGCGTCAGGCATGTCTACGCCGTCGGACGAGAACATAATGATGTTGACGAACGTGTCGGCGTGGTAATTGTCGGGGAAAAGGGGACGCAATACGCGGTCCACGAGGCGCGAGGTCAAAATTTCGTAATCGTTGGCGCGGCCTTCGCGTTTGAGGAAGCCGCCGGGGAAGCGTCCTGCTGCCGAGAATTTTTCTTTGTATTCGACTTGGAGAGGCATAAAGTCTACGCCTTCGCCGGCTTCCTTGGCGGAGACGACTGTTGCCAGAAGCATGGTATTGCCCATGCGGAGCTCCACGGCGCCATCAGCCTGTTTGGCCAATTTGCCGGTCTCCAGCGTAATCTGGCGCCCGTCGGCCAATGTGATGGTCTTTTTGATGGGGTTCATAATGACGTTTGGGGTTGCTTTGTGTAATTTGTATATTTCGTTTATTTCGCTCAAAAATCGTGCAAAGGTACACATTATTAAGCACATTACCAAAATTATTTTCCGCCAATGTTTTTTGCCGCGGATTGGGCCGCAAAAGTCGGTGTGCCTTGATGATAATTGTATGCGGTCGGGCGTTGGGTGTGGCCGCGGATTGTTCGGAGACTTCGACTAAGTTGTACGCTGGTCTCGGCCCGTCGGGAGTGCTTACTTGGATGGCATGTTGCCTCGATTCAAAAAAAAGACAAATACGATTTTTAACTATTTAAATTACTGCGTATTCGAAATTAATGGATATATTTGCGCGTTAATCCTTGACGCAGGAACGGAAGTTGGATATGACTGCGATAGGATGTATCGGCGTGATTTTGGCAACATCAGTGGCCGGAATTTTCGTTCGTAATTTGTTATATAAGTAACCCGTTAAATATCAAAACACAACCTCTTAATACATACAATCATGATGAAACGAGCTATAATCCTTTTGGCGATGTTTATCGCGCTGTCGTTTGCCGCGCCGCAGATGTCCGTAGGAATGTGCTATGTAAATGGTGTTTATTATGGAATCAATGAGACATATAAAACTGCAGAAGTAGTAAGCCCTTCAAAGTATGGTCGTGGAGAAAGTCGTAAAGAGTATGCTGGAGATGTAGTTGTAGTAGAAACAGTGATGTATAAAGGTGTAAAATGTACTGTTGTAGGAATTGATGAAGAGGCCTTCATGAATTGCACGAGTTTGACATCTGTCAAGTTACCGTCTACACTTACTTACATTGATGTTTCTGCTTTTGAAGGTTGTACGAGGTTGACTTCGGTTGATATACCTGACGCGGTTTCATCTATTAATAATCGTGCATTCTATGGGTGTACGGGATTGGCTGCCATTGATATACCGAATTCTGTTGTGT
Organism: Bacteroidales bacterium H4; assembly: GCA_001701165.1. Classification (GTDB taxonomy): domain Bacteria; phylum Bacteroidota; class Bacteroidia; order Bacteroidales; family Muribaculaceae; genus CAG-873. The sequence goes on along the minus strand of DAAP01000056.1, from coordinate 4,642 downwards.
ATATTGGTGATTATGCCTTTGAAGGATGTTCAGGATTAATGTCGCTTACACTAGGTAATTCTGTCAGATATATATGTAAAAAAGCTTTTTATGGATGTTCTGGTTTGACGTCTTTATATATCCCAAAGTCTGTTACATCAATCTTAGATGCGGCATTTGATAATTGTACTGAGCTGATGAATATTAAAGTAGAGGCAGGGAATCCAACGTATGACTCGCGAAATAATTGTAATGCATTAATTATTACACCATACAATGAACTTGTACTCACATGCAGGAATACATTTATTCCGCATTCTGTTACGACCGTTGGCCGTGGAGCCTTTGCAGATTGTACGTGGTTGAAATCAATTGACATTCCCAATACTGTTACTACTATTGGAGGTTGCGCTTTTATGGGATGTACAGGGTTGACATCGGTAGATATTCCAAATTCTGTCAGAACTATTGATGGAAGTGCTTTTGAAGGTTGTACCGGTCTGACATCAATAACAATACCTGATTCGGTTACTACTTTAGGAGCTCATGCATTTGACTTGTGCACTGGTCTAAAATCCGTGGTATTCAATGCATTGAATTGTAAAAGATTGCTTGGATCACACAATGGAACTTTTGAACATTGTCCTAATATTACATCGGTGACAATAGGTAAGAATGTGACTAGAATCCCGAAAGGCATATTCTGCAAAATGTCAGGTCTAATATCTGTAGAGATTCCTAATTCAGTCACTACAATAGAGGATGGCGCATTCTATTACAGTAAATTAACTTCGGTTACTATAGGCGAATCTGTCAGATATATAGGGGAAAAAGCATTTTACAGTTGTAGTAACCTAAAAGCAGTTAACATTCCCAATTCGGTCAAAACAATAGGTAATGGTGCATTTCAGTTTTCCGGATTGACATCAATTACTTTGGGTAATTCCGTTGATTCAATAGGAGACGATGTCTGTGGACTCTGTAAGGGTTTGACCGAGATATATATACCGAGATCTGTGACTTACATCGGGTTAAATCCATTCTATGGATGTAAAAGGTTAAAGAGAATTGTTGTTGATTCTCGTAATAGTGTGTATGATTCACGCGATAATTGCAACGCGATAATTGCAACTTCAACAAATAAACTGGTGACCGGCTGTGCAAACACGGTTATACCTCATTCGATACGATGCATAGGGAAACGCTCGTTTTATTATTGTGACTCGTTGGCTTATATTGAGATACCCAATTCCGTTACAACTATTGAAGACTATGCTTTTCGCGGTTGTGATGAACTGACGTCGATAGAAATTGCAAACTCAGTCACGACTATTGGCGAAAGAGTATTCGAAGACTGTGCAGGATTGAAGTCTGTATTGATTTCTGATATTGGTTATGGAGCATTCATGGGCTGTAAAAGTCTGAACGCGATATCGTATAATGCGATTGATTGCACAGTCTCAGATGGCAAAAGTTTATTTAGCTATTGCCCCAACATTAAGACATTGACTATAGGTGAGAATGTTGTTAAAATACCGAATCGTATATTTTCCGGTTTTACTAATTTGACTTCAGTGGAAATCCCTAATTCGGTCACTTCGATTGAGCCGTATGCTTTTTCATCATGTACCGGATTGGAGCACCTTTCTATAGGCAATTCGGTCAAATCTATTGGCGAAAGTGCCTTCTCTAATTGTTCTGGGTTGACTACTATAGCTATACCCAATTCTGTATCCACTATAGGTGAACGTGCTTTCTATGGGTGTACGGGACTGACCGAATTTGTTTCTCATGCAGTTGTGCCACCTATATGCGGCAGTGACGCATTCGATAAAATCGATAAGCATACATGTAAACTGATAGTTCCTCAAGAATCCGTTGAATTGTATACTGTTGCGCCTGAATGGTGCGAGTTTTACAATCCGCCGGAATATGACAGCGTGTCCGATGTCGGTGCGGACGATGCCGAGGTGATGTATGATGTCTATGACATGCGTGGCGTGCGTGTCGCCGGTGGGTTGCGCGAAACCGAAGCGAATGCCGAACGGCTACCTCGCGGCGTGTATATACTTGTGTCGCCACAGGGACGCAAAAAACTTAAAATCTAAGGACAAGGACGGTTCTCCGGAATATGACGGCGATGTGCTTAAAACAGGTGTAATGATTTCCCGACCAAATGAATAATACGACCAAGGCAAGGAATGCGGAGCATGGGGCGACGGCACGCGCTGCGGCGATAGTCATGGCTGTGGCTATGAGCGTTGTCGGGGCGGCGGCGCAGGTGCTGTGGCGCGTGACGGCGGACGCCCCCGCCGACGGCAGACATACATCGTATGTCCTGGGAACGATGCATACGGCCGGAACGGAGGTCCTTGATTCGTTGGCCGGATTGGACGGGGCGTTGGAGCATATATCGGCGGTATATGTCGAGGTGTTGTCTTCCGATATGGCGCTTACGCCGGAGGCTATGGCTTGCGCTATAGCTCCGAGTGACAGTACTTTGCAGCGGCTTTTATCGCCGGCGGCACTCGACTCGGTGTGCCGATATGTGTCCACCTTCGGCGTGGATGGCGCAAGGACGCTTGAGGCTCTTGGCCGGTTTAAGCCTGCGATGCTTGATGCGTATCTCGAAGTGCGCCGTTCGAGTGCCTCGACAGGTGTACCGATGGATATTGCGCTGCAACACCGTGCAACGGCCATGGGCAAGGATGTGCGTGCCCTCGAGACCGCCGAGCAGCAGGTGCGGATGCTTATGGGCACGCCCGTTGCCGAGCAGCTGGAGGCGCTGATGGAGTCGGTGCGTGCTCCCGAGGCGGCACAAGCGGCTTCGGACAGCCTTGTCGCCGCCTACAGATGCCAAGACCTCGAGGCCATAGGGCGCTTGCTTGTCCGTGGAATGAGGGAGGTGTACGCCGAGCGTATGGTGTATGCACGCAATCGCGCTTGGGCTGCCGTGCTTGTTCCGGAAATGCGGTGCCGCAGTGTGCTTGTGGCGGTAGGCGCCGGACATCTTGTCGGGCCTGAGGGGCTGTTGGCTATGCTTCGCAGTGCCGGATTTGACGTCAGCCCCGTCGGCGGTATCGGACCGCGGCCGGAGCAAAGACGATGATGAGCAGACCGAAGGATGCCGCCACGGCCAAGGCCACACGCAGTGTCAGAGCTTGTGCCAAAAGGCCTATCAGCGGAGGACCGACCATAAACCCTATGAACGAAATGGACGACACCACGGTGATGGCTGTTGCCGGTGACAGTCGCGGATGGCGCCCGGCGGCACTGTAGCATATAGGCACAACTGTGGACATGCCCAAGCCAACCAACAGGAAGCCAAGGGTGGCTGTCACAAGATACGGGAAAGCCGTGGCTATCAGCAGGCCCGCAACGATGCTTGCGCCACTGATGCGTAAAACATGAGCCGCATCATACCGCGTGATAAAGCGATCGGCGACAAATCTCCCGAAAGTCATCGCCGCCATTCCCGCAATATATCCGGCACGTACCAATGCCTCCGGAGGGCATACCACCGTAGCCATATACACCGACGACCAATCGTAAACCGTGCCCTCGCAGAACATTCCGCCAAAGGCGACAAAGCCCAGCATGATGATTACGCCGTCAAGACGCCCGAATCCGTGACGGCCGCCGTCATCCTCGGCCTTCTCGACCGAATGTTGCAGCTTCGAGTCGTCCATAAGGCGTAACCCCATGGGTAGGGTGACGCCCACGCATAGTATCGACACCACGGCATAATGCACCCATAACGGCAGCCCGGTGAGTACGAAGCCGGTACCCACGAGACCGCCCAACAGCCCGCCGAGGCTCCATAGTCCGTGAAAAGTCGATAATATCGAGCGCCCGTAAAGTTTCTCTAATTCCACCGACTGAGTATTCACCGAGATGTTGAGAATATTGGCCGCCATGCCGAAGAGGAACAGCACGACAAATAGCGACACGAACGTCGGCGCCTGACTGATGGCAAAGAGCACTGCGGCATACGTCACCAAAGACACTCGCAGCACCATGCGGCTGCCCCAGTGCGCTATCACCATCGCCGAGATGGCCATCATCGCAATCTGTCCCGCCGGTATGGCAAAAAGCAGAGCCCCCAGGCTGCCATCGTCCAGCGACAGCGCCGCCTTGACATCCGGGATGCGCGACGCCCACGAGGCGAACACCATTCCCATAGCCAGATAATACACACTGATAGCGCGCCTTATGCGCTTACGTTGCATATCATTCATACTCTTAATATATAGCAGACAAACCTAACATTTCGCAGCCGTGCATACGCACTATACCGTTGTACGTCACTGCATTTTTTTTTCTTAAATCCGCGAAGCATACAATCTTATGAATATGCCTTCGCAATTGCGCTGCAAAATTAGCAATAAATCCGTGATGCACAAAAGCCCGTTACAATTACATCTGCTTGAATATATTACCACGTCCTCAGTAGTCCGGGATTCCACCCGTGGTATATGTCAAATGGTTTCTGCCTTCTAAGCAGACGGCTTCGTTGTGTATCATTATAATCCTACATCAAACCGCAACTGATCAATAGCATTTTGTTTACTAAAGAGAGTTGTATATCATTATAATCCTACATCAAACCGCAACAAGTTCGACGCACTTCCGCATCTCAATCGGTTGTATATCATTATAATCC
>DAAP01000059.1 GCA_001701165.1 Bacteroidales bacterium H4 | reverse complement strand
GCCTATTTTGACACAGCCCCTTAGTAGAATACTCAGCTTTTATCGGAGATATCTCCAATCTTTACATACGGCTGAGTGTGCGGATTATGCTTGTATGTCGCTTGTAGACTCCTATATTATTAGGTGTAAATTGCAGCGTCTTGATTTATCACTGGTTGAGCGGTACGGCGTAGAACGCTTGCTTACCGGTGGGATATACGCCTTTGATAAAGAGAACTTTGTCTGCGTCTGTCTTTATGATATTGTCGTAGATGCGTTCGATGTCTTCGGGTGTGGAAACATCGTTGCCGTTGATGCTGAGGATGATGAACCCTTGGCGGATGCCGGCGTCTTTTACCGGGCCGTCAGATAACTCGCTCACTTGTACGCCGTGGCTTATCTCGAGTTGCTCACGGGTGTCTTTGTCGGCTTTGGCAAATATACATCCGAGGTCGGTGACACTTCCGGCACGAGTGAGGGTGGTATCACCTTGGTTGTTGCGCAGCGTTACTTGTGCATTATGCTTTTTCCCGTCACGATAGTAGGTGATGGTAACCGTGTCTCCGGGGCTGCATTTGGCCATGGCTTCCTGCATCTGAGCTGTGGAGAGAGTGGGGTGTTCGGCCAAAGCGGTGATGATATCGCCTTCCTGTAATCCGGCACGGCGTGCGGCCGAGCGGTCTTCAACGGACTGGACGTAGATGCCGGACGTAGTACCTTGAATTTTCTTTTCTTTGACCAATTCAGGCGTTACTTCGGAGAATGATATGCCGAGGTAGGCACGTTGTACGGCTCCGTATTGGCGTATATCACTTATTACTTTTTGGACGATGGAGGTGGGGATGGCGAAAGAACATCCGACATATGCGCCGTTTTGCGAGTATATGGCGGTGTTGATGCCCACGAGTTGTCCTGCGAGGTTGACGAGTGCTCCGCCTGAATTGCCTTGGTTGACGGCGGCGTCAGTCTGTATGTATGATTCGATACCGGTGGAACGTATGCCGGTGGTGGCCGAGATATTGCGTGCCTTTGCACTCACGATGCCGGCGGTGACGGTGGAGGTAAATCCGAAGGGGTTGCCTACGGCGAGAACCCATTCACCGACTTTTAGCTTTTCGGAGTCGCCCATGGGGATTACGTGGAGATCGGGGGCATCGATTTTGATGAGTGCCAGGTCGGTGGTGGCATCTGTCCCAACAACGGTGGCATTGAAGTTTCGATTGTCGTTGAGGGTGACTTCGAGGCGTTCGGCGCCGTCAACGACGTGGTTGTTGGTGACAATATATCCGTCTTTGGATATGATGACGCCCGAACCGAGTCCTATTTGTCGTTGCTTGGGCTCTTCGCGCGGAGTCTGCTGTCGGCGTGGGTTTTGTTGTCCGTAGGGGTTTCCGAAGAAAAAATCAAAGAATGGGTCGGAGAAGAAGTCCGAGCCTGACTGCATTTGTCGCTGAGCGCGCGGAGTGGCGTAGCTTTTGACTGATACAACGCCGTTGACGGTGGACTGGGCAGTGCCGGTGAAGTCGTCCCATGTAAGGATGCGCGAGCTTGTCGCGTTTTGTGCTGACACGGCGCCGGCGCATGCCAGCGCCATGGCTGTAACGATGCTTATTGGTTTCATAGTGTCGTGTTGGGCTTGTTTTTCTGTTTATATGTTTTGTTTTGGTTCGTCCTAAGTGTTTTGTGAGTGCGAATTTACTGATTTTATTGATATGTGGTACTATATGTGTGCGATGTTTATACTTATTTGGCTATGTATGGGTGGGGTTTCACAATTGTTAAAAAAACGGAGGCATGAGCCATAAAGCAAGGAGGGAGCGCCGCATGTCGCGGCACTCCCTCCTGCAGGTATGTTGTAAGTGTCTTAGATGCCGAGGTCTTTCTTGACGGCTTCTACCTTAGCTTCGGCTTCGCGGCCGCAGCGGTCATAGTCGGCGACAGAATCCATCTTGCCGTTGACTTCGATGTAGAATTTAATTTTGGGTTCGGTGCCGCTGGGTCGTACCGAGACTTTGGTGCCGTCTTCGGTGTAGTATTGGAGGACGTTGCTTGTGTCGGGGAATACCATTTTGGTGATGACACCTGTGCGGAGGTCCTTGTTTTCGAGCGTGGTGTAGTCTTTTATTGCTACGACAACGCTGCCTCCTATGCTTTTGGGTGGATTGGCGCGGAAGTTAACCATCATGGCTTTGATTTCGTCAGCTCCGGTCTTACCGGGACGCACTACCGACACTCCTACTTCGTGGCTGTATCCGTAGGTGAGGTAGATGTCTTTGAGCATGTCCATGTAGGTCATGCCGCGGTCTTTGGCCCATGCGGCGATTTCGGCCATAAGGGATATAGCGGATACGGAGTCCTTGTCGCGACAGAATGTCTCGGCCATAAACCCGTAGCTTTCTTCGCCGCCGCCGAGGTATCGTCCATCATTTTCGTGTTCGCGAATAACGTTGGCAATCCACTTGAATCCTGTGTAGCTGTCGTAGAGCTTGATGCCTTGACGATCGGCTATGCGGCGGATGGTCTCGGTGGTGACGATGGTCTTGACAACGTATTCGTTGCCTTTGAGTAGTCCGAGTTCGCGGTTGCGCTGCATGATATAGTTGAGTAGAATCATGACTATCTGGTTGCCGTTGATGAGGACGTATTCACCGGAGGCATCGCGTGCTACACAGCCTATGCGGTCGGCATCGGGGTCGGAGGCAAAGATGACATCAGCACCTGTTTCCTTGGCTTTGGCTATGGCTAATGTCATTGCGGAGGGCACTTCCGGGTTGGGCGAAACCACGGTGGGGAAGTTGCCGGAGGGTATGTCTTGCTCGGGGACATGGATTATATTTGTAAATCCGTAGTTGCGCAGCGATGCGGGTACGAGCTTGACGCCTGTTCCGTGTATGGGTGTGTAGACGATTTTGAGGTCGTGATGGCGCTTGATGACTTCCGGGTCCAGCGAGAGGCTCTTGACGGCGGCCAGGAAGGCTTCATCGATGTCAGCTCCGATGTGCTGTATCAGTTTGGGATTGCCTTCGAACTTGATGTCGCGTACATCGGTGATTTTGTTGACGTGGTTGATGATGTTGACATCATGTGGGGCAAGTACTTGTGCACCATCGGCCCAGTAAGCCTTGTATCCGTTGTATTCTTTGGGATTATGAGATGCGGTAATGTTGACGCCGCTCTGGCATCCGAGATGACGTATGGCGAAGGACAGCTCGGGGGTGGGCTGGAAGGTCTCGAAGAGATATACCTTGATGCCGTTGGCAGAGAAGATGTCGGCGACGGTCTGGGCAAAGTATTCGGAGTTGTTACGCACATCGTGGCCTACGACAACCGAAATCTGAGGCAGGTCGGCAAAAGCCTCTTTGAGGTAGTTGGCCAGACCTTGTGTGGCAGCTCCTACGGTATAGATGTTCATGCGATTGGAGCCCGCGCCCATGACGCCGCGCAGACCGCCTGTCCCGAATTCTAGGTCTTTGTAGAATGACTCGATGAGCTCGGTCGGGTCTTCGGCATCGAGCATTCGGCGTACGTCATCTTGTGTCTTCTGGTCGTATCCGTCGCGCAGCCATGTCTTGGCTTTGGCTGTCACTTGGTCGATGAGTTGTTGATCTTTCATTGTGTATGGTTGTTGGTTGATTGTTGTAGCGTGGAAAACATGGTGTGGCGCCGTTGTGGCGGCGCCTTTTCGATGCAAAGGTACGGCGTATTTGCCGAATTTCCAAATTGTGCGATGATGTGTCTGTGCGCTGCCGCACGACGTGGCATTCGGGGGGTCCGATGCTGTCCGCTTCAGCACACTTGTGCCAGAAGGCGGGCCAAGGCGAAAAGTGCGGCAGCGGGTGCAGCCATCAACAGCGAGTCGATGCGGTCAAGCACTCCTCCGTGGCCGGGAATGAGGTTGCCTGAGTCTTTAACGTCGGCAGCACGTTTCATCATTGATTCAAAGAGGTCGCCGGCTGTGGATGCCAGGCAGATGATGATGCCGAAAGTAGCCCATGTCAGGAATTCGTTGTGGGCAAAGGCAGAGGCATATACAGCTCCGGCGAGTATGCAGAATGCCATTCCTCCCCAAAAACCTTCTTGGCTTTTCTTGGGGGATAGACGTTTGCACAAGGGATGGCGTCCAAGGGCCGAGCCCACGAGATATGCACCCGTGTCGTTAAGCCAAATCATGACGAACATCAGCAGCACCAATGCCGAGCCTGTATGCGCCATCAGTGCGTTGAGTAGAGCCGCTGGCACGCCGATGTAGAGCACTCCAAGGTACGAGCGTCCGGCCATGGAAAAGGCTGCGGGGCCGCTTTGGAGCAGAGCCAATGCCATGCGTATAATAAGGTAAAGTACCATGATGGCGGTTACGGCTATGAGCGTGGCGACAATGGCCTTGCCTTCGTATCCGGGATAAGCGGCGGCGGTGTAAACGTATGCCGGGACTGCGAGCCACAGTAGCATAGTGGCTGCAAAATCGGTCATGCGTATAGCCAAAGGAATGTCGTGGCCTTCAGCTTGCGCAACCATGCGTTGGTATTCAAAGGCGGCAGTGGCTGCGAGTATGCCGGTAAGGGCAAAAAACCAGTATCCGCCTGCGATGGTGGCTGAAACGATGACGGCTACGTATATTGTGCCGGAGACGGCGCGTGTAACTATATTCTTCATTTTGGGATGGTGTCTGTATGGTGTTACCTGTGTATTGCTCTACTGCTCAGCATTGTTCGTGCGGCGTAATCGTAAGACGGATGCCGCGTCAGATGCTTTATCATACAAAGGTAACTATTTTTCGGCAAACGGAAGCGGTAATACAAGGCTTAAAACAGCTGAGCCGCGTTCGGCGTATGAAGAAGCGTAGCTGCTCGGCTGTATGGATTGTGTTTTCGTTTATTTGTAGCGCGCCCAGCGCAGCATTTGGGCTATTGTAGGTTTCTTGCCGTACATGAATATGCCTACGCGGTATATTTTGGCGGCAAACCATATCATGGCAATTGTTGAAATGTAGAGTATGGCCAGCGAGATGATGCACTGCAATGTATCAATGCCGAAGGGTAGTCGAGCCATCATTACCATAGGTGAGGTAAAGGGTACTATGGACATTGTGAAGGCCATGCCCGAGTTTGGATCGGAGACAGCGCTCATGCTGAATACGAGTCCAAGGATGATAGGAACCATAGCCAAGGATTGGAGTTGTGAGGCGTCTTGGATATTATCCACAGCCGAGCCTATGGCGGCATAGATGGCCGAGTAGAAAAGGTATCCACCGATGAGGAATAGGGCCAAGTATGTAAATAGTGAGATGATAAACCCGGTGTTGCCGAGCATGTTTATGGCGTTGAGCAGGTCGATGTCGGCGGAGGAGTTGAGGAGTGAAGCCGTCAGCGAGGGTATAGCAAAAGTGGTGAAGGACGCTATGAGTACAAACCATATTGCTATTTGGGTTAGTGCCACGGCGCCAATACCGAGTATCTTGCCAAGCATAAGGGATGTGGGCTTGACACACGATACGACAACTTCGAGGACGCGGTTGGTCTTTTCTTCAATGATTGATGTCATGACCATTTGGCCGTAGAGCATGATAAACATGTACAACATCAGGGACATCACCATACCCACCAGATAGGATGTCACAGAGGATGTGGTTTGTTCCTCTTCGGTGTCTATGCGCATGGTGTCCATAGCAATGTTCGGCTCGATTTGCTTTATGATATTGTCGATTTCGGGAACTTGCGCCTTTATGTCCGCTATGCGTATGGAACGTATGGCCTGTGTAATGGCCTGAGCAATGGCGCTTTCAGTCTGCATAGCGGCGGCGCCGCGAGTATATAAATGTATGTGCGTTGGGTCGGCTATAACGTTTTGTCCAAGGTCGAGAACGGCATCGTAGCGTTGGTCGGCTTTGGCCAAGTCGGCAGATAAGTCCGTGGGCACAAATGTAATGGCGCTTGTGTTATCGGTGGAAGCGGCGAGCAACTGTGCAACTTGAAATTGTGGGTCGATGACAGCGATGACTTTTTCTTCAGGGCCGGAGAATGCAGCTACGAGCGCGGGCGCTGCCATGATTCCGAGCATTAGCACCGGCATCAGTAGGGTGGATATTATGAAACTTTTGCGGCGCACTCGCTGCAAGTATTCGCGTGCAATGACTATGGAAAGGTTGGACATAGTGTTAGTGTAGATTGGCGTGAATTGGGAATAATCGGAAGAGAATAGACAGTGACGAAATCCGGTATGCCATTGTCAGCCCATGGCGCTCTGTGAAGATTTGACGGCTGTGATGAATATGTCGTCCATGGATGGCATGTATGTGCCCATGGCACGCATGGATACTGCCGGATTGACTGCGGCGATGATTGCCTTACGGATGTCGTCCGTGTTCACGCCCGTGATGATGGCGCGTGCATCGGCGCCGTTGAGGTGTGCCGCTTCGAGGCCTTGGACATTGCTTTCCAGTTGTATATTGTCAATGGTGTCTATGGCGCGGTGCATCGCATCGCTATCGCCGTTGTAATCGATATACAGGCGACCACCGCCGTATTCGCGGCGTATGGCGTTGACCTCGCCATCGAGGATGACGCGCGAATGGTTGATTAGGGTGATGTCATCGCATATTTCCTCAACGCTGGACATGTTATGTGTCGAGAAGATGACAGTGGCACCTTGGTCGCGCAGCCGCAGTATCTCGCGGCGTAGGATGTCGGCATTTATAGGATCAAAGCCACTGAAGGGCTCGTCGAAAATCAGTAGTGTCGGGCGGTGGAGAACGGTGATTACAAATTGTACTTTTTGTGCCATGCCTTTGCTGAGTTCCTCAACTTTTTTGTCGTACCAGGAGGTGATGCCCAGTTTTTCGAACCATTCGTTGACGGCGGTGCGGGCATCGTTACGGCTCATACCTTTGAGACGGGCAAAGAATATGGCTTGTTCGCCAACGCGCATTTTTTTGTAGAGTCCGCGTTCTTCGGGTAGATAGCCGATACGTGAAACATCGGCTGCAGTTAGGCGGTGTCCGTCCAAAAGCACCTCGCCGCTATCAGGGGCGGTGATATGATTGATGATGCGTATCAGTGTGGTCTTTCCGGCTCCGTTGGGCCCGAGCAGTCCATGGACTTTGCCTTGGGCGGCATGCATTGAAACATTGTCCAGCGCAAGGTGCCCGGTGTATTCTTTTTTGATATTGTTGGCTTCGAGCAGGTACATATTGCTTGGTTGTAATTCTTTTTTATTGTTAGACGCAGCGTCTTGTTATTAATTACGCGTTTAACTCAATTTAACACGTGTGCGGCGCTTTTTCCCCTTGGCCCGATATCGACAGCTGTGGCCGGAGCAAAAATGCTCTCCTGTGTATTCAAGACGTTTTTAGAATGGGAATATCAGCGGCAATAGCAGTATCATGGCAATGCCCACAACAATTTGAAGCGGTAGCCCTACGCGCACGTAGTCCATAAAAGTATATCCACCGGCTTTCATTACAAGAGCGTTTGGCGGTGTGGAGAATGGCGAGGCAAAGCACATGCTGGCACCAAGGGTGACGGCAAAAAGGTAGGGGTATGGGCTGGTGGCGGTTTGTGTGGCAGCGGCCATGGCTATTGGGGCCATAAGTACGGCCGTGGCGGTGTTGCTGATAAACATCGTGAGCAGAGATGTGGCAATATACAATCCGGCAAGCATGGCTGTAGGTCCGGCCGAGCCGAGACTGTCTGCCAATGTCTGGGAGACAGCGGATGATACACCGGTTTTTTGGAGTGCCGTGGATAGAGGCATCATAGCGGCTATGAGCACAATGCTTTCCCAATTGATGGTCTTGTATGCAGCTTCAACATTGCGGAAGCATCCTGTGAAGATGGTAAGCAGTGCGGCAATGATAACGGCTGTAACCGGAGCTACGGGAACAAAATCGAATACCATCATGGCAATCATAAGCAGCATTATTGCCGCCGCTACCGGAGCCTTGTAGTCTAAGAGTACGCGGTCGGCTGCGTGTTCGGGTCGTCCAATGACTACCCAATTGTCCGCTTCGGAATTGAGGCTTTGAATATCGTCCCAACGGCCTTGGACGAGTAGGACATCGCCGCAGTGCATCTTTGTGTCGGCTATCTGGTCGGTGATATAGCTGTTGCCTCGTCTAATCCCGATGACGTTGATGTGGTGGGCCTTTCGCAATCCGGAATTGCGTATGCGTAGTCCTTCAAGACGCGAATCGGGCATTACGACTATTTCGGCAAGTCCCACATCGTAGAATTCAAGGCTGCTATCGCCGTCATCGCAGCGGTGCAGCCCCAGCTCGGCGGCCATGGTGTCCAAATCATGACTCTCACCTCCGGCGTAGATTGTGTCCCCGGGCGCAAGTACGGTGGCGGCTTCGGCAATATCTTGTGTGATGTCGCGTAGCAGCCCTAAGGAAGAGCGGCGCTCGTTGCGTATTTCGAATATGGCCACGCCGTAGCGACCCTGTGTATCCAGGTCGCGTATCGATGCACCGGCTGCCGCTGTGCCGGCCTCAACGGTGTAACGACGTATGCGTCCGGGTAGATTGTATTCACGTGCAAGGTCTTGGGGCGTCTTGTGTACGTCTTCGTCTTGATGCTTGCTGCGGTTTTTGGATACCAGCATACGGCTTAGAGGCAATAGTACGGCGATGCCTATTGCCAGACAGACAGCACCCACGGGCAGAAATTCGAAGAATCCGAGGCCTTGGTATCCGTTTTCGACAAGCACCTCATCTATAACAAGGTTTGGGGGGGTACCTATAAGGGTGAGCATTCCGCCGAGACTTCCGGCAAAGGCCAGCGGCATGAGCAGACGCGAGCTTTGAAACCCGGCTTGAGTGGCCATGCTTATGACTATAGGCATCATCAGGGCTACAGTGCCGGTATTGCTGACAAATGCGCCTATAAATGCGGTAGCAGCCATGACCAGTAGAAACGTGGGCGTTTCCTTGCCGTGTGCCACGCGTACCAATCCCGAGCCTACGGCACGTGCCAAACCGGTGCGTAGAACAGCGCCGCCTACGACAAATAATCCGGCCATCATAATTACTATGGGTGAGGCAAATCCGGCGAGTGCTTCGGCGGGGGTGAGTACTCCGCTCACGAGGAGAACGGCGAGTGCTGTCAGGGCAACAACGTCTGAACGTATGCGGCCCCAAACGAACATGGCCACGGTAAGGGCCAGGACAGTGAGTGTAACGGTCATTTATTGTCGTTGTTAGTGGCTGCCGGTGGTGTGTATGGTGGCTATTATGTACCATCGTTAACGGATTCGGCGAGCCCGCAGTGGAGTCGTTTTTGTGTGCAAAGTTACGAAAAATACATGATACTACCGTATCTGCCCTTGTCGCCTAATGTGTATGCGACAAGACAAAGGGCTGAACCAATTTGAGGTGCAGCCCCTTGGTATGAGAAGAAAACTGTATTTATTGCAAGGTTTATTGTAGGTTGACGTATTGTTTCAGTGCATCAACATAATCTTCGAATGCCTTTCGGCCTTCTTCGGTAATTTGGCACGTAGTGCGAGTTTTCTTCCCGACAAAACCCTTCTCTACGGATATATATCCGGCTGAAGAAAGTTTGTCGAGTTGCACACTCAAGTTGCCCGCTGTCGATTCGGTTTTCTCACGAAGATAGACAAAATCGGCTTCTTCGACGTTCATCAGAATCGACATTACGGCAAGCCTCAGTTGAGAGTGCAGCAATGGATTCAGTTCCTTCATTTGCGGTTGGCTTTATGGTTGAGGATATGACCCGGGATAATCATCATGGCTGCAAAAGCAATAATGAACATCGGCATGAACCATGTTGCGACCAATTTCACATGGGCGGCAATGCAGCAGAGGGTAAAGAGTCCGAGCAAAAGACCGATAGATCCTCCGGTTATAAGGCATTTCTCCCTGATAACAAGACCTTGCATGATTTCAGCCATAGGAACGATGACAAGCGCAAGGGCAAACATCATGCTCCATGCGTCCTTTCCTCCGAAGAGTAAAAAGCCAAGGCAGAGGAAAGTTGAAGCTATCGCGGCATAGCCAACAATCGACCATATTTGGGAGGAAAGACGATCCGTGTAACTTTTCGTTCCCGTTTCAACACGCTGTTTTTTCGCCATGATCGGCGTGGCTATGCCGCCGATTATCCAGATGAGGAACCAGAACCAGTTGTATGCGGCATTGTGGGTGGTGACGAGAAGCACCCAGATGAGAGCCGTTACGGCCACTATGAGATATCCCCACATAAGTAGGATGTTGCCGCTCCCCTTGACGAGTCGGTCTTTGGTTCGCGATATCATCGAGGTTATGATTTCGATGCTCTCAAATTCTGTTATTTTTCTTTCTTCCATATTTGGAGGTTTTATTGTTTCACAAAGCGGTTTATACCGTAAACCATGTCGAGAAAAATAAAAGAGCAAACTCGCGCGTTGTCGCTCCAATCACTTTTCGACTGCAAAGATAAAGCGGTTTATATTATAAACCAAATTTTATTTAAATAAAAAATGTTAAAGTTTTCGTTGTCGGGATAGGCGGTTGAATTCCAACCGTTCTATATGAATGGTTAGTGGCTATGAATAGAAAGCCGCACTCCTTTGAATCGGGGTGCGGCTTTCGCTATGGATGAAAATCGTGGCCGGATTCCCTGGCTTTGAATTTGCGCAAATTATGCCTCGGCTTCGGCGGCGTTGAGAATCTCGAGCATCTTGATTGCCGAAGCGGGAATGCGTGTACCGGGGCCGAAGATGGCTGCGACACCTGCCTTATAGAGGAAGTCATAGTCCTGTGCAGGTATTACGCCGCCGGCAGTGACGAGGATGTCTTCGCGACCGAGTTTTTTAAGTTCGGCGATAACCTGAGGTATGAGTGTCTTGTGACCTGCGGCAAGGGAGGACACGCCCAGGATATGCACATCGTTTTCGACGGCTTGGCGTGCGGCTTCTGCCGGGGTTTGGAACAAGGGACCCATGTCGACGTCGAACCCGCAGTCGGCGTAGCCTGTTGCTACGACTTTAGCTCCGCGGTCGTGACCGTCCTGTCCCATCTTGGCTATCATGATACGAGGCTGGCGACCTTCGCGTCGTGCGAAGTCGGCACACATTTCCTGGGCTTTCTTGAAGTCCGGGTCGTTCTTTGTTTCGCTTGAATACACTCCTGAGATGGTTCTGATGATTGCTTTGTAACGTCCTACGACTTCTTCGCAGGCATCGGAGATTTCGCCGAGGGTTGCACGCAGTCCGGCAGCTTTAACTGCAAGGTCAAGCAGGTTGCCTTTCTTGGTACGTACACATTCGGTGATTGCTGCAAGGGCTTCTTTGACCTTGGCTTCGTCGCGATGAGCCTTGAGGTCGTTGAGGCGTTCGATTTGCTCTTTTCGCACCTCGGTGTTGTCGATTTCGAGGATGTCGATGGGGTCTTCGTGATCAAGGCGATATTTATTGATGCCAACGATGGTCTGGCGACCGCTGTCAATGCGTGCCTGTGTGCGTGCGGCAGCTTCTTCGATGCGTAGTTTGGGAAGGCCGGTTTCAATGGCTTTGGCCATGCCGCCGAGCTTCTCGATTTCTTGGATATGCTCCCATGCGCGGTGTGCAATCTCGTTGGTGAGCGCTTCGATGTAGTACGATCCGCCCCAGGGGTCAATCTGTTTGGTGACCATGGTTTCTTCCTGGATATAGATCTGCGTGTTACGAGCGATACGGGCGCTGAAATCGGTGGGAAGGGCGATGGCTTCATCGAGGGCGTTGGTGTGCAGTGACTGGGTGTGACCAAGAGCGGCGCCCATGGCTTCAATACAGGTACGTCCTACGTTGTTGAAGGGGTCTTGCTCGGTGAGCGACCATCCGGATGTTTGGGAGTGGGTACGCAGCGCGAGAGATTTGGGATTTTTGGGATTGAATTGCTTGACAATCTTGGCCCAAAGCATACGAGCTGCACGCATTTTGGCTACTTCCATGAAGTAGTTCATGCCGATGGCCCAGAAGAAGGACAGACGGGGCGCGAAGGCATCGATATCCATGCCTGCGTTTACTCCGGCACGGAGGTATTCGAGACCATCTGCGAGGGTATATGCCAGCTCGATGTCGCAGGTGGCACCGGCTTCTTGCATGTGGTAGCCTGAGATGGATATCGAGTTGAATTTGGGCATGTTCTGCGAGGTGTACTCGAAGATGTCAGCGATGATACGCATCGAGAATTCGGGTGGGTAGATGTAGGTGTTGCGCACCATGAATTCTTTGAGGATGTCGTTCTGGATTGTACCGGCCATTTCATCAAGCTTGGCGCCTTGTTCGAGGCCTGCATTGATGTAGAATGCGAGTACAGGAAGTACTGCGCCGTTCATGGTCATGGACACGGACATTTTGTTCAGAGGAATGCCGTCGAAGAGGACCTTCATGTCTTCGACAGAGCAGATGGATACACCGGCTTTGCCGACGTCACCCACTACGCGAGGGTGGTCAGCATCATATCCGCGGTGCGTTGCAAGGTCAAATGCCACAGAAAGACCTTTCTGACCGGCGGCAAGGTTGCGGCGGTAGAAGGCGTTGGACTCGGCGGCGGTGGAGAAGCCGGCATATTGGCGGATGGTCCAAGGACGCAGGGGATACATTGCGCTATACGGGCCACGCAGGAAGGGGGGTATGCCGGATACGTAATGCAGGTGTTCGAGGCCTTGGAGGTCTTCTTTGGTGTATATGGGTTTGACGGGAATGAGTTCCGGTGTAAGCCACTTGTCTTCGTCGGCTACTGCAGGTGCCGGGGTGGCGACGGGACCAAAGCCGTCTTTGGTAATGTCTATTGTTTTGAAATCAGGTTTCATACGGCACGTGGGTTATTTGAGAAGACGGTTGTTGAAGTCGCGGAGGGTGTCCAGAACATTGACGCGTACGTGTACGTAGTCGTTAATGCCAAGGGCTTTGAGGTCGTCCATGCAGGCGGGGGCGCCGGCAACGACGAATTGTGCGCGGCCGTTGAGGTATTTGAAGGCCTCGGGAGCGAGGGTGGCGTACTCATCATCGGAGGAACATAGCACGATTACATCGGCTTTTTTCTCGAGGGCGGTATCGATGCCTTGCTCTACGGTGTCAAATCCGAGGTTGTCGATGATTTCGTATCCGGCGCATCCGAAGAAGTTGCTGGAGAACTGTGCACGAGCCAAGCGCATGGCCAGGTTGCCTATGGTGAGCATGAACACCTTGGGGCGGTTGGCTGCGGCTTCGGTGGCCAGGCGGAGTTGCTCGAAGTCAGAGGCGGCACGTTTGGTGGGCAGAGCTTTGGAGAGGTCTCCTTCGGCAGCGCATCCGCAACGACATTCGCTATCTTTGATTTCGATTTTGTCAGCGGCCATTTCGTTGATATTGGGGTACTGGTTGGTGCCCAGTAGTATTTCCTTGCGGCGAGCGACATCGGTGTGGCGCTTTTTGGAGGCTTCGGTTACGGCCTGCTGTACGGTTCCGTCAGCGACTTTGGCGAAGAATCCGCCGGCTTCGTCTATAGACAGGAAGAGTTTCCAGGCCTCGCGGGCTATGGATATGGTGAGTGTCTCTACGTAGTAGGAGCCGCCTGCCGGGTCGATAACCTTGTCCATGTGTGATTCTTCCTTGAGAAGGAATTGCTGGTTGCGAGCGATACGTTCCGAGAATTCATCCGGTTTTTTGTATGGCGCATCGAAGGGGGTGACGGTGATGGAGTCAACACCTGCAACGGCTGCGGACATTGTCTCGGTCTGACTGCGCAGAAGATTGACGTGAGCATCAAAGATTGTTTGGTTGTAGCGTGATGTGGAGGCGTGTACCATCATCTTGGCTGCGGCTTCGTCTGCTGGCTTGTATTGTTTGATAATGTCGGCCCAAAGCATTCGCCCGGCGCGGAATTTGGCGATTTCCATGAAGAAGTTGGAGGATACGCCCATGTCGAACTTGATGCGACGGGCGGCTTCGTCAACGCTGACACCGGCTTCGGTGAGTGCGGTCATCCATTGTGCGCCCCAGGCCAATGCGTATCCGAGTTCTTCGTAGATAAATGCGCCGGCGTTGCAGAACATAGCGCTGTCAACATCTATGACGCGAATCGCGGGAATGTCTTTGACAGCCTCGATGAGGGCTACGGCCTTAGATACCACGCTGTCGCACAGGGGAGTTCCGTGGCGAAGAGCCTTGCGTAGAGGGTTGAAGGCAATGCTCCCGCGGAAAGTTTCAGTGGCACCTTGTGCCTTGATGTACTCTACAAGAGCCTTGGCTACGTCTACGGCTTTGCCGGGGCAGCAGTCGATGTTGATTTCGACTTTGGTCAGGTCTATGCCTTTGAGTAGTGTGGGAACGTCGGCAGCCTCAGCGACCTTAAATCCAAGGGATGTGATGCCGCGAGTGAGCACATCGCGTGCATCGGCATTGGCCTGCTTGGGATCTTCGGCGAGGATCTCCTGACGGGCATACCAATCGTTGTCGGTGCGTGTGCCGCGCACATAAGGGAATTGACCCGGAAGCGAGTTAGTTGTTTTTAAGTCTTCGATGTCCTCTATGCGATAGATGGGCTGGACATTGAATCCTTCGTTGGTTCTCCATACCAGTTTTTTGTCGAAATCGGCACCTTTGAGGTCCGTCTCGACTTTCTTCCGCCACTCATCATAGCTGACGGGAGGGAACTGGTCGAATAGTTTTTCTTTGTTTTCTGCCATAACTGGTCTACAATAATATATAGGGTGTTATTTGGTTGCGTATAGGGTGATATCGCGGGCACGCTCGTGCGCCCGCAAAATCTGCCACAAAGTTATACATTTGTAAATGACGCCCAAAATTTTTTAGCGAAAAAATTCCTTAATTGTACGTGTATCGGGTGTTTTTCGCCTTTCGGGCTGTCAAATTTGTATTTTGATGAAATTTATGCGTAATTTGTACGCTGAAAATTTGGAGGCTTCAAATATATTGTGTAATTTTGCGTTATAAATACACAAAAAGATTAATTACTATGATAGGAGCAATTATCGGAGATATTGTAGGGTCTGCCTACGAATTCAATCCCACAAATGATTATGACTTTGAATTTTTCCCGAATGAAGCCAGTTTCACTGACGATACAATCTGTACTATCGCTATAGCCGATGCTTTGCTACGCTGTCGCGATTTTGGTGAAAGTCTGCATGATTGGTGCCGTCGTTATCCAAATCCCAAAGGTGGCTACGGAGGACGATTTGCGCTGTGGGTACGCAGTGACAAACCTCAGCCATATAATTCTTTTGGTAATGGCTCGGCAATGAGGGTAGGTCCGGTGGGGTGGTGGTTTCTTGACGCATCGGATGTCTATAATGCAGCTACTCAAAGTTCCATATGCACTCATAATCATGAAATGGGTATAAAAGGGGCAGCTTGTATTGCCATTGCTATTTTCGGCGCCTTACAGCGCCGCAATGATGGCAAGAAATCGGACGAAATCAAGCAAGCCATTCTTGAACTTGGAGCCGAGTTACACTACAATTTGAATGTCAATATCAATCAAGTCAAAAACCACTTTGATGAGACTTGTCAAGGGACTGTCCCTGTGGCACTATGGATAATCGGACAGAGTAACTCTTTCGAGGATGCCATCCGACGAGCTGTCAGTCTCGGAGCTGATGCCGATACGCTTGGTGCTATCGTTGGCGGCATCGCCGAAGCTATTTGGGAAATTCCCGAATGGATGAAGAAAAAGGCTATGTCTTATCTTCCCGAGGATATGGGGAAGGTGGTGCGAGATTTTTTTAAGGAAGTCAAGATGCGCCGCGAGGAGCATCTTGATATTGTCACATAGCTTTTTATACTGCCCGACACGAACGACCCTATCTTCGCCTTGA
>DAAP01000027.1 GCA_001701165.1 Bacteroidales bacterium H4 | reverse complement strand
GTCCCAATGATAAAGTCAGGAAGCAAGCCATTGAAAGCATACAAGTTTTCAACCGCTTAAACAAAGGAAAAATCAGTCTTACGAGTTCAGAACTAATCAAGGCCTTGTTTATCATGGATAGAAATATCCTTTCGAATAACGATCGAGTTGAAGCAGACAAACTGGCATTAGACTGGAACATCATGGAGCGCCAGTTTCAGGATGACAGATTCTGGTACTTTATTAGCAACAGCAATGATAGTCATCAGACAAGAATAGATGTGTTGTTTGACTTTGTAACAGAGAAACCAATTGACCAAGCGGATAATGATTATTCGTATCGTCTATTTCAGAACCTATATGACTATTGTAGGGCACAAGAACGTAAAGATGATTCTGTAGAACTTAAACCGTTATGGAGGAAACACGGTATTGACAACATGCGTGCTGCTTGGGATTATGTCGTTAAGACTAATGACAGGTTGATTGCCTGGTTCGAAAACAACTTATACTATCATTATGTTGGTTATCTTGTAAGTGTCGGTAGCCAACCTCTTGACATCTACAACAAGTTGGAAAATGCCAAGCAACGGTTTTCTGGCAGAGAGTGGACAAACGATGATACCGAGAAAGAGTTCCATAAACTAATTATGGATAGCTTCAAAGACAAAGATAAATATCTCAACGCAGCCAGCATTGACAGTTTTGAATACGGCTCAAAATATGTGTTCCGTCTATTGCTTTTATTCAATGTAGAGACAAGCCGCCAAAAGGGACAACGTTTTGCATTCGACTCGTTCAAGAAAGAAAAATGGGACATTGAGCATATTGACTCTCAGAACAATGCGTCATTGGTTGAACACGAAGACCGTTTGCGTTGGTTGAAGAATGTCGCTTATATTCTTGGAATAGAATCAAAACAGAATGAAAGAAAGGTAACGGCAAAGCCACTATACGAGAAATGCATGGATTTTATTCCAAAGTATGAAGCTAATCTTAGGGGAACCGGTATTGACAAACAATACACCGATCTCTGTAAAGAAGTACTTGAATACTTCTCTGCCGGTGATGATGCAATAAAGAATAAGGACAGCATAGGCAATCTGACATTGCTTGACTATAAGACCAACAGAGAGTATCAAGATGCTCCGTTCTCATATAAGCGTCACTGCATTATACGCGAAGATAAAGCAGGAAAACGCTTTATACCTATAGGAACACGAAATGTATTCTTGAAATACTACTCTAACTCTAACACAGAATCATCCTTCATAGATGCAATGCGATGGAGTATGCCTGACTTTGATGGTTATCTAAGGGAGATACACAACACGGTTGATGTTATCTTCAATGTGTTTAACTCTAATTCTTCAGAAACTTATGAACGATAATATAGATAAACTGTGTTTTGTAGACCTTATAAAGAAAGGAAAAATCCGCATACCACAGATACAGCGTGACTATGCACAAGGACGTAAGCACAAGGAGGTGCAGGAAATCCGCAACCATTTTGTGCGTAACCTTTTGCTTGTGGTAACAGGTAAAAAGACGGAAACACAACTTGACTTTGTGTATGGTAGTGATAGAAAAGATGCTTTTGAACCTCTTGATGGTCAGCAGCGTTTGACTACATTGTTCATCCTGCATTGGGTACTAGGTGTTGATTTGCAAACAGCCGAAGGTGAATCTATATTGACATATGAAACTCGTAATACCTCAGAGGCATTCTGTAAAGAATTGGTTCACCATAAAGCAAAGCAGTTTGTGGATGAAGCTACTGAAAAGACTAAAGAGTCAAAGAAAAAAGCTGATGAAGAAAGAAGTAAGCCTGAGGAGCAGCGTGATGCCTCAAAACAGATAGCCCATATCTATACACCATCCGAAATTATCCAAAATAGAGATTGGTTTCAGTGGGGATGGCGTTTTGATCCTACCATCAACTCTATGCTTGTAATGATAGACACTATTTGCGAGCAGATGGATTGGAACTTGGATATTGATGCTTGTCAGGCGAGATTGAACAATATCACCTTTAATCATCTTGACTTGGGCGAGATGGGTATGTCTGATGAGTTGTTTATCAAGATGAATGCAAGAGGAAAGCTTCTCTCTGATTTTGACAAGTTGAAATCTACACTTGAGGAAGAAATTCAGTTGCAGCAAAGCGAAATGAATGATCGTGGCAATACGCTAGCAGATTCAAAGATAGAGCATGCTTGGCGTGAGAATATGGATGGAAAGTGGATAGATTTGTTTTGGCAGAAGTATGCAAGTGCAGTTATGACGCAGAATACTTCCGATGATAATAAAAATGAAAGACTTGCCGCTGCAAAGGAAACTGAAAAAAGATTGAAGATTTTTCTGTTGCGTCTGATTGCAATGCAGTTGTTTGCAAAAGTACCTGGCATAGATTTGTCGAACGACTTTGAGCAGCCAGATGATAACGGCGAGGAAGCAATGCGTCTATATGAAATAAAGAAAAAACGTATATATGATTTGCATGAAACCCTGTTTGAGGCTTCATATAGTGTTAATGAATCTGATCTAGATGATTTGTTAATCGCTTACCAGAACCATCTCGTTGACTGGAGAAGTGGCGATAGCAATATATTGCCCCATTATTGTACAGTTATTGATTTCAAGGAGCTCATAGATAATATAAACCTATGGATTATTGATAAAGGTAACGGACAATATACGGATGTAACAACATTATTGCCCCAAGATTCGTTCTTTGATGACAATAACAATACTTATTTCTCTCATTTAGCCGGCGATAACATAAGTAACGATACCCTTGCCACATTGTATTCATTGCAATGCTTCCTCAAACTTTACCCATATAAGCACGACTCGGAGGCTTGGTGCTTGAACTTTGAGGAATGGACACGTATGTCCCGAAATGTATTCAAGTTCGATAACAACACTGATCGTATAAATAAACGGAAAGATGCTTCTGATGCATTTGGAGCTGTATTCAATATGGCTTCGGAAATGGAACGCTATCATAAAAATCATGGTATAGACCTTTATAAAAACAATGCTGCGGTATTATTATTCCTCAAACAACTTAACCATCCATACAAGGGTATTGACAATAAGTCTTTGGAAGAAGAAGTGTATAAAGCAAACCTGCGACTAATCGATGATGAAGGTACTTCCTGGACAGATGCCATTAGAAATGCAGAAAAAAACCCATATTTATGGGGACAAATACGATGTCTGTTACATTGGGCAAATGGTAATTTGGAAACATTTATTGGCTATTCTAATTGCTTGACAAGCTGGATTAATCTTGATAAACAATGGGATAAACAAGAACTGTATTATAACGCCATGTTATGCTTACAGCCGGATTGCTGGAAATCTAAAAATCGGCTCTATGAGTTTAATAGAGATCGAGACAACAGTATGAAGCGATATTTGCGAGAGGAACCAGAGTTTGGTGAATCTGTTCGTGTGTTTATAAAGACTTGGATTGATTGGAATGCTCAAGCTACATTGGAGGACTTCTGTAAATACACCATTGAGACGACCAACAACACAGGATGGGTAAAGTATTTCAAACAGCGTCCTCACATTATCTGGGAATCTTGGAGAAAGAGGTTCTATGAAGATAAAGGACATGTCATTTTTGCTCAACAGAAGACAACTGATAGCCATTGCTTTGATCCAATGCTAAGATATATCAAATCGCTCGCAGCTGATGTGTTCTACAATGAAAAGGAGAAAAAGTGGATGAAAGATGTAATTGTAGAATTGTATGACTCAAAGTCGCTTGGTTCTCATGGTTTGGTTATAAGCATACCTAACCACAACTGCGAGATTCGTTGGTGGGGTGACATGGGTGAATATGTTATTACAGAAAATGGCATAACATCTATAGTTAATGATATTGATGTACTTGTATCAACAATGAAACTAACGATAGATCAATATAAAAAAGAATACTATAAGCATTTATAACAAGCTTATTTTAGGGGTATTCAGTTAATGGGCTGGTTGAGATTGTCCTCAATTGACCATTAACTGAATATCCCTAGTTAATTTTCATAACACAAAGCAACTTAATTGCAGGGAGACTTCGGCCTCCCTTTTTTATTTCTATACTGCCTAGTGAACGTTTACATTGCCTGCACTGCGCTCAACGGGGGCCTGCTCGGCGCGCGGCCTTCCCCGAGGAGGAGTGAAGTGTTTTGCCGTTGCGCTTCTTATCTGAATCTTTCCCGTGCGTAAAAAACAAGATTTCAGGGGAAAAGCGCAGGAGATTCAAAAATAATCGCTAAATTTGCAAAACTTATGAAGTTCGTCGGTTTGCGCAAACTCACCACGGACACAATGGGCGAAACACTTCGTTCGCCTTGCAACGCCAAGAGATGACGATGATGTCGAATCAAATGTGCATCAAAAACCGGCAAACACAGGCATAAAGACACGCCCGACAAAGTCAAAAACGCATATCAAAGCGCACCAAATAATTTTAGTTATATCATACACAACAATTTACGACATGAAACATTCTTTACTTTCGCTTACAGTGGCCTTGGCTGCTGTCTTAGGATTCGGTGCCACGGCTGCGGCACAGACCTCGGTTTACGCTACCGGTAATTTTACGGGCATACCCGCCTCATGGGATCCCGAAAATCCCGTTGAACTGACCTACGCTGACGGCGTATACACACTCGACCTCACCGGCGCCAAGCAAGGCCAGATGTTCAAACTCTCTACAGCCAAAGGCGACTGGACGACTTTCAACGCCTCCTGCTTCGGCGTAGCCGCTGACAACACCACTGCTACACTGATGCCGAATGTCGCCACCACCTGGGCCGTAGGCAACCTGGGCAACAACGCCATTCCCGCCTCCGGCGACTTCAAACTTGTTGTAGACCTTGATGCCAAGACAATGACTCTTGTCGGCGAGGGAACCACCACGGACATCTTCGATATATACCTGCGCGGCGATGTCAATAGCTGGAATGCAGACGAGGCTTACAAGTTTAAATATACCGGCGTCAGCTCTTTCGGCGAACAGATGTACGAGTTGATACTCCACGATGGCCTGGCCGGCGAATTCAAGATTGCAGACAGCAGCTGGAGCGAGGTCAACTACGGAGCGGACGCAACCATCGCCATAGATAGCACCACCGAGGTGTTCTACAACAGCAGCGCCAACCTCAAGTCTACAATAGCCGAAAGCATCAAACTGACATTCTACCACAACCTTGACAAGACCAAATCGTCATGGCTCAAGGTGGACAAGCACGAAGGCGTCTCGGACATTACCGTAGATGACGCTGCCGCCGCAACGTACTACAATCTGCAAGGCATACGCGTGGCCGAGCCCTCCAACGGCCTGTATATCAAGGCAGCCGGCAATACCGTAACAAAAGTTTACGTCAAGTAACAATACACTACCTGCATAACCAAAGGCCGGGAAGCATCGACAGCTTCCCGGCCTTTGCCGTATATATGCGCAATTTACTTTCGAAGGTGACAATTTTTTCCGGCAAAGCGATTTACGTTCGACGTCCTTGCGGTATATAAACGTAGATACAAATCTAACAAATTAAAGAACTTGAACAAATGAAACGATTACACCTCTTTCTAACCATTCTGGCCGTTATCATCGGCTGCCTTGGCGCCCACGCCGAACGATGGAATTACCAAGCTGACGCAGTCGCAATTTGCACATACAATGACCGCTATAATCGTTGGAACAATTGGAGTTCCTGGACTCCTTGTGATGTTATAATCAATATCAACGGCGATAATGATAAGATTACGATATATTCAGATGTGGTACAGGTCTATAAGATATACAGTGTATCGTCCGGCGAATATGACCGAGATGGCGACTACCATGTTGATTTCGAATTCAGAGATCAAGACGGTGACTATGGTACCCTTTGCATATACAAAAGACGAAATGGCGGAGTCGAACTCTATGTCCGATTTAACAACGTGCAATGGGTATATGATATAAGAGTATAGCGTTTCGACAGACGCATACTTGACAACCGGAACATGGTGCGCGCCAATTGGCATGCTTTTTGTTTTTCTAAAATGCGGAAGGTAGACACTGTTGTCTCCTTCCGATTCTTATCCAAATAATATATAGTTATCATCCAAAAGGCCTCAACCCTCATGAATTCGTTTTTACGTAACACGTATCAGTATTTCTACATTTTTACCATTTTCTTTTTCGTTATTCTGCTTGTGAATGCCATCAATGGACAAAGCATTGATTACCAACTGTATCTATGTGCGGGTTGCGGCATCGTGGCCGTGGCCGTCCATGCTTGGTGTTACGTAAGGCGCCGCGCGGCGTTAACCAACAATACGGAGCCATCGCTCGACACTGAAGAGACACTCGTCCTCTTGGAAGAAGCTCTGACCGCCCTCGGATGTCAACCTACAACGCATAAGAGCGACGGCAAAATAGTTGTCGCTTATCAGGGCGAAAACCTACTCTTTGATGTTCATGGCAACAGCGTCCGCATCGTGGACTACACTTGGAGACAGGTGGATAAAAACGACCCCGATTTTTCGGCCAAGCTGATGGCCGTCAATTATGCCAATTGTGCATTCCTGACAAAGTTAACATTCGAGCGACTTGATGACGACAACATCGGCATCTCGACATACCTGGATTTCGTTTTACATTCAGGCATCAAAAGGCTTGACCTTTTCTTGAGCATGGCCATGCAAAATCTTCTGCACTCGCACCGCATCTTGGACGAAACATACCTTGCGATGATGTCCGCGAACGGTCGGACAAACAACGATACACGCCGCCCCGTAGGCTTCGCAACCGCCGATGAAAACACAAATAACAACTGCAAGCCCGAAGGCGAGCAATCCGAAGACAACGGAGGCGCTACCGAATCCAACGAAGTCAAGGCGGAGTCGTCCATGCGCCGCCCCGTGGGCTTCGCAACCTCCGAAGAAGGAAATATCGTTTAACCCTCGAATAAAAAGTTCTGCTCATCAAAAAAAATCTTAGCCTAAAACACTGAAAATACGCAGTTTATAAAAGCAAGAGCAAATTACCCCGAAAATAATGCGTATTTTTTACTCAGAAAATTTGGTGGTTTCAGATGCAAGCAGTAATTTTGCGTCAAAACAACACAAACACAAAATCCACCACAATGGAACAAGACAACAAATACTGCTATAAATATCCGCATCCGGCGGTGACGGCCGACTGCGTGGTTTTCGGCTACGATGTCAAAGAGGGCCTGTCGCTGCTGCTGATAGAGCGCGGCCTTGAGCCTTACAAGGGTCGCTGGGCCTTTCCCGGCGGCTTTATGCGCATCGACGAAAGCACCGACCAATGTGCCGAGCGCGAGTTGGGCGAAGAAACCGGACTGACCTCGTGCTACCTTGAGCAATTCGGCAGCTTCAGCGATGTTTACCGCGATCCTCGCGAGCGCGTAGTCACAATCGCATACTTCGCACTGGTCAAGAAAAGCGAAGTGCAGGGCGGCGATGACGCCCGCTGCGCCCGATGGTTCAGCATCGACAAAGTTCCCCCTTTGGCCTTCGACCACGACCACATACTGAGTGTAGCGCTACGCAAGCTCAAGGAAAAAATACACTTCGAGCCCATAGGCTTTGAGCTGCTACCCGAAATATTCACCATGCCGCAGCTTCAGGACCTGTACGAAAGTATTCTGGGCATCAAGTTTGACCGACGCAACTTTGCCTCCAAAATGCTTAAATTAGGCATACTTGACATTGCTGTCGAACGGCCCAAAGGCGCCGCATCGCGCATCCCGGTACAGTACCGCTTCAATAAAGACAATTACGACAAGATGAAGAGCAAAGGCTTCCGTATGGAATTCTAAAACGCCGACACTTGTCCGGAACGCAGCCAAGCGACAATCCATAAACCACTAAAACAGCAGCACAATGTCAAACGCAAACAACAACGACAGCGCTCCTCGGCAGTACACAGCAGGACGATACACGCCCGAACATATCACGACTCTCAACCACGATGAGATCTTCGTCTTCGGCAGCAATTTGGCCGGGATGCACGGCGGTGGTGCCGCCCGCGCGGCAGTCCGCTATTTCGGCGCCATTATGGGACAAGGCGTCGGCATACAGGGCCAAAGCTATGCCATTCCCACCATGCACGGCGGTGTGGACAAAATAGCGCCTTATGTCGACCAATTCATCGAATACGCCAAGGAGCATCCACAACAGACATTTTTGGTGACACGCATAGGCTGCGGCATCGCCGGATTCAGAGCTTGCGAAATCGCTCCGCTGTTCCGCGCGGCTTTCGGCATCGACAACATCGTACTACCTCGCGACTTTGTTACGGACATCGAAGACAGCAATCACTAATCTGCGGAGAATAATAACTGCGCTCTGCAAAAAATACTACCTCTCATTCTTCTCTTTCCACATCGATTTTTTCAATCTCGAACACGATATTTCCTCCAAAACCACTAACTTTGCCAAACAGTACAGACATGGACAACGAAAAACTCTCCCCGGAAGGGCAACAAGCGGCATTTGCCGAAGTCGTAAGACAGCGGTACAATTCGTTTATGCCCAAATTCATCAACTACCTATGCAGACAGTACAGCTTCCTGAGCCACTCGGAAGCCATGGATATATACAATGACGTATTTATTGCCATCTACAACAACCTTCAAAAAAGCCGTATAGCTCCCGATACAAACTGGGAAGCATATATGCTTAAGATTGGCAAAAATATGGTCGATAAGATATACCGCGCCCCCAAAGACGGCCGCATAGTTTCATTGGACTTCGACTCTTTGTTTGACGAAACCCCCGATGACACCCAAAGCCGCACCGACCGCTTAATGGACCAAATTTCAAGCATCGAAAACACGGATAATCCATACGAAGACCCCGAATTAATCGATGCACTCAACTTGGCCATTAGCCACTTGCCCGAGAAATGCGCCATGATTATACGCTTTTTTTACTACGACAATATGAGTATGGACACTATAGCCACGCTGCTGGGATACAATGCCGCTGTGACGGTTCGCAATCGCAAAGCGCAATGTATGAAGCAGTTGACAATGGAAGTCAAACAATACGCAGCAAGGCTTGGTTATGACTTATGATATGAAATCAGAAGATATGGACAAGAGAGCACTCATTCAACAATACCTCAACGGACGTCTCAACAGCGCCCAAATCGCTGAATTTACGAGACAGCTCAAAGACCCGGAATTCTGCAACATTCTGAGCGAAGAACGTGAGATTGCCGAAAAGCGACAGGCGGCAAGCCAAGCAACAGCCACGATGGCCAAAGTGGCCGAAGCCAAGCCCTTATCCGAGCAGGAGCAAGAAACACTTATAGACCTATACGTCCGTGGGGACATGGACTCGGAAACCGAAAGCCGATTTCTCAACCATATCAAGGCCGACAAAGAACTGCAAAGGCAAGTACTGCTTGTAGCAAACACCGTCAAGGGAGCCTTAGCAGAACAACGTCAAAGCGATATGGAGTTCGGGTACGCCATGAAGTGTCTGACGCCTGACCGACTTGAACAAATCATCGGACCGCGACGCAGTGCGTCACCTCGGCACGCATCATCAAACACTCGGTTGTCCGACAGACCCGATAGCCACCGACAAGACATCCAAAAAAGTCGCCTTTTGGCATTAAAGCCTTCGGCCCGATTATATAGTCTCGATTACGACAAACTCGACAGCCTCGAATCAAGCAATAGCGTCGCAGCCGACATCTACGAGCGGTTCAAACCGAACTACGCCGCATACGGCATCTGCATCAATGCTGACACTCTGAGCGAAGCCTGCAAGTGTCTCGATGCCATCAAGGCAGCCTACGACGAAGCACTGAAATCCGGCGATATATCCGGGGCTTTGGCTGCAGGCAAGGACCTTGCCGTGGAATATCTGCACATCGGTATGGTCGACAAGTTCAAGGAAATTCTCAATGACCTTAAGTCAGTCGCCGCCCACAGCTCGAGCAAAGACGATGACACACTGAAGCGCGACATTCGCCTTCTCCTGGCCCTTTCGGAGACCATCTGACGCTCGCAGCGTCTCAAAGTATAAATCTCTTCACCGACAGCGAGCGGCGCCTCATACGGGGCGCCGCTCGCGTTATAATGTCCATTTGGTCCGGAAGCATAAGTTTCGTTATATCGTCAGACGTGATTCGCATCTTTTCGAGGTTAATGCCGATTATCGTCGGACTCTTCAAATTCCACTGATTGGTCACCGATAGCGTGAATGAGTTCGAGTTTAAGGTCTTCGGGATAATCCTCGTTTGCCATATAGCAGTTGATGACGCGCAGAAGCAGGTCTTTATCAATGTGTCCGGCTGCTACATGATAGATAATAGCCTCCATACACTGCATAAAGTTGTATGCATGCCAATAGTAGCCGTTGTGCACAAGAAACCATACGTCGAGGGTCAATGCAACGCGTTTGTTGGAATCCTCGAAATAATGGCCTGTGCAAAAACCGAAGACCAGATAGGTCAGCTTTTCGGCAAAGGTGGGATAATACAAATCGTTCTGCACGAAGTCAAGCACTTTCCGTATGCCACCCTCATCTTTGACGCCCTGCAAACCACCGCCGCTGGCTGCTACCGTTTTGCTGTAAACCACCAATGCCTCATCGTAAGTGATGTACTTCAATTCTTCACTCATCTTCGGCTTGCTTTAAGCGTTTGAGAACTTCCCGATTCTCCGGCAGATTCATTATCTCGTCAAAATCAATTGATTTTTCTCCGATGAAACGATCAAATTCCTCGGGTGTGACGGCACGAAGATATCCGGCGATGTTATTGTGGAAAACATCGCGGAAGGCAACATCGCGAGATGCCATCTTTGTCCGTGCATCATATATGAAGGGTTGCATGGCCGGCGACTGTTCCTGCTCTAAGATAAGTTCTTTCACGCGCTCCAGCGACAATAGCTTTCCATTCCTCACTTTGAATTCTGCTTCGATTGCATAACCGATGCCATTCTCAAATGAAGAAATGCAGCGAAGCACTTCCGCGTAAAAAGTCCGACGTACATTGTCGCTTCTGTCAAGCCGCAATATAGCACGATATTCTCCGGCCTTTTCTTTGAATATAGCCTGGTAAATAAGGTCGGTAATTTGTGCATATTTATAATTTTTATGTCCCTGAACGCATCGTCCGACGGCGGCGGTGAAATTCTTTCGATAGTTGTCTTCTTCAATTGCAGCCGTAACGAAATCAATGTCTCGGGTATTGATGTATTTAGTGCCGCCTCCGGCTCTCTTGTTGATTGTCGAAATCACGATATCAAGGATACGTGCACGAACTTTTTTAGCTACTTCGCTTTCGGTTAAAAGCATACCGACATTCAAAACAGTTCGGAAGCTGAACAAGCCAAGCCGGGTGGTTTTGCTCCCGACATTTATGACGGGAGCAAATTGCAACTTAAACTCTTTCAGTTGTTTGCCCTTACTTAAAACATAGCCGTTATGCTTCAGTTCTTCGCTGTGTTCTTCCAGAAGACGCTCAATGGTGCGCTCATCCACTTCATAGAAATCGGCTACCATTTTCTTAGTGAAACGATATTCCCCTTCAAAGAACATCCCGGTAAAACCAAGGTCCTCTTGAAGAACTTCCACGGCGTAGCGATTGTTCAACACATTTTGTCGCTCGATATTTGACACAGTAAGATCGTTCATATTGCAAAATTACAAATTATATTATGATATTCCGCTAACTATGAGGTCTTAGGTGATGTTTAGACCCCTGTAAAGTCCAATGGCAAATGCAATGTTGCGAAAATGCCTGAAGAATTCAGATATAGGGATGAATCTCTTCACCGACAGCGAGCGGCGCCTCATACGGGGCGCCGCTCGCTGCTATAAGATGGTTAATCGATGTCTCAGAGGCTGCGATTGACCTCAATTTCTTCGAAACCTTCGAATATATCGCCCACTTTGATGTCGTTGTATCCGGCAATGGAGCATCCGCAGTCGTAGCCTGCGACCACTTCTTTGACGTCATCCTTGAAGCGTTTGAGCGAGCCAAGTTCGCCGGTATATTTGACGATACCGTCACGGATAAGACGAACTTTGCAGCCGCGTTTCAGCTTGCCTTCGCGAACCATTGCGCCGGCAATGGTGCCGACCTTGCTGATATGGTAAGTCTCGAGAACCTCGGCCGTGCCGATGATATCTTCTTTGATTTCGGGCGCAAGCATACCGGCCATAGCGTCTTTGACCTCCTCGATGGCCTGATAGATGACCGAGTAAAGGCGTATATCAACGCCCTCGCGCTCGGCTGCTCGGCGTGCAGCTATGGAAGGACGTACCTGGAAGCCGATGATGACAGCATCGGAGGCGGCGGCCAGAGTGACATCGCTTTCGGAGATTTCGCCGACAGCTTTATGAAGGACATTGACTTGGATTTCCTCGGTGGACAGCTTGATGAGCGAGTCGCTGAGGGCCTCGATGGAGCCGTCAACGTCACCTTTGACGATGATATTAAGCTCCTGGAAGTTGCCTATGGCACGGCGACGACCGATATCCTCGAGGGTAAGTATCTTGGTAGTACGGAGGCCTTGTTCGCGCTGCAGTTGTTCGCGCTTGGAGGCTATTTCGCGAGCTTCCTGTTCGGTGTCGAGT
The DNA here is from genome assembly GCA_001701165.1 of Bacteroidales bacterium H4. Taxonomy (GTDB): domain Bacteria; phylum Bacteroidota; class Bacteroidia; order Bacteroidales; family Muribaculaceae; genus CAG-873. The sequence goes on along the minus strand of DAAP01000027.1, from coordinate 141,670 downwards.
ACGTTGAAGATGTCTCCGGCCGTAGGTGCGCCGTTCAGACCCAATATCAGTGCCGGACATGCGGGGCCGGCTTCCTTGATGCGCTGGTTGCGCTCGTTGAACATTGCTTTGACCCTGCCGAAGTGGTTGCCGGCCAGGATGATGTCACCTACGCGAAGCGTTCCGTTCTGCACCAATACGGTGGCTACGTAACCGCGACCTTTGTCGAGGGACGATTCGATGATGCTGCCCGTGGCCTTGCGGTTAGGGTTGGCCTTAAGGTCCAGCATCTCGGCCTCGAGAAGCACTTTTTCCATCAATTCGGGTACGCCCGTACCTTTCTTGGCTGAGATGTCTTGCGACTGGTATTTGCCACCCCAGTCTTCGACGAGGTAGTTCATTCCGGCCAATTCTTCCTTGATTTTTTCGGGGTTGGCGTGCGGCTTGTCTATCTTATTGATGGCGAAGACTATGGGTACGCCCGCCGCGCTGGCGTGGTTGATGGCTTCGACTGTCTGCGGCATGACATTGTCGTCTGCGGCAACGATGATGATACAGATATCGGTAACCTTGGCTCCGCGAGCACGCATGGCGGTAAATGCCTCGTGGCCGGGGGTGTCGAGGAATGTGATGTGTCGGCCATCCGAAAGTTTGACATTGTATGCACCTATATGCTGCGTGATGCCGCCGGCCTCGCCCGCTATGACATTGGCTTGTCGTATGTAGTCGAGCAGCGAGGTCTTGCCGTGGTCGACATGGCCCATAACCGTAACAATCGGGGGACGCGGCACGAGGTCTTCTTCGGCGTCCTCTTCCTGATGTATGGCATCGGCCACTTCGGCGCTGACGTATTCGGTCTTGAACCCGAATTCCTCGGCCACAATGTTTATGGTCTCGGCATCGAGGCGCTGGTTGATGGAGACCATCACGCCGATGTTCATACACGTTGCGATGACCTGGTTGATGGGAACATCCATCATTATGGCCAGGTCGTTGGCGGTCACAAATTCGGTGAGCTTGAGTATCTTGCTCTCGGCACGTGCCTCGGCAGCGGCTTCGCTGGCGCGTTCGGCAGCGGCTTCGCGTTTCTCCTTACGCCACTTGGCGCCTTTCTTGAGGCCTTTGTCCTTGGCCGTAAGGCGTGCCAGCGTTTCCTTGACTTGCTTGGATACGTCTTCGTCGCTGACATCATTATGCAATTGAGCCACGGGACGCTTGGCGGGGCGTTCCGCGTTTTTGTTCTTGGCGTTTTTGCCTCCGGAGCGTCCCTGACCGCCACCCTGGCGATTGCGGTCACGGTCGGCAGCCGATGGCGGATTGGTGCCCGGAGTTTTATTGACGTCCACTTTCTCGCTGCCCGGCTCTATGCGGCGGCGTTTCTTGCGGTTTCCGCCGGCATTTTGTCCGCCGGCATTCTGTCCCCCACCCTTGCCTTTTTTCTTGGGGCGCGTGGACAGATTGAGTGCCTCAAGGTCTATTTTGCCCTTGATGTTGAGCCCGGCCACCGTAGGAACATTGGTGGCTATGAAGTTTTCGTCTTTCTCCGGGGCTCGGGCATCCTCGTCTGCCTCTTTGGCTTCGGCGGCGGCTTTGGCTTCGGCCTCGGCGGCGGCTTTGGCTTTGGCTTCGGCGGCGGCCTTGGCTTCGGCTTCGGCGCGTGCTTTGGCTTCGGCCTCGGCACGTGCTTTGGCCTCGGCTTCTTCTTTGGCTTTGGCGGCGGCGGCCGCTTCGGCACGAGCCTTAGTCTCGGCCTCTTCTTTGGCCTTAGCCTCGGCGGCGGCGCGTTGTGCGGCCTGTGCCTTGGCTTCGGCCTCGGCACGTGCGGCAGCCTCTTCGGCGACACGGCGACGCGCGGCTTCGGCTTCGGCAGCCTCGCGTTGCAGGCGGTTGCGGATGCTATGGTCTTTGTCGAATTCGTTGAATACAATGTCAACGATGTCTTTCTCGACTCGCGTATTGGGACTCGAATCGACGACTATGTTCTTCTTGTTTAGAAACTCAACAACTGTATTCAGCCCAAGGTTGAGTTCTTTTGCCAGGGTGCTTATTTTTGTTTTCGCCATATATTGTTTTTTGTCGTTCTTCGTTGGGATGGCCTGTCGCCATGGTGGCGGCGGCCGTAGCCGTGATGGCTTGGTGAGGGGAGGGAGGATGCTGCGACCCCGTCAGGAGGGGACGCAATGCACATCAATCTTCGAATTCGGCGCGGAGTACTTCGAGAACGTGGTCGACGGTTTCTTCCTCGAGGTCGGCCTTTTCGACGAGCATTTCGCGGGGTGCGTTGAGAACGCTCTTGGCGGTCACGAATCCGATGTTCTTGAGGGCATCGATTACCCATTCTTCGATTTCGTCCTTGAACTCGTCCAGATAGATGTCTTCTTCGGCATCGCTGTCGTCCGTGTCACGATATACATCGATGACGTATCCTGTAAGCATGGAGGCCAGCTTGATGTTGAGGCCGCCCTTGCCTATGGCCAGGGATACCTCCTCGGGATGCAGAAACACCTCGGCCTTTTTCTCTTCTTCGTCAAGACGTATGGACGAAACCTTGGCGGGGCTGAGGGCGCGTTGGATGAACAACGTGGGATTGGAGGTGTAGTTGATGACGTCTATGTTTTCGTTGCGCAATTCGCGTACGATGCCGTGGATACGGCTGCCTTTGACGCCTACGCAAGCGCCCACGGGGTCGATGCGGTCATCGTAGGATTCTACGGCTATCTTGGCGCGTTCGCCCGGGATGCGTGCCACGGCGCGTATATTGATCAGGCCGTCTTGTATTTCAGGCACTTCGAGCTCGAAGAGCCGGCGCAGGAAGTTCTCGTTGGTGCGCGATACGGTAATCTTGGGATTGTTGTTCTTGTTGTCCACATTTGCCACAACGGCGCGTACGGTCTCGCCTTTGCGGAAGAAGTCGCCGGGGATGCTTTCGCTCTTGGGAAGCAGCAGCTCGTTTTTGTCGTCGTCCAGCAGCAGGGTCTCTCGCGACCAGGTCTGGTAAACTTCGCCGGAGACCAGCTCGCCTTCCAGCTCCTTGAATTTGTCATAGATGGCCTCTTTTTGCAGGTCCAGAATCTTTGACTGAAGGGTCTGGCGCAGCGTGAGGATGGCTCGACGACCGAATTTCTCGAAGAAGATTTCCTTGGTGTGCTCTTCGCCGACTTCTGCATCGGGATCGTTATCGGCGTGCGCATCGCTCAGCGAAATCTCGAGGTTGGGATTGGTGACTTCGCCATCGGGCACAATCTTCAGGTTTTGGAATATCTGTACGTCGCCCTTGTCGGGGTTGAGGATTACGTCGAGGTTTTCGTCCGTGCCGAACATCTTGGCCAGCACGTTACGGAATGACTCTTCCAAGACACTAATCATAGTGGTCTTGTCGATATTTTTCAGTTCTTTGAACTCGGCGAATTGTTCGACCATGTTCGGACGGTCGTCTTTTTTCTTTGCCATTTGTGGGGATGTTATGTGTGGTTTCTTTATTATTGTCAATGTCGCGTCCGCGTTCAGTCGATGTCGCGGACGATTGTCTTGATGTTGGAACGCAGGATTTCGTGTGGCACGGCTTCGACCACGGGGCGCTTGACGCCTTCGCGTCGTACTTTTGTGGAGACGGTCACGGTGATGGCCTGACAGTCTTCGGAGACGGCGACAAGCGTGCCGTGTATGCGGCGACCGTCGCGCGTGAGCACGTCCACGGCATTGCCCACGTTCATACGGTACTGCGCGTCCACAGTCCACGGTGCTGTAACTCCGGCACTGCCTACGGTGAGTTCGTAATCCTCGACGTCGCGGTCAAAGACTTCGGTTATGCGGCGTGACAGCGCCGTACATTGTTCGATGTCTATGCCTTCGGGACTGTCTATGGTCACTTCGACAACGTTGTCGGCACTCACCGTGATGTTTACCAAAAAAATGTCCGTGTCGGATATGGCTTCCTCTATGGTGTTGCGCAGCAGTTCTTTATCAAGCATATTGGTTGTGTCTGTACTTTTTCGTTTGTCGTTGTTTCTCTCTTTTTTTGCCTCGCTCTTCGGCGAGACCTGATAGCGCCTTTTCGCACCTTCACAAGACTCCGGACCGTCAAAAGACGAGGAGGAAGCCTCAGGCCTCCTCCTCTTGAGAGTCTCATAATGTACTGCAAAGTTAAGCATTTACTATTATATGGACAATAGCAGGATTTGTTAGACCCGAAAACCCCCGAAAACTTTATGCTTTTTTATGATTAATTGTTGTTTTTTAACTGGCGCGGGGTTCTCGACGGCATCTTCACCGGGCTATAACTGATTAACGGGAGATGTATCACTGTCTTCTCGTTCCTGTTCTCAAAGCTGACAAGATGTTCCGGTCTCGCTACGGACAGGTGGGGCGGACAGCCGGATTGGGTAATAGCACGATAGCTCCAATAGTCGCAATAGGGCAGCGCCTATTGGAGCTATCGGAGCTATCGATGTGCTTGGGTGTGCTTTATTCGCGGTGCATAACCTTGCGTGCGGTACCGTCGCTATAGCGTACGATGTTGATGCCGGGTTGCAGGGCGGTGCGCACCGAGCCGTCGATGCCATAGATGGCGGTCACTTCTGCCGAGGTTTCGGCGCCGGTGATGTCCTTCACAGCTAAATACTGTGACATCGGCAGGATTTGCTTAACGCGAGCAAATTCCGCAACGGCCTTGTACGCATCTACCGAAGTATCGGGAACATACAATGTGATATTGCTGCAGAAGTCAAACAAGGTATAAGTATATGCGGGAACTGTAGCAGCGCGGAGCACCACCGTTTCGGTCTGCTTTGCACTATAGAAACAAGCAGTCATTTCTTTAATGGTCGAAGGCAGATCGATATTCTTGGGAGGATTAGTACGAAATACATTATGACCTATATATTCCACACCCTCGGGAACATTGAATTGCTCCATACCATTGGTATTCAGCGCATTCGCAGATATGATTTTGGTACCCGGGAGTACGTTATACACCTTCACCGGATTTGCTATCGGAAGAGCATCGAAAGATATTCCGGTATAATCGACATCATGAGCTCCTGCCGTTTTGTTTTTGCTGTATATGGCGCCTACTTCATCATTGAAGAAAAACTTATTGGCTTCGTCTACCTCGAAACGCTCCAAGTATTGCAGCCCGTCATAAAAATCTGTAAGCGTATTTGCGGGAATGTCGGCTACGGAAGCCGGGATGCGAAAAACCTTAGATTGAATACCTTTGTATTTGCCAAACCTCATCATTCCGATGGTACCTTCGGGCATAGCGAAGACGTCCTCGCTATATGTACCATTGCAGCTGATAAGCCATTTTTTGAAATAAACAGGGCCATCCGGCTGATTAGCCATCCATTTTGAGTCGACAAAGTTGTATTGACCTATATTCTCCAACTCCTCGGGACCGCCGGTGACTGTTTCCAGATTCGTACACCAGGCTAAGGCACGCCCCCCAAGCTCTTTGAGCCCCGAAGGCAACTGTATCGCAGTGATGTTCACGTTGCTATCGAACAAAGAAAACCCAAGTCTAGTGACTGTGTAGGTGTTGCCTTCGTAGGTGATTGTTTCGGGGATAACGACGGCACCGGTGGCTCCGGGAGCTTTTTTCAGTTCCGCTGTGCCATCATCGTAAACTGTGTAATCCCAGCCATCGACGGTCGGAAAGCCGGCGATGTTTTTGGCTGAAGCCACGCAAGACAGCAGCATGGTTACGGCAAATATGCCAAATGTCAGTAGAGTTCTTTTCATATACATCTTCTATTTAGAGGTTAGTATTGTTTTGTATTGTTTGGTTTGGTTTAGTTTGGTCTTTGTATAAGTTGGATGTTGTGCATTGACAGGTCGTCAGCGATGAGGCAGGTCTTCGGCTATGAGGCAGGTCGGGGACACCTTATCAATACCACATAGACACGCGACATCTTCTTAATGCAAAATTAGGACACAAATTTCAGGGGGGGGTGAATATTTCGGACAAAAAGCTGTCAATTTCGGACATCATCCGCCGAAAACACATGTTTCTACATACACGTATACCCGGTAGGGGCTGTATCAAAAAACGTAGACACTGCGCGAGCGCAATGTATTGCGCTCGCGCAGTGTCGGGATAGTATGGTGATGAATTATGCCGCTACCCATTACGACACAGCACCACAGTAATTCGCTGTTATGACTCAGCCTCAATATGAGGGGAGTATGCGTCAGGCGCTTACTTAACGAGAGCTTTGCCGCGTGCTATGGCTTCTTCGTTGAGGGGAATGAGGTGATGGTGACGCTCGGGGAGGGTCTTGCGCAAGCCGCGGACAACGGCATCATCGGGCACCAGGGGACGAGCCTTGAGCAGCGCACCAAGCAGTATCATATTATATGTCTTGGAATTGCCCATTTCGATGGCTGCATCGGTGGCATCTACCGGAATGACGCGGATATCGGTGCGTGTGGGTGCGCGGTGTATGCCGTAGGGGTCGTAGATGAGCGTTCCGCCGGGCTTAACCTTGCTCTCGAATTTATCAAGGGATTGCTGGTTGAGAATTACGGCAGTGTCGTAGCTGTCAACGATGGGCGAGGATATGGCGCTGTCACTGATGATGACGGTGACATTGGCTGTGCCGCCGCGCTGCTCGGGGCCGTAAGCGGGCATCCAAGTGGTTTCGAGGTTGTCCATGAGTGCGGCATAGGCCAGTATTTTGCCCATAGATAGGACGCCTTGGCCGCCGAATCCGGCTATAATGATTTCTTCTTTCATTGTCTAAGGAATTTGATGTGGGTGGGTTGGGAGTGTGTCTCGACGAGTGTCGTATCCGGCGTCATTCGTTTTTGAGGTCGCCGAGGGGATATTTCTCGGTCATATGTTCGGCCATCCACTGATTGGCCTGTGCGGGCGTCATCTTCCAGCCGGAGTTGCATGTGGATACGACTTCGACAACGGAGGTGCCTTTCTTGGCCATGGCGTTTTGGAAGGCTTTTTTGATGGCGGCTTTGGTCTTGCGCACGGCGGCAGCGGTATGTACCGTCTGACGTGTAACGTAGCATGTGCCGTCCAGTCCGGCAAGGATATCGCTGATTTTCAGCGGGTATCCGTTGAGGTCGACGCGTCTTCCGTAGGGGCAGGTGGCCGTCTTTTGGCCCAGCAGGGTGGTGGGAGCCATCTGTCCGCCGGTCATGCCGTATATTGCGTTGTTGATGAATATGATGACGATGTTTTCGCCACGGTTGCAAGCGTGTATCGTTTCGGCGGTGCCTATGGCTGCAAGATCGCCGTCGCCTTGGTATGTGAAGACAACGTTGTCGGGATTGAGGCGCGACACGGCCGTGGCCACTGCGGGAGCGCGTCCGTGGGCGGCTTCCACCCAATCAACGTCTATATAATTGTAGGCGAATACGGCGCAGCCTACGGGCGCAACGCCCACAGTGCGGTCTTCGATACCGAGGTCGTCAATGACTTCGGCTACGAGTTTGTGTACAACGCCGTGGCTGCAGCCCGGGCAGTAGTGTGTATGAACGTCAAGGAGCAGGCGCGGACGTCCGGTGACCTTGTTTTCGGGTTTTATGATTTCTTCGATGGTCATTGTCGTGTGGTGTTAGATGTGTGGTGTGTGTATGGGCCTATCACTTGCTTATTTCGGGAAAGTTTTTTCCCAAGGCCTCGAGTATCTCGCCGGGGTTGGGGACGATGCCGCCCATGCGACCGAAGTGGTATACGGGTACGCGTCCTTCGACGGCGAGACGTACGTCTTCTATCATCTGTCCGGCATTGAGTTCGACGGTGAGTATGCCTTTGACCTGATGCGAGAGGCGTGCTATTTCTTTCTCGGGGAAGGGCCAGAGGGTGATGGGGCGCAGCAGGCCCACCTTGACGCCCTTGGCGCGGGCTTCTTCGATGGCCTTAAGTGCGATGCGCGCGATGCTGCCGAAGGCCACAATCAGATATTCGGCATCTTCGGTGAAATGCTCCTCGAAGCGCACTTCGTTTTGGCGTATGCGCTCGTATGTTTGCTGGAAGCGCTCGTTGTTCTTCTCCATGAGCACGGAATCCATCTCCAGAGATGTGATGACATTGCGGTGGTCACGACCATGCTTGCCGGTGAGCGCCCAAGGGCACTGCTCGGCTATCTGCTCGGGGGTGCGACGCGGACGCTGCTCGGGCAGCACGACTTTTTCCATCATCTGTCCTACCACGCCGTCGGCCAGTATCATAGCCGGGTTACGGTATTTGAAGGCCAAGTCCATGCCCAGGCCTACGAAGTCGGCCATTTCCTGAACCGTAGCGGGAGCCAATACTATGAGGTGATAGTCGCCGTGGCCGCCGCCCTTGGTGGCTTGGAAGTAGTCGGCCTGCGAGGGCTGGATGGTGCCCAAGCCGGGACCGCCGCGCATGACGTTGATTATCAAAGCGGGCAGCTCGGAAGCGGCGATGTAAGATATGCCTTCCTGCTTGAGAGATACGCCGGGCGACGAAGAGGATGTCATGACGGCCTTGCCCGTGGATGCGCCGCCGTACACCATATTGATGGCGGCAACCTCGCTTTCGGCTTGCAGCACTACCATGCCGGTAGTTTCCCATGGCATCTCGGCCTCGAGGGTTTCCAGCACCTCGGACTGCGGCGTAATCGGGTAGCCGAAATAGCCGTCGATACCATAGCGGATGGCGGCGTGGGCAATGGCTTCGTTGCCCTTCATCAATTTAACTTCTTGATCCATATATTGTGTCGTTTTTTGCTGTGGGTGTTTGGGTATTTGAGGTGGGTGTCTGTAGAGGCACTCTTATTTTTGGACTACGCGGTACACTTCGATGCAGGCATCGGGACATACCAGCGCACACGAACTGCACGCTATGCACTTGTCCGGCTGTTTCATGTACGCATAATGGTAGCCGCGGTCGTTGACCTCCTTGGGCTGCAGACCGATGACATCGGCAGGACATGCCACCACGCAAAGTTCACACCCTTTGCAGCGGTTGACGTCTACCGTGATTGCTCCAATAATTTTTGCCATAATCGTTGATTTGTTTTTGTGTTGGTGAGGATATACAGTAATTCATGGGGCACCCCCTCAGGGGTGTCGGCGTGATTGGTTACTCACGACACGCAAAGGTAAAAATTATTTCGTAACGGCCACTGCTTTTAACTTTTTATAAGAAATCCCCCTCTTCTGACAATCATAAGGCACAACATCCATCACACCTGACATTATATATCCATACGCCGCCCATTGCTTGCAAATATCAGCCAACACCCTGTGCCGCCCATCATTATGCCTGTTTTTGAAGCCTCGGATACAGTCCCTAAAAAACTGAAGCCATCAGTGTAAACGTATGCATCATAAAACCCTTTTCGGTCCAACTATCCGAATATGTCCTCCAGTCTAAGTAACGACTACACCGACCTCTCGTCATATTTTTTATTTGGCAGATTCAAAAATAGTTAATAACTTAGCGGCGTGTATCATAAAGATACGCAGACATATCATATATATTGAAGCGTTTCGTGCTTTATCCTTTCAAGGAAATCGCCAAAATTTTCATTCAGAGAGGGATTAGAGCAGTCAACGAGCGCTCATGCTTGTCGCATATCCATATCTCCGGCAGGAGAAATCGATATTCGATAAGGCGTGGGAGTGGACTGTTTATTTCTCTGATAGGCGTTTGGCGATGCCTCCTTGAAGATAAACAGGAACATCATCCTACGCTTTTTCGTTAATTAACAGTCATCTCGAGGATGGAGGCGACAGAAGAAAGTATGAGAAATCTAAAATTCTTAATCTGTGTGATTGCGATTTTAACCGCATCATTCGCGGCGTATCCTTTTTTTGGAGCAAAGAAAATCACCATTAAAACCATTCCGGAATTTGCGACCATCTATATTGATGGTCAGGAAGTCGGTACAGGCACTTATCAAGTCAAGTTTGACAAGCACAACGAGTTTTACGTTGTTTCGGTAGAAGCGCCGGGGTATATTACCCGAAAATACCGACTTCTTAAGAGCAATCCCAAGAACACAGTCGTATACGAGATACCCGAATCCGAAGCCTACAAGGCTTCTTCGTCCGGCGAAGACGCCGGAGTGCAACCCAATGCATGGTTTGACATCACGTGTCGAAAAGGCCTGACAGAGGATATGATATGGAAGCGTCTGATGAGTGTTGCCACAAGTTATTTCGATAATATCGAAGTACGAGACAAAAGTGCCGGGTGGATAAAGACCGGCTGGGCCGTCAATCGGTTCAAAAATGAAACGGTTCGCACTCGGCTTGAGGTTCGCATTTCTTTCACTGATGAAGAAGTGGTTTCGTATCGTGCACGTTTAATAACCGAAATCAAGGAAAACGACTGCAGAGGTAACAACTGCTACGAAAGATATGACCGAACTATGCGACTGTTTGACCCGTTGCTCCAGGAGCTGCAAACAACAGTTGGCGGTGGGGAGTAATCATAAGATAAACGATGATGTAAAAAATGAAACGCATTATAATATCTTTGGTATTAGCTCTTTGCTCCATCGCAAGCTATGCTCAGTTTCAGCTTAAAACAAAAGGAGAATATTCCCTGAAATTCATGGAAGTAGGCGATCCTGAATTACAGTGGAATGTGTACGAAGAAAAGAAAGCGCAATGTGTGCTGAAAAAGCAAAAACTGATTATTGAATCAAAGGAAGACAAGCGAATCGTTGTCTCTTGCGCCGAATTCTCATTAAATCCGGAAGAGGAGGACTTCTTTGTCGAATTCATATTTAAGCCTTCTGAATTAAAAGACGTTCCGTCGTTTGGAATAGCATTCGATTATGAGAATGAAAATAGTTTTTCGGCAATACTGTTTGGCAAAAAAGGATATGCTTATGGCATATGCGAAAAAGGAGAATTCTCGATCATAAAACGCGGGATGTATAAACTTGCCTCGCGCAAAAAAGAGGTTTCGGACGAAGAGTATGCTACTGCGCTAAATGAAATACTAAAGGACAAAAAAATGTTCGATGTGAGCCTTGTGCAGTCCCGAGGTCGGCTATACTTTCTTGTAAACGATGTAGAGATTGCCGGGTTCAATAATGTAAAAATTACAAATCCTAATATGGGCTTTGTTGTTGAAGGAAAACAAAAAATCGAAGCTTACGCGATTCTGTTTTCCACAATATCTTATGAAGACGAAGACGAAAACGAAAAAGGTATGACGCAGGAATAAGCCCTTGCATCACATCAAGAAAACGAGAAGATGTCCGATGTTTCAATTATATCCGGACATCTTCTTGCTTTTTGTCCCGGACGCTCTATTTTAGGCATATCAGTACCGAATATTACAGCAAAGCCGCGGCAGCTGTGGGGCTGTCGCGGCTTGCTATGTGCGCCCGGGGGGACTCGAACCCCCACGTCCTAAGACATTAGATCCTAAGTCTAACGCGGCTACCAATTACGCCACGGGCGCTAACGTGCCGCAAAGGTACAACTTTTTTTTGAATTGTCGGCCATTATGTGCCACGGTCCACAAGTTGTGTCACACAACCGCCCCCCCCCTGCAGCTCCATATCTGAACGACAATAGATGTTTTCGCTCTGAATGTTTTGGTTTTACAAAAAATAGCATTACCTTTGCAATCGAAAATAGAGCCAAAGCGTTGGTTCATTACATCTGAAAAGGTGTTATTTGAATTATCTTCTTTTAGTAAATTCTCGCAAAATTCGCTAATAGATAGAGAGATAACGACAATAACACCTGCATCGTAGCTAATACATATCCCTATTAGGAGATATCTATATAGCTTATCGGTGTGGGTTATACTGTATATCTTCTATCAAAGGCAATGCGAGAAGCCAACTAAAAGGGATATGCAGAATACAATCCCACACCTTTTCTTTCTTAGAATAACGGCTTCATTGGGATTGTGGAGCAAAAAATTCTGTTTTAATATATGAAACACAAACTTTTACATCTGCAGTCGCTGCTCGCTGTAGCTCTGTGTGTCATTATGTCCGTGACTTTTTCCGGATGTGGAGATGATGACGATGAACCTGAAAAAGACAGCAAAAATCTTGAGACAATTTTAGTAGGAACCTGGATTAACGATGATGGTGAGTACTTCGTACTGAATTCCTATGGATCAGGCCAGAATTACCTAGATCATGAGTCCTATGTAAACAAAGGGAAATGCGACATAATTACATCGTGGTCCTGCAAAGACAACGTTCTGAATATGGTCATCGACTCTGAATTTGAAGGTGAGGTATATACTTCACGACTGATAGCCAAGTCCGTATCTGAGAATGAAATCGTTTGGTCGGACGAATACGATGAGAGCGTAACCTGGCACCGCTACAAGTAACGGCGCTTCGGCATAATCTCTACATACAAAAAGAATTGGCAACTGCCGCAGCTGCCAATTCTTTTTGTATATGCAAGTGTGCCTTCGCATCAGGTCAATTGTCGTTTTGTGGCATGGTGTTTGCGTAGCTTATCCATTACTAATTACGCCGAATTTCTTATAATAGCCTCATTTATGGAAAGAACAGAATTGTTTGTGTGCAAATGTTTTGATGTCCGCCATCAGTTAGTCTTACGAGTTCTTGAAACAAAAGAAAACGAAGAACACATTGTTTACGGGAGTTTTCATCTTGTTCATATTCCTTTTTGGGACAAACTGAAGTGTGCGATAAAATATCTATTTGGTATAAAGCGAAAGGATGGAGATTTTGATGCAATGCTGTTTTGTCCCGAAGATGCGGACAGGCTTGAATGGTTTGCAAAGTATTTGGATGCGGGTTTATCTGTTACAGATAGGGATACAAATCCTATTCATTTCACATTTCAAAGCAGGGACAACGTGTATGACGTGGCTTTTGAGACGCGTCAAAGTACTCTCTGCGATGGGAGCGAGCCGACATATTCGGAGTTATCTGTTTGTGTGTCTATGAAAAATGGCAATATGTTTTACAGAATTTATCGTGCCGCCAAGTATTTGTTCGGTTATTGCTCTTGTTATGGCGATTTTGACTCTTTTGAATTCATGCAGACGGATGCTTTCAGACTTCATCGCATGGCAAGTGTGTTGAAGTCTTGATATGGGTAAAACCCATTACGCTTCACATAATATGTAAAAAACCTATTGTCCTCATTGTCTGCAGGCTTGATTATTATCTCCTCAGACATACCGGCTGGAACACTATCTCAATTTTTGCTTTGAGAGTGCCTTTTGACCATCTTTGATCAGCAAGATAAAGCTGTCGTTTCAAATCATCCTCAACCGGAGTAGCTTACAGAAAATCAAGCCACTATAATTGGACACCGGTGGTGTCCAAATTGATAAATCAGATAACGCTCCGAGGTTTCTGCTGTTATTTTTCGCGGATGTCGCGGGTGAGTTGGACCATCTCGATGGCGGCGAGGGCACATTCGGTGCCTTTGTTGCCAAGGCTTCCGCCGGCGCGGTCTGCGGCTTGCTGATGATCGTCGGTGGTGAGGACGCCGAAGATGACGGGGATGTCGCAGTCGCTATTGAGCAGCGTAATGCCTTGAGTGACGCTTTGGCATACGTAGTCGAAATGTGGTGTGCCGCCGCGTATGACGCATCCGAAGACAATGACAACGTCGTAGGCGCCGCTTTCGATGAGCTGTGAGGCGGCGAAGGTCAGCTCGACGGCGCCGGGCACTTCGAAGGTGTCGACGTCCGAGTCATCGATGCCGGCATCTTTGAAAGTCTTGAGTGCGGCGTCGCGCAGGGCGTAGGTGATGTCGCTGTTGAAACGTGCGGTGACTATGGCGGCACGCATATCGCCCACGGCTTCGGGCATCAGCTCGAGGGGGGCGTCTTGTCGGTTATGAAGTTCGGTGGACATTGTTCCTATATTTTTTGTGGCTTTGTATATTTGGTCGTAATGTGCTGTGTGTCGTCGTGTGGCGCGTATCTATTATCGAGGATTTACGAGGCTTAGGGCGTCCTCGCGAGACATTCCGATAATGCTATCGGCGGCAATATGGCGTGCAGCTATGGTCTGAGCCACATGTGCGGTGATTGCACTGATGTCGGCCGTATTGTCGGCGCTCGCGTGTATGCCCGGGCCGAATATGGTGGCGGTAGCGCCGTCTACATGTACCATCACCGGCGCCGAGTAGCGGATGTGCTGTTCGTAGCAGGCCTGTCCGTCCGGGTTGTCGAAAATGGTGGTGAGGGCCTCGGTATCGGTGATGACGATATGCGCGCGCTCGAGATTGTCGAGTATGGCTGGCATTACGCGCGTAATGCGCGGCGTCTGCGACGGCATAAACCCGGGCAGGTATATCATCACGGCACCTCGCTCGGCGGCGCTGTCCAGCAGCGGCACCATGCGTGCACGCATGCGCCCGTCCAAGGCGTAGAATTCGCCGAAGACGACGATGTCGCCTCTGGTGATATTGGGCCAGACGATGTCGAAACATTCGTCACCATAGTTTTCGTAGCGTATTGGGCGTGTGCCCATACGTATGATTACCGGGGTCGTGCCATCGGTGAAACGGTCAATACCGGCAGTGTTGACGCCGGCTTCGGTCAGGGTATCCACGGCGGCCTGCCCCACGGGGTCGGCGGCGGCTTCGGAAAGTATGGACACCGGCGTGCCTTGCCGTCCGAGAATGGCGGCAGCTTGGGCAATGCGTCCGAAGAGTCCGATATTGGCGGCACTGCCGTCTAAGTCGAAGGCCAGCGCACATTCGCCTATGCAGAAGATTTTAGACATATTGTAATATGGCCTGTTGCGGGCCGGGATTTTGATGTCAATGTATGGTGCCGTCGCCGCGTGCGGCGCTGCCGAGGTATCCGCCATGGTGGCGACGGGCGTAGTCCTGACGCGTAAACCCTATGGCGGACATCACCGCAGTGGCCAGTACATCGCCGATGACGGTCATGCAGGTGGTGGAGGTGGTGGGTGTCAGACCCAGAGGGCATACTTCGGGGGCATGACCCGTGGAGAGAGTGACGTCGGCATCGTTGGCCAGCGGACTGTCCGGATTGCCGGTAATGACAATCAATGGTATTCCGTCGTAGAGTCCCCGTGCCAGAGCTACCAAATCGACAATTTCGCGTGTCTTGCCCGAATTGGACACCAGGAGCATAACATCGTGGGGTTGCAGCACGCCAAGGTCGCCGTGCTGGGCTTCACCCGGATGCAGATTGACAGCCGGGGTACCCGTGGACGAGAATGTCGAGGCAATGTTTTGGGCTATTTGCCCGGCCTTGCCCATGCCGGAGGCTACCAGCTTGCCGCCGAGGCGGTGTACGCGCTCTATTATGAGGGCGACGGCACGGTCGTAGGCATCGCTGACCGGAATGGCGGCGATGGCACGGCTTTCGGCGTCCAGTATATGGCGCATGGATTCTTGTATCTTGCTACTCATCGTTGGTGTTGGATAGATAATCTTGTGTTTAGCTTATTTGCTCTCGCTGATATGCGCATATGCCAAGGCATAAGCCTTGATTTGGCGCACCATGGCCAGCAGTCCGTTGGAGCGCGTGGGCGACAGATGCCGGCTCAGCCCGATGTCGTCTATGAAGTGCAAGTCGGCGTCCAATATTTCCTGCGGAGTGTGTCCGCTGAGGACGTCTACAAGCATCGATACGATGCCCTTGACGATAAGTGCATCACTGTCGGCGCTAAACACCAGCCGTCCGTCGTCATCGAGTTTGGCATCAAGCCATACACGGCTTTGACAGCCCTCGATGAGGTTTTGCGGGGTCTTGGCACTTTCGGGCATGGGTGGCAGCTGACCGCCCAAATCAATGATGCAGGCGTAACGATCCATCCAATCGTCTATTTCGCCGAACTCTTGGATGATTTCCTGTTGCTTATCTTCTATAGTCATTTTCTGATGTTTATTTCGGTATAGGTGGCCGTTATGGCTGTTGTTTAGCGGATGGTTGTTCCGAGTAGATTACATCGAGCAGCACTTGCGCCACAGCATATAGCGTAGTGCGGTCGATATTGGCGATATTGTCGGCCATGGTGTGCCATGTGGGCGTAAATCCTCCCGGTCGTCCGGCATCAATAATATCTATGGCCGGTATTCCGGCGCTTATGATGTGTACATGGTCGTCGTTGATGGCTCCGCCGCGCCTTTGGACAAAGAGTTCGCCCAATCCGCGCCGTGCGGCCGCATTCCACACCTTGGACACGACTTGCGGCGCCGAGCGCATGCTGAAGTATTCCTTGGCAAAGACGGCGCCGGCGGCGCCTACCATGTCTACGAGTATGGCATATGCCGGCATCTCGCCCTTGGTGATGTCATAGGGCATATTGCGTACCCAGTGCTGCGTACCTATGCACCACGAGTTTTCGTAGCGCATCAGCGTGGCTTCATCCGAGCCTTCGGGGGCGCTCATGCCGCTGTCCTCAGCATCCGTGAATAGTATGTCCACGCCTATACCGGGGTCTTTGGCGGCGATGTTGCGTGCCACTTCGAGCAGTACGGCCACGCCCGAGGCGCCGTCGTTGGCGCCCTCTATGGGTGTATTGTGATATGCCGGGTCCGGGTCTTCGTCCGCCCAAGGCCGGGTGTCATAGTGCGCCAACAGCAGTATGCGCCGCCGGGCAGCGCTGCCGAAGCGACCGAAAATATTCTCGAAGCGTATAGGCGTCCCGTCGGCCAGGCTTCCGGTACCGGTATGGGTGGACACCTCGGCACCGGCGTCAGCCAGATGTGTCCTAAGCATCTCGGCACATCGTGCATGTGCCGCGCTGCCGGGTACGCGCGGCCCCAGGGATGTTTGGGCCTCGACATACGCATAGACGCTGTCGGCATTTGCCGCAGGTGCCGCCGGCCTCGCGGACTGCGCCACACTATCACTGTCGGCGACGGTGGTTGTTCCCTTAGACGAACATGCCGCGGTGGAGGCTGTGGCAAAGGCGGCCAATGCGCATGATAGCAATGTGATACGTGTCTTTGTCATCGTATGTATTGATTTTCTGCCGGCGGTCGGCGATGGTGTTCTATGGGTGCAAAGTTAAAGATAATTCTCCGGATAATGCACCTGTGACGGCATCCAATCGCTTGGTGGGATATAAAAAAAGGGTAAGCTTGCTACATCGCACCGCTCAACCTCTTGCCCTTGCTTCGGTCAGGACCTGGGGGATTGGGAGGGAGCTGGTCGTGTAGGACTTACCCGAGCGCAAAGGTACGCACTTTTTGCCATTCGACAAAATAATTTTTGATTAGAGCATTGTTTTTCGGGGAATATGCGTAAATTTGTGTTCCAAACAAACCCAAAAGATTTGGATATGGAAATTATAGACTTCGGCGCACAGAACTCCCTGGTAGGGGTATACCTGTCGCAAATGCGTGACGTAGAGATACAAAAAGACCCGCTGCGCTTTCGCCGCAACCTCGAGCGCGTGGGCGAAATCATGGCTTACGAAATCAGCAAGACGTTGCGCTACAAGGCTTTGGATGTCACCACACCGTTAGGCAAATCGGTATGTATGGTCCCGGACGAGCAAGTAGTGCTGGCCACCATCTTCCGTGCCGGCGTACCATTCCACCAAGGGTTCCTAAACTTCTTTGACGGAGCCGAAAACGCCTTTGTATCAGCATACCGCAAGTACAAAGAAAAAGAGAATTTCGATGTGTGCATCGAGTACCTTGCCTCGCCGCGTCTCGAAGGCAAGACACTTATAATATGCGACCCGATGCTGGCCACCGGAGCATCCATGGATCTGAGTTATCGTGCTTTGATAACCAAAGGCATGCCCGCCAAAATACACGTAGCTTCGGTCATTGCCTCGGTACAGGCCGTGGAATACATCAAGAGCAATTTCCCCAACGACCGTACCACCGTATGGCTGGGTGCTGTGGACGACAACATCAACGAACACAGCTACATAGTGCCCGGACTGGGTGATGCCGGAGACCTCGCCTACGGCATCAAGGAATAGACGCCTCGTAGACAACCTCACACGAGAGCACAGCAGCGTCCGATGAGGACACCAAGCGACGGATGATACAAGCTCTGCCGCCTATGTCTTGTTTTTTTACCATAAGCGAGCCGACAGGTCATTAGCCCCAAAAAGAGCGGGGGCCTCACGGCTGCCGCTCTCTTCATTCATCACATTATGCTTATTGTGCTTTCTTGTCTATTATGCTTAACCCTAAGAGACCTATTCTGTTTATTATATGAGACTTATTGCGTTGTAATTGTCAGAATTTTAAGATTGTATGGCATCGAGTCGCGCATAGCGCTTTTCGATTGTAGTCCAATCAATTATATCGGCCAGTCGTCGTAGTGCTTCGGCGCGGCGGTTTTGATAATCAAGATAATAGGCGTGTTCCCAAACATCGGCGACCAGCAGCGGCACCAAATCCTCACGCAAAGGATTGTAGGCGTTGGATCCGGCATGGATAGCGAGGCGCCGCGAGTTATCGGTCGTCAGCCATACCCATCCCGAACCGAAGACAGCCGTGCCGGCGTCCACAAAGGCGTCATAAAATCTTTCGAAACTCCCGAAATCGCGAGCTATAGCCTTGGCAAGGTCGCCCGTAGGCTCTCCGCCACCGGCTGGCGACAAACCGTAGAAATAGAAGATATGATTCCATGTCTGAGCGGCATTGTTGTACAGCGACCCCGGGTCAGCGGTTCGGATGATGTCCTCGACGGAGGTCCAAGCAATATCCGAAGCTGCAACCAAGCGGTTAAGGTTGTCTATGTATGTACGAGTATGTATATCCCAATGATATTGGATGGTACGCGCCGAAATGGCCGGGACAAGGCTGTCCGGAGCATAAGGCAGTTCGGGCTGCACCATTATAAGCCTGTTGTTGTCGTGCTGTGTGTCTGTATGTGCCATGATTTGATGATGTTACTTAGTCGTTTTGTCGCATCGGAGTCCGATATCCGATATTGTACTATTGTAACAACCAAACACGGATACAAAGTTTGCCGCAACATCCTTTTTTGGCGTTTTTTAACACTACCGAAGACCGAGCCGATGCATAAAAAATACACGCACAACCCGAAGGTTCAGGCGATTGAAAGCAACCCCCAAAAAATCAAAAAGCCGAAAAAAGATGCGGCAATATTTGTACGCTTGGATAAAATGCAGTAAATTTGCGGTATCTACAGAGGTAGACATTATTAGAATATAAAACATAAACGTTTTGCTTTTCGCTCTTGGTTGAAAACCTGAGAAATTTTCCACAAGAGATGCGAGTATGAGCAAGATAGTTTCTCACGTATTATATACGTGGGTTACTATTGCCCCATCTGCATCTCAAGGTTTTCTCAGGACCCTCAACCAAAGACGTGGCAAAGTTGCCCACGTTTTTTTGTGTAAATGCCGTCCCGGGCAACAACGGCACACAACAAATTACTCTGCATGAGAAACAAAATCATTTTATCATTCGCAGCTGCAGGCGTACTGCTGCTGTCCTCATCCTGCGCGACCCTCACAACGAAGAGCTCCCAGGAAATCTCCTTCAAAGGCGTACCGGGTACGCAGCTGAAAGACGCCGACAAGAATGTACAGTTAGGCTTTGTCGGAGACAACGGATTTGCAACGGTCAATCTAAAGAAACAACTCAAAGGAAAGCGCGTAGAAGCATCCAGAGAAGGTTACACCTCGCAAAATTTCATGCTTGACACCAAGATTCGAGGACGTTTTTGGTGGAACATAGTTTTGGGTATAATCCCTGCTGCCATTGACGTCGCTACCGGCCAGATGATGGTATATGACAAAGATGTACTTGACGTCACGCTGCAAAAAGACACAAACACTCCGGCACAACCCGAGCCGGTCGTCGCCGTTGAGCCTCAACCTCAGCCACAGCCCACCGGACAAGTAGTCAACCGCAACACCCCCGGAAATACGGATATGGAAAAAGCCGTTATACGCTGGTATATAGACTCGGAACCGCGCGGCGCACGCATATCCTGGCGCGTGATTTCGAATGACCCGGCCGAGGTCAAGAACACCAACGAGACTTATATGACCACGACTCCCTTGGAAGAAACGCGCTCGCTGAACATCCTCGGTCTCACCTACGAAAACTCAAACAACGTCACCATCGAAGTCAAAATCGAAAAGCGTGGCTATGAAACGCAAGTCAAGCGCTATAATGTGCGCATGGCCCTCGACCAACAGGAAATCAGCAGCTTCTTCGAACTCGTACCCAAAGTCGTAAAGAACTACCGAAATTCCCGAAACGCCACCTCATCTTCCTCCAAATCCTCTAAGAAAAAGTAACCAAACACCTTAACATCAATCAAATACTTCCAACAGTTATGAAAGGACTAATAAAACGTCTTGTCGTGGCATGTATGCTTGTCGCGGCAACGACTATGACCGCCACAGCCAAGGACTACCAAGTGGCTCTGGCCTGCGATCCTGACGGCGCTGCCGTATACCTCAACGGCGAACTCGTCAGCCCTACGACTCCCGCATTTATCACCCTCAAGAAGAAAATGGCGGACAAGACCCTGATGTTCCAGTTCGTCAAAAAAGGCTATGAGTCCAAGACCGTAGTCGTCGTATTCTCAAAGAAGCAGCTCGAGAACAACGCCGTAGTCTATGGCGAACTTCGCAAGAAACCCGAGGCCACACCCAAGCCCAAAGCACAACCCGCTCCCGCACCGGCGCCCAAACCTTCGGAAACGACATTGACGGCCAATCAGGAGCGTCAACGTGTCGACCGCAACAACGCCGGCAAAACCGACATCGAGAAAACCATCATTCGCTGGTACTTCGACTCGGATCCGCGCGGCGCACGTGTCTTCTGGCGTGTGATTTCGAGCGTTCCCGCCGAAGTCAAGAACACCAATGAGACATATATGACAACCACACCTATCGAGGAAACACGCAGCTTCAACATCAACGGCTTGACTTACGCCAATTCGCGTGATGTCACCATCGAAATCAAGGTCTGCAAAAAAGGATATGAAGACCAGGTAAAACGTTTCAACGTCCGTCAGGCGCTTGATCAGCAGGAAATCAGCGGTTTCTTCGAACTCGTGTCCAAAGAAAACTACAACAGTCGCGATGACGACGATGACGAATAGAATTAGGAAAAACAGAACCGGGCTGATTTAATTCTCCCGGGTTATGGATGAAAGCGGGTCTGCTCTTTTTATGGTGCAGACCCGCCTTTTTTTATGCAACAGCTTATGTCCTTTTAGTAGAATTTGTAGTCGACATCAAGCGGCGTCAGAGTTTTCGGAGCACTCCGTGCCGGACCTTTCGAACTTAGGAGTTGCGGTAGCGGTGACGGTATTGCTCCTTGACGGCATCGACGACATTGATGATATAGTCGCCGGTCTTTTCGAGCGTTCCGATGATGTCCATGTAGTATATGCCTTCTTGATACTGATATACGCCGCTGTTGACATTGGTGACGTTCTCGCTACGCAACTGGTTGCGCATATTGTTGATTTCACGTTCCTTGTTGTAGCTGGCGATGATTTTGCGTTCTTCGGGGTTTTGGATGTTAGCGATCAGGCCATTCATCATCGTCATGGCCTCGGAAACATAGCCGAACATCATGTCGATGTTGGCCAAAATGCTTTCGTTGAACTCGACGTTGCTTTGGGCTTTACGCGTCATGATTTTGCCCAGTCCGTAACAGCAGTCAGCTATAGACTCGATTTCGCTGATGACCCCGAGCATAGATGTCAGGCGCAGCTTCGAGTCGTTGGACAAACGTCCTTCGGCGCAATGGTTTAGGTACTTGGCTATTTCGATTTCCATACGGTCGGAGATGTCCTCATATTTTTCGAGACGCGACAGCAGCTTGTTGAAATCGACGCTGTTACTCTTGGTGTGCACAAGGTCTTGTGCCATCTTTATCATGCGACCGACGCGCTCGGCATATACTCCGATCTCTTTTTCGGCCTGAGTGATATTAAGCTCGGTGGCGTTGAGCAAACCGCCGGATATAAACTTGAGGGAGAATTCTTCGTCTTCCTTGTGTCGCGACGGGAGCAGCCATTCGACTATGCGCACATACAATTTCGTGAACCATATCATTATGGAAACATTGATGAGCTTGTATGTCGTATAGAACACGGACAATCCGAACGACATGGCCACCTGCAGCTGTGTAATCATATTGTGGTGGTGCGCAATGACCGCATCGGGCGCAGAAGGCGCGGCATTAGCCATAACTTGGTTGTACATTGCCGGGTCGGTGGCCTTGAGCTCGGTGGTGTATCTGTACAATTCGGTAGGGTCACCCAGCCCGAGCCATTCGGTCAAGTGCGCAGACATATTGACAAAGGGATGGAACACAGCCAAAAGCCATGTCATACCCAGGACATTAAACAGCACATGCCCGGCGGCCGTGCGTTTGGCGGCAATATTGCCACTCAACGATGCCAGTACCGGGGTAATAGCCGTACCGAGGGCGGCACCCAGTACAAGTCCGCAGGCCAGCGGATACTCAATCCATCCTTTGCTGCACATAATCAACGTGATGGCAAAAGTAGCCGCCGATGACTGTATGACGCAGGTCAGCACTATGCCCACCAGTACAAATAGCAACAGCGACATAAAGCCCATATTGGTATAGTACGAGAGCGACTCGAACACCTCGGGGTTGGACTGCAGGTCGGGGACGTAGTCGTTGATGATGTTCAAGCCAAGGAACAGCAGCGAGAAACCGACAAGGAATTCGCCGAGGCTCTTGGTGCGGCTGCCTCGCATAAAAAGCATTGGCACAGCCACGGCCAGTATCGGCATGGTCACGGCCGAGATGTCAACCTTGAAGCCGAAGAGGGCGATAATCCATGCCGTGAAGGTGGTACCCACGTTGGCACCCATGATTACGGCCATAGATTGGGCCAAGGACATCAGTCCGGCGTTGACGAAGCTGACAACCATCACTGTCGATGCCGATGAGCTTTGAATCAATGCCGTGATGGTGAAACCGGTAACCACGCCTTTGAAGCGGTTACGTGTCATTGCCGACAGTATGTGGCGCAAGCGGTCGCCCGCGGCTTTTTGCAGGCCTTCGCTCATCACCTTCATACCATACAGAAATAGGCATACCGATCCGAGTAGGCCCAAAAAATCAAAAAATCCGTAGTCCATGTCGCTGGTTAGGTGGATATTGGAGTAAGTTCGTACTTTCGTTCTATTGACCGTGGTCGTCGTTGCCAACCTCGGCAATGGTTAAGTGCCACGGGAAAAGACGCGTACTTTCCGACTGCAAATTTACTCGAATTTTATATATTATTTATGTTTGCTTAGTGTTTTTTTCATCTTTAGTAAACATTCGGGCAGCCTTTCGGTTTGCTTATGCACTGTATGTCGCTGAACATTAGATGCTGACATCGCCCGACACCGCTATGGTCCGAAAAACGGCTCAAAGCTACGCCGACACGCACCTATGCGCCGTATTTTCCAATAATTGTGCCTTTTGGACTACAAAAGGAACGGATACATCTGTTTCACTCGCGGATTTATTCGTAATTTTGCGGAGTGAATACACCCTGAGACGGAGGCATCACATAAATTAAACATGCAGGACAAACGCTCCACATATTCTTCGGCAGTATTACGCTGCCTTATGTGTCTGATGATGGCGACGTTATGCGTATCCATACCGGAAGATGCGCGTGCGCAGATTGTATCCACAACGGAGCAGCGCATCGATGCAGACTCGATGCGTCGCGCCTTTGACAAACGCCCGTATTTCGGGCTGTACAAGGACAACTACTTTATCTTCGGACCGGCAATAGGCAGTCGCCCCACCAACGAGAATACCAATGTCAAGTTTCAGATTTCGATTTCGCAACGTCTGACACGTTCCACACTACCATTAGGCACTTATCTGTACCTGTTTTATACGCAGAAAGTATTCTGGAACGTTCTGGAGAAGTCGCTGCCCATGACCGACCTCAACTTCAATCCCGGTATCGGACTTACCAAGCCGCTGTTTGTCAAGAACCGTTATATCGGCAAAGTGACGCTGATGGCCGAGCACGAAAGCAACGGCCGCGATGGCGACGCCTCGCGCTCGTGGAACAAAATATCCTTGGGCGCCAACGTGATGATAGACCCCATGCTTATGGTACACGGCAAAGTATGGATACCAATCATTGACGGCGAAAACAACCGCGACATCCTCGATTACTGCGGACTTTATCAAGTGGGGCTGCAATTCTTCAGCTCCAATCGCCGTTTCAACGCCGGAGTCACCCTGGTGAAGCGCCGCGGCTGGCGCCAAAGCTACAACACAACCATCGAATTCAGCTACCGACTCTGGAAGCGCGACAACCAATTCCTTTTTCTGCAATACTATAACGGCTATGGCGAAGGCCTGCTCGAGTACAACAAATTCCATAGCCAGTTGCGCATAGGCATAGTTATAAAGCCGCAACTGTTCAGCGACTATTGACATATGCACACCCGGGCGTTATCGTCCCGGCACATGCGTGGCATCGACAGCTTGCCCACTGCCCGCCATCTTTCTATCATCAAGGACAAAAAGCAAACCTCCATAGTTTCAGTACCCCCACCCTCAACCTCGATGAAGACACTTTGTGCGACTTAGACACAATAATAATAATGCAACGAGGGCGCTCTCGCATGGGAGCGCCCTCGCCGTATATATGTGTCTCGTAAGAGATTACTTCACAAAGACTTTGGAGACCTTGTCGCCTGCCACCTTGATGTATACGCCATTTGCAGGACGATCCACGCGTACACCCTGAAGGTTGTAGAAGACAGGAGTTGCGGCTGCCTCGGCATCAATGTCGCCGATACCGCTGTAGCGGTCCACCTTGAGCCACGAAGATTGGTTGGTGTCAAGATTGTGATAGAATGTCAGTTTGATACTCTCGGTGATGGTGGAGCTGATGTTATTGGCATTATATTTCAGCTCGGTAGTCTGGCCCGCTTCGATAGATTTGTCGTATACGCCGTAATTAACTGCGGTCCAGTCGGCTGTGGCAACCTTAAATTCGCCGAGCAGTCCTTCGGGCAGCGTCAGTTCGTAGACGTTTTCGCCGGAAGCGTTTTTCTCGACAAAGTTAAATTTGTAGGCGTCTTTTGCCGCCCATCCCGTGGCTTCGCCGAGTATATAAATCTCAAAAACATCGGTGTACGAGCCTTCTCCTTGCAACTCAAGGGTCTTGGCATCCATGTTTACGACCAGTTTGAAGTCGCCTGTAGCAGGCACCACCATGTTTCCGCACTTGCCTTCCGTCCAAGTCACGGCGGTGTTCAGTGGCAGAGTGTAGTTACCATTGTCATCGGCCATGCCGAAAGCAGCGGCATTGAAGGTGGACCAGTCGCCTTTGGCGGTAGATAGTTTGAACATCTGACCCTGCTTGGCGTCGGTCATGTCATAGGTGTATACGCCGTCGGCGTAGGTGAGCGTTGCCGATTCCTCGGGAGTCCAAGTAGCGGTCAGTCCGGGCACGTTGCCGGTAATATATACCGGGCTTTGTGCC
This sequence comes from Bacteroidales bacterium H4, assembly GCA_001701165.1. Classification (GTDB taxonomy): domain Bacteria; phylum Bacteroidota; class Bacteroidia; order Bacteroidales; family Muribaculaceae; genus CAG-873. Next base: position 116,313 of record DAAP01000027.1, on the reverse strand, counting down.
GAGGCAGTGGCGACTGCAGCAGATACAACGGCTGCCATCGCGAAAATACGGTAGCTGTGTTTCATAAAAACAAGTAAGTAAAAAGTAAGTAGTATGATATAGTATTCAAAAAGAATCCTTGCGGATCTTTTTCGGCCGTAAAATTACGCATTTTTTTTCTATCTACCACATTTTCACTCTTTTTTTCTAAAAATATAAAACCGCAACCCCGAAGAACGCAACCGCAGGGGATTTTGCCATTTAGGGAAATTATGACTAAATTTGCGATGTCGCAGCAGTTCGGGATATACAGACAACCACACTGCCGCGCATGTACGTACAACATAAAAAACTAATACACATGCTATTATCCATGACCGGCTTCGGCAAAGCCACCGTAGTCATACCAGGACGGACAATTACCGCCGAAGTAAAGTCTCTCAACTCGAAGCAATTCGACCTCAGTACACGCATTCCTTCATCCCTACGCGCCCACGAGATAGATATGCGCAACATTCTGGCCTCCAAGCTGCAACGCGGCAAGGCCGACTTTGCCATCACTGTCGAGAATACGGCGGCAGCGGTATCTTGCCACCTCAATGTGGACAATCTGGCTGCATATCGCGCACAGGTGTCCGAGGCCGCCGTGGCCTTGGGCATACCCGAACCGGAGGATTGGTACAGCGTATTGCTGCGCTTCCCGGACGTGATGCAGGCCAACGAGGAAGAAAGCGTGGACGATGAGGCTGTCGCTTGCGCATTGCGCGAAGTCACCACACTGGCCGCCGATGCGCTGCTGGACTACCGTCGCGCCGAAGGTCGAAAGCTGGAAGAATTCTTTGCAGTGCGCATACAGCACATTTCAGAATTGCTGGCGCAAACTCCCCAATACGAGGCCGAACGCATACAGCGCATACGCACACGCTTGGCCGAGGCGCTCCAAAGCATCCCCGTCATCGAATACGACAAGGGACGACTGGAACAGGAAATGATTTTCTACATAGAGAAACTCGATGTCAACGAGGAGCGCCAACGTCTCACACAACATCTGGCTTACTTCTTGGAAACCATGGAACAAGACCCCGGACAAGGCAAAAAACTCGGATTTATCGCCCAGGAAATGGGACGCGAAATCAACACTCTCGGATCCAAGTCCAATCATGCCGAAATGCAACGCATAGTCGTGATGATGAAAGACCTCCTCGAACAAATCAAGGAGCAGGTACTCAATGTAATGTAACCCTACATACCACCAATTATGAAACAAGGCAAGATTATTGTCATCAGCGCTCCCAGCGGCTGCGGCAAGTCCACAATTATCAACGCCATACTTGATGCGGGCGACATAGACATGCGCTTCAGTGTCAGCGCCACCAACCGCTCGCCTCGTGACGGCGAAGTCGACGGCGTGCATTATCATTTTATGTCCACCGACGAATTCCGTAACGCCATAGCCGAAAACCGATTTATCGAATGGGAAGAAGTATATCCCGGACGATACTACGGCACCTTGACTTCGGAAGTCGAAAACGCCATAAACGCCGGCAATAACATCATACTTGACATAGACATAAAAGGCGCTCTCAATGTCAAGCGCCATTTCGGCAATCTTGCTCTCACCATATTCATCCTGCCGCCGGACATAGATACCTTGCGCCGGCGTCTCGAAACACGCGGCACCGACGACCCCGAAGCCATTAATCAGCGCGTGGCTAAGGCCGAATACGAAATATCCTTTGCCGGACAATGCGACATGCGCATCACCAACGATAACCTCGATACAGCCATAGCCGAGACACGCCAAGCCATCATTTCTTTTCTGGAAAAATAAATCCGTCCTTAAGCCCGTCCGAAAGCCTATATATAAACAACAGGAAAACGAACTTTCTCCGACACACGCATATGAAAGAAACCATCGGCATACTCGGCGGAACTTTCAGTCCCGTGCATATAGGGCATATTGCTCTGGCTTCATATATGGTTCAATGGAAATATGTGGACCGTGTATGGTTGGTGCTGTCACCACTCAACCCACTGAAACAAGGATCGGATATACTGCCTGATGCACTGCGCATGGAGATGCTCGAAAAAGCCGCACACGACATCGACGGAGTAGAGCCTTGCGATATAGAGTTGTCAATGCCTCGCCCCTCCTACACCATAGACACACTGCGCAAACTGGCCGTCACTTACCCGGACAAGAATTTCAAACTTATTATAGGCAGCGACAACTGGCTCATCTTTAACCGGTGGCGCGACCACGACAAAATACTCACCGAATTCGGCGTCTTGGTATATCCGCGCTATGGCTACGAAATCACCGAAGATAAGATGCACGAGCGTATGCGTCAGGTTCATGCGCCCATATTCGAAATATCAAGCACAATGATACGTCAAGGCATTGCCGACGGACGCGACATGCGTGCCTTTGTACCCAAAGAAGTCTACGAGTATATCATCCTAAACAAACTCTACAAAAACTGACAATGCCACTTTCCAATAATACATTAGCCGTAATGGCGCTGTGCAACGAATATTGCCAGGCCATACAATCCGTAGCTTCGGGCCAACTCGCCGGCGATGATGATACATCGGCACGCGATACCTTCGTAAGCACTATGTTGCGACTGCTACCGCGCATATACATTGCCGCCAATGACATTCCCGAAAGCATAGACGACACCGACGCATATATTGCCGATGTGCTCGACGAAGACTCTTATGAAGCACTACGCAGCGCCATCGAACAACTGCTGGGCGCCGATGACACCTACCTTGAAGTATTCCATCAAGATATGAAATACTCCGATACGCCTATTGCCGCAAGTATTGCCGAAGGTCTCTGCGACATCTTCCAAAGCACTTACAACTACTTGCAAACCATACGCGACGATGCCACCGACCGGGTGGTCGATGCAGCCACCGAGGCTCTGCGTGCCGACTTCATCCAGTATTGGAGCGGAATATTATGCAACGTCCTGCGTGCGCTCAACGCCCTGCGTGCCTGCTGACACACACCATAAATAAGCATCATCGTCAATTGATATGGACAATACGATAATACAATACATCCAAAACTCATAGAAAAAAAACGCCATGCTTTCACTCAAAGAATTTCTTGATGCCTCAGTGGTCAATTTCTGGGCCATTGACACTATATGCCACCAATTATATTACGAAGGCTTCCAATTTTTGGATGCACGCAAGCAATGGGACCTCGTCCCCGGAGGCAAATACTATACGCTGCAAAACGGCACCGCCGTCATTGCATTCATTGTACCGGACAGCGGCGACAAAAAACTCCACGCCCCCGACCGCTTCCACATCATCAGCGCCCACAGCGACTCTCCCGGATTTCGTGTCAAACCCAAATGCGAGATGCTTGGCGAAGGTCGTATGCTGCGCCTCAATACCGAAGTCTATGGCGGCCCTATATTGTACACCTGGTTTGACCGCCCGCTTTCCCTGGCGGGACGCGTAATACTGCGCGGCGATGATGCCATGCACCCTGTCACACGTCTGGTGCGTTTCGACCGCCCCATGCTCACCATCCCACACCTGGCAATACACTTCAATCGCGCCGTCAACGAGGGCAACCCCCTATCCCGCCAACGCGACATGCTCCCTGTAGTAGGTACGCTTCCCGAAGATGAAAAACCCGAAGGATGGTTGTGCCGACAGATTGCGGCCGAGCTCGAAGTCAAAGCCGAAGATATTCTCGATTACGATATATCGCTATACGACACCACCAAAGCCTGCACAGTAGGCGCTTATGAAGACTATATCACCTCGGGACGCATAGACGACTTGAGTATGGTACATGCAGCCACTGCCGCCATCGCTGATACACAGCCTTCGTCCGACGGCACACTCAAGGTCATGGCCATCTTCGATAACGAAGAAACCGGTTCCGGAACCAAGCAAGGAGCCGGATCGCCTATACTGGACTACGTACTGCGACGAGTATATGCCGCCGCCGAAGCTCCCGAAGAAAAATACCTGCGCAGTGTCGCCGACTCCTTTATGGTCAGCGCCGACAACGCCCACGGCGCACATCCTAACTATATGGACAAATACGACCCCACCAACCATCCGTTGCTCGGTGGCGGCCCGGTCATCAAAATCAACGCCAATTGCAAATACATGACCGATGCAGACAGTGCCGCCGTATTTGCATCTATATGCAAGGATGCCGGAGTACCGGTACAGTATTTCGTCAATCACAGTGACGTTGCCGGAGGGTCGACTCTGGGCAACATTCTCACCTCGCAGATACCGCTACGTGGTGTCGATATGGGTGCCGCCGTCTGGGCTATGCATTCGGCGAGAGAAACCGCCTCGCTACGCGACCACGAAATGATCATCCGCGCATTCAAAGCTTTCTACGCACAAAAATAAAGTAAGAAAAAAAAGAAAAGGAGCGGTCGATATGCTCCTTTTCTTTTTCTTTATAAGAACTCCTATACTCTACATATAGTGTCAATAAGTATGTCTATAACTGATAAGAAACTATTGAAAACTATATTTGGAAATATCGGAGACTTGAACATATAAGGAGAAAATATAAAAGCACAAAAAAATTAAATAATAAGTTATCGTATCCTCTTTCTACTATTTTCTACCATCTTTTCAACCTACGAGATCCTAATACTGCCGAAAAGTTATTAACTTTGCACGTTATCCACACCATGTTTATAAAGTTTGTATCTTGTTGTGGATAAGCAAAACCGGGTGTTTATAACCACTAAGGACAATATACAACAAGATGTTGATAACGTATTTTCCAAATTTTCAGTGAAAAAGTTATAATCTTTATCTACACCCATTATTGTTCTTATAGAAATTTTGAAGAAATTATTTTCATTAAACCTTATAATAAAATATGGATGTTGAAAACTCCGGACGACAGTCCGTCGAAGCACTCAAAGAAGATATACAGCGCCTCAAGAAGGAACGCGGTGCTGTCATCATGGCGCACTATTACCAGCAGCCCGAAGTGCAGGACATCGCCGACTTCATAGGAGATTCTTTGGCACTGGCTCAGCAGGCCACCAAACTGCCTCAAAAAGTGATAGTGCTGTGCGGCGTCCATTTCATGGCCGAAACTGCCGCCATCCTGTGTCCGGAGAAGACTGTGATTATTCCCGACCCTACGGCCGGATGTTCTTTGGCCGATTCGTGTCCGGCCGATCGCTTTGAGGCTTTTATCAAGGATCATCCCGGACATACGGTCATATCGTATGTCAACACCTCGGCAGCCGTTAAGGCTCTCAGTGATGTTTTGGTCACCAGTTCGAATGCACGCAAGATTGTAGAAAGCCTGCCCAAAGATACTCCCATCATCTTCGGTCCGGATCGCAATCTTGGAAGTTATATCAACAGCGTCACCGGACGCGATATGGTACTATGGGACGGCGCCTGCCATGTGCATGCACGTTTCAGCGTTCAAGGTATCATAGACCTCAAAAAACAATACCCCGGAGCCCCGGTGCTGGCTCATCCCGAATGTCCCAAAGCGGTGCTTGTGCTTGCCGACCATGTAGGATCTACGGCGGCTTTGCTCAAATACGCACAACAAAGCGATGCTGATACCTTCATCGTAGCCACCGAAAGTGGCATACTACATCAGATGCACAAAAGCTGTCCGGAAAAAAATTTCATACCGGCGCCTCCGGACGAACTTGGATGTGGATGCAACGAATGTTCGTTTATGAAACAGATAAACCTTGAAAAAATACGCAACTCGTTGCGCGACATGGCTCCGGTAGTCAAGGTGGATGCCGAGACAGCTCGCCGTGCCATCGTTCCAATAAAGAGAATGCTCGAACTTTCGTGAAATATACATAAAAAAAAATACACACTATATATAATGGAATATAATCATCGCGACATCGAAGCCCGCTGGCAAAAGTATTGGCGTGACAACAATACATACCGCGTAGACATAGACACCAAACGACCCAAATACTATGTACTTGACATGTTCCCCTACCCCTCGGGAGCAGGTTTGCACGTTGGACATCCCTTAGGATACATTGCCTCGGACATTGTAAGCCGTTACAAAAGGCTCAAAGGCTTCAATGTACTACATCCCATGGGATATGATGCATACGGATTGCCTGCCGAGCAGTATGCAATACAGACCGGACAACATCCTGAGGTGACTACTCAAACCAATATAGCACGCTATCGCGAACAACTGGACAAGATAGGATTTTGCTACGACTGGTCGCGCGAAATACGTACATGTGACCCCGAGTATTACAAATGGACTCAATGGACTTTTAAGCGCATGTTCCTGAGCTACTATGACACTCAGGCGTGCAAGGCCATGCCCATCACCGAACTTGTGGCACGTTTCGAAAAGGAAGGTGCCAATGCCGACACTCCGGCAGCCTCTTCGCAGGTACTTACTTTCTCCGCCGACGAATGGAAGTCTATGGATGCCAAGCAGCAGTCTGACGTGTTGATGAACTATCGTATAGCATATCTCGGCAACACCATGGTCAATTGGTGTCCCAAATTGGGAACGGTACTGGCCAATGACGAAGTATCCGAAGGCGTATCGCTCCGCGGGGGTTACCCGGTAGAGCAAAAAGTGATGTACCAATGGTGTTTGCGTGTGAGTGCATATGCCGAACGCCTGCTTAAGGGACTTGACACCATCGATTGGACCGACTCGCTCAAGGAAACACAGCGCAACTGGATAGGTCGTAGCGAAGGCGCAGAAATGCATTTTTCCATCGATGGAAGAGATGATATAGACCTCGAAATATTCACCACTCGTGCCGATACGGTTTTTGGTGTTACTTTTATGGTGCTTGCTCCCGAAAGCGAATATGTGGACAAAGTCACCACCGCCGAACAGCGCGAAGCCGTGACATCCTACATAGCCGCTACCAAGCGCCGCACCGAACGCGAGCGACTTATGGACAAGCATGTCAGCGGTGTATTCACCGGCGCATATGCCGTCAATCCTCTTACGGGTAAAAAAATACCTATTTGGGTAAGCGACTATGTACTTGCCGGATACGGTACAGGCGCCATCATGGCAGTGCCTGCACATGACAGTCGTGACTACGCCTTTGCCTGGCATTTCAATCTTCCTATAATTCCGCTTATAGAAGGTGCCGATGTATCCGAGCAGTCTTTCGATGCCAAAGAAGGCATCATGATGAACAGCGAAGGCCCCGAACTTAATCTCAATGGACTTACCGTCAAGGAAGCTATTGCCGCAACAAAAAAATTTATAAAGGAAAAAGGCATAGGCCGTGTTAAGGTTAACTATCGTCTGCGTGATGCCATATTCTCGCGTCAGCGCTATTGGGGCGAACCTTTCCCCGTATACTACAAGGAGGGTATACCTTGTATGCTCGATGACAAGGACCTGCCGCTGTTGTTACCCGAAATAGATGCATATTTGCCTACAGAAAAAGGTGAGCCGCCATTGGGACGTGCCAAGAACTGGAAAACTGCCGATGGCTATCCCTTGGAACTGAACACTATGCCGGGATTTGCCGGCAGTTCGGCTTACTATCTGCGATACATGGATCCGCGCAATCACGATGCACTTGTATCCAAAGAGGCTGACGAGTACTGGCGCAATGTCGACCTATATATAGGAGGCACCGAACATGCCACGGGACACTTGATTTACAGTCGCTTTTGGAATAAGTTCCTTTATGACCTCGGAATAGTGGTAGAGGAAGAACCTTTCAAAAAACTCATAAACCAAGGCATGATACAAGGGCGCTCGAACTTCGTATACCGCATCAAGGATACTAATACCTTTGTGAGTGCAGGCAAGAAGAAAGACTACGATGTAACTCCCATACATGTGGACGTCAATATAGTAAAGAACGATGTACTCGACACGGAAGCCTTCCGTAAATGGCGTCCCGAATACAACGATGCTCAATTCGTCCTCGAGGATGACGGCCGCTATATATGCGGATATGCAGTCGAAAAGATGTCCAAATCGATGTTCAACGTTGTCAATCCCGATGATATAGTAGCCACTTATGGTGCAGACACCCTGCGTCTCTACGAGATGTTCCTCGGTCCTTTGGAGCAGTCCAAGCCGTGGGATACTAACGGTATAGACGGTGTAAATAGATTTCTCAAAAAATTGTGGGCTATCTTCTACAAAGGAGAAGAATTTTTGCCGGATGACAGCGCCGCTTCCGAAGAAGACCTGCGCAGTCTCCATCGTCTTATAGCCAAGGTTACGGCCGACATTGACAATTTCTCGTTCAACACCTCGGTGGCCGCCTTTATGATATGTGTAAACGAACTTACCTCGCATCGCTGCCGCAGCCGACAGGTATTGCAATCGCTTTTGGTGTTGCTTACACCATTTGCGCCGCATATTGCCGAAGAATTGTGGCATGCGCTTGGCAACACTACCACCATCTGCGATGCCCAATGGCCGCAAGCCGAGGAACGCTATCTCAAAGCCGATACACAGACGTATGCCGTGTCCTTCAACGGCAAGGCACGCTTTACCATTACTGTGGCTGCCGGTACCGAACGCGCCGATGTCGAGCGTTTGGCACTCAGCAATTCCGCCGCTACCAAGTGGTTGGAAGGCAAGCAGATTGTAAAAATTATAGTAGTGCCGGGCAAGATAGTTAATGTCGTAGTTAAATAAAAAACATTCCAATAAAATAATCATACAATAGACATAAAACACTATCTAATCACACCTCTTGCAAAATAAATAATAATATGGAATACGATTATTTGGTCATAGGCTCCGGTATAGCCGGCATGAGTTTTGCCCTTAAAGTGGCGGAGCACGGTCGTGTAGCTTTGATATGCAAGACTACTCTCGATGAGGCCAACACTGCATTGGCACAAGGCGGGGTCGCTTCGGTGACCAATCTTGCTGTGGACAACTTCGAGAAACACATACATGATACTATGGTAGCCGGAGACTGGCTCTCCGACCCGGCAGCAGTACGCGCCGTGGTCACCGGAGCGCCCAAGGGTATCAAAGATCTGCTGTCTTGGGGTGTGAACTTTGACCGTCGCGAAGACGGGTCTTTTGACTTGCACCGCGAGGGTGGACATAGCGAATTCAGAATACTGCATCACGCCGACAACACCGGATTCGAAATACAACGCGGTCTTATAGAGGCAGTGCGACATAACCCCAATATAGACATCTACGAGCATCATTTTGCCATAGAAATCATCACCCAACACCATTTGGGACGCATAGTGACACGCCGAACTCCTGACATAACTTGTTATGGAGCATATGTACTGGACCAAGAGACAGGCAAGGTTGAAAAATTCCTTGCACGCGTAACTGTCATGGCTACCGGCGGCGTCGGCGCCGTATACCAGACAACAACCAATCCGCTTGTAGCCACCGGCGATGGTATAGCTATGGTATACCGTGCCAAGGGAACGGTCAAAGATATGGAATTTATACAGTTCCATCCTACGGCGTTGTTCCACCCGGGCGATCGTCCATCATTCCTTATTACCGAAGCCATGCGCGGCTATGGTGCGGTATTGCGCAACCTACGTGGCGATGAATTCATGCAGAAGTATGACCCTAGATTGTCGCTGGCGCCGCGTGACATTGTTGCACGCGCTATAGACAGCGAAATGAAACTCTACGGCGACGACCATGTATATCTTGACGTAACGCACAAAGACCCCGAAGAGACACGCCATCACTTCCCCAATATTTATCAGAAGTGCTTGAGCCTCGGCATAGATATCACCAAAGATTATATTCCCGTGGCACCGGCTGCTCATTACCTTTGCGGCGGCATCGCCGTCGATCTGGACGGTCAGTCTTCGATACATCGTTTGTATGCTTTGGGCGAATGCAGCCGCACGGGACTACACGGAGGCAACCGCTTGGCATCCAACTCGCTGATAGAAGCTGTGGTATATGCCGATGCGGCAGCACGACACGCCGTGGCCCATGCCCCCGGATACGAATTGCGCCATGATGTCCCGGACTGGAACGACGAGGGTACACGCCATCCCGAAGAAATGGTGTTAATCACCCAAAGTATCAAGGAAGTCAACCAAATCATGGGTACATACGTGGGTATTGTGCGCTCTAATATACGCCTTGACCGTGCCTGGAATCGTCTCGATATACTGTACGAAGAAACCGAGAAACTGTTCAAGGAATCAAAAGTGTCACGTGATATTTGCGAATTGCGCAATATCATCAACGTGGGCTACCTGATTATGCGACAAGCCAAGGAACGCCACGAGTCGCGAGGCTTGCACTACACTGTGGACTATCCCCCGGTACCGCACGACCATCAGTGAAAATGAAGCGGCGCAGCATAGTCATAGCGCTGGCCGCCGTAGCAATCATGGTAGCCGGCACGCTATGTTCCGCCTCAGGGCAGGAACATGGCCCGGATATGCGCCTGCCTTCTGCACGCGAAAATATTTACCAAGGATACAACTTCGTAGTCGATCCGGAAACGGGCGACACAATGACAATATTTTTCCTTCGTCCTTTCACGGTGTATCCGCCTATGAAATTCCGAAACAAGAAGGAAGAGGAATTCTATTGGCGAACCGTGCGCAATGTCAAGGTAACCCTTCCGTATGCCAAAATGATACGCGAGACACTTATCGAGACATACGAGTACATAGAGACTTTTGACACACAGAAGGAGCGTGAGCAATATCTCAAACGCATGGAAAAGGAACTTTTCAAACAGTACAAGCCAATACTCAAGCGACTGAGCAAAAGCCAGGCGCGGCTTTTGGTAAAGCTTATACAGCGCGAAACCGACCAATCGTCATACGAAATTGTCAAGGCATTTCTCGGTAGCTTTCGAGCCGTATTTTGGCAAGGCTTCGGTAGGCTTTTCGGCGTCAACCTGCGAGGCAAGTTCCAACCCGAGAAGAAACGTGAAGACGCCATCATAGAACGCGTGGCTACGCTTGTCGAACAAGGCTCATTATAACACCGCTGCCGACCATGGATATAGACAAAATACTGGGAAGATACGGGTCGTACCTCACTGTCGAGCGTGGATACAGCGACAACACGCGCGATGCATACGTCACGGACGTTTCAAAGCTACTCAATGCACTTGCTGCCGCCGATATCGACCCGACCAAGGCCACTGTGGATGACTTGCGTACATTCATGGGCGACTTGCACGACCTCGGTATCATGCCGCGCTCGTGCGCACGCATACTCAGCGGCATCAAGAATTTTTACCGTTATCTGCGTCTCGAGGGCATCATGGAAACCGATCCTACCGAATTGCTCGAAAGTCCGTCCGTGGGTTCGCGTCTGCCATCGGTACTCTCCTTGGAAGAAATAGACGCCTTGATAGCGGCTATGGAGGACACCCCTACGGGACGCCGCAATCGCGCAATCGTAGAAACCATGTACGGTTGCGGACTGCGTGTCTCCGAGTTGTGTGCACTGCAGATTTCGCACATAGACTTTCGCAATGCGGTAATGCTTATAAGAGGTAAAGGCTCCAAGGAACGACTCGTGCCGGTCAACGAGGTGGCATTGACGCGCATAAAAAACTATGTGGACACCGACCGTAATGATGTTCCTATAGCATCGGCCGATGCCGATACGGTGTTCCTCAACAGCCGTGGCCGACATCTGTCGCGTGTTATGATTTTCTACATATTGCGCGATGCGGCGGCGCGTGCCGGCATACGCACTCCACTGTCGCCGCACACGCTGCGACACTCTTTTGCCACCCATCTTCTTGAAGGCGGCGCCAACCTCCGTTCAATACAGCAGATGCTGGGACATGAGTCTATAGCCACCACGCAGATATATCTCCATATCGAAAACTCACGTCTGCGCCAGGAGATACTCGAACATCACCCCCGTTACAGACAAAATACAACCAAGACACCCAACGGCTGACATCCATCATACAACCTAAAAGACTGATAACAAATATATTTACTAATATCAGAATAACATCCACACCCAAAGACATGTCCACCATATACCTGAACCTCGGCAGCAACCTCGGCGACCGTCGCGCCAATATCGAAAGAGCCATACTCATGCTTGCATCACGCTATCCCCGGTCTCGCATACGGCGTGCCCCGGAAATACAGAGCGATGCATGGGGCTTCGATACAGTCAACCGGTTTATCAACGTCGGCATCGCCATCGATCTCCCGGAGGGACAGCAAGTGGAACCCCTTGCATTATTGGATCAAATACAGGCTATAGAGCAGATCATAGCCCCCGGCGAGACACACCGCAACTCCTTGGGCGACTACATAGACCGTAGCATCGACATCGACATCATAGCTATAGACGACTTGGTGTATTCGCATCCGCGGCTCAAAATTCCGCATCCGCATGCTGCCGCACGCACGTTTGTCATGAGACCCATGCACTTCCTGCGCCCCGGATGGACGCCCGAAAGCACCATGACCGCCGGCGCGCCGCGCAAAAAAACCACCGCAGAGATGCACCGCGATACTATAGAACAATTCCATTCCAAGGAAAAACTGCCGTTGATAATAGTACTGGACAACATACGCTCGCTCAATAATATAGGTGCAATTTTTCGTACATGTGACGCCTTTGCCGTGCGACATGTGTGCCTGTGCGGCATCACCGCCACACCTCCATCGGTGGAGATACACAAGACAGCCCTCGGTGCCGAAGATTCGGTGGACTGGTCTTACTATGACAATACCCTCGAAGCCATATCCGTATTGCACAGCCGCGGATATGCTGTGTGCTGTCTCGAGCAGGTGCACGGAAGTGTTTCGCTCCAAGATTTTGCGCCAACGGACGGACGCGGATATGCAATAGTCGTAGGCAACGAGGTTGATGGCGTGGACCCGGCCGTGGTGGCTGCCAGCGACATATATCTCGAAATACCGCAATTCGGTACCAAACATTCGCTCAATGTCAGCGTCTCTGCCGCCATAGCCATGTGGCACATAGCCATGCGTCTTACCGGCAACACCTGACGGTATCCCGCCACCACCGCCTTTCACGCTTTAAGAAAAATGGCTACCTTTTGCGGTAGTATTAAAGGACCATGAAATGAAAGCAGAAGAAACCAAACAATTATTCGAGAGCTTCGAGGCCATAGCCATAGAATATGAAGGCGTTGAATGTTGGAGTGCACGTGAGCTTTACCCTGTATTGGGATATGCTCGATGGGATCGTTTCAAAGAAGCTATAAACAGGGCCAAAGAGTCCTGCGTAAATGCAGGAGAGTCAATTACCGACCATTTTTCCAACGTCGGGAAAATGGTCTTGCTTGGATCAGGTGCTGAACGTCAGATAGATGACATACTGTTGACGCGCTATGCCTGCTACCTTATAGCCCAAAACGGCGACCCACGGAAGCCCGAGATTGCTTTTGCGCAAAACTATTTTGCGGCGGAATAGCTGCTATGTTAAAGATTATTGCTACCTTTGAATGCACGTTAAACAGATTTACCCTCTGAGTAATGATACAAAGCGATTGATTCACAACTATTTCGGGACTGCGTATGGTTTCGAAAGCGTCTTTAGTGCCTTTTCCAAAGGCTTATATTTAACATGAAAAATTGTAATTAGATATATTAATATTCACCCTAACCACTAAATCACATTTTTTGGAATGAAAAGACTATTATCAGTATTCGTGGTGATGTGCCTGACATGCATAGGCATGCTCGCCCAAGGCACCATGAAATGTACCGGTATTGTCGTTGACCAAGACGGCGAACCTATCATTGGCGCCAGTGTGGTCATCACCGGCAAGAATGCCGTAGGCACCACTGATGTCGACGGACACTTCAACGTGACCGTCCCGGCCAAGACATCCACACTCACCTTCAGCTTTGTAGGATGCAAAGCTGTCACAGTCGCCGCTGCCCGCAATATGGGAACCATCACCCTTCCCACGCAGGCCGAAGTTCTCAACGACGTCGTCGTTACGCAGTCTCTGGCTCGCACACGCCAGACCCCTGTGGCCGTCAGCCAGGTAAATGCCGCTGACATCGAGTACAAACTCGGTACGCAGGAACTCCCCGAAGTACTCAAAACCACTCCCGGCGTCTGGGCTACCAAAGACGGCGGTGGTTTTGGTGATGCCAAAATCAACATGCGCGGCTTCCAAAGCGCCAACGTCGCTGTCCTCGTCAACGGTATTCCCGTCAACGATATGGAAGGCGGCTGGGTGTACTGGTCCAACTGGGCAGGCCTTGGTGACGTGGCTTCCAACATCCAGACACAACGCGGTCTGGGTGCAGCCATACTCTCGGCTCCCTCTATCGGCGGTACCATCAACATCACTACTCGCAGCCTTGACGCCAAGCGCGGCGGCAGCGTGTTCTACGGATTTGGCAACGACGGCCTCAACAACATAGGCATGAACGTCTCCACCGGCCTGATGAAAAACGGCTGGGCCATCACTCTGCAAGGCGCTCGCCGCTGGGGTGACGGGTATGTACAGGGCACTGACTTCAACTCGTACAGCTACTTCCTCAACATCTCCAAGCGCATCAACGATCGTCATCAATTGTCTTTGACAGCCTTCGGCGCTCCCCAAAACCACAACAAGCGCTCAAGCCAGGACGGCCTTACCATCATGGAATATCAGACCTACGCCAAGCGCGTCATGGACAGCGACAGCCCCTACAAGTACAATCCCACTTACGGCTTCGGCCTTGACGGAAAGGTACGCAGCTCCAACCGCAACACCTACCACAAGCCCCAAATTTCGCTGGCCCACATCTGGCAGATTGACGACAAGTCCTCGCTGTCTACTACTGCATATGTATCCATCGCTACCGGCGGCGGATACTCCGGCCAAGGCCGCGGAACATACAACGGCACTTCGCTGAGCAATTCCTCGTGGTATGGCGCAACCAACGGTGTGCCCAATACCCTCTTCCGCCACGAAGACGGAACCTTCGCTTACGACGAAATCCAACTGATGAACCGCGCATCCACCACCGGTTCGAATATGGTAATGTCTCAGTCCAACAACTCGCACAACTGGTACGGACTTATCTCGACATACAACAACCGCTTCTTTGACAATAAACTGCGCTTCACAGCCGGTATCGACATGCGCTACTATGTAGGCTTCCACAACAACAAAATCATAGACCTCTATGACGGCGAATACTACATGGACGACTCCAGCCGTAAGAATGTCAAGGTAGAAAACAACGCCGCTGCCGCCGACCCCAACTGGCGTTACGAAAAACTCGGTGTCGGTGATGTTGTATACCGCGACTACGAAGGACGCACCAACCAGGAAGGCGTATATGCACAAGGCGAATACACCCTGCTGGACCGTCGCATGAACATCGTCCTCTCCGGATCGTTGAGCAACACCGGATACCAGCGCGTCGACCACTTCTACTATGACAAGGAACACTCCAAATCCCCCACATACAACTTCCTGGGCGGAACGGCCAAGTTCGGTATCAACTACAACCTTGACCGCCACAACAATGTATACGGCAACGTCGGATACATCAGCCGCGCTCCCTTCTTCGCCTCCGGCGTATTCTTGAGCCAAGCAACATCCAATGCCGCCAACCCCGACCCCATCAACGAGAAAGTATTCTCCGCCGAATTGGGCTACGGCTTCGGCTCGCCCATATTCTCGGCCACCTTCAACGCCTATTACACCAAGTGGATGGACAAGACCACTACTCGTACGGGCAACATCGAAGTAGGCGAACACGCCGGTGACCGCTACTATATGAATATGGCCGGTGTAGACGCACGCCACATGGGTCTCGAATTGAACTTCACCTTCATCCCCGCACGCTGGATCGAAGTCAATGGTATGGCATCTATCGGCGACTATCAGTGGGATTCGAACTCGACCGGCTACTTCTACAACCAGCTTGGCCAACCTCTGGCCGACCTCGCAGGTTCTGTTGCCAGCGGCATCCTTGCCAAAGACCACATCCACGCCACACTCGAGCAAAAAGGCGTCAAAGTAGGCGGCAGTGCACAGATTACCGCCGCTCTCGGAGCAACATTCCGTCCCTTCAAGGGCTTGCGCGTAGGCCTCGATTGGACCGTGGCCGCCAACAACTACAGCGACTACACCATAAGCTCATCGTCCTATACTCCCAACGGCACCGTCAAGGTGGCCGATCCATGGCGTATTCCCTGGGGACAACAGCTTGACCTCAACGCCGCCTATACCTTCGAAATCGGCGGCCTCAAAGCCACACTCTCCGGCAACGTGCACAATCTCTTCAACTACAACTACGTAGTCGACGCATACACCCCGTCGTCCGAAACCGGTACATGGGAAAATGCCTTCCGCGTATTCTACAGCTTCGGCCGCACTTACGCCATGAAACTTCGCGTCAACTTCTAATAACCCAACCAACATTCCACGACATACATCATTATGAAAACAAGATATATATTCAGCACGATGTTGGCAGCGGTCATGGGCTTGACACTCACCGCCTGCGACGAGAACGATTGGAACAACGACCTCGATGGATTCGAGGACCAAAAGGACCAGCCTATTTCCAACAAGCAGAACATAGAGTACACCCTCACTGCCGATGACTACAAGGCCATCGCCTCCAACGCCACAAACAAGGCTCTCGCAGGCGACGAATTCAAGGCCGACCTCGCTGCCGTGGCCACCCGCCAGGCTTTCTCCGATGCCATTCCGGCCGAGAAATACCTCCCGGCATTCCTCGCCTCCAATTCCTTCAAGTACTTTACTCTCACCGATGGCTCGGGCGTCAAAGTGACCTACAACGTTGCCGGTCCCGTAGCTCCCGAAGTCTCGGAAGCCGCCGCTGCACAGCAGTACACCGTCTCCACAGACGACTACAAGGCTTATGTATGGGAATCCGAAGACAACTTCATCGACGGATTTGCTCCCTCGCATCCCGCCAACAAGTACCTCGGCAAGATTCTCAAAAACGAAGCCGATGCTAACGACGGACTCTATTGCATAGTTTCGTACGCGCAGTCCGAGCAGGAACCTGTGTTCGGAAATGTAGGCGGTGGCGAAACCCCCTCCTTCACTCTTTCCGATGTCATCGGAAGCGTGAAAGTCGACGACCAGGTTGAAATCAACGCTGTCGTTACGGCTGTATGTGGCCAGGGATACGTCATCACCGACAATTCCGGCAGCATCTTCGTATACATGGGCAGCAGCTTCGACGCCAAATCGCAAGCTGTCGGCAATCAGGTTAAGGTTAACGGCACCATCGGCGCTTACAACAAGGGCTTCCAGGTGACCGGAGCCTCGGCCGAAGTCGAAATCGTCGGCACACAGGCAGTCACCTATCCCGCCGCCAAGTCTTACACCGCCGCCGAATGGGATCAGTTGATTACACGCACAGAAAACGAATTGGCTGTATACGCAACCATCAAAGGTAAAGTTACGGTAACCGAGCGCAACATCAACGTCAAACCCGAAGGCACCGAGAAAGCTCAAGGCAGTGTCTATGGTATCACTGATGCTCTGCGCGGCCTATTCACCAACGACGGCGAAGCCTCCATCACCGGATACTTCATCGCCATTGCCGGCGGCAGATTCTGCAACTTTGTAGTCACCGCCGTGGACGGCAAAACCGTCACCGCCGCCCCGCGTCGTCACAACGCACCGGCCGTAGCCGTGCCCACCACCGGATACAACGCCATGTACCACTTCAACGGCAGTAACTGGGTAGCCGCTTCGGGCTTCTGCGTCCTCAACCCCGGCGATTACACAGCCATGGGTCAGAAGTACCAGAACCTTACCGAGCCTACCAAGTACCTGCCGCGCTACCTCGCTGCCAAGTATCCCTATGCTCAGCCCGGCGAGTCCACCAATGTTGCTTACCTATACTATGACTCCAAGGCCAAGGTTACTTCGTACGCCT
Organism: Bacteroidales bacterium H4; assembly: GCA_001701165.1. Classification (GTDB taxonomy): domain Bacteria; phylum Bacteroidota; class Bacteroidia; order Bacteroidales; family Muribaculaceae; genus CAG-873. The sequence continues at coordinate 98,484 of DAAP01000027.1, read as the reverse complement.
GCGACCCGTACATCTGCGGCGAAGACGGCGCTTGGACCCTCAACACCGGCATCACAGCGGTCACCAACCAGTTTGTACGCAACGCCGGCAAATGGATGTATGACCCCTGCGTCACCATCACCTTGCCCGCCGGTAAAGGCCAGGAACTCTCCACCAAGTACTATCAGGCTTGTGTAAATTGGGTATACGAGAACATCTGCGTGCCTCTGGGCGACACCGACATCAAGAGCGGTAAGTTCTACGTATCCTCCTATGGCAACAACGAGTACTATAGCGGCACATCCGCATTCCAAGGCAACGTCGACCTGCGTCCCTCCGCTGCCAAGGGTCAGTATCCCGCCGAGTACCAAGACATGGACGATGCTGCTGTTGTAGCCCTCGAAAAGACACGCTTCATGAACGAAGTTATGCCCGGCGCTCTGGCCACATTGCACGCCGATGCAGTTCCCGTAGCCGGAATAGATGTCATCTATACCATCAACTTCTATGCTTATGATGGCGCATCCACAACGCCATACACTGCTCGCTTCCGCGTCACCGCCCCCGGAAAGTTCGAACCCATCGACTGCACCTGGGACGCAAAATAAGCACGATATCATAATCCCATAATATAGGAGGGGAGGCGCCGCGACGTCTCCCCTCCGTAATTTTGTATGATGCTATGTCTCAGTCTAAGAACAAGCAAAAAGAAGTAATTCCGATGCCGGGATTATGCTTATAAAAATTGATTTATACGCCGAATAAAAGCATTATGTCTGACAACGATTTTGGGGCTTATCCCTCTCTCCCCGGAGAAGTACTCAAAGATGAAATCGAGTACCGAAAAATTTCCCAACGGAAGTTGGCGGAGAATATTGTAATGTCGCATACGGCATTGAATGAAATCCTCAATGGCCGCAGGTCTCTTACTACGACTACGGCATTTCTCTTTGAGGCAGCTCTCGGAGTTCCTGCTGCATTATTATTGCGTATCCAATTACGCTATGATATGCAAATGGCTAAATCGGAAAATAAACTGATTGATTGGATTCTATCAGAAAAAACAGCTGTTCTCTGACCTGAGACCTTACCGTATAACGAGAGTGATGTTCCGGCATTGCGCTCTTTTTTATAACCGAAAGGGTATAGTGCGCGAGTAAAAAACAATTAATATACCCCAAAAGGTATAATATCAAGAAAAATATGTAACTTTGTACCCGAAGAGGTATAGTTCCGCTGTCGGCGAGATGTGATGTAATCTTTTATGAGATGTCGTTTGTTGGCTTGAATTCGACATAACTCGGTATATTATAGCTTGATTTATAGCACGATTACAGAATATAATGAAGATATGAATAATTTGTCTGCCACCGTAAAAAAGCAACGCAAGAAGTATGGAATGACACAAGAAGAGTTGTCGATGAAGTCCGGCGTGGGACTGCGTTTTGTGCGCGATCTTGAGCAAGGCAAAGCATCGTTACGTCTCGACAAAGTCAATCAGCTCCTTGATTTTTTTAATTACGAGATGATTGCCGTCCCCAAGGTCAGAGAACAAAACACCGGCCAAGATCGCTTTCAGAACTAACCCTCAAATAATAGTGTATATTTATGAGACGAGCTCGGATATATTATAAAGATTTATTGGCCGGCATTTTGACGGAGGATGATACCGGCTACGAATTTGTCTATCTGCCCGAATACCTTTCGCCGGATACAGCGAAGCCTATCAGCTTGACTTTGCCACTGCAAAAAGAGGCATATAAGAGTCAAGTATTGTTCCCGTTTTTTGATGGTTTGATACCTGAGGGATGGTTGTTGGATGTAGCCTTGCGCAATACAGACATTAGCATTCTCGACCGAATGGCATTGTTGTTGACCTGTTGCAGGGATTGTATAGGTGCTGTAAGTGTTATTGCTATAGAAGATAAGGAGGAAAATTATGAGTAAGTGCTTGTTTTGCTACCGACCATTGAAAACGGGTGAAAAGGATATGCATCCGGCGTGCTGCGAAAAATTTTTTGGCACGACAGCATTACCGACGTTTGATTATACAATACGGCAACTCGACCGGTTGGCGATGCAAATTATTGAAAATCAGACATCGTTGACCGGAGTGCAGCCCAAGTTGTCGTTGCATCTAAAAGACCATGAAGGTAGCAAGCGATTGACTATTGTCGGACTTTGGGGCGGATATATCTGTAAGCCTCAGACCTCACAATACAAAATGATGCCGGAGATCGAAGATTTAACTATGCATCTTGCCGAGGCGGCACATATCAATGTTGTTCCGCATACATTGATGCGAATGGCGGACGATTCGATATGCTATCTTACTCGGCGTATAGATCGGACTCCGAGCGGAGAAAAAATTGCGATGGAGGATATGTGTCAATTGACCGAACGACAGACCGAATATAAATACAAGAGTAGTTATGAACGTGTAGGCAAGACGATATTGAAATATTCATCGCTGCCCAAAATGGATGTCACAAATTACTTTGAGGTGGTGCTGTTTTGTTGGCTGACCGGAAATAACGATATGCACTTGAAAAACTTTTCGTTGTATGACGTCGGACAAGGTATATGTTTGGCTCCGGCCTATGACCTACTAAATGCGGCAATTATTAATCCAAAGGACGATGAGGAATTGGCGTTGACCTTGAATGGACGCAAGAAGAATCTGAAGCGAGAAGATTTTATCAAGGCGGCACAAGTGTTAGATATACAGCCGGTGGTGGTTACGCGCCTGATTGATAAATACATCAGACTGCAATCCAAGTTTGAGGAGGTTATAAAAAGTTCTTTTCTAAACCGGGATTTACAGGATAAGTATATCGATATGTTGAAAAAGCGTCTTAATAGGCTTAAATAGGACATAAAAGCATAATATTCGGCCTAATAAATAAGGTGCGATGATTATGCTGTCATTAATATATGACGCACGAAAAATATCCGGCATTTTGCCGTTTTGCACAAATCCTGCGCCTGTGGAACATACCGAGTGTAGGGCGGTGAATTTTTCAGGCGGAAATGTCGGCGGAAATGCCTAACTTTGCAAGATAACCAAACAGCCACCGAAATATGACTACTGACAAGACCTTTGCCGAGCATTGCTACGGCATCTTCGAAGCCGCCACCGAAGCATACCATATCGCCGATGACATCGACGCTCCGTGCGCCAATCCGTATACACCCGGCACCATCGAGTATACACTCTTTGCCAAGAACCATATCGATGCCGCCCAATGGCATATGGAGGACATCATACGTGACCCGGACATCGACCCCGTGGAGGCCCTGGTGCTTAAGCGCCGCATCGACAAGTCCAACCAGGATCGCACCGATATGGTCGAGGAACTGGATACGTATTTCCGCGAAAAATACTCGGCAGTGGTGCCTCAACCCGATGCTACCATCAACACCGAGAGCCCCGCGTGGGCGCTTGACCGCCTCAGCATATTGGCGCTGAAAATTTATCACATGGCCGAGCAAGTGGCACGTCAAGATGCTACTGCCGAGCACCGCGCACGCTGCGAAGCCAAACTCGAAGTGCTGCGCGAACAGCGTGCCGACCTCACCGCCGCCATCGACACCCTCCTGGAGGACATTGCTGCCGGACGTAAGTACATGAAGGTTTACCGCCAGATGAAAATGTACAACGACCCCTCCACCAACCCGGTCCTCTACGCCGCCGACAAAAAGTAAGGCAAAAAAAACCGTACTCCGCGCGGATGAGCTATGCGTATTTCGCGAATCATAACGGTAATTCAATTGAAAATATGATGGCGATATGGGTCATGGTGACGGCGAAATATAAGCCGGTGCCACCGAAATTGTACATCAAGAATTAGGTATAACCTCTATACTTCAGATTATTTGGTAAAATCCAAAGCTAAAGAGATACGAACGGTGGCTGTGGCACGGTTTTCGGCCATGGGGGACATCGCGATGACGGTACCGGCAGTGTATGCCGCGTGTGCCGCCAATCCGGATGTGCGCTTCGTGGTGGTGACGCGCAAGGCGTTTGCGCCGATATACGGACAGCGGCCGGACAATCTTGAGGTGCTTGGCATCGACTTACGCGAAGGCCGATATAAGGGCGCTATCGGAATGTGGCGCTTGGCATCGGACTTGCGCCGAAAAGGTGTAACCGACTTTGCCGATTTGCACAATGTATTACGCACTGGAATTTTGTCGCAATGTCTGCGACTGCATGGTGTGCGTGTGCGCCGTCTGGACAAGCAACGCCGACAGCGTCGCCGCCTGTGTGCCGCCGGAGCCTTGGCTGCTCAACCGTTGGAGCGCGTCATCGACCGTTATGCGGACGTATTTACCGCACTCGGATTGGAGTGTCATCCGAACGAATTTGCCGGGTACAGCAGTGAAGCCGTGGCGGAGGACTGCCCATCGGCAGCATTTACACGTATAGGCATTGCCCCCTTTGCGGCACATCGCGGCAAGGTGTATCCGCCGGAGCGTATGCTTGCCGTAGTCGAAGAACTGGCGCACCGTCAGGGCACACGGATATACCTCTTCGGCGGCGGCAAGACCGAGACGCCGGTGCTGGCGCAATGGAAGGCGCAGTTGAGTGCCAAAGGTCTCGATGTGGTCGATATGGCTGCGGCTAAGGTCGGATTTGCCGGCGAAATAGACGTAATCTCGCGTTTGGACGCTATGGTGTCTATGGACAGCGGCAATATGCACTTGGCGGCGCTGTGCCGCGTGCCCGTGGTCAGCATCTGGGGTGCGACGCATCCCGCGGCCGGCTTCACTCCGTGGAAGGGTGAGGCCTCGCTGATGCTTGGTGATGACACCCTTGCGTGTCGTCCTTGCTCGATTTTCGGCAAAAAGGAATGTCGCTTCGGCGACTATCGATGTTTCGATGCCGTCACCCCGCAGGCCATCGTAGATGCCGTGGATCGCGCCGTCAATATCAAACGAACAGAACAATGAATCAAGAACAGGATTTCGATATACGCAACTCCGAGCGGGACAAGGACTTCGAGCGAGCCTTACGCCCCAATCATTTCGAAGCCTTCAACGGGCAGGAAAAGATTGTTGCCAACCTCAAGGTCTTTGTCGAGGCGGCGCGTATGCGCCATGAGGCCTTGGATCATATATTACTTTTCGGGCCTCCCGGACTGGGCAAGACTACGCTCGCCGGCATCATAGCCAACGAATTGGGCGTAGGTTTCAAGGTCACCAGCGGCCCGGTGCTGGACAAGCCCGGCGACTTGGCCGGCATTCTGACCACGCTCGAAGAAAACGATGTCCTGTTTATAGACGAGATACACCGCCTCAGTCCCGTGGTTGAGGAGTACCTGTACTCTGCCATGGAGGACTACCGCATAGACATTATGATAGACAAGGGCCCGGGGGCGCGTTCGGTGCAATTGTCATTGAGCCCGTTTACACTCGTGGGTGCCACCACTCGCAGCGGCCTGCTGACGGCTCCCCTGCGCGCGCGTTTCGGTATCAATTGCCATCTCGAATATTACGATCACGCCACCTTGGAGCGCATTATACGGCGCAGTGCTGCGTTGCTGAAGGTCCCCATTACCGATGATGCGGCCCTCGAGATAGCTATGCGTAGTCGCGGCACGCCGCGCATTGCCAATGCCTTGCTGCGCCGTGTGCGCGATTTTGCTATGGTCAAAAGCGACGGCACCATCGACATGGCCATTGCGCGATATGCGCTTGAGGCGCTTAATATTGATAGGTACGGCCTTGATGAGATTGACAACAAGCTGTTGTCCACGATTATACACAAGTTCGGCGGAGGGCCGGTGGGGCTGTCCACCATAGCCACAGCCTTGGGCGAGGACACCGGCACCGTCGAGGAGGTGTACGAGCCTTACTTGATACAGGAGGGTTTTGTCAAGCGCACTCCGCGCGGGCGCGAAGTCACGCTAAAGGCTTTCAAACATTTGGGCGTCAAGATGTCGGCGGACGATATGCCTGGACTTTTTGACAACCTCGACGCATAGACATACGATATGGGTTCGATAAAATCATTGATGAAAGATACGGCCATATACGGCCTGAGCAGTATCATCGGGCGCTTTCTCAACTGGTGTCTGGTGCCGCTATATACCATCAAATTCACCCCGGCCGAGTATGGCGTTAACACCTACGTGTACTCGGTGGTGGCCTTGGCGCTCATAGTACTGACATATGGTATGGAAACGGGCTTCTTCCGTTTTGCCAATCACGACCGTTGGAAAGACCCCATGGAGGTATATTCCACCTCGCTGATATCGCTGGCGGTATCCTCTACAGCCTTTGTGGTGCTGGTGGCGCTGTTTCTCGACCCGGTGACGACGTGGATGGAGTGCGACGGCCATCCGGAATATGTAATGATGATGGCCGTATGCGTGGCCGCCGATGCCTTTACGGCCATACCGTTCTCGTATCTACGCTATCGCAAGCGCCCCGTGCGCTTTGCGGTGCTGCGACTTGTCAATATAGGCGTCAACATCGTGCTCAATCTGTTCTTCATCCTGCTGTGTCCGTGGCTGATGCGCGTAGCTCCGGCCACCGTGTCATGGTTCTACAATCCTTCTTTCGGCATAGGATACATATTTTTGGCCAATCTCATATCGTCGTTACTGACGCTGGTGATGCTGTTGCCCGAGTTGCGCGGCTTCCGCTGGCGCTTCAACAGCCGCCTGTGGAATTCGATGATTGTGTACTCGGCGCCGCTGCTGGTGCTGGGCGTTGCCGGAATTATGAACCAGACCATAGACAAAATCCTGTATCCGTCGCTGGTAGCGGACAAGGCGCAGGCTATGGACGGCTTGGGCATCTACGGAGCCAATTACAAGATTGCCATTGTGATGGTGATGTTCATACAGGCCTTCCGTTTTGCTTACGAGCCTTTTATCTTTGCCCAAAGTCGCGATAAGGGCGAAGAACGCCTCCAAGCCTATCGCGATGCCATGAAGTACTTCGTCATATTCGCCTTGGTGATTTTCCTCGGTGTGATGTTCTATATAGACATCCTTAAGTACTTTATTTCGCCCAAATATTTCAGCGGTTTGCAGGTGGTGCCGATTGTGATGCTTGCCGAGCTTTTTTTCGGCATATTCTTCAATCTCTCGCTGTGGTACAAGCTTACGGACAAGACCGTCTGGGGTATGTACTTCTCGCTGCTGGGTTTGGGCATAACCATTCTCGGCAATGTCATTCTGGTGCCGCGTATGGGGTATATGGGCTGTGCTTGGGCGGCGCTGGCATGCTATACGGTGATGATGGTCGCCAGCTACTTTGTAGGCCGAGCCAAGTATCCTATCGGCTATCCGTTGCGACGCATCGCCGCTTATTTTGTCCTTGCGGCAGTGTTATACGCTGTGGGAATGTACGTTATTGATATGCCGCAGGTATGGTTGCGTCTGCCCCTGCGCACACTGCTTATTGCGGCTTTTGTCATTGTAGTCATACGCCACGAGGGTATACGGCTGCCCAAACGCTTGCACCTGTCACGATGAAAATCACCCTTGTCACACATAGCGACAGTCGCGGCGGCGCCGCCGTGGTCACCCTGCGCCTTGCGCACGCCTTGCGCGACTGCGGAGTGGACGTTGTGGTGCTGGCTGCCAACGTCTCTGCGGACGATCCGGTGGTCAGGCCGTTAGCATCGTCTACGGCGGTGCACATGGCTTTTCTGGCCGAGCATATAGACATCTTCCGCCATCGCGGGGTGCGACGCGACAATCTCTTCAAGATTTCTACGGCTACGGCCGGACTGCCGCTGTGGCAGCATCCGGATGTTGCAGATGCAGATGTCGTGGTTCTCGGCTGGGTCAATCAGGGAACGGTGTCGCTGCGCGGCATACAACGGCTGCACGCCGCATTTCCCGATAAGCACATACTGTGGGTGATGCACGACCTATGGAATGCCACCGGCATTTGCCACCATACCGTGGACGGCTGCGACCGCCTTACGGGCGTTTGCGGCGCTTGTCCGCTGTTGCACGGACGGCCCCACGCCACCGACCTGTCCACGCGTACACAGGCAGCCAAGAAGGCTTTATACGAAGCCGTGCCCATACGTTTTGTCGCCGTCAGCAATTGGCTGGCTGAACGTTGTCGCGAGTCTTCGCTGATGCGTGATGCAGACATCTCGGTGGTGCCTAATGCCTTCCCGGTGGAATCATTCATGCCTGTCGGCGAAGTGGCTGCCTTCCCGGACGTGCCGCAGGATGCACGCGTCATCGTCATGGGTGCAGCACGTCTTGATGACCCAATCAAAAACCTCCCTTTGGCCGTGGAGGCGCTCAATGCTGTTACGGCCGACGGCGCTTTCGCGGTATTTTTCGGCGAAATACGCGATGCTCATGCCTTGGACGAGCTGCGTATGCCACACCTCGCCCTCGGACGTGTGGGCATGGAGATGTTGCCGTTGCTGTATAGACGCGCTGACATCGTGCTTTCGACTTCGCGACATGAGACGCTCCCCGGCACGCTTATCGAAGGCATAGCCTGCGGCGCACGTGCGGTCACCACCTCGCACGGCGGGCAGTCGGACATCGTCACGGATACTTCGCTGGGCTCGCTGTGTCCCGACGACCCCAAAGCCATAGCCTCTGCCATCGATGCACAACTTGCCGAGCGCGCCTCCTGCCGTGATATTGCAGCCGACCGCGCTGCCATGCATACAGCCATAGCCGACCGCTTTGCCGCCTCGGCCATAGCCGATCGCTTCCTGTCGCTTTTGACTTCCCGTCCGCAGCAGTGAACAGCCGCTGCCTCGACCGCCGGCCATCTCGCATCCTGCCGCTGTCCCGAAATGTGTCGGGTGCGAATGAAGTGTCGGGTGCTGCCAATCGCATTGTTACATTGTTTTGCCGTTTCTCACTGTTTATATAACTCCGGCGTTCAATAAGACTGCGCAATCGGTTGAAAACATGACGGAAGAATTTTTCATTTAGTACGAGAATTATTTTGTAGAAAATTTGCATATCGGAAAATCGTTGTGTAAATTTGCCGTGAATAAATCCTCTCTCCCACCAATGCCCCTTAGAAATCACTTGAATATCCGGGGACAGAGAGAGAAAGAATACCAACCTTAAAAACTTAAAAAAGCACCTGATTATGAACAAAACCACCCGACGAATGAAAGCGCTGCTGACAGCAGTGGCTTTTGGCGCTTGCTGTGCGTATGCGCAGACCGCCACACCTGCTGGTTTTATCCTGCCGGATGCTGACCCGGACGCCGCACCTTACGACTTCCACATGTCCAAGACAGATGACGGCATGTCCGTCTTGCTCGCTCTCAACCGCATCGACCGCACCGTCACCGACTCCGTAGCCGGGAAATGCCGCGTGTCGGTATCCGGACTATCCTCTACCACTTTTGCCGGACTGCCGGCACTGCCTTACAAGGCTTTCCGCATCGCTCCCGAGGGCAGCGGAACGCCGCAAATAATCGTGCGCGACAGCACGTACATCGACATCCCGGTCAATCTTGACCATAATCCGCGGATAGAGTATGATTCCATCGGACAGCCGCGCCAAATCGCAGTGGCACGCATGGAATACTCGGGTTTCATGCCCCCAGACCTTGCACGCGTGACCGACACGCAGACTTATCGCGACCGTCCGATATACACCATCACGGTGATGCCAATGAAGTATGACCGAGCAACCGGCGTGCTGCGCATCTTCACCTCTCTCGATATCGACATCGCCTACACCGTGCAGGCACAGATACAGTCTGCTGCCGGTGTTACGCGCTCCGCCGCCTTCAATGCCTACACCGACCGTGTGCTCACCGAGACCCTCGGCGAACAGGCCGTGGCTTTCTCGACAGATCGGCAGGTGGCAACAATGAGTATCATTGGAGACAAAATCGGGGATAAAGANCCGGTTACAGAAATNGACCTATATGACACGACCGAGGATATGCTCGTCATATCTTACAAAACCCCTAAAACTANTTTNACTGCCGCCACAGATAGTCTTAANGAATGGAANAANAATCTNGGNTACAGNGTNCATGTCGTNGAAAGAGGACATTGGACGACTGAAATAGTTGATANTGTAATTCATCATTATTATAACACAATGCCCAATCTCACCACGGTATTGATTATGGGCACGGATGCNATTGTCCCCGGGTATTCCTTAAAAGAACGCAATCCCAAAGCTACCGATTGGGGCGCAGAAAAACGCGATTCGCCGACAGATTACCCGTATATGTGTTTAGACGGTAGTGGAGACCGTTTCCCTGATGTGGCTTATGGTCGTCTTCTTGTTTATTGTACTTCAGATGCAGATAAGAATGTTGCAAAGATCATAAAATACGAGAAGGGACTGTTGTCACCATCAGGCATATGCAATAAGGCTTTTCTTGCGACTCGGTATTGGACTGATGAAGACAACGGAAGATTCCTCCCTACACTTGAAGAAATTCATTCTATTCTTGACAAAAAAGGCCTCGATGTTGAACGCATATACACGACAGACCCCGGATACCACCCTACAGAATGGAGCTATGACGATGATGGTGACTATTCGCCTCTACCATCATACTTACAGTATCCTCAATATCCGTGGAATGCAACAAAACAGGACATATCAAACGCATTCAATTCCGGTGTCAACCTCGCCATATATAATGGACACGGAGGATGTGACAGATGGAGCGGTTTTCAATTTACAGATATAGACTTCAGTCAACTAACGTTTACTAATTCCGCACCTCTAATATTTAGCATCGGATGCTACACGGGTGACCATAAGCAGTATCCCAATTGTATCGCGGGCACGATGTCTCGACGCACATCAGGTGGCATAGCAGTCATCTCGTCTACAAATGTCACAAAGTTAGGATATAGTGATGCCTTACTTTTAGGTATGGTTGATGCAATATGGCCTAATTCATATGAATACAAAGGCTGGAAAGATCCTATCCACCGAGAACCGGTGTATCGTCTATACGACATCATGCAAAAGGGGTTGTTAAGAGTCGAAGAGCATCAAGGAGGAGGTTTCTGGGATAATTATTATTGGCATCCTTACGGAGAACACGTGCATGAATCATACCAACGTGAAAGTTTCCATATATTTGGAGATCCGACAGTCAACTACAATGCAAGAGTTCCGTCGGCATACAACGCCAGCTGTCTTGTTTCTCCGTCCAACCACCTAACCGTAAACATAAGCAACGCAGACTTACCGGCAAAGCTTGTCGTCAAGAATCTACGTAGCGGCAGGATCAGAACGCATCAGATAACCAGGACATCTTCTCTCGATGAATATCAGTTTGCATTATCGCAGAACGATTCTATCGAGGTAATTATATCCGGCCCTAACAAAATACCATATCGTGAAATCGTAACCGGGTCAACGGCGCAGCCGCTGCCAAAAGGTAGGATTACCGGCGTGACATACGACAGAGGCACGCAAACAGCAGTCGTGTCATACAGACTTAACAATTCAGTGGACACACCGAATTTCACTGTCACCGACATCAATAACACAAACCATACACCGCTTATAGCCATTGGCCCGGGAACAAACCAACGTACGCTGTATCTCAATAATGTGCCGAACGGCTTGTGCGTTATATCGCTATTAATTGATGGTAAGGTCGAGAGTACGTACAAACTTCTAAAACAATAGAGCTATGTCGAATAAGACAATGAAGCGATTACAGGTCGTACTTACAGCAATCTGTTTTTCAATATGTGGTATGGCAAGTGAAATTGTCAATGATTTCTATGGCCTGCCTGTTTACAAAGTTGACGGCTTTGTATATGCCTTAAATTTTGAAGAAAATGCAACGGGCGATGTCATATACCGATATCCCGGTGCAATATTGCTGCCTAACAACGATAAACAGGTAAAGTACTCCGGGAAAGTAATAATTCCGACCAAGATAACTGTTGATAATAAAGACTTCCCTGTGGTGGGCTTTCTATGGCTTTCCGGTTATCCCGAAAACGAAAGCAACAATCTTGAGATAATTCTTCCTGACGGGCTAAAATTCATCGGTGGCTATATTGAGTATCAAGATGGGAGAAGAGAAATAACGGCGATACCTATTCCGAATACGGTGGAGTATATTGGGCCAATGGCGTATATCGTTCCCGGGACACGTGTCATTCCCGGTTCAGTGAAATTTATGGACTATATGGCTTTCTTTACGGCCGATAACCTAATCATAGAGGACGGCGTGGAACTATGTGGTCCATACGCGCTTGGATGCAGCAATACCGTTCTGACCATACCCGGCACGATAAAACTCGCGTCTGCGTCTTTGGACGCCGTCAATCTGAAGCATCTTATCATCAAGAAATCCGCCAACAAGGATGCGTCACCCGAATTTGGCGACGGTTTCTGTGACAGTTCGTATGACATTATGGCCATTACCTGCGAATACGAAAATCCTCCCAAAGCGCACAAAGACGCCTTCCGACTTGAGAGTTCCAACTTTGATCCATTGTTTCCCAATGACAATCCCGATGACCCTCACGGCTACGACTATCACCCCACAATGTACGACCGTGCGACACTCTATGTGCCAAAGAATGCGATCGAGGCGTACAAAACCGACGATGTGTGGGGTCAATTCGAAAGAATCCGCGCTATCGAAGATGGCATAGAGGATAGGCCTTTCCTCGGACTGCCGACATACACGGTGGGCAATCTCAGGTATGCGGTTAATGAGACTGTTCGAGATAGCTACCATGCGTCCATATACAAGTACACCGGGGCTATTGTAATCCCGAACAACGATGAAAGCGTGAAGTATTCCGGCAAGATTACCGTGCCCGAAAAAGTTACCATCAACGGCACCGAATATCCCGTATTCGGATTTATGTGGCTTTCCGAGTATCCCGAGAACGAAAGCTCGGACTTGGAGATATCCTTGCCCGAAGGTCTGAAAGTAATCGGTTTCAATCGAAATTTCGGCGGCTCGCACAACACCATCAAGGCCATCAATATTCCCAAGACCGTGGAATACATCGGCGCGATGAAATACGTTGTACCCGGCGCTACGATGACCCTCCCCGGAACGATTAAGGTCGTTTCGGCCGCTGCCGGCATCGAAGCCGAAAAACTTATCATAGAGGATGGAGTACAATATATCGGAACGCATCTAGCTGAGAAAAAGCTGATTAGGTGCAACAATACCGAGTTGACAATCCCCGGCTCGGTGCAATTCGGTAGTCGCGCAATAGAAACGCCCAAGTTGGAAAGTATCAAGATTACGAAATCAAAGATTGATGGCGCCACGCCGTATTTAGGCTCGGGATTCTGCTGGAATACGACTTCTGTGAAAAGGATTACATGCGAGTACGATGTTCCGCCGGAGACAAGCGGCAGTGCCTTCGAAGATTACATGTACGACCGCGCCACGTTGTACGTGCCCGAAGAAGCTATCGAGGCATACAAGGCCGCTCCCGAATGGAAAAACTTCAAGAATATCTTGCCCATCAAGGACGGCGTGAGTGACGTGACTACGGACGATGCGCAAGTCGTCGCCACCGAGTATCACGACTTGTACGGCAGACGCCTCGAAGCGCCCACCGAGCGCGGCATCACCATCCGCACGGACGTCTACAGCGACGGCACACGCCGCTGCACCAAGATCCTACACTAAAATCGCCAAAGCCCATCAAAAGGCAACGCTGACACACAGGCCGCCGAGGCTGCTCGTTATGCATTTCGGCGGCCTGCCATGTAGACACTATCCGAAATAAAATTCGTACCTTTGCAACGGCATAGCAAAAGCATATCTATTCAAACCAAAACATACATACGTCATCATGACACTGTTTGAAAAACTCACAAGCAACGCTCGCACACATCGCCGGCGCATAGTGCTTCCCGAGGGTACCGAACCACGCACTCTCAATGCCGCCAACCGCATCATCGCCGATGCCCTGGCCGACATCATCCTTATCGGCGACCCGGCCGAGATACACCGTATGGCCACCGAGATGAACCTCCCCGAGATTTCGCGCGCAACCATCGTCAACCCCGCCGACGAAGCCGTCATCGACCGCTACGCGCCGCTTCTGCTCGAACTGCGACGTTCCAAAGGCATGACCGAAGAGGAATCCAGACTGACGACAGCCAATCCGCTGTACCTCGGCTGCCTGATGGTGAAGGCCGGGGACGCAGACGGGCAGGTGGCCGGAGCTATGAATACCACAGCCAACGTACTGCGTGCAGCCTTCCAAGTCATCAAGACACGCAAAGGCATTAAGGTGGTATCCGGAGCATTTGTGATGCTGCTGCCCGAGGGTTCGCCCTTCGGCACAGACGGCATCATGGTGTTTGCAGACTGCGCCGTCGTACCCGAACCCGACGCCGAGCAACTCGCCGACATAGCCGTCAGCACCGCCGCTACCGCACGCGACGTGGCCGGCATCACTCCGCGAGTGGCCATGCTATCATTTTCCACAAAGGGCAGCGCCCACGACCCCACTGCGGACAAAGTCATCGAAGCCACGGCACTGGCACATCAGATGGCGCCCGAGCTGATAATAGACGGCGAATTGCAGGCCGATGCAGCCATAGTCCCCGGCGTGGCAGCCTCCAAAGCCCCCGGGTCGCCTCTGAGCGGACGCGCCAACGTCTTGGTATTCCCCAATCTGAGTGTCGGCAACATCTGCTACAAACTAGTACAACGTCTCGGCGGCGTACAGGCCGTAGGCCCTATCCTCCAAGGTCTCGCCGCACCGGTCAACGACCTATCCCGCGGATGCTTCCCCGAAGACATCTACAAGACCATAATCATCACCTGCAACCAAGCCATAGGGCTGAAACATCAATAAACTACATCCGCGAGTCGGGGTCGGCGCACACCGCAACGGCCCGAACCGCCACTACACAACACATACGACCATGCTTATATTAGTGCTCAACTGCGGATCGTCATCCGTCAAATACAAACTCATAGACACAGACACCGAGACGGCTCTCGCCGAAGGCGGTGTCGAAAAAGTGGGAATGACCGACACATTCCTCAAATACCGCAACCACGAAGGCGGCAAGAGCATACGCCAGTTAGGACACGCGGATCATAAAGGCTCGGTCAAAGCCATTCTCGATTTACTCACCGACCCCACAGAAGGATGTATCAAGGACTATAGCTGTATAAAGGCAGTGGGACATCGGCTGGTACACGGCGGCGAGAAATTCAACAAGAGCGTACTCATAGACGAAGCCGTCAAAGACATGGTACGCCAATGCTATGTTCTGGCACCGCTGCACAACCCCGCCAATATGACCGGCGTTGAGGCCATCGAAGCCATACTCCCCGACGTACCACAGGTAGGCGTCTTCGATACCGCATTTCACCAGACCATGCCCGCCAAATCGTACATCTATCCCCTACCCTATCGCTTCTACGAGGAAGACGGCGTGCGCCGCTATGGTTTCCACGGCACCAGCCACCGCTATGTCAGCCAACGTGTATGCCAAATCCTGAACTGCGACATAACCGACAAGCGCATCATCACCTGCCATATAGGCAACGGCGGCAGCATCACGGCCGTAGATCACGGCAAGAGCGTGGACACATCCATGGGGCTGACTCCCACCGAAGGTCTTATGATGGGCACTCGCGTGGGCGATGTAGACCCCGGAGTACTGACCTTCCTAATGAAAAAGCACGGATACACAGCCGCCGACATCCAGCATATCATCAATAAAGAATCAGGCGTCCAAGGCGTCAGTGGCGTCAGCTCCGATATGCGCGAACTCGAAAAGGCCGTCAGCGAAGGCAACCCACGCGCCATCCTGGCCCTGAGCATCTACCAACAGCGCATCATCAAGTATATCGGCGCTTACGCAGCCGAGATGGGCGGCGTAGATATCATAGTGTTCACCGGCGGCGTGGGCGAAAACCAGACCGGACTACGCGCCGACGTATGCCGTCCCCTGGCATTCATAGGCGTCAAAATCGACGAGGAACTTAACGCCCGTACCCGCGGCACCGAGACAGTCCTCTCCACAGACGACTCGGCCGTCAAGGTCGTAGTCGTACCTACCGACGAGGAACTGATGATTGCACGCGACACACGCGACATCGTCAGCAAACTCTGACACCCCACCCTCGAAAACACGACAGCGGATGGACGGCTTTTATTCGCCGTCCATCCGCTGTCTCTGTATCGTCTCCACCAATCCCGGAACAGCGCAACACATAGCGCCCGCAACCACCACTCAACATAACACAATATCCGCCATCACTACAGATACAGACCATCAAGCACACAATTTCAAAAATTTATCACTCAGAATGTTGGCATTTCAAAAAAAATACCTAAATTTGCGCTACAAGCGGTTGAACACAACAAACACCATCTCACGATGAGACCCGGACACCTGACAGCAGCCATATTAGCCGCACTGGCGACAGCCATGCC
Organism: Bacteroidales bacterium H4; assembly: GCA_001701165.1. GTDB lineage: Bacteria > Bacteroidota > Bacteroidia > Bacteroidales > Muribaculaceae > CAG-873. The sequence continues at coordinate 82,120 of DAAP01000027.1, read as the reverse complement.
GACATTCGCCGAAAACGAATTGCCGGACAGCCTACGCACGCCTCGAATACAGATGACGACACCCATCGACACCGCCAATTACGTCCCCACATCCACCATCCAGCCGTCTCAGCCCGAGACCATAGGTAACGCCTCCTACTACCGACGCACCACTATAGACCGACAGCTGCCGCCCGTCAACCCCGCCGCGTATACCTACCGCACCTATCCCTACGCTCCCGGTATCGCACCCATATACAGATGGGACACAGGCTCATTATACGCCTCCGGCGCTACAACGTCCTTGCCCGGGACGATGGGTATCGAATCGGGAGCGCTCAACCTCCGCCAAGACTTCGGCGCATTGTCGCTGCACATCCACGGCAATGTCTCCAAATACGGACACTTCTGCGGCCTGGACACCCGATGGGGCTTCGGCGGAGATATAACCTATCGTTTCAATGACAAATGGAGTATTACAGCCTTCGGCGGATACTTCTCCGGCGGCGGAATGCCGCAACCGGCACTGGCCGGGTACTACGACACCCCCTCCATAGGGGCCTTCCTCGACTACCGCTTTGCCCGAAAATGGGGAGTACGCATGGGCATGCGTAGCGAACGCTCAATGCTCTCCGGCCAATGGGAGACGCGCCCCATGCTCGAGCCGTACTTTATGCTCGGCGGACAATCCATAGGCATCGATGTCGGCGGAATACTATACGAATTGTTGCGCTCAAAAAACAATTGGGGGCCGCGCAACCCTACTGTCGGTCCACCGGTGCAAAAGCTCTCAGACACATTCCACTAACGCTCTCCAACGACCGATACTCCCTTAAAAATCGGTCCGGACTTCCCCTATTTACGCTGCAAAAACCACCCGAACAAACCGCAAAACCACAAAAAAAAGGTAAAAACAAAGCACTTAGACGTTTTTCTTAAAATTTATTAAGCCCAATTCAAAAAAAATGAGTAATTTAGCGACTTGAAACAAGCACTGTACTCAGAATGCTATTTTCCAACAAATAAAAGAAATACAAATACAAATAACACAAACCATAAAACCTCAACCTCAATGAAAAAAGCTACGCTATTAGCAATTGCATGCGCCGGCCTTTTCAGCGCCTCCGCATGGGCACAAGAGGCTGCACAGCAGGAAATCACCTACGTGGAAGATCCCGGCCAAGGCTACCTCTTCAACCGTTTTAAAGACAACTGGTTTATCACCGCCGAAGGTGGTGCCAACATCTACTTCTCGCACGGCGACAGCGACCGTAAGACATGGGATCGCTTCGCTCCGGCTGCCGGACTTTATGTCGGCAAATGGTTCTCGCCCATCATCGCCCTGCGCATCGGCGCCAACTACATGACTCTCAAAGGTCTGTCAGATATTCGCACCGAAGACTGCAAACTTGACGAGCCACTCGTAGAAGGCAAGTACAAGCAGAAATTCAACCAAGTAGGTCCCGTATTTGACGCAATGCTCAACCTCACCAACTGGTGGTGCGGATACCATCCCGGACGCCGCTACAACGCCATCTTCTATGCAGGCGCAGGCGGTTACTGGACATTCACCAAGGATTACACCACCGATGCAAGAGGCAATGTCATCAAATCCAACGGATACAAGCGCAACCAAGACCGCGTGCTCGTATTCCGCGCCGGCCTTATCAACGACTTCCGCCTCAGCGACCAAGTTCACCTGTCTCTGGACATCCGCTATAGCGGCATTGACAACCACAAGGACGAAGAAGGCGATGGCTGGAACCGTACAAGCCACGATTTGGCAGCATTTCTGGGCGTGACCTACCTCTTCAACAAGCGTGAATGGAGCGCACCCGTCATTCCCGTATGTCCTCCCGCCGAAAACTGCGATGCATACCGTGCACGCCTCCAGGCCGCCAACGACCGCATCAAAGACCTTGAAGACCAACTCAAGGATTGCCTCAACAAGCCCGTTCCCGAGCCCGTGGTCGAAAAAGCTCCTCTGGCCACCATCTACTACCCCATCAACATCTTCCGTCTGACAAAGAAGGACGTAGGCCTGCTTGAAGCAGTAGCCGGCGTAATGAAGGACAACCCCGACAAGAAGTACGTCATCACCGGATGGGCAGACAACTATACCGGTAATGACAAAATCAACGAGCGCCTGCGCTGGAACCGCGTAAACGGTGTCAAGAAACAGCTCATCCGCAAAGGCGTGCCCGAGTCGCAACTCGATGTCAAGATTGACAACGCCAACCTCGTAGACCTCGGTGACAAGTACGCAGCCCTCGGCCGCGCTACCACCATCGAAGAAGCCGAATAATCATCCGATATAATAATACAATAAGGGCAGATGCCGTCGGCATCTGCCCTTATTGTATTATTATCGTTTAGTATGCGCTACTTCAACATTTGCATTGTTGCCGCATTCGCCCCTTTATCCCATATGCCTTTCCGCGCAACCCGTGGCCGAATACATGGCCGTTAAGGTTTATGTTTTGTTTCCTCAAATCAATAGGACATTTCGCCGCAGAGGGGGATGGCCAAACGGTAGCGGAGCTGAGTGGTTGTAAGGTCTTGCGCCAGCAAAAACATCATCTTGGTGATGGCCGCTTCAAATGTAAGGTCGTGTCCCGAAACAACGCCGATACTGGAAAGCATCTCACCGCCCACATAACGTGTGGCATGGACGCCGCCGTTACCACACTGCGTCACATTCAGTATGGCCAGGCCGCGACCGATGCCATTCTTTATGCAATCCATAAACCATCTGTCCGTGGGGCCATTGCCTGCCCCGTAGGTGCGCAGTATGACACCGCGAATGCCGGGCGTATTGAGCAGGTGGTCAAGCGTACGCGCATCCAATCCCGGATATAGGTCTATTACAACGACGGCGGGGTCCATCTCGTACATCGGATGCAGTGTCGTACCTGCGGCCGGACGTGCCAGAGCCTTAGGCTCGAAGTGTATGCCCAGACCAATCTTTGCAAGTGCCGGATAATTATGGCTCTTAAAGGCATTAAAGTTGTCTGCACTGCGCTTGGTCGAGCGATTGCCGCGCCACAAATAATTCTCGAAAAGTATGGCTACCTCGCGCACCATCGGACCGGAGCCGTCAGGGTCTTTGGCTGCGGCAATTTGCAGGGCGGTAATGAGGTTTTCCTCTCCATCGGTGCGAACTTCGCCTATTGGCAGCTGGCTGCCGGTGATGATTACCGGCTTGCTCAGGCCCTGCAGCATAAAAGACAGCGCACTGGCCGTGTAGGCCATGGTGTCCGTGCCGTGCAATACAACAAATCCGTCATAGCGGTCATAGTTATCTACTATCGAACGCGTTATCAGCCGCCAATGCTCCAAGTTCATGTCGCTGGAATCTATGGGCGGATTGAATTGTATATTATCTATTTCGTAGTCAAGTTTCTTTACCTTGGGCACATTATCCATCAGATGCGTAAAATCGAAGGGACGCAGTGCGTGGGTCTCGGCATCTTCAATCATGCCGATGGTGCCCCCGGTATACACTATAAGTATACGCGGTTTTTTGGTGGTCATGGACATGGGTATTGGCTATTTGATGGCTTGGAATATTGTCGAAAATATTGTTCCCGACGGCAGCATGATGTAGACGCCGTCATGCCACCGTCGGATTTATCCTATTGTCATTTGACGCACGCGCCGGGATGTACCGGCCCCGTCGGGCCTATGACGACAAGCCGTCCGTCGGCGTCTTCGGCACTCAGTATCATGCCCTGCGAATCGACTCCGCGCAAGCGGCGCACGGGCAAGTTGGCAATAAAACATACCTGACGGCCTACGAGATCTTCGGGAATGTAGTACTTGGCAATACCGGAGACAATGGTGCGTCCGTCTGCCGTGCCGTCATCGATAGTAAATTTGAGCAACTTGTCGGCCTTGGGCACACGCTCACAGGCCTTGACAGTGCCTACGCGAAGGTCGGCCTTCATAAAGGTGTCGAAATCCACTTCGGGCTGACAGGGCGCAGGCTGCCATGCAGCCATACTGTTGGCCTTGCGAATGTCTTCAAGGCGCTTGAGCTGCTTCTGTATGGCCTCATCATCGATTTTTTCGAAGAGGAGTTCGGCTTCGCCGATCTTTTCGCCGACAGGCAGGATATCATTCCCGAGATCTTGCCACTGAAGTTTAGCGATGCCGAGCATCTTGCAAATCTTGGCGGAGGTGAAGGGAATAAACGGTTCGAAAGCAATAGCCATGTCAACGCATATCCGGAGAGCGCGGTTGAGTATGGTGGCTACGCGTGCCATGTCGGTCTTGGCCAGCTTCCATGGCTCGGTTTCTTGCAGGTACTTGTTGCCGAGGCGTGCGATATTCATCGCCTCGCGCAGAGCATCGCGGAAGTGGAAATGCTCTATACAATCTTCGAGAGCGTCTTTAGCTTGAAGAATGTCGGCTTGGAGCGCTGTATCTACGTCCTCGAGTGTTCCTGCGGCCGGAACGATGCCGTCAAAGTACTTGTGGGTCAGCACCACAGCACGGTTGACAAAGTTGCCGGCGATGGCCACAAGCTCGTTATTGTTGCGAGACTGGAAGTCGGCCCAAGTGAAGTCGTTATCCTTAGTCTCGGGGGCGTTAGCGGTAAGTACATAGCGCAGCACGTCTTGCTTGCCGGGGAAATCCTCGAGATACTCGTTGAGCCAAATGGCCCAGTTGCGCGATGTCGAAATCTTGTCGCCTTCGAGGTTAAGGAACTCATTGGCCGGCACGTTGTCCGGCAAATTGAAATTGTCATCGTAAGCCTTAAGCATCGTCGGGAAGATAATGCAGTGGAACACGATATTATCCTTGCCTATGAAGTGTATCAAACGCGTTTCAGGATCTTTCCACCACGTTTCCCATGTATCGGGATATAATTCCTTGGTGTTGGAGATATATCCTATGGGCGCATCAAACCACACGTACAGCACCTTGCCTTTGGCCTCGTCCAGCGGTACGGGTACGCCCCAATCGAGGTCGCGCGTGACGGCACGGGGCTGCAAACCCATATCGAGCCACGATTTGCATTGGCCGTAGACATTTGTTTTCCATTCCTTGTGTCCGTCCAAGATCCAATGGCGCAGGAAGTCTTCCCACCGCTCCAGAGGCAGGTACCAGTGGCGTGTCTCACGTTTGACCGGAGTGCTACCGGTGATGGCACTCTTGGGGTTGATAAGCTCGTCCGGAGATAGGGATGTGCCGCAGGCTTCGCATTGGTCGCCGTAGGCTCGGGGGTTGTGGCAATGGGGACATTCACCGGTGACGTAACGGTCAGCCAGGAATTGTTGTGCCTTTTCATCGTACAGCTGCTCGGAAGTCTTGACTACAAACTGTCCTTTATCGTACAGGCGTTTGAAGAATTCGGAAGCGGTTTGTTCATGTATCTTCGAGGAGGTACGCGAATATATATCGAAAGATATACCCAGGCCCTCGAAAGACTTCTTTATTATACTATGGTAGCGGTCTACTATGTCTTGTGGCGTCACGCCCTCTTTCTTGGCCTTGATGGTGATGGGCACGCCGTGTTCGTCCGAGCCGCAGATAAAAGCCACCGGACGACCGTTAAGTCTCAGATAGCGTGCATATATATCTGCCGGGACATACACTCCGGCAAGGTGGCCAATATGTACCGGGCCATTTGCATATGGCAAGGCTGCGGTGATAAGGGTGCGCTTGTATTGTGTCATTTTCTATATTGTGTTTCGGACGCCGTGGCGCCCATTGTTTGTCCTATACTAATATGTCCTATTATATAATGTGTATCCTACTTATATATTATATGTGCCGCACGCAGCCGGGTGTCTTTCAATGCCCGCTTCGGCCCGACACAACTATTTCGGGTCTTTGAACACAAAGGTGATGGTGGCGCTGCCACCCTCGGCGTTGGCTGTACCTGTGTGTGCAAATTTATGCCTCCTGACTTCGCGCAGACACGCCTCCTTGGTGCTTTCCGAGATATTGCCGTCTCCGCCGATTACCGTGGCCTGTGTCACAACACCATCGGCATCAAAGAGGGCCTCGATTTTCACGCTTCCAACTTTATTGGAAGGTATTTTATTTGAATATCCCGGGAAACCCCATCCGCCGGAAATGCGTCCGTGGTTGACACCCACAGACGATGACCGCGAATTGGCCGGACCGGCCGAAGCCGGGTTCCCATCAGTACGCCCGGCATTACCGGTGTCACCGTTGCGGTTGTTGGCGTTGTGCCGAGCGTTGGAGAAAGCATTGCCCACCGTCGATTGGGTGCGGCGTGCCGTGGCCTGCTCTTCCTTGCGCTTGTTGTCTGCCGGAGTCCCCGTTCTTTCGGGTTGCTGTTTATTCTCCACCTGTATATCAGAGGGGCGACTCGATGTCATCACCGGCGCAGGTTTGCCTTCCGGGCCACGGTCCTCAAGAGCCGTACCGGTTTCGGGCGCGAGGCGTGCCGGATTATCGATATCTTCGGGCGTCTGCGCCGCTGCATCCTGCTGTTGGTGCGAAGGCACGGACGTAGGAGGCAGCTGTATGGTCTCAACCAAGTCTTCCACCTGTGCCAGCTCAATATACGGGTCGGGCTGTGGAGGCCATTCCTTGTCCGGAGACAGCGACAGATGGCTGAGGCATAGCCATAACCACACCAGCGCCGCTATGGCGACGGTGCCTAAGGCTGCTATGTGGCGTGCTTGGTTCATGCTCGGTTATCTTGTCTCTGTGGTTGAAGCGGACTTGGAGGCCGAAGCCGATGCGGCAGCCTGTCCGGACAGGGCGTCACCGTTCACAGCGGCAGTGGCGGCATTGTCCTTTTTGGTGGTGGCAAGCACCATCTTCAAGTCGTTGGCAGCCCCGAGATTGAGAATCTCAACGACATCGCCATAGGGCACTGCCGAATCGCCGAAAACGGCAATGGCGGTCTCGGGGGCCTGCTCCTTAACTCCCTTAAGGAAATCTACAAGAGCCTGTTGCGATGGCATAGCCATAGGCTCGCCGTCTCCGAACTGCCCCCAAAGGCTTCCGTAAGCCTGAATAAACACTCGCGTCACCGGCTTGAGCGGCGTCTGCTCGGAACTCTGCGGCAGATTGACTTCGAGCGCCGTGGGGAACACAAATGTCGAAGTAACCATGAAGAACACCAGCAGCAGGAACACAACGTCCGTCATCGATGCCATTGAAAATCCGGAAAGTATCTCTTGTTGACGTTTAAGCGACATTGGATGCGTATTTAAGCAACATTAGTTGGTTTAGGAAAGGTTAAGCCGGCTCGTTGAGCAAGTCCATAAATTCCATGGTGCGTGCCTCAAGCATGTTCATCACCTTATTGACACGCGCCACAAGGTAATTGTAAGCAAACATGGCCACGATACCAACGATAAGGCCGGCGACAGTGGTCACCAATGCGGTATATATACCTCCGGCAAAGTCGCCTATTTGGGCGCTGTTGCCACTGGCAGCGATGGCGTAGAACGACTCGACCATACCGATGACTGTACCCAGAAAGCCGAGCATAGGGGCGGCTCCGGCAATGGTGGCCAGCCAGGGCAAACCCTTTGATAGTGAGGCAATCTCCATATTGCCGGTATTCTCGATGGTTACAAGTACATCATTCATCGGGCGTCCGATGCGCGAGATGCCCTTGCCGATAAGTCTTCCGTACGGGGTATCCGAGTTACGGCACAATTCCTTGGCGGCATCTATCTCGCCGTCATGGATATAGTCGCGTATGCGTTTCATAAACGTCTCGTCCTGGTGTGAGGCCTTGGCTACTATGATGGCTCGCTCGATGGCGATGTACACGCCTACAAGCAGCAGCACGGCCAAAGCAATCATAATCCAACCTCCCGAAAGACATAAATCCCAAAGTGACAGGCTCTCAGGTAGGGCAGCGGTTGCAGTGTCTAACAGTATCATTTTTTTCAGATGGTGTATTGTGTGCGGTTAGTTGTTGTTTCTTTTGGTCTATCTTTATCCTCGATGGTTACCATAAGCCTCGGTTTTTCTTCCTTAGTTTCGGAATGGTTTCCACGATTTCAGTCGCCAAGCAGGCACAACCTGTCACTTTAGACATTCTAGGTAGCGCTGTATGGTGGTTTGCAGCCCAAGATACAAGGCATCACATATCAGCGCATGGCCTATGGACACCTCGTTGAGGTAAGGCATAGCCCGATGGAAATATGCCAGGTTCTCAAGAGACAAATCATGGCCGGCATTGACACCCAGGCCACAGTTGTGTGCCACGGTGGACGCTGCGACATACGGGGCAACGGCGGCTTCCGGATCCTTGGGATACATATCAGCATATGGCTTGGTGTACAGCTCGATACGATCGGCACCCGTGCGTGCGGCGGCACGGATGTCTTCCTCCTCGGGGTAGACAAATATCGATACGCGGATACCACCCTCGTGCAAGCGCTCGACTATGGAACACAAGAAGTCAAAATTGGCTTTCACGTCCCATCCGCCGGTGCTGGTAATGGCATCCGGAGCATCCGGGACAAGCGTGACTTGCTCGGGACGCACGCGCAGCACCAAGTCCATAAAACGCTCGTCGGGATAACCCTCAATATTGAACTCGGTACGCAACCGCGAACGAAGTGCCAGCACATCGCTGCGACGGATATGACGTTCGTCGGGACGCGGGTGCACGGTAATGCCCTGCGCTCCGAAGACCTCGCAGTCGGTAGCCACTTTTTCCACATCAGGGTTGTTAGCTCCGCGCGCATTGCGCAAAGTTGCTATCTTATTGATATTTACACTCAGACAGGTCATATATGTATATAGTGCCTTTGGGCTTATTTTTATGGTGTTTAATTTATATTTTCCCCTTTCGTATTGAAATTTTGCCTAAATTTGTATCTGAAAGGGAGTACAAATTTAGTTAGAATTATCTAAATCCAAAAGATATTGACCGCAAAAGATGACATAAAGACAGAACGAGAGCGCCTGTTTCCCTACGCCGAAGACTCCTCGACCTTGGTATTGAGCTGCCCCAAGCACGATTTTTGTGCCTCGCAGCTGTGCCGCGCCATCGAAGACTGCGATGCCCAAGTGCTCAATCTTAACATCATAGACGCCACAATTCCCGGCAGCTCCGACGGTCCGGACATACCGCGCTTCGACATCGATTACGAAGACACACCGCGCACATACATCGAGCTGCGTATTTCGCACCGCAACACAGAAGCGGCGGCGCGCTCCGTTGCACGATACGGATACACGGTCGAATACACACGCGATGCCATAGGCACGGCCAAAGCGGACATCGATAGCCGCCTCGAAAGCCTTATGCGCATCCTCAACGTCTAAACATCATATTTAGCCCCGGCTTTTCATAGCCGGTTTACCTAAAAAACAAGCTACCATGACCATAGCCATCTACGGAAGCCGCCAACAACAACCCTACGCAGCCCAAATCGAGCGAATATTGCGGCACATCGTGCTGACAGGTACTGACATCGAGATGCACCCCAAGCTTTACGGACACCTCTCCGAGCTGGGTGTATCCCTCGCCGGAGTAGGCCAAGCCGCACTCTCGGGTCCCGGCCAAGGGTGCTCGCTGGTACTGAGCATAGGCGGCGACGGCACCTTTTTACGCACCGCCGCATGGGTAGGTCGGCTTGGTATACCCGTCATCGGCATCAACACCGGGCATCTGGGCTACCTCGCAACGATGAACATTGATGATGCATCCTCTGACAATGGCATCGATGGCATGCTCAATGCCGACTTCGCCATCGAAGAGCGCACGTTGCTGGAAGTATGCTCACCCGAGGTGCGTGGTTGGCGATATGCGCTCAACGAGGTGTGCATTGCCAAGGACGACAGCGTATCCATGATTCAAGCCGACACCTTTGTAGACGGCATCGAGCTGGCCCAATACCGCGCCGATGGCCTCATCATAGCCACTCCAACCGGCTCGACGGCTTACAATCTCTCGGCCGGAGGCCCTATTGTACAACCCACAGCCCCGGTCTTGGTTGTGTCGCCCATAGCAGCACACTCACTGGGCATGCGGCCGCTGGTAATTGACGACCATAGCGTCCTGGACATCAACGTCAGCGGTCGCACACGCGCATTTCGCCTAAGCCTTGACGGGCGCTCCACCGTACTCCCTATGGGCTCGGAAGTACGCATTCGCCGAGCCCCGTTTGTATGCCGCATAGCCATGCGCCCGGACAGTGCGTTCCCGGTATCGCTGCGTCGCAAACTATTGTTCAATTAAACTTTAGCCTCCGACACGCCGAAGCAACGTCCTTACCCGAGATTTGCTATGTCTTGTTTAATTTTGTCATGTCATAGAAATTTCGGAAATTTGCACGACCAAAACACAGACGCAACCTAAGTCCCCAAGACGGCCTTACAAAGGTCCTCTTCTACGGCAGAACAAATGAAGCCGGGCTTCAAGACATTACAATGTTAACCCATTATGTCCCAAACATCGGAAAAAACGACAGTATTCGCACGCGGTATCATCGATGATGCCGTCGGCCCGGAGCTTACGGTTGTTGTCCCGGTATACAACCGTGCCGAACTCGTAAGCCGTACCCTCGACAGCATCGCCGCACAGACTTTGCGTCCATTGGATGTGATATTGGTGGACAACGCCTCTACGGATGCCAGCAAGGCCGTGATGCATAAATGGATGGCTGAGCACAATGGCATAAACGGCCTTAGCGTCAAACTTTTGGATGAAAGTGCCGTAGGCGCTTGCGCCGCACGCAACCGCGGCCTCGCCGAAGTGACCACACCATGGGTGATGTTTTTCGACTCGGACGACACAATGGCCCCGGGACACTGTGCAAGAGCAATGGAGGCTGCACATGCGCATCCTAAGGCCGAAATCATCGGATGGGACGTGCTTTACGGCAAAGATGGCGGGCCATGGAAACGACTGACCTTCCGCAATCGCGACTTAGGTTACAATAATATGTTCAACAGCAATTTCGCGACTCAACGATATATGTGCCGTACCGAGCTGATACGAGCCGTCGGTGGTTGGGACACGGACATCGCAGTGTGGAACGACATCGAATTGGGCGCACGCATAGCGCTGCGTAAGCCTCGATGCCACAAAATCAAATCCAAAGATCCGACAGTGCGTATATTCATCACCGAAGGATCGCTGACAGGCGGATGCTTTGCCGCTAAACCGGACAAGAAAATAGACACTCTCAAACACATGGCCACATACGTGCCCATCGAGTGGATAAATCTCAAAGGAGCCATTTTGTCGGCTCATTGCGACCTGAGCGGAACCGCTTCGGGACGTCTACTCAAGGAGATTTTCGTCTTTCAGGAGAAAAGCAAAATCCGCAAACGTATGCTGCGCTTTGCCTACCACTACACAGTGCACGGCCACCGCGGCATTGCTCGCATATTGCGACCATTCATGCCAAGCAAGTTGAAATGAAAGTATTGTTGCTAGGCGATGCAAGCCACTACAACCGCACCCTTGCCGAAGGACTCAAGCGTCATGGGCACGAGGTGTGTGTAGCATCAGATGGTTCGACATGGATGAACACAGGGCGCGATGTAGACCTAAGCCGTCGATTGCCCGGATGCTTCGGCGGTGCATTACTATGGGCGAGACTGCATACGACACTGCGTCTTAAACTGCAAGGCTGGGACGTGATACAACTTTGCGGGCCCACATTTATGCGACTGCGCCCCTCACGTCTGCGCACTCTTTTGGATGGATTGCGGCGGCACAACGGACTGGTATGTCTCACGGCAATAGGTACAGACACGGCTTTTGTCAATATGTGTAAAGACCCCCAGGGTCCGCTGAGATACAGCGAATGGGCCATAGACGGAGTTCCAACGGAATATGCATTGAGTACGCGCGGCCGCACCGTATCCATGTGGCAGCAGCCCGAATTGTCCGATTATGCGCAATACGTCTACGATCATGTAGACGGGGTCATCACTGCCCTATACGAGTACCAACTTTCCATGTCGCGCGTAATCACGCCCGAACGTCTGGCCTACGGCGGCATTCCTGTGGATACCGACGCAATAAAGCCGACGCCAATAGACGCAAAAACGAATAAACCCATAAGCATCCTGTTACCCAGCCACATAGGGCGCGAACAGGAAAAAGGCATACCTCAACTGATTCGCATTGCCAAGGTCATAGAGAGCGAATTTCCAGACAAGGTCACCGTGCTCCCGGTACACAACCTGCAATACGCAGAATTTCTGAAGCGCATGGCTCGCGCAGATATCGTCTTCGACCAGTTGTACAGCTACACTCCTGCAACGACAGCCCTACTGGCCATGGCCATGGGCAAAACAGTGGTCACCGGAGCCGAAAAGGACTTCAACGACTTCCAAGGTTGCACCACGCCGGCCATTAACATCGACCCGCGCCGCCCGGAAGCGGCACTCCCGGCCATCCGTCAATACCTTAACCGCGAAGCACTGGCTGCAAACGCATTAAAGGCACGCGAATACGTAGTCACACACAACGACTGCGAAGTCGTGGCTCAACGCTACGAAGATTTCTGGCGCAAGATATCACACAACAGCGGCGAAGTCTCATAGACAACAGGCTATCAATAATATACCTCGAACAGCAACGACAGACAATGCGACTTCAAGTGCTCATAGCCACCTACGGTGTCAACGGCCTGCGGCGCACGGCCTCCATGTCCCTGCCCGTCATTGACGGCGTGTCATACCTTGTATCATGCCAAAACGGAGAGGACGCTGCGCCCCCGGTACCACAGGGCTTGCAGCGCCCGGACATCCGGGTAATCATGACACCGGGCCGCGGACTATGCGCCAATCGCAATCGACTGCTCGAAGCCGCCGATGCTGAGTATGTCCTCACTGCGGATGACGACATGAGCTACACCGAGGCACAACTGCGTGCCGCCCTCAACAGTCTCGGCGAGGCCGATATCACCGCCTTCCGCATCGAGGGCGCCGGGGACAAACCATACCCGGCATCTCCTATAAATCTTGGACAAGGCACGCCGCGCGGCTATTGCCCGTCGTCAGTCGAAATTGCCTTACGCATGGACGCAATCAGACGCTCAGGCCTGCATTTCTGCACATTGTTCGGCATAGGCGCCCCGGTATTGGGTTGCGGCGAAGAAGACATCCTGATATGGAATGCACGACGACTCGGCTTGCGCATTGAGTACAAGCCCATCGTCATCGGACGCCATACGGGCGGCCCATCCACAGGACAGCGCACCCCGACCCCGGCAGTATGGCGCGCACGCGGTGCAGTGCTACGTCTTACACATCCGTACAGTGGATGGATGCGCATAGTCCGGCAGGCTATGCGTGCTCGCAGCTTTGCAGCGCTGCGCATGATGGCTGCCGGAGCCGTATACGCCGTCCGCCATCGCGGCCAAATCGAGCTATAGCTCAGCTATTCAACCACAGCGAAAGCTTATTACCACCCGCCGGAGGCACCGCCACCGCCGGTGCTGCCGCCACCCCAACTGCCGCCGGAGACACCGCCGCCACCACCGCCGCCAAATCCGCTTCCACCGACAATCACCGTTGGAGCGAGTTTTGCAATCTTATAGGCTATGCTGTGCGTCTTCTTACAATTGAGACAATTGTAAGTCTTGGCGCCGACACCTTCTTGGTATTGGGTGGGACGACGCATCACGGTATCCCGCACAAAACGGCATGTACGCGCATGGCAATACGGACATTCGCTGTATCCGCTGTCTTCGTCAAAGCGGTAAATATCAGTCGTGCCGCACTTGGGACACAGCCACACGTCATAATCTACAGACTTGATGCGCTCCTCGGCATCCTGCGCCGGCGTCAGATACTCGTTGTCACTTTCTTCGTCAAGCTTGTGCATCTTCGTCCCGCAATTGGAACAATAGTGAGTGCCGTTGCGCCATTTTCGCATAATCATGCGCAGAGGAATGTACACCAAAAGCGTCATGCCCAAGGTGAACCAAGCACAAGCGCCGGAGACCTTGGACAGCGTGCGCATGGCCTGATACTTGTCGTAAGGCGACTTGTCTCGTACACCGCGAAGAGCCAAGAGCAGCCATACAAATGCCAGCAGCGTCACAACCACACAAAAACCTATATATAGCGACAGGACATTCATCCAATCTTCACGCTCTTGGGCGGCGATGTCGCCGAGCATTTCATCACGGATTGCCGGGTCGCATAACACCGAACCTATCTTATCTACCGCCGCACGGAGACCTCCGGAATAGTCCCCTTCTTTGAAGGCCGGCTGCATTATATTACGCTCGATTCGTCCGCATATTGCGTCCGGCAGAGCGCCCTCTATACCATAACCGGTGCGTATTGTATACTTGCGGTCGCCCACTGACACAAGCACCAACAATCCGTTGTCTTTCTTTTTGTCGCCAAGGCCCCAAAGCGTGAACAATTCGGTAGCATAAGTATCCACATCCGCATTTCCGGCCATATAAGGCAAGACCACGACCGCCGCCTGCACGCTCGTGGCTGTACGGACGTTTTGCAACGTCGAGTCTATGTGCGCGGCACTTGCGGCATCTATGAATCGTGCCGGGTCGCTCAAATATCGGTTTTTGTTTTGCAGTTGTACGTTGGGCACGTCTTCCGGCGCATAGTATTTTTTTTGCGCCATGACGGTGGCCGCAGCCACAAGCACAAGCGCGAGCAAGGTTGACAGTCTTTTGCAGGACATTTTATTTTTTGGTCTTTGTATTGTTAGATATATTCCGGTAGTTATTTATATTGCTGTTTTACAACAGTCTTATAGCATTGAGCAGCTTAGCTTGCTTCATTCCATCGGGCATTCAGACCGCCGGAAGGCTCATGCCGTTGAGTTTGCGGTACAGGTCGAGGGCATATACATCCGTCATTGCCGAGATATGGTCAAGCACCGCCTGAATGCGGTCAAACAGTTCGGGTGCGCCCACGTTGTACTGTCCGGGAACCTGGCTGAGCAGCAGGCGCGAGTAATTGAGTTCGGGATAAGTGACGGCATGTATCATCTTTTCGAGCAGGAAAGTCAAAATGCGGTTACCGGCCAATTCGATGTCCACCACCTGCGGAGCGCCGTAAATCTTGCCCCAGGACAAACGTGTGGAGCGACGGTAAGCCTCACGCTCGCGCTCGCTTATGTGATCAAGCAAGGTGCCCTCAAAAGTGCCTGACAGTATGGCTTCTTCGTTATCTATGAACGTATGAGCACAACAGCTCACCAAACGTCCTACGACACCGCTGCGCAGATATGCAATCTTTTCGTTGGGATCTTTCACATGTTCCATCACATCATGTACATGGGCGCGGGACTCGTCATCGAAATACGCCAACAAGGCGTCCAAGACCTCGCCTGTTCCGAGGATTTTCAGCTTATGAGCATCCTCAAAATCCATGACTTCGTAGCATATGTCGTCAGCGGCTTCGACAATGTATACCAGCGGGTGTCGGCAAAAGCGCAACGATCCCTCGGGCGAGGGCATACGCAACATCCCCAAGCGCGTAGCAATGCGCTCGAAGTCGGCACGCTCGCTCCCGAAAAACCCGAATTTGCCCTTTGCTCCGGCCTGCGATGAATCGTAAGGATACTTAACTATGGAAGCCAACATCGTGTAGGTCATGGCAAAACCTCCGGGACGGCGGCCGTTGAACTGATGCGTCAGCGCCCTCAGGGCATTGGCATTACCCTCAAAATTGACGATGTCGCTCCACTGTTCGGGGGTCAATCGGTCCTTGAGTACGCGGCCGGCACCTTCGCTGAAAAAAGTTCCTATGGCCTTTTCGCCCGAATGGCCGAAAGGAGGATTGCCGAGGTCGTGCGCCAGACACGCCGCAGCCACCACATCTCCCAAATCGGCAAAGATGCCGTTCATGGGCCCGTGGCGTCTTACAAGTGCAGCCGCAATCTCATCGGCCATACTGCGTCCTACGCTGCTGACTTCCAACGAATGGGTCAACCGATTGTGCACAAAGACGCTACCTGGCAGTGGGAACACCTGCGTCTTGTTTTGCAACCGCCTGAAAGGCGACGAAAACACCAAGCGGTCGTAATCGCGGCGGAAGTCGCTGCGTCCCGCCCCGGCAGTACTAGGCTTATGATAATCCTCGAGGCCGAAGCGGCAGTCGTCTATCAGCCGCGCCCAGTCCATCTTTGCTTGTGTCTGCTTATTCATTGAAAAGAACTTGCCTAATTCAAAAAAAATCAAGCGCCTACTATAGCGCTATAATCGACAAATTTAGTCATAATCCCGCACATATACAACTTCCATGGCCGTCCGCACCTATTTTGAGGCGACATAAAGCATATAACAAGGTTTTACAAATCGTTTTTCAGGATTCATTTTGCCGAATTTTGCAGGTCAGGAGCGGATTTACGAAAAAAATTGCTAACTTTGTGGAAATTTGGAGATATGGCAACCGAGTCATTAGATAAGTCACTGTCGCGCATAAGCGAGAAAATGCACGTATTGGCACAGCGCTACGACACTGTATGTCAAGAACGTACACAAGCTTTGGAGCGCATTGCCGAGCTCGAGAGAGAGCTTCGCGACAAGGAACAGCACATCGAGCAGCTGAGCCTCCGCAACGAATACCTCAGCGTATCATCGACCCTGGCGCCCGACCGTGATGCCATCGAGAAGACCCGGAACATTATCACCGAACTCGTGCGGGAAATCGACCGCTGCATCGCCGACATCGATGGATGACGGCATATGGTGACAGCGCCCACGATTTTTGCCTCACGATGCTTGAGAACATTCAATGGGAAAGAAGGAACAAAACATAACAATAAAAATTGCCGATGTCGCGCCCATAAGCATGTCTATAGCGCCGGACAAGGAGGAACGCATACGCGAGGCCGAATACAACGTCAACCGTGTGTGGACCGAATGGCGCCGTAGATTTGAAAACAAAACCTCCAAGGAAATCTTGGCCATGGCGGCATTCCAGTTTGCCAAGCTGTATTATCAGCTCAAGCAAAGCGTCGACGACCAACAGCACCTCCTGGAGGCCTTTGAAGCCGACTTGGATCGCATGCTCGAAATCAAGTCCGAAGCCAAGTCTTAAAGGACTGATTAACAACGACAACACACGCCTTAAGCCCCCAAGCATCGCAATGCACACACCCGCACGCCGCCCGAAGAATACTCGGAGCGGCTATAGGCGTTTGTACCAGGCAAGAGTGCCGTGACAAGTATGATGCCCGAAATAGCAACAGAAAAACAAACAACCAATACATATAACAACAAGACAACCAACCCAATAACAACAACCAAGCATATACAGACATTATATGACACCATTAGTAACAACCATAATCATCGCCATCATTGCCGCCGCCATAGGAGTGGTCGTCACAGTAGTGATACACCGCTCGTCCGCCAAGAACCGCGCACGACAAATCGTGGCCGATGCCGAGCGTCAGGCTCTCGACATCAAGAAAGATAAGGAAATAGAAGGCCGCGAGGAAGCACTCAAAATCACGGCCGAGGCCGAAAAAGCCGCCAACCAGCGCATGTCCAAGATTCAGTCCATAGAAGCCAAGCAAAAACAGCGCGAACTGCAACTGAACCAACAGCAGGGCGAAAACGCTCGCACACGCAACGAACTTGAAGCTGCACGCCAAACCCTGGACGAACAATACCAGGCCGTAGAACGCAAAGAAGCCGAGCTGGAACAGGAAAAAGCATCAGTGCGCCAAACCCTGGAACACATCTCCGGTCTATCATCCGAAGAGGCCAAGGAGAAACTCATCCAATCGCTTAAAGATGAAGCCAAAACCGCCGCTGCCGCCTACATAAACGACATCATGGACGAGGCCAAAATGACCGCTAATAAGGAAGCCAAGCGCATCATCATCCAAAGCATCCAGCGCACCGCCACCGAAACCGCCATCGAAAACTCGGTGACCGTGTTCCATATCGACTCGGACGAAATCAAAGGTCGCATCATCGGCCGCGAAGGTCGCAATATCCGCGCCCTCGAAGCCGCTACCGGCATCGAAATCATTGTGGACGATACGCCCGAAGCAATAGTACTGAGTGGCTTCGACCCCGTGCGTCGCGAAGTGGCGCGTCTGGCCCTGCACCAACTCGTGTCAGACGGACGCATACACCCCGCCCGCATCGAAGAAGTCGTAGCCAAGGTCCGCAAGCAAGTCGAAGAAGAAATCATCGAAACAGGCAAACGCACTGCCATAGATCTGGGCATACACGGCCTGCACCCCGACTTGATACGACTGGTAGGCAAGATGAAATACCGCTCCAGCTACGGCCAAAACCTGCTGCAACACTCACGTGAAACAGCCAATCTCTGCGCCGTCATGGCCTCGGAACTCGGACTCAACCCCAAAAAGGCACGTCGCGCCGGACTGCTGCATGACATAGGCAAGGTACCCGACGAGGAGCCCGAACTGCCGCACGCATTGCTGGGCATGAAACTGGCCGAGAAGTACAAAGAAAAGCCCGAAATATGCAACGCCATCGGCGCACACCACGACGAAATCGAGCAGACAACACTGCTGGCACCCATAGTACAAGTATGCGATGCAATATCCGGCGCACGCCCCGGCGCACGCCGCGAAATTGTCGAAGCATACATCAAACGACTCAAAGACCTCGAGCAACTGGCACTCTCATACCCGGGAGTCATCAAGACTTATGCCATACAGGCCGGACGCGAACTACGCGTCATTGTCGGCGCCGACAAAATTGACGATGCCGAGACAGAGAAGCTGTCAGCCGAAATAGCACGCCGCATACAGGACGAGCTCACTTATCCCGGGCAGGTCATAATTACGGTCATACGCGAAACACGCTCGGTAAGTTTTGCCAAATAAGGTGATATGAGCAACGAAATCAACGATTTGGAAAACATAAACAACGCCCTGCACGCCCTCGTAGAGGAAACAAACAGCGCCGCAGAGGATCATGCCTCGCAGGACAAGACGCAATCCGAAGTCGGCCAAGGCCGGTGCGTATGTCCCCAAGCGGCAGACGGATCGTGTTCCAAAGCGACGGACGGATCGTGTTCCAAAGCGACGAACGGATCGTGTTCCAAGGACAAATGCCGAGACTGCAGCGGATGCTCGGACACAGCAAGGCACAAGCTGCATTGTTTCAATTGGCTCGAAGACATCCCCGGAGGATACGCCGATGATGACATGGTGGAAGTGCAGTTCAAGAACACCCGCAAGGGATACTACAAGAACTCCACCGGCATCCCCCTCAAGGCCGGCGACCTGGTAGCCGTAGAGGCCCAGCCGGGACACGACATCGGGACAGTAACACTGACCGGAGCACTCGTGCGCCTGCAAATGCGCAAAAGCGGCATACGGCCCAACGCCGAGACAAAGCGCGTGTTCCGCAAGGCCAAGCCGGCGGACATTGACAAATACAACGAAGCACGTGCACGCGAGCAAGACACTATGATACGCGCACGCAAAATCGCCCAAAGCCTCCAACTGGATATGAAAATCGGCGACGTAGAGTACCAGGGCGACGGCAACAAGGCGATATTCTACTACATAGCCGACGCACGCGTCGACTTTCGCCAATTAATCAAAGTCTTGGCCGACACCTTCAAAATACGCATTGAGATGAAGCAGATAGGCGCACGCCAAGAAGCCGGACGCATTGGCGGCATAGGCCCCTGCGGTCGCCCGCTGTGCTGCTCATCGTGGATGCAAAACTTCGTCAGCGTCTCCACAAGTGCCGCACGCTTCCAGGACATCTCGCTCAATCCACAAAAACTGGCCGGACAGTGCGCCAAGCTCAAGTGCTGCCTCAACTTCGAAGTAGACACATATGTCGAAACAGTCAAGCGCATGCCGCCCAAGAATGTACGACTTGAAACGGCAGATGCCACCTGGTACCATTTCAAGACCGATGTATTCAAACGCGAAATCATATACTCATCGGACAAGTCAATGGCCGCCAACCTCACAACCTTGGACGCCGAACGCGTATTCGAAATTATTGCCCTCAACAAAGAAGGCAAAAAGCCCGCAACGCTACTGCGAGATGCCGAAGCAGCCGAAGCAGCAGCCAAAGACCGCCCGAGCGTCAACGACCTCCTGGATCAGGACGAACTGACACGCTTCGACAAAAAGAAGCGCAAGAAAAAGAAGCCATCCAAGGACAAAGCGCCAAAAACGCCCAAAGACAGCAAAGATTCCAAGCCGTCCAATGGCGATGCAGCCCAAGACAAACAATCACGGCCCAATCGCCGCAACAAGAAAAAGCCGCGTAATAACGGCAAAGGTAACGACAACCAACAGACAAAAGAGCCAAAAGCAGATGCATAATAAGCATCTACATATAATATTATTGGCGATGCTCGGCGCCCTGACGGCCTCGGGGGTTATGTCTTGTTCGGGCGGCACGCCGGGCGCATGGTCTGATATAGACATCAACGGCTGGCGCTATGGCCGGACAGTGACACTGACGCCCGACAGCGCCGAAGCCACGGACCGCATCGCGCTGACAATACGACACAGCCACAACTACGAGTACTCCAACCTGTGGCTCGAAATCAAGTACGATTCGACCGACAGCACGGCCACAGACACCGTGGACGTTACACTGGCCGACGAATGGGGCCGATGGAGAGGCCACGGCAGCGGCGTCACATACCAGAACACCGACACCGTGAGGCTGCGACATCATCTGCGTCAGGGAGGCTCGCTACACTTGCGCCACATCATGCGTCTGGACACACTCACCGAAATCGAACAGATAGGCATCACGCCGCTGCCACCATCCAAGCACTACGAGAAATGAACGATAAGATGCAATGCGATGCACTGATATTTGACATGGACGGTACCCTGTGGGATGCCGTGGACTCGTATGCACGGATATGGAACACGACCTTCGAACAGGCGGGCATCACAGATGTGCCGCGCGTAACACGTCAGGTACTGATGCGCGAAATGGGCAAGCACCTCGAAGACATCATCGAAGACATCGCCCCGGGACATGATAGCGACGGACGCTTTTTGCAACTACTCAACGTCAACGAGGCCACAATGATGCCGGGGCTACGCGGACGCCTGTTTGACGGAGTGGTAGAAACAATACCCGAACTGGCACGCCGTTTGCCGCTGTTTATGGTAAGCAATTGCGGGCCTCTCGGACTTGACAACTTTCTTGACGTCAACGGGCTGCGTCCTTACTTCAAAGACGCGCTGAGCCACGGCGGCACAGGGTTGGACAAGGCCGGCAATATCGCACTGCTTATGCATAAGTACGGCCTGACCCTCCCGGTGTACGTGGGTGATACGCAGGGAGACAGCGATGCAGCACATGCCGCCGGCGCCCGGATGGTATACTGCGCCTATGGTTTCGGGAATGTCGAGGACGCAGACGCCGTCATCCACTCCTTCGGCGAGCTGAAGGACATTGTCTGAACGCGATGCAACGAGGGCACGAGTGCCGCACCTGCATTTTTAAATTCGAACCACACAAAGAAAAGACATACAGACCTTTTTATATTATGACACTACACGCTATGAAACGGTCAAACATACTGCAACTGCTCAGCGCCGATGAACTGGCGCTGAAACTATCACGCCTCAAGAAGCTTATGGAGCAAGATGGCATCGATGCCATGTTGTTGACCATCAACGCCAACCTGTACTATATGACAGGACGCGTCTACGGCGGATACATATACATACATCGTGACTCAGATGCCCCGGCCTATTTTGTCAAACGACCCGTAGGCCTCGAAGGAGACGGCGTTATATCCATACACAAGCCCGAGAACATTCTCGAGGAACTGCAACACCATTCGCTTCCAAAGCCCAAGCACTTAGCTTTGGAACAAGACACCCTGTCCTACAATGCCATACTGCGCCTGTGTCATGCCATGGGCGTTGAAGTCGGCGATGTAGCCAATGCCGATGCCCTGCTACGCCACGCTCGCGCCGTCAAGACCGCCGGCGAGATAGAGCTAATAGCCGCATCCGGCAGCCGCCACGAACATGTCTATCGCATGATTCCGCGCTTGTACCAAGACAACATGACCGACATCGAGCTGCAAGTCGAGATAGAGCGCGTCTCGCGACTCGAAGGATGCCTCGGACAGTTCCGCATCAACGGCAACGACATGGAACTGTATATGGGCAATGTCCTGGCCGGAGACAACGCCGATGCGCCATCTCCCTACGACTTTGCCTTGGGAGGCGCGGGCGCCGACCCGTCGCTACCCGTAGGCGCCAACGGCACAATTCTGCGCCCCGGCATGACGGTAATGGTGGACGTCAATGGCAACTACACCGGATATATGACCGATATGACGCGTACCTTCGTATTGGGAGACATCCCCGAGGAGGCACAACGCGCCCACCAACTGTCCATAGACATCTGCAACACCCTCGCCCAAATGGGTCGTGTAGGGACAGCAGCCTCGGATATGTATGAGAAAGCCCTCGATATGGCGCGACAAGCCGGGCTTGAACACTACTTCATGGGACACCGACAGCACGCCGGATTCGTAGGACACGGCGTAGGCATCGAAATAAATGAACTACCCGTCATAGCTCCGCGCAGCCGTGACATCCTCGAAGCCGGCAACGTCATCGCCATCGAGCCAAAATTCGTTATTCCCGGCGTAGGTGCCGTAGGCATCGAAAGTACATACGTAGTATGCGAGAACGCCCCCATGCGCTGCCTCACCAACGCCCCTACACAACTTATCAGTTTCGAACAATGACAACACGGCTGACGGAAGAAAGAACTGACGACAGCAACTACGCACGGCTGCTGCGCGACCGCATATTCAAACGCGTAGGCCATGTAGCCGACGAATTGGGTATGGATGCATACGTCGTGGGCGGATACGTGCGCGACGCATTGCTGCGCCGCGGCGATCTCAACGACATAGACTTCGTCACCGTAGGCTCGGGCATAACTCTGGCTACAGCCGTGGCCAAAAGCCTCGGACGAGGCACACACCTCGGCGTGTTCCACAGCTACGGAACAGCGCAGGTCAAGCGCGGAAGGCTCGAATTGGAATTTGTGGGCGCACGCCGCGAGAGCTACAAACGCGATTCGCGCAACCCCATAGTCGAAGACGGCACGCTGGAGGAAGACATTGCACGGCGTGACTTCACCATCAATGCTATGGCCATATGCATCAACGAAGACTCCTTCGGACGGCTCATAGACAATTACAACGGACTGCAAGACCTGCAAGACCGCATAATACGCACGCCGCTGGAACCGGAAATAACCTTCAGTGATGACCCATTGCGAATGATGCGCGCCATACGTTTTGCCACACAACTGCAATTTGACATCTGCCCCGAGACATTCGAAGCCATATGCGCCCGGGCCGAGCGTATACGCATCATCACCACCGAGCGCATCACCACCGAGCTTAACAAAATCATGGCCTCGCCGCGTCCCTCCATAGGCTGGGACTTGCTGCACCACAGCGGGTTGCTGGCCATAATCCTCCCCGAATTGGAGGCTCTGGTGGGCGTACAGGTGGTCAACGGACGCGGACATAAGGACAACTTCTACCACACACTCGAAGTGCTGGACAACGTGGCTGCCGCCACCAACGACATCTGGGTGCGCTGGGCGGCACTGCTACACGACATCGCCAAGCCGCTGACTAAGCGCTACGACCCACAAGCCGGATGGACATTCCATAACCACAACTTCATAGGCGCCAAGATGGTGCCACGCATATTTGCACGGCTCAAGCTGCCTATGGGAGCCGAGATGCGTCGCGTCAAACGCCTCGTAGACTTACATATGCGCCCCATAGCGCTGGTAGAAGACGAAGTAACGGACAGCGCCGTGCGTCGGCTGATAAACTACGCCGAAGACGACCTGAACGCCTTGATGATTCTGGCGCGCGCCGACATCACGTCCAAAAACATCGAAAAGAAACAACGCTTCCTCGACAACTTCGACATTGTCGAGCGTAAATTTGCCGACATCAACGCCTTGGACGCCGAACGCGCCTTCCGCCCGGCACTCAACGGCTATGACATCATGGCTATGTTCGGCCTGACACAAGGCCCCACCGTGGGAATGCTGATGTCCAATCTGACACGAGTTTCCCGCGACTGCGAAATCGAACCCACACGTCAGGCCGCCATTGACTACCTCATGGATTTAGGCGCACAAAACGGCCTGAAAGGCGACCCTTCCAAGCTGCCGACACCGCCCGAGGATACTGACACGGAAGGCATTTTCACCGACATGGCGCCGCAGCAATCCGAGCAAAACACAGACTGATACTCCTCACCACTACACCAAACAGACAATGTATTACCTCACCAAAAGACTCGAAATATCGGCGGCACATCGCCTTACGCTGTCCTATGACAGCAAATGCACCAATACGCACGGCCACAACTGGATTATCACCGTGCACTGTCGCGCAGCCGAGCTGAACGCCGATGGCATGGTCACCGACTTTACGCACATCAAAAACACGGTGATGGACCGCCTGGATCACGCCAATCTAAACGATGTGCTGCCCTTCAACCCCACGGCCGAAAACATAGCCCGCTGGATATGCGACAATGTACCCAACTGCTACCGCGTCGATGTCCAAGAAAGCGAAGGCAACATCGCATCATACCAGCGCGATTGACCGCACACAACGCCACACGCACATGGACAAAAAATATCGCGTTAACGAAATCTTTTACTCGCTGCAAGGCGAAGGCCGCTACACCGGCACCGCCGCCGTATTCGTGCGCCTGAGCGGATGCAACATGCGCTGCGACTTCTGCGACACCGATCACACACAATATGACGAAATGACCGCCGCCGAAATCGCCGAAGCCGCCGCCGCATACCCGGCACGACACTTAGTACTCACCGGCGGCGAGCCAACGCTGCAGGCCGACAGCGACCTGCTGCGTGCCATAAAGGCCCACGGATTTTACGTCCAGATAGAGACCAACGGCACACGACCCGTGCCGCCGGAGGTGGACTGGGTCACATGCTCGCCCAAAGGTGAAGGTCCTTGGGACATCGACCGCGTGGACGAGCTGAAAGTCGTATACACAGGCCAAGACGTTGAGACTATATATCGCCATTTCAACGTCCCATGCGCCAAGCTGCAACCATGCTCGGGACGAAACATCGCCGAGACAGTAACCTATATCATGCAACATCCGCACTGGGGACTGTCGTTGCAGACGCACAAGCTGCTGGACATACGCTGAGGGTATGAACCTGTCATAAGACCGCGACACACCCGTTCAAACGCCACTTTCTTACGTACAACCACACTAAGCATAACATCGCGATGAAGCATATGACACTGACACTGGCCGCCGCTTTGGCAATAGCCATAGCAGCCAATGCTGCGCCCAAGAAAAAGCACACGCCGGCCTACGAAGACCTCTCGGAACAAATCTCGGACGCGCTCAACAGCTACGACATCAAGCAGGCCCAGGAGCTGATGGAACGCTGGGAAGCCGCAGCCAAACGCGCACGCCGAGACCTACCAACTTCCGCCGATGAGCTGCGCGGACGCATAGTTATGATGGACAATATGTTGCAACGCGTCGAAGACATTACCATCATCGACTCGGTGACCGTGCCGCGCAGTCGTCTGGCCGAGGCCTTTCCGCTGCCTGCAAACGCCGGACGATTAGGATCGCGACAGATGCTGCCGCCCAACATCCGTACAAACGACAACACCATAGTATATACCGCCAACGACGGCCGCGAAGTCTTCTGGAACGCACCGGACAGCACCGGTCGTTCCACGCTGTACCATGCCGGAATATTGGACGACGGAACATTGGAAAGCCCGACAAAGGTCTTTCCCTCGGCACAATACGCCACCGCTTGCCCGTTTATGCTCACCGACGGCAGCACCTTGTATTTCGCAGCACAAGACCCCGAGACCTCGATAGGCGGATACGACATATACATGACACGACGAGACGACTCCACTGGTGACTTTCTCGAGCCCGTGAACATCGGAATGCCCTACAACTCGCCGTACAACGACATACTTATGGCCATAGACACAGACAACGGCATAGGATGGTGGGCCACGGACCGCAACAGCCTCGACAGCGACAGCATCACCGTGTACACATATCTCATCAACGCCACGCGCCGCAACCTCAACCCCGAGCGCAACGACCTGGCTGACCGCGCCTTTGTCACCGACATCGCCGTCACGCAGGACACCGACACTGACGCCGCCGCCATCCGAGAGCAAATCAACGCCCGCGCCACCGCTCAAACATCCGACACAAAGGACACACGCACAACCGATACACTGCCCTACCCCTTCAGCATCGAAGGACGAGCCGTATACTACCGCCTCTCCGACTTTCGCAGCGCCGAGGCACGCGAATTAATGTCGCAATACCTCCAACAGTTTAATCTTGATCAGGCATATCGCCGCCAGCTTGAGCGCCTGCGCATACGCTACGCCAACGGCGACCACACCGTGGCCGCCGAGATACGCGCCCTCGAAAATTCCGTAGCCAAAGCCGCACCTACCCTACGCCGCCTCCGCAACGCCGTCATCCGCGCCGAGCTCCACTAATACTTTAATATACATATGCTTACCCCCCGAATTTCCGTAATCATACCAGCATATAACGCCTCCGGCACTATCATGCGTCTCATTGCCTCGTTGCAGAGCCAATCTCTGGAAAACTTCGAGGCCATCATTATCAACGACGGGTCTACAGACGACACCACCTCAATTGTTCAAAAGTGTGTCGGTATGGACAAACGCTTCAAACTTATCAGTACAACCAACGGCGGCGTCTCACGTGCACGCAATATCGGTATAGACAACGCAACTACCCGATTTTGCACCTTCATCGATGCTGAGACTACCTCTTACCCACAGCACTGCGCACATTCTTCCGAGACGATGAAACACCAGGAGGATATATGGTGTGCCAAAGTATTCTTACAGAAGATATGGTCTCGCGACAGCGGACCAACCTGTTCTTTTATGACAAAGACATAACTATAACCAAAAGCCAAAACACTTCCTTTGTACCCCAAACGCACGTCCTTTCTAATGGGTACTGTTTTGCCAAAATGTTTGACACTTCACTACTTAGACAAGAGGGCATTCGTTTTGACGAAAAGCTACACATCCACGAGGACCACCTCTTTTGCTTCGAGTACTTGACAAAGTGCAAAGGGATTAAGATTAAAAGCGGTGGCGGATACATTTACCAAATAAGCAATGGAAGCTCCCTGTCTTTCGCCATCAAACCAACATACAACTTCGTTACGACAAGCCAACGGTTTCTGGCATATTTTCGGACACTGTTTCCGGCATACAGCATAAACGAGGACTATCGCAAGACACTCCTAACAGACTATGTCGGAAGCCGGATTCTAATGGAGGCAAGCAATGCTTATCAGGCGCAATGCGCTCATCCTACCACCTTTACCTACAAACGCTACCTCACCATACGGCGCAAATGGGGAAAAGACTTCAGAAAATACTATACACCGCCCACAAAGAAAGCTGCCTTACTAAAATTTGTGTTCCTTCATTGTCCATGCATTTACCACATAATACAAACACGTGGATATATGCACTAACTGACCAACTGGCTGTAGATTTATATATCTCATACAGGACATCCACATTCTGACAGTCCTCCTCTTAAACGGTTTTTGGTAGAATTTGTTTCGCCAACGCGAGGTCTCTGGCGGTCAGCAAATAGCGCTGGCACGGAGCCGGGGCGAGTCGGAAAATTTCATCTGCACCAATCCTTCACGTATTACCGGCACAAGAGAGTACTCCACGAAATTCTTCCTGTCCTTTAGTCCGACAGCTTCCATAATCCCCCTCGCGTTCCACTCCTCAGAGCCGATAGCGGCGACAAGACGATGCACCCCGTCCGACAAACCGCCCCTGCGTGTGGGGGTTCCTATGGGGGTGTCTTCACGAAGACAAGTGGGCGTCTCATCAACCGCAGAATACCCTATCAGCATATAAGCCTCAATAATACTATCACATATCTTTCAAAATTGATTCTATAACCTTTGATAGGAATTGAAGTTTAGCGATTATACGCTCTACCGGAACAGCAGCAAACTCAAAATCCGTCTTTGCATTCTCGTAGGCTTGGTGCAACCCGGCAGAAATTATCGCCGGATGCTTTGCAACGACCGGAGACAGTATTGTCGCCGCAAAGAACATGAACTCGCGTATGAGATATGGGGCTCCTTCTGCATATTCTTTTTGAGAAAACAAAGGATTCCCCAACATCAAGCCTTTTGCCAATACATCATTGAACTTCGTTTCGAGATCATTTTGTCCATAATGCAGCAACAAGAATAAGTCTAACGCAGACACGATAAGTTCCTGCTCCTCATAGAGATGGTCTAGCAGGTGTTTCACAATGCAGTAGAACCCATCTTCCGCCCATACTTCACGGATATCAGAGTCATTCGTCCAGTCATATCTCAGACACATACAGAAGCACTCGCTCAGGCGATCCTTTTCAGGAAAATTGACAATTAGTTTGCCGCCACCGAATTTATTGAAATTCCTATACAAATTATATAGACTGTTCTGTAAAGACGATATATCTCCACGCTCAAATTCTCGAATAGCTTCGTCAACCAAGTGTTTAATCATTGAATTGTTCATTGTTTTTATCTGTTTTACTGATTTGTATTTATCGCGCACACGCTGTCTAATTAATTATATTCTCTCAATTCGTCTCAAAAATATTTGCGACCCAATTTGATATGGCAATTTATACCACAATCCTCACTTATAAGACCATACAACTGATTCTAAAACGGCTTTCTTCTTTATCATATTCCACACCTTTGGAATTTCCTCTTTAGAAAAGGTACAAAACGAGCAAGGCCGCCCATTAAGTCTGTTCCGCAGAAATTCGCAACAGGCGTATTGTCCTCGTCAAAAGCATAAGCCCAAAGCCACGCATTGTTCGGCTGTCGCATAATAGCAAACGTCGAAACCTGAATATCATCTTCCAAACCGTTTGAACAACTGAAGTCATTCATCCGTAAATATCCAAAAACAGAGAACACTACTCCTACAAGCATACCGTCTTCAACAAAAGATGCATTTTCAATATTTAAGATGCCGTGAGGTGTTATGATTTGAGAATCGCCAATAATCCACTTTTCCTTTTCACCGTCTTTCAAAGAAACAAAATGCCCATTTGCTAAGAAATCGACATCCATCATTGTGTAGATCATTGAGAATTTATTATCCTCACTAGTAACTTTATTGGGTTCTGCTTCAAAATAATTGTATCCTATTTTGATTGGTTGAGCGTTCCGAAAATTCTCCC
Source organism: Bacteroidales bacterium H4 (assembly GCA_001701165.1). Classification (GTDB taxonomy): domain Bacteria; phylum Bacteroidota; class Bacteroidia; order Bacteroidales; family Muribaculaceae; genus CAG-873. The sequence continues at coordinate 52,914 of DAAP01000027.1, read as the reverse complement.
TAATAGGATTAGCTGCACGCTCACATAGCGACTCGGCGAAAATATCATCTTTGTCAAGCTCAATAGTTCCATAATAATAATTGATGATTTCTTGCAACTCTAATCTTTCAGATAAAGTTCCATTTTCAAAGACACCACAATCCACAGTTCCGTCTGAATTAAAATGGATTAAATCGCCAGAGAAACAACGTGTGGTGGTATTACCCATCCATACAGAACCATCAGCCATAAAATGAAAGCCCATACCGACAAGCCCCACTCCGTTTTCAACAGCAGTAGGCTTGTATCCTATCAGTAGTTCGCAGACGTTATGATTGGCATTAAAAGTGTACATCGAAAGCATATTCTCATTACGTCCTGCATTTTGCATCTTATTAAAATACCATAATGCGAAATCTGACAAGTCTGTCTTTAACTCACTGTTTTCATAATAACCAAATTCGGCAAGTTGACCGCAATTTATACACAATCCCCAACCTTGTCCCTGGCCATTTTTGAATTGCATTGTCTTCATATACATATCATGGCTTTCAATAGCAGGACCATCTATTACACCCTGTTTGAAATTACCATAGATATAATAACCCTTGCAAAACATCTTACCACATCCGTTTGGAATAAATTCCCCATTATGAATGTACCCCCAACCTGTATATCGAGTTCCGTTCGATAGTGTTAAGTCTTTTACTTGCTGCAACTCCATATTTTACTAATTTGTAAAGTTAGTGATTCAGGTGGACCTATCTAAACATACGACATCTTCTTCGATTTTGATTGAATGATGCTTATAATGCAGCCCATCACAAGGGCATCTGAAAGCAATTATAAAACTATCGTAAGGTTCAACCAAATCATAAAGCGTATGCTTATGTCCGAAAATATTAAAATTCTTCTTTGCCAAGTCTTTCTTCGTTTAATGCGATTAGTCTTGGGTCATTAAAATCATATTGGTAAGGGGAACAATATCGCTTCGCATTATAGAGAATACAAGCGCTATCTGTGGGAGGCTTTTCCCAGTTATCACACACACCTTTGGTCAGTCTACAGATTTCAGCGAAACATTCTTTACTAAAGCACAAGCGTTCATCCTTTATCATTAGGTCTTTTAAATAGCCTGAATCATATCGGATAATCATCCTTACAGTCTCATTAGGATGACGCTTGCTAAACGGGATAACTTCGTCAATAGTCTTTATCGCACTCATATGCACATATATTTTTCCGATGCAAATGTCGGGATAAAAACTGACAATCTACCCCCCCCCTGTTAATTTATGTTAAATATATCTTAAAACATATTTATTGCAACACGTCATCACTGAAAAGCCTTCGATGGTGCGCTATGGTGGTCAGGGCCAAGGCATAAGGGGATGCCATCTATAGCAGAAAAATAGGCATGATCACAACGAACACAACCATAGCATCCTCCACCGCTACAAACGAGTCAAGCAGTAGTGATTACGTGTTACCGGAGTTTGGTCTAACGGACAAAGCACAGCTTATCGGCAAGCAGACAAAAGTATTCATTGGACCAGATGTTTGTCTCGTCCGGGAACTGCAGGAAAGGCAAAACATCTTTCTTCACAAGAGTAATGTCAGCAGATTTCAAGCGATCTTTAAGCATCGCTATGAAATCTTGTTTTCTTATATCCAGCCCATTAAATTCTCTTGCCCTTTCTTTGAAATGATTGAAGTTGAGGGGTACACCATTGCGGATATACCATTCGAAATCATACCAATCGCGGCCTTTGACTCGTTGTCCCCACTGGCGGAAAATCAATGCGTGCATTTTACCTGCAAAAAGGTCAGGAAGTGTAAAACAGCGTGTCATAAACGAATAAGGTTGCATCAACAACTTCTGTTCCGTTTCAAATCCAACCGGAGGATTCGTGTCGACTTCGATCTTAATCTTGATACTTTTCTCCGTTTGAAACGACAAATTATACACATCGGTGGTGTCTTTCAGAAAAGCAGACTCCACACGACCAACATTCTTTTTATCCTTCTTTGTTATCGTGACCTCGCGCCCAAGGTTATTGAACTCGGCAATGAGTACCGGGAAATAATCTTTCAAGTCAAACGTATCATCCGGCACCAACAAGGAGAAGTCGAGATCTTCCGAGAAGCGGTGTAAGCCATGAAATATCCGAAGGCACGTGCCCCCGTAGAATGCTGCTTTCTCAAAGAATCCTCCACGTTGCAGACCGGCAAGCACCACCTGTTGCGTAACCTCAAACAATGCATTACGATGGGCGTCCGTAGACGATATATCATAACGCGACAGCATTTGTTCAAAGACCTCGTTCATTTTCTATATACTTGATTAATTGTATAATCGATGCTTTCTTTTTCCCTTTATCGGCACAAGCACGCAATATATCCAAGTCGAAATCAGAGAGCGCGTCTGTATCAAAGCGCAGGTCTTCATCAAGATATCTTGCGACATCCGACTGATATCGAAGGTTAAGCCTCGGAGTGAACACAATCTGGTCACACAGGGCTTTTTCACGACAGGCTATAAGGAAAGACACTCCGGCCTCGTTCCCCACTGTAATCCCTATCGGGAAATATCCCTTATCGCAATGCACATACCGGAACACTCCAATTTTGTTCTTATAGCTCCTTGTGACACCTGTCGTCAAAGATATTGTAGAGTACACGCCTTCGGGAATAAGTCCATAATAGCGCAACGCTGTCTCCATAGAGACGTATGACGGCCCATATATATGGTTGGCCAGTAATGGCATTACAAAAGGCTTTTCGGAAACTTGCGGGCTCAACACATAAAGCCCCTTTTTAAGGCGGAAAATCTCGGCAGCTTCCTCCAAAGACTTAGCCTTTGCCGCCAAATGTCTGATTTGCGGATATACAGAACCCAGAGCGCCCATCCGAAAAGGAACGTTTCCTATCTGTTCTATGCTATTATCCTGTCGTTTCATAACGCAAAGGTAGTAAAAATTTCGATAGAAAATACAAAACTACTGTATTATCTATCGAAATTTTTACTGGCGAGATGAATCATCATTCAGCGCAAAGCGTTATCGGGATGCGAGGAATTCGGCAAATCACGCCTAAAATAGCTGCCCCAAGCAACGAAATCGACGCCCGGGGCATCACGAAATTAGTGGCAGGAGTCGCAGTCGCAGCTGTCGCCGCAGCCGCAATGGTCGTCACCGCAGCCGCAGTCGTCGTGACCGTGGTCACAGCCACAGCCGCAACCGTGATGTACGGGATGTAGCTCTTCCTCGGTAGCGGGGCGCACAGCGAGCACTTTGCCGCAGAAACGCACATCGCGGCCGGCCAGAGGATGATTGAAATCCATGGTTACTTTGTCGCCGCTGATATTGAGCACACGGCCCATAATTCGGTACCCTTCGGAGGTCATCATAGGTACGGCGGCGCCGACCTTAACGGTTTCGCTGTCGAATTTGCCATCGACTACGAATATTTCGCGGTCGAGGTCTATAACTTTTTCTTTGTCGTAGGCTCCGAAAGCCTTTTCGCTGGTGACCGTAACGTCAAAAGCTTCGCCTACTTTCAGGCCGTCAAGAGCCTTTTCGAGGGGCTCAAGGACGCCCTCGGTCACGCCGAAGATTATGCGCTCGGGGTCATCGGCATCTGTTTGATGTACTGTCACTTGTGTGCCGTCGGGAGCTATCTCGTAGAGGTCATATCCCAGTTCAACATACATGCCGGGGGCGACTTTCGCATTGTTGTCTTGCATTGTGTGTTTATTTAGTACGGTTTATATTGCGTGTCAGAGAGCCAAAAGAGCCTCTATTTTCTCGACAAGAGTTTCGCGCGATTGCGACCCGGCAAGGCGCAGAGGCGTCTTCTTGCCGTCTTTGAAGAAGAGAATGGTCGGAAGCGACATTACGCGGTTCTCGGAAGCGAAATCGTTCTCATCGTCAAGATTGTAACTACCTATCACTACCCGGCCTTCGTATTCCTCGGCAAGTTCGTCGATAAGCGGGGACATGGCGCGGCAAGGTCCGCACCACGTAGCCCAGAAATCTACCACCACGGGCTTACCGCCGGCGATGATTTCGTGGATGTTTTCGTCTGTAAATATGGTTGCCATATTGCTTTATTAAGTAAAGTTGATGTATGTATATTCGTATATATGTGTATCATGCGTGATCAACCTCGAATTCGACATTTGCGTCCTTGAGGTCGTTGAGCAGTTTGCGGTCGAGGCGTAATCGGCGCGATGATGATAACGATGCGCCGCGACCTGTCGCCGGATCATATAGATATAGGCGTAGGTTGCCCGTGTTTTCGTGTTCGCCGGGCTTGGCCAAGCGAGTGGACAATATCGCCGACAGGGCGTTCTCGGCTTCTTCGGGCGTCACCTTGATGGTGATGCCGCTGATAAGCTTGCCCTTAACCTCGGAAAGAAGCTGCATCGAGCCCACCTCAAATTCCACATCACCCCTGCTGCGGCGTGCAAAACTGCCGCGTATCAGTATCGGCGTGCCGGTCTTTCCGAAGTTGCCGAATTCGATATGTTTCTTTCCGAAAAGTCTCAGCTCGGTACTGCCGCTGTAGTCCTCTATTTTCATGACTGTATAAGGATTGCCGGTCTTGGATATACGGACATCACCTGCCACGACAATTCCGGCAAAAGACACCTCGACACCCTCAGCAGGCACCATCTCGCCAAATTCTTTTATCGAGCAGCCCGTACCATAGACCACCTCCATGTAGTACGGATCCAACGGATGGGCGGACAGATACATGCCTACAAGGTCTTTTTCCTTTTCAAGGCGCAGCACATCCGGCCATTGCATTGCGGGCTTGATTTGAGGACGTGCCTGTCGCGCAAATTCCAAACCTTCATCGCCGCCGAAGTCAAAGAGCGAACCTTGGCTGTCGTTGTTATTGGCTTGATATTTCTGTCCATAGCGTATGAGGATGTCAGCCATCGTGTCGCCACGCGGATTGGCCTCGAAGAAGTCTTCGCGCTTCATATCCTGTGCAAAGCAGTCAAACGCGCCGGCCAATGCGAGATTCTCGAATGTGCGGCGGTTGAGCGTCCCGGCGGGCACACGTTCTACAAAGTCATATATGCTTTCGAAAGGTTTGTTTCCTCGAGCCTTGAGTATGCTCTCGACCACCCCCTCACCCACGCCCTTGATGGCGCTCAGGCCGAAGCGTATGTCGCCCTTGGCGTTGACACCGAAACGGCTGTATGACTCGTTGACGTCCGGCCCGAGTACTTGTATGCGCATATTCTTGCACTCGTCCATAAATCCGGAGAGCTTGGTGATGTCGTTGAGATTTCGCGACAATACCGCAGCCATATACTCGCTGGGGTAATTGGCTTTAAGATACGCCGTCTGATATGCCACCCAACTATAGCACGTGGCATGACTCTTATTGAAAGCGTAAGATGCAAACGCTTCCCAGTCTTTCCATATTTTTTCGAGGACCTTGGGGTCGTGTCCGCGCTCTTGACCGCCGGACATAAATTTACCCTTAAGATGGTTCATTTTGTCAATGAGCTTCTTGCCCATAGCCTTGCGCAGGGTATCGCTTTCGCCGCGTGTAAAGCCGGCCAACAGTCGCGACAGAAGCATGACCTGTTCTTGATATACGGTAACGCCATAAGTATCTTTGAGATACATCTCCATCTCGGGGATGGGGTACTCGATAGGCGACTCGCCATGTTTACGCTTGATAAAATCGGGAATGTACTGCATAGGCCCCGGGCGATACAAAGCGTTCATAGCTATGAGGTCTTCGAACGTCGAAGGCTGTAATTCGCGCAGGTATTTCTGCATACCCGGCGACTCAAATTGGAACGTGCCGATGGTACGCCCCTCACAATACAACTTGTAGGTCTTGGGGTCATCTATTGGTATATTATCCAAATCGATGTCCACGCCACGCGTCTGCTTGATATTGGTCACGGCCTCCTTAAGTATCGACAACGTCTTAAGACCGAGAAAGTCCATTTTTATAAGCCCGGTTTCTTCGATGACACGACCTTCGTACTGAGTCACCAGCAACTTGCCTTCTTCCTTGTCATTGGCCGTGGACACGGGCACCCAATCGGTGATGTCATCTCGGCATATGATAACGCCGCAGGCATGCACGCCCGTATTGCGAACATTGCCTTCGAGAGCACGCGCATAGTTAAGAGTCTCGCGTACCAGCGGATTTGACGAATTGACTTCAGGCTTGAATTCGGGTACATAGTCATAGCAATTGCTCAGCGTTGGCTTCAGTTCCTTGCCATTGCGCTCGGGCATGTGCTTGGGTATAAGCTTGGTCAATCGGTTGCTTTCGCTCAGCGGCAATTGCTCGACGCGCGCTACGTCCTTAATAGCCATCTTGGCAGCCATTGTGCCGTAAGTGATGATGTGCGCAACTTTTTCCTCGCCGTATTTCTGTGTTACATAACGCAATACGTCCGCACGTCCGTCGTCATCGAAGTCGATATCGATATCCGGCAACGAAATACGGTCCGGATTGAGGAAACGTTCGAACAGCAAGTCATACTTTATAGGGTCTATTTGGGTGATACCCAAGCAGTATGCCACACATGACCCCGCCGCCGAACCACGTCCGGGACCGACGCTGACGCCTAATTGATTGCGGGCGGCATTGATGAAGTCCTGCACTATTAGAAAGTAGCCCGGGAAGCCCATGGTCTTCATGATGTGCAACTCGAATTTTATACGCTCTTTAAGCTCGGGGCTCAGAGGCGATCCGTAACGGCGCTCGGCACCCTCGTAGGCCAGTTTTGCCAAATAATCCGCCTCGAATTTTATGCGGTAGAGCTTTTCGTAACCGCCCAGCTTCTTAATTTTTTTCTCGGCTTCTTCTTGAGACAACACCACATTGCCGTTTTCGTCGCGCGTAAACTCATCGAACAACTCTTGCTCTGTGATGCGCTGACGATACTCGGCCTCGGTGCCGAAACTTTCGGGAATAGCGAAATTCGGCATAATCGGCGGATGATCGATAGTGTAAGTCTCTACTTTTTCCAATATGGTCGCCGGCGTCTCGAGGGCCTCGGGGATGTCGGCAAATAACGCCTGCATTTCGGCCGAAGTCTTGAGCCACTCCTGCTTGGTGTAGTGCATGCGATCCTGGTCCGTCACAAACTTGTTGGTGGACAGGCATATCAGACGGTCATGAGCCTCAGCATCGTCTTCATCGACAAAATGCACATCGTTGGTGGCAATAAGTTTTATGTCATACTTGCGCGCCAATGCTATAAGTTTCGGCTCGATTGCACGCTGTTTTTCGTAAGTGTCATGGGCGGCGTTGACCACAGTGGCTTTATGTCGCTGCAATTCGATGTAATAATCTTCGCCCATCAGGTTTTTCCACCACGCCACGGCGGCTTCAGCCTCTTCGTCGCGACCATTCATCAGCAACTGCGGAATCTCGCCTCCAAGACAAGCTGAAGCAATAATCAGACCTTCACGATGTTTCTCGATTTCATGCTTGTCCGTGCGCGGATGCATGTAGAACCCCTCAGTCCACGCCTTGGACACCAGTTTTACGAGGTTGTGATAGCCCGTGGCGTTCTTAGCCAGCACAATGAGGTGTCTACCAATGTCGCGCTTATCCACATGAGTGTGAAGGTCCTCCTGCGCCACGTACATCTCACATCCGAATATAGGCTTGAACGAATGCTCCTTTGCATATGTCAAGGCGGCTTCGGCCTCGGCCTCGGCCTTTTCGTCGCCGCTTTCGCGTGCGGCGGCGAGTGCAGCCTTGGCCTTGTCAAGCACCTTACCATTCTTCTTATTGACATAATTGAAGAATTCCTTGATGCCATACATATTGCCGTGGTCAGTGAGAGCGATGCCTGGCATTCCGTCATTCATGGCCTTGTCGACAAGCGCCGATACCGATGCTTGCCCATCAAGTAAAGAATACTGGCTGTGTACATGTAAGTGTACAAATGGGGGCATATCTATAGTTGTTTGTGTCGTTGGAATTTACTTTATCTAAGCTACTCTTGTCAGGCGACCGGCGACATGTCCGCGCCGACTCGGCACATAGCCCATACAAGCATTGCGAAGGCAAAAATAAGCATATTTTTCGGCTTCTGCAAACCCCATATCATCACCCTAACGGCAAAGCGGTAATTATTACCGCCATACTATTTTTGCGAAGTTATCAACACCTCTCGCGCCGTGTTTTCGACCTCACCACAGACCGCCTCCACTTCATCGAAAACGGCAATAAAGCCTCATCCCGAAAAAAAGACATCTTCGAATAACCCCATAAATATGATCCTTGCCACCCACATTATTTTTGCGTACCTTTGCAGAATAATAGCACATAATAATATGACTGAAGACCAACGCATAAAGATACAACAGGAGGCGGTACGTATGCTGCGCACGGTATTCGACCCGGAAATACCGGTAGACATCTATTCCTTAGGACTCATATACCGCATAGACGTGGACGATGACGCCAACCTCGAAGTGGACATGACACTGACCGCCCCCAATTGCCCGGCCGCCGACTTCCTCGTGGAAGACGCACGCCAAAAGCTCGAAAGTATCGAGGACGTCAAAAGCGTGAAAGTCAACATCGTATTCGAACCTGAATGGAATCGCGACATGATGAGCGAAGAGGCCAAACTCGAATTGGGTTTTCTTTAACTCTCAGGCTACGCACGACACATGACCACACTATACAACACTGCACCGATGCGCAACAAAACATATTTTGTCAGCGATATACACCTGGGCGCCGTATACATCGCCAATCCACGCGAGCATGAAGCCAAGGTGGTACGCATGCTGCAGTCCTTCGAAAAGGACTGTAAGACGCTGTACCTGCTTGGCGACATCCTCGACTATTGGTTTGAGTATCGAACCGTGGTGCCACGAGGATACATCCGCTTTTTCGGCCAATTGGCGCACATGTCGGACATGGGCATAAATATTGTGTGGTTCATAGGCAATCACGACATCTGGCTCTTTGACTACCTCCGCGACCAAATAGGCATGGAAGTAATCGACGGCAACGTGGTGCGCGACATCAACGGAAAAAAATTTTTCCTGGGACATGGCGATGCATTATACGGCGACAGTCGCAGTTTTCGCATACTTCGCAGCTTTTTCCGCAACCGCTTATGCCAAAAGCTGTACGCCGGCATACACCCGCGCTGGACTATTCCGTTTGCACACCGATGGTCAAGCCACAGTCGCGGCGACAATCCCATGTCACATCCCGCCGTCCCCGACCCCGAAAAAGAGCGCTTCATCATCTTTGCACGCGAATACCATGCCGAGCATCCTGACATCGATTTTTTTGTCCTCGGCCACCGGCATATTGCCCTTGACTACCCCATAGACGCGGGAGCACGCGTAGTCATTCTCGGCGACTGTTTTTCGCAGTTTTCCTACGCCGTGTACGACGCTGACGGGCTTCGGCTGTTGCAATTCGAAAACAGCGAAAGTTGATATTAATAAAATTTAACTTGACCGCATTTTGCACTTTTGGCCAAATCCGCAACCCTATCTATTTGTGATTTTGCACTTTACATAACAAGCATGCAACAAGACTAAATCCACACATCAAAAAATATGTTGTAGAACATATAAATATATTTGGTGTGCTGACCGAGCCTTTATAATTTTGTCATCGCAAAACCTAACAATCTTTTTTACCTTAGAAATTGTACCTATTGGAAACCAATAAAGACAGGGACTCCGCGAGGAGTCCCTCTTTTTTATCAGAGCCTCGAGCGCCAACACTACCGACATTACGAGTCCGGACAAAAAAGGCGCGGACTTGACATGGCACCTACGCCAAGACAAGTCCGCCTCATTGGTACGACTTCAGCTCGTGAAGCATCAGCCGTTAGCCCGTTTGTCGAAAGCATCCTTGATCCAAGGGACAAAGCATGCAAAAACTATAAGCCATCCTAGTTCCATAGCACAAAGTATTTTAAGTAGTTTTTCAATATTATATAGGTATATACTCAATAGAAGATTAAATCGACAACTTCAACGGCGTATTATAGCATCCTCGCGGTATTTGTCTTTTGGACTTACCGGAGCGCTCGGATAGCCCACCGGAATGATGCACAACGGCACATACCGCTCGTCAAGCCTCAGGATTGTGCGTGCGGTTTGCACTCTTTCCATATCGGGATACAAGCCGCACCATACCGCTCCCAGGCCACATGCATGTGCTGCCAGAAGCAGATTCTCGGTGGCTGCACTGCAATCCTGCACCCAGAATTCAGGCTGTTGTTTGAGCATTCGCGTACTATCACCGCATACGACTATTGCCACCGATGCATTGGTCAGCTTACTACCCGCATTAGGGAGTGCCTCGGCGAGAGTCGCGCGAAGTGTCGTGTCGCGCACAACCACGAAGGCCCAAGGCTGGCGATTAACAGCCGTAGGAGCAGACATAGCGGCACGCAGGAGGGTGTCCACAGTCGCATCTGCGACCTCGACCGATGTATATTGACGCACACTGGCTCGAGTGGAAATGCAATGCAGCACGGACTCGGCTTCCGTGGTCGGAGTCCCGGCATAAGCCATAGGCAGCAATGCCAGGGTACAAACTAACGATGTAAGTAGGCGTGTCATTTTTTTCGGAATTTTTTATATTGCGTCCTTAGTAGTATTTGCTGTCTTGGACTTCTTTACCGCTTTGGCAGGCTTGGCTGTTGTCTTGGCCTTTTCAACCTTAGCGGGAGTCGGCTTCTGAGGCTCGCGGAGGGCATGTTCTTCGTTGAAATGCTCGATATTCTTGCGCATGGAAGCCACCTCCTTGTTGAGCATCTCTATTTCACGTTCTTGGTTACGGATAGTAGTTAGCAGAGAGTTCAATTCTTCATTATCCACGCTCATAGGGTACTGCTCCTCGACGCGTACGATGAAGTCGGCAAGGACATTCATATAATTGGTAAATGCCGCAAACGGCGTCTCGTAAGGCGAGAACAGCGAGTGCACGGCTCCGTCAGCAAGGTGTTTGGTGGACATGTAGTAGAAATGGTCACTGGCCTGCAGATATATCCAGTCCTGCTTGAGACGACGGTCGTTGCACAACCGCACGCGCTCTGCCACGGAATACAACTTGCGGAAAGCTTCGTTCTGCAGCTCGTTGCCCAGCCATGCAGAGGTATCACGTGCCTCATCGGCATCACTAATGGGATGGACGATAGTCACGGGAGCCACAGCCTTTGTCTTACGCACAACTTCCGAGGGCGTGGTAAAGGTGATGCCCCTTTCGGCGGCAAAGCGCGGCAATGCCTTTAGGAAATCAAAGATACCGCTGTCACCGCTCTGCAGCCCGCCAAAGGTGTCAAGGTTCATACACAGATTGACAATAGTTTCTTCCTCAGGGGTTGCGGCCACCCAGTCCATATATTTGTCAGCGGTCAGCGGATATGCGTCCCAGGAGGTGTCGGTAAAGCGGAAGCAGATGTCATCCGAGAGTTTTGCATTGCGCATCAGCACCTTAAGCTTGGGCGCCGTCTCAGCACTATATACATAATTGGGCGAGCGCCAACCAAGGATGTGCTTAGCGCCTTCGGTGAGTACCCCTTTGAAGCCCATGGCAGCTATCTGCGGGGCTATGTCATCGCTGTACAGGAACTCGGTGTTGCGCATCACCGTCGGACGTTGACCGAAGAGTTCCTCTATACGATCACACTGAGCTTTCACCTGTTCAACAAATTCTTCGGGGTCGGTCAACGATGCCAGCGAATGGGCGTACGGCTGGGCCAGAAACTCGACGCGCCCGGTATCAGCCAGTCGGCGCAGGGCGTCTATCATCTCGGGCACGTACTGCTCGAATTGCTCGATGGCGATGCCGCTTATGGCGATGGAACACTTGAAGGGGTTGGATTTATCTTCCAACATTGACAAAAGCACATGCGTCGCCGGAAGGTAGCTGCGATTAGCCAGTCCGGTGATTATGTCGTCATTGAGGAAGTCATCGTAATAGTAATGGTCGTTGCCTATGTCGAAAAAGCGGTAGCGCTTGAGGCGCATAGGCTGATGGATTTCAAAATTCAGCGAAATTGCTTTCATAATATGTATGGTGTGACGCTGTGGTCCGGTTGTTATTCTATGTTATATCTATAATGAGCTTGTCTGCGGCGAGACTACCATCCGAGAACTTTGTGATAAATATCTATCACCTTGCGCCCGGCCTTGTCCCAAGTGATTTGAGACACTTCCTTGATGCCCTGGTCGCGCAGATAGGCATGCATCGACGGATACGAAACTATGGCATTAACGGCATCGGCCATAGCATCTATGTCCCAGTAGTCGGTCTTGATGACATTGTGAAGGATTTCGGCGCACCCGCTCTGCTTGGAGATAATGGATGGTACACCCATCTGCATGGCTTCCAGAGGCGAAATACCGAAAGGCTCGGACACGGAGGGCATGATGTATACATCCGAGGCGCTCAGCATCTCGTACACCTGACGTCCCTTTTGAAATCCCGGAAAATGGAAGCGGTCGGCAATGCCGCGGCGTGCTGCCAATTCAATCATCGCGTCCATCATATCGCCGCTGCCGGCCATAACAAAACGAACGTTGTGATTGTTCTTGAGCACCTTAACAGCAGCCTCAACGAAGTATTCGGGGCCCTTCTGCATCGTAATGCGGCCCAAAAAGGTAACAACCTTCTCCTTGGGGCGCGGTGCCTTGATCTCCAATATTTCCTTATCCAATGGTATGACGGCGTTGTGTACGGTGGTCACCTTGGCCGGATCTATGCCGTATTTGTCTATGACGGTGTTGCGCGTGAGATTACTTACGGTGATGATATGGTCGGCATGCAGCATACCATCGCGCTCGATATTGAACACCGTGGGATTGACATTTCCGCGACTGCGGTCATAGTCGGTGGCATGTACGTGTATCACCAAGGGCCTGCCTGTCACCTGTTTGGCATGTATGCCGGCCGGATATGTCAACCAGTCGTGGCTGTGAATGATGTCAAAGTCGAGGGTACGCGCTATCACTCCCGCCGTAATCGAATAGTTGTTAATTTCTTCAAGAAGGTTGTCGGGATAGCGCCCGGAGAATTCGATGCAGCCCAAATCATTGGTGCGCATGTAGTTAAAGTCTGCATAGATATGATCACGCAGACGGAAGTACAGCTCGGGGGACATCAGCCGTCCTATACGCCCGTCCACATACTCACGAGAGGTCTCTCGCCACGCTACGGGCACCTGCGAGGCCCCTATGATATGTGCAAACGAACGATCTTCATCGCCCCACGGCTTGGGTATCACAAATGTGATATCCATGTCGCCGCAGGAGGCCATGCCACGCGTAAGTCCGTAGCTGGCCGTACCCAAGCCGCCAAGGATGTGCGGGGGAAATTCCCATCCGAACATTAAGGCTTTCATATATCGAATTTATGTTTTTTTATTGTTTGTTGTATCACTGTCTATCTCTCTGACCTAATATTCAAAGGCTCATACGTTTGAGCATGCGCAAGGTGTGAAGCACTTCGCCTACATTGGTGGCGTGCGATATGGCGCCGCGTCCAAGGAAGGGCGGATTTGCATCGTACAACTGGCTCAACGACCCTATGCAACCCCAGGACATTTCTTCCTCGAAGCCGATAAGCATACGGTCTATGTATGACACGCCGCTCATACCGAAGACTTTGAGGTAAGCGTTGGCATAAAAGCCCATCAGCCAGGGACGTGCCGGGCCTTGGTGAAGGGTTAATTCGCGCTCGTGCTCATTGCCGAGATACACCGGACGGTAGCCGTAGCTCTTGGGGGACAATGTACGCAAGCCCTTGGATGTCAAAAGTTCACGCGTCACCACATCAAGCACGTTCTTACGCTGTTTTCGACTCAACGGGCTGTATTCGAGGCCGATGGCAACTGCCATATTGGGCCGTACCGACGGGTCGGCATAGTTGCCGTTGACATAGTCGTACATGTAGCCCCATTCGTTGAGAAATTTGGAGGGGAAGGTGCTGTCCATCAATGCAGCGGCATCGCTCCAGCGTTGACGCCTTTCGGCATTGGCGTCGTCATCGGGCGTTATTGCAAGAGCATAGCGCAGAGCGTTATACCACAGCGCATCGAATTCCACAAGGTATCCGGTACGGGGATTTACGGGACGACCATCGACCACGCCGTTCATCCACGACACGGGAGTATCGGCGCCATCAGTGGTCACCATGCCGTCTGCGTCATTGAAGTGTAGATTGGGATGCCTGTTGTCGAGTATATAGTCAACAATGCGGCGCACGTCTTCGCCGTACCGAGCCGGACAGTCCTCGGGATACAACTTGCCATACTGCTGTATCGCCCATACGGCCCACAGCGGAATATCCGGCAACGATATTCCGGCAATAGTGTCGTCTTCGACGCCGCTATCCATAAAGCGGTTCAACGCCGACAAGGCCGTTGCCATAATTTCGTGGAAGTCGTTTTCGTGGTCTATGGCGAGGGTGATGCCCGGCGCTGCCATGAAGGTGTTACGCGCCAACACCACGCCCCAGGGATATCCGGAGAGCACATATAGGCCGCCGTTGCGACGCAGATAGAATTGCTTGGCCGAGTTTTTCAAGCAATTGAAAAAGGATGTTCGCGGAGTGCGCAGTGCTATCTCGGAAGTATACATCTTGGCCAACTGGCGAGGATGAACTTCGCTAACTCCGGCGCTGAAGATTACGCTCTCGCCTTTTTTGATTGGCAGCTCGAAGTATCCGGGCACCCAAAGGTCTTCGGTGTACGGTACCTGGCGCTCCAGATCCTTGATATACTCGATGTCGCGATACCAGTTGGGCTGATCAACCCATACCGGCTTGTGCGAAAACTGCATGTATAGCGTCGGAAAGCCGGCGTACAGGCAGGTGGCAATTCCGTTGTCCACCGGCGTAATTGTCCTGTTAATAGCGTCATTGGCCATCACCAAGGCATTGGAGTCGCGGAAAGCCAAAAATGGGCGGAACTGCAACGTTGTCGCCGAATGAGCCTCCACGAGGGTGTAGCGGATGAGTATCCGGTTTTCGTCTGTAATGAAAATTTTCTCTTTGGTGAGGATGACACCACCTACGCGATAAGTGGTGCGCGGAACGCTCTCACAATCAAATTCGCGTATGTATTTATGCCCGTTGGGGCTGTAAACGCCGCCTTTGTAGCGGTGGATGCCCAGATTGAACGGAGCACCGTGTTGTATCACTGTCTCGTCAAGAGATGACAAAAGCACATGAGGACGATAGCCCATCTCGGGTATGGGTATCACCAAAAGGCCGTGCTGCTTGCGCGTATTACATCCCACGAGCGTGGTGCAGTGGTATGCACCGGCACGATTGGTGCGCAGCATTTCCTTAGGCAAGGATTGGTCAAGATTTATCAGTAGGTTCTTGTCAAACTTCAGATAACTCATTATAAGGAGCTTAGGATAATATTACATCTAATATCAAGCGTAGCCGGGTCAAGCCACGCCATCTTCACGCTTGCACGCATGAAGTATGCCACGAATTTACAAATTTTTCCCGACATACACACGCCGACACGCCAATTTCTTTTTTAAGAAAAAATCGACAAGCTCCAAACGGGACGATTATTCAGGCAAATACAAGCCTCGGCCGCCACTGTCGGCAGCCTCCCGCTTGACAAAAAAGTACGGCATCAAATCAACATCGCCACACTAAACAGACTATTGTCCCGTCTATTTCTTGGCTGCCTTACGGATGGCGACAGGCACCATGATGGACACGTACAACTGAAGCACGGCCCCGGCAAGCACAAACGCCAGCCAATCTCGCGGATCCACCGAATAGAACATGAAGAAAGCGGCGGCACATTGAAACAGGGCACTCCAACGTTGGATGACGTACAGACGGCGCACGCGAAATATGTCGCCCGTATACTTGTCCAAGATGCGGCCTACCAGAAGCATGACGGCGCCCACGCTGAACACATAACGATAGATAGTGCCTCCAGGCCCTGTGACTAATGGCATAAGTACGCCTATGGCTATGATAATCAATGCGATGCCGGAGAGAATATTTGCTATTTTCTGTCTTTTCATTGTTTCGATATTGTTAGTATAGTTTTCGTATTGCCACTTCGACATTCAACTGTCAGTGATGTCTCATTCGAATACATAGACATCCTCGTTGGGCAGGCTCATGTCATACTGCTCGCGGACGATACGTTCGATAGTGGGCCCGTCGCCACAGTCCAGGCGACGATTAAGTTCTTTGTACTTGTCCAAGGTATCGTTGCATCGCGCTATCTCCATTTTCAGGCTGTCAATGACCATTTGATTGTGGTATATACGCGCCACCGAGTTTTCTTGAATGAAAACTATGTATATTATGACGCCCACTATCAGTATTGCTGATAGCGACAGAAAGCGGCGGCACCATTCTATTGTCTTGTTTCTCATTGTATTGTCCACATAAAATTAGAAACGCAGGTGTCGCGGATTGTCTTTGTCCACCTGTTCCCATAGATACAAACGGTCGCCGGGGCGCACCTTCGCCGGAACGGCTATGGCAAAGTCGTGTCCGCGATCTATGGTTTTTACCGGCGACCCGTCGTCTCCGTGTATTTCGCTTACAGTGCTGATAAGGGCGCCGGTGGTAGGCCCGGTGATGACCACTTCGTCACCGAGCCGCAGTGTTCCGGCTTCCATCTTGAACTCGGCTACGCCAAGACGCGGGAAGTAGCGCGTAGCGCGTGCGGCATAAACTTTTTTGCGCGTAGCCGATGACCCGTAATGCGAGGACCATTCGCCCAAACGACGGCCGAGGTAATAGCCGTCCCAAAATCCGCGGTTAAAAATATGTCCGAGGCGCTCGTCCCACCGGGCGATGAGACTGTCGTCATACGTGCCGTCGCAAATGGCGCGTAAGGCGGCATCATAACAGGACACGGCTTCGCGCACGTATTCGGAGCCTCGAGCACGGCCTTCAATCTTGAACACGCGCACGCCGGCGTCCACCATTTTGTTGAGAAAATGTATGGTCTTGAGATCCTTAGGAGACATCAAGTATTTGCCATCAACCGTAATTTGCTGACCGGTATCGCGGTCGGTCAAGTCGTAGGCGCGGCGACATATCTGTGTACACGAGCCGCGGTTGGCGCTGCTGTCCATTTGATGCAGGCTCATGTAGCATTTACCCGACACAGCCATGCATAGCGCTCCATGGCAAAACATCTCGATTTTCACCTGCTCGCCGTGGGGACCGCGCAGGTCTTCTCGTTCAATCTGATGATGTATGGCATATACCTGGTCGAGATTTAGTTCGCGTGCCAGTACGACAGTGTCTGCCCATTGGGCATAAAAGCGTAAAGCGCGAAAGTTGGAGACGTTGCATTGCGTGGATATATGTACTTCCAGTCCGAAGTCGCGTGCCATCTGTATGGCGGCTATATCGCTGGCTATGACAGCACTGACGCCGCATTCTTTTGCTTTGCACAAAATCTCGGCAGCAGCATCCATGTCTTCGTCGTACAGCACGGTATTCAGCGTCAGATACACTTTGACGCACGCTCGACGGCACGTGTCGGTAATGACACGCAAGTC
This sequence comes from Bacteroidales bacterium H4, assembly GCA_001701165.1. Lineage (GTDB taxonomy): Bacteria > Bacteroidota > Bacteroidia > Bacteroidales > Muribaculaceae > CAG-873. The sequence continues at coordinate 35,395 of DAAP01000027.1, read as the reverse complement.
GTCCGTAGTGAAGTTGACACTCGAACGGGCTCGCATGTTAAGTGTACCCAACCCGAGGTATACTGCATCGGCGCCGGCATCAATGGCGGCATGCAACGACTCGTATGACCCTACCGGAGCCATCAGTTCGAAGTCGCTACGCTTATGTCTTGGGGGTGTTATATCCATATTGTGTGTCGTCATAAAACAGCATTAGGCCAATAGAGCCGTCCGGGAACTATTGGCCTGTAAGGCCTGTCGGAAGCTTTGTCGCTCCCGGTATATCCTAATATGGGGGTATATGCTTTTTATTTGGCAGCAGCTGCAGGTGTTGCAGGTGCTGTGGCTTCGGCGGGAGCAGCTGCAGGGGCGGCCTTATCTGTAGCGGGGCCTGCTTTTTGGGCCGGAGCGTTGTTAAAGGCGTTGGCGCCCTGAGCGGGGGCTGCGGCTTCGGTATTTACGCGAGTCTTCTCGCCGGAGAGCTTGGGCATGGTGTACGCGCTGGCTACGGAAAGCACAAGGATGAGTGCTGCAAGTGTCCAAGTGGTCTTCTCAAGGAAGGTGTTGGTACCACGTACACCCAATACTTGGTTGCCGGCGCCGAATTGCGAAGACAGACCACCGCCCTTGGACTTTTGAATGAGTACGATACCGATAAGCAGAACTGCTACGATTACTACGAGAACTATAAATACTATATGCATTGTATTTTGGTTGTTATTGTTTTTTGATTGAATATCATACAAATACCCCTTGTCGCAAGGCTATCGCGCCACTCCATCGCCCTCTTGTTCGGGCGGAAGCAAACTGATAACTTTGCGCAAGAAGCGCAATTGGTCTGCAAAGTAAATACTTTTTTCCGGATTTTTCAAATTTAAGTCGGACAATATTTCGTATGCACGCCTATAACGCCCTTGTCGGATGTATATTTTTGCCAAAGATTCGCTCAGTGACGAGGACGGAGTCTGGTCTTTACCAGAATTCTTTGCCGGAGTGGCGGCGGGCATGGCATCTTCGGTCACAGGCACGGCGGCAGGCGTGGCGGCGACTTCCGCCTCGGCGGATGGTGCGGCGGACGCTTCGGCGGACGCTTCGGCGGATACAGCGGCATTTGAGCCATCATATACTGCGAGACGAGCGTCATTTGCGCCGATGGATGATGGTTGGGAGGCTTCCGCAGTGGCTTTGGGTCTTACGGCCTCGGCCACCCCGTGCGTTCCGAGGAAGTTTTCTATGCCGGCAGCGGTAGCGTCAGGAGTTACGGATGCAGCATCCTCGCCCCGGGCATCTTCATCAGCCAAAACGGCACCATAGTCGGGCGTGGGATTGAGAATGAGGCGCTCCAGTAGTGCATCATCTTCGGCTGATGGATGTCCATAGGTGGCTATAAATTTGTCTATGGTATCGGCCGTGTCGGGCGTAACGGTGTCTTTACGCGGATACAGCGTTCCCCAAGCGTCTTCATGAATATCAGCGAGGGCGGCGACGGCGGACGCATCGGCGCTGTGCATGGCCACATGCGCCATCAGCGCATGGCGGGTCTCATCGTCCAACTCGCGGTAGTGGTCTCGCAGATACACTATCAGCGGATATACGTGATAGGGGCGAAGATTGCCTATGGGAGTCCGAATGTCGGTCATTGCTATGGGGGTGCTGTTATGTTTTTGTGCTGTTATGTTTTTGTGCTGCCTTATGTCTGTCCGGTCTACCAGTTGCCGAGTGTGGCGTTAAATATCAGTTCGACAAGCTCCTTGGATATTTCCTGGCACAACTGATCCTGAACATCGATGAGCAGCTCGGTGGCGCTGAAGTCGCGGTAGGCCGAGAATGTCTGATCCACGCTGTTGGCATCGTTGCGCGTATCGGTGTACTTGACGCGCACACTTATGGTCAGTCGGGTCTTGCTGGCATAGGCGTCTTCGGTGACGGCCTGCGGTGACAGCGAGTAGCCGGTGATTTCGCCCTCGATGGACAAGTCGGCATTGCCCGAATCTGTGGTTTGCAGACGGGTGTTGCGCGCGATATAGTCGGTCAATTCATTCTCGAAGGTCTGCTGCAACGGCGCATACACCAATGCGGCACGTATCGGAAATTGTCCCACACGTATCGTGCGGTATACGTTGTAGTCCAATGCCGCGCCGTTAAATTTATAGGATATGCGGCACGAGGAGGCGGTAGTGAGCATCAGCAGGCAACCGATGACGACGTACAGCAGATGTATGTATCGGCGTGTCATTCGAGATTGTATTCTTTAATTTTGCGGTATAGCGTGCGCTCTGATATATTGAGCTGCGCGGCGGCATCGCGGCGACGCCCGTTGTTGTCGCGCAGGGCTTTGGTTATGACCTCGCGCTCGTCATCGATGCTGTTTGACAGTGTGGTGATTTCGACGGCGGGCGTCAGTGGCATAAGCGCTGCCGAGTGCGACGAATGTGACGAGTGCGTGTCTGTCGGCTTCCCGTCTTCGTCCACATTGCCGATACCGCTGTCGCGGATGATGGTGGTAAGGGTATCTATGCGTGCACGCAGATTGAAGATGAGATTGAAGAGCATCTCGCGCTCGGATGCGTAGGAATGTGCTCCGCCGCCATCGCCTGAGAGCACCGGTAACGCATTTGAGCGATCGGGCAGATAGCTTTGCAACACTTCGCGCGTAATTGTGGCGCCGGCATCGAAGAGGGCTATCTGCTCGATGACATTTTTGAGCTGGCGCACATTGCCCGGCCAGGGATAGGTCAGCAGCAGGCGACGTGCATTGTCGTCAAAGCTGATGCCGGGCATGCGGTATTTCTCGGCAAAATCGGCGGCAAACTTGCCGGCAAGAAGCATGATATCATCGCCGCGACGGCGCAAGGGCGGCACACATATTTGCACCGTGGAGAGACGGTAATAGAGGTCTTCGCGGAAACGTCCGTCGGCTATGGCCTTTTGCAAGTCGACATTGGTGGCGGCCACGATGCGTATATCGGTGCTTTGAACCACCGAGGATCCGACTTTGAGGTACTCACCGGTTTCGAGTACGCGCAGCAGGCGTGCTTGCGTGGTCATGGGCAACTCGGCCACTTCATCGAGGAATATAGTGCCGCCATCGGCTTCCTCGAAGTAACCCTTACGCGAGGCCACGGCTCCGGTGAAGGCGCCTTTTTCGTGGCCGAAAAGCTCGGAATCAATTGTGCCTTCGGGAATGGCGCCGCAATTGACGGCAATGTACTTGGCATGCTTGCGCGGCGAGTTTTGGTGGATGATTTTCGGAAAGAATTCCTTGCCCGAGCCGGACTCTCCGGTGACGAGGACGCTCAGGTCTATAGGGGCAACGCGTATGGCGCGTGCCACCGCCTCGGCAAGGGCGGGGGCGTTGCCGATGATGCCGAAGCGAAGTTTGGCGCTCTTCACAGCGGGATTGTCTGTGACTCCGCCGTGCATGTCGTTAACGGCAAGTATGGAGGTGGTGTGAGAGATCTTGGTTGTCATTTGCGTTGGCGTAGTTGGTAAGTGGTGTCTTTGAGATACCGGCCCAATTCATCGATGCTACCGGCATGGGCGCGTTGTTCTTCGACCGTGATGGGATTGCCCACGGAAATGTGTATGGTAGTATGACACTTGCGGAAGACCTCGGAGGGCAGGCGCAAGGTGCGCAATTGCCAGCACACAACGCCGAGGAAGTTGAAAAACCACGAATTGCTGCCATGGAAGTATATCGGAATTACGGGCACTTCGAGCTTCTTGATAATACGTATCACATTAGGCTGCCACCGGCGGTCTACAAGCCGGCCGCGCCAGTTGACCTTGGAGACAGCTCCGGCAGGGAAGAACCCCAGAGGACGTCCGCTCCTCACTTGGTCTATGGCTTGCCTGATGCCGTTTACGGATACGGCTTTCTTGGCCGGATCGTTGGAGGACATAGCATCTACAGCAATGAAATTCGGCTCCATAGCCCAAATTCGTCCAAGAATCATGTTGACCATGACCTTGTACTCGGGACGCCGCGAGGCTACCAGATGTATCAGCGTGATGCCGTCAAGTGCGCCGAAGGGGTGATTGGAGACTGTGATAAAAGGACCCTCGGGCAAGTTGTCAAGCACGTCAAGGCCGTCAACGCGCAACTTTATGTCGAAGTCGCGCAACAGCCCTTCGACGAAAGCCGGACCGGGTGTCTCGCAGTTGTGGGCATGGACGGCGTTGACCTTGTCTACGCTGAGCCAATGCAACAACCGCTCGACCAGGCGACGATGGCCGGCCAGCTTGGGCACCATGGCAATAACGTCATCGGCATCCAGCACTGCTGTCTTGCGCCCATTTACGACCAGGGGGACTTTCCCGTATATAGTATCTATTTCCGTATCGTCCGTAAGTATATCGGTATTATCTGTATTTGTCTCGGTGTTTGCCATAACATTGGGTAGTTACGATGCTTTGTAGCCTACAAAGTTACGATTTATCCGTCAATATCGCAACTCGACATTTCCGGCGTGTCTTCGGGCGGCCTTGGCTGATATGGAATTATGGCTATAATAGCTATTTTAGCTACTATGGCTACTATGGCCTTTACAGCTAATTACGCTATTCAATCTATCGGGATTGCTGCTTTGCATAGTCGGCTGCTATATAGCGCGGAACGGCATCCTCGCTATTGGAGCCGATGACAATATCGGCGGCGGCACGCACTTCGGGAAGGGCGTTGGCTACGGCGATGCTTACATCGGCACATCGCATCATTGGCAAATCATTGAGATTGTCGCCGAAGACAATCACGCGGTCGGCGTCCAGACGGCTGCGCAAACGATTGACAGCCGAAGCCTTGCTCACTCCTTTGCCGAATACTTCGAGTAATCCGATGCTGCGATTGTAGGTATCGGGATAGAGCGAATAGGAGCATTGTGTGCTTCGAGCAATGACTGCGCCGATTTTTTCGATGGCACCATACTCTCCCATAGCGAAACAGAGCATGCAGCGCTCGCGTTCCTCATCGCCGATAGGACGTTGCAGTTCGAAACGCTTCAAAAACAAGCGAGCACGTTCTTCATAGAAAGCACGTTCGGCAGCGTTCACCCTCGCCGAATGAAATACCGTCAAAGCCTCGGCATCAGTCCGTCGGATGTAGCGAAAGGGATATACGCCTGCCTCCCGGAATGCCCGGTCAAGGATATCCATGTCTTCGCGACAGATGTAATGCACTTCCTCAAAGTGTCCGCAGCGCTCTATCTCTCCGTATTGTGGTGGCTGAGGAGTATCCCGGCTCCACAACGCGGCTCCGGTCATAACTATGGCCGGAATCGCCAACCGACAGTCCTTGAGCAGTGGAACAACTGTCGCCGGAGTACGCGCCGTGGCCACGGTCACCATGGCGCCGATGCTTGACAATTCGGCAAGGATAGCGGCGCTGCGGGCACTGACCCTCGAGTCGCTACCCAAAAGCGTCCCATCCATATCTGTGATATAAAGTGTACGGCTCATATTAGAGCACAAAGTTACAATTTTTCGGTCACAGGATAGCTGACCGAAAACAAAAAAGGGCACTCCGGCGTCTGCCGGAATGCCCTTTTTATTGAGATAGATTAGGCTCTACTTATTTCGCTTTGAGCGAGTAGGCTTTAACCTTATTGGTCAGCACGGGAATATGCAGGTTGGTCACGTTAACTCGGTGAGCCTTGACACGACGGATGCTCTTGAGCATGCTACCCTTGGCGGGACGAGCAATGTTGCGAGCCGTAACTTTAGCCTTGACATTTGTTGTTGCGTCAGGCATAAAGATGTATCCGTGAGGATTGTTTTCCCAAGTGTACAACTCGCCTGCGTTGTTCAAGTCGAACATACAAGCGGGAACTTCGATATACATGCCCTGCTCTTCATCATTTACGATGGAAGTGGCCTCAGTCCCATTTTTCTCAAGGACGGCAAAAATAGCGGTCTCAGAAGCCTCCGGATTGGCGGCCTTCAAGTAGCCCTCAAAGTTGCAAACCGTGTAGTCGCCGTCTTCGTCGGTAAATCCGGCTTCCTGAGGAGTAACGAATACGGCCTTGCTGCCTATGGAGAATTCGAGATTACGCTTGCGAGGGTTCTTATTAAATTGGGCAAGAGGCGAATTGCTGCCCCACGGCTCGATAAGGCGATACAGGTTTGCATCCTTCTTGTTCCGTTGAATTTCTACGGGATAGAGGGCATCAAGAACGGTGTATTCGGGCTTAAGGTATGACGCAAGTATCCAGCCGTCGCCGAAGTCTGTGTTGCCCAGTGACGTCCAGTCAGCGTTGTCATTGCTGAAGGCTACTTCGAAAGTGGTATAGTCCAACATCTGGGCTTCGCCCTTGGCATCGAATGTCACGGCACCGAGGGTGTATGTTCCGGCTTCTTCGAAGCTGAGACGAACTTCTTTTTCGGTTCCGCCTTCAAATTCGACAAACTTGCTGTCGTCTTCGCCGGTAAGGTTCTTAATGAGCAACTCTACGTTATTGCCAAACACGAGGCCGGCACGTACGGTGGCTACATCTTCGCCCGAAACAACGGTAGCAAGAGCCTGGTACGATCCGTCAGGTTTGCTCAGGAAGCCGCTGTATGTTACGGATACCTCATAGTTGGGGAAGCCGTCCATCTGCAGGTACTCGTACTTCTGACCGTAGGATGCAGTGGCACCTTTTTCGGGAATATAGTATACGGACATGATGGTGAACAGGCCGGTGTTGACGTTGTATGTCGAGAGACCCTTGAACTGTTCTGCCAGGTCGGGACGGCCGGCATTCACGAGCCACGTGTAAGCATCGGTGTAGTATACCTTGCCGTTATTGTCTTCGAGGACGTATACGGGCTCTACGCTGATATTCACATTACCGTCTTCATCAGGTGTCATATCTGCGATGTGGATGGTGATGTCTGTGGGCGGAACTTCTTCGGTGGGAGGAAGAATGTTCTTGAAGGTAATCACGACATCTTTGTCGGGTTTGTTGGGGTTGTAGGTCTTGTAGACGGCCACATCGGGCATTGTACCATTCCAGTAGTTGCCAAAGGTGTATGATCCGGTACCCTCGCCGAACTTCTCGGTAACGGCGGCAGCGCCGCGGATGATAACAAATTCGCAGACACCCTGGCCATAGTTAGAGGCATTGGCGATGCTCAGTTTCACGGGATAGCTCTTGCCAAGTTCCAACTTGTTGGGGTCGAAAGTGATGGTCAGGGGTGCAACACCCTTGCCCTCGTCAAAAACTACCGTTCCGGGAATGGTAAATAATTTGCTGTCGTCTACAGCCGAGATATTGGCTTCGGTGATGAGGTCGCTGGTACGGTTGATTTGTATTTCAGCCGAAGTAGCATCTTCTGCGACCACGATTGCTGTCTCGATGTTCGAGGCGAAGAACGCTCCGGGATCCTGCGCACCGGGGACGTAGGTCACATCCGAGGTTTCGTTGCAGGAGGTCAGCGCAGCGCCAAGGGCCAACACAGCAAGTATGGATGATTTGAATAATTTCATTGTAAGTGCAGTTTAGATCAGTTAAATGATTTATTTGCTTTTCTCGAGGCCGTGACTGCCGGTCCGTGCCTCGGTGAGGAGAAAATAGAGGAGAGAGGAGTGATGAGCTTGCTTATCGTCTAGTTGCTGTTAATATTGGTCGGGAACAGGATCAGGCTGCGGGAACGGTTTGTTGTTGGTGTTCGCGGTCACCGCGCCTTCGGAATACGGGGCAATCTTCTTGTTGGCCGAGGTCTCGTCGTTGGGTATCAAGGTCAGACGGGCGGGATCGCCGTATTTGATTTGGAATACGGAGGACGAGGGGAAGGTGCAACCTACGCGATCGATGTCCTTGTGCAGACGCATGGTGTCGAAGTATGCCAAACCTTCGCCCCAGAGTTCGACGCGACGCTGGAACCAGCATTCGTTCTGGAATGCTTCGGCCGAATTGGCCAAGCATGAGTACTGCGGGTTACGATAGGTCTTGATAAACGACTCGAGGGTCTGCTTGCCACCGGCGAGATTGCCGCTCATGGCCTGTGCCTCGGCGAGGGTCAGGTACATTTCCTCGATACGCATCAGAGGTACGTCGGATGCATTGAGAGCGGTACCGATGACGCCCTGATAGGGACCGAACTTGACGTTGGTGTAAGGCATCAGGTTGAGACTGGCATCGGGGCCATAGTTGGGTGTGCCGGTATTAAACTTGTCAAGATATGCCTGCTGTGCGGCAGTCAGGTTGCGGCTCTTGCGGTTTTCGTCAAGCCACCAGCCTTTACGAACGTCGCTCGAAGGAATTCTGTCGTACAGCTTCTTGGAGCACCATTTCCATACACCGCCCTGATCTACATAGCCGTGTACAAAGGAGCAAGACATCGAGGGGAAGTTGACAATCGAACCGCCGGCGATACCATCTTGGGTTTCGCTGATGGCGATAGCCCACATCCACGAAGGATCGGACATGCTGGTGAAGCCGGGAGCGCTGACTTCCTCTGCGCTGTAAGGACGGCCATCGAAAGCGGCGATAGCGCTCTGTGCGTCTTGTGCTGCTTCTGCATATTTGTGCATGGACAGATTGTAACGCGCGCGCAGACCGTAGGCAACAGCCTTGGATACGAGGCGCTTGCTCTGAGTATCGATGACATCGGTGGGCTTCACGGGGTTGTTGTCCAACAATTCGATGGCCTCATTGATATCTTTCATGATTAGCTCGTAGGTCTCGGCAACGGTGCTGCGAGCGCAACCTTCCACGGCTACTTCGTTAGCGTTCTCGTCTGTCAGAAGAGGAACACAGGGTGCATCGGCATAGCCGTCATAGTTGAAGGCATATACCTGAGCCAATGTCCAGTAGTCGAACGAGCGAAGTGCAAGTGCCTGAGCACGGTAGAATTTCAGCTCGTTATTGTTCTCGACGGCATCGGCGGTGATGGTAGTCAAGATGTCGTTGCAGACCTTAATCTGCTCGTACTGGTAGAACCAGAGCATGGCCGCAGGATAAGTATCATCTCTACCGCCTGCGTACTCTTGGAACGAAGCGAACCAGTTGTAACCGGAATCCTTGGAGATATAGTCTTCGGTCATGATGTCATAGCCTATCATGGTTGCGGAATATCCGAAGTCCAAGTGCCCGGACCAGTGTGATAGAGGCTTGAAGAAGGCGCTGAACGATCCGGTAACGGATGCCGAGGCCAGTTCAGCCTTGTTCTGCAAGGCTACCCTCTTTTGGTCGGCGGAAACATAGCCGCCTTCGTATTTGGTGTCGAGGTCGGCGCAGGATGCCGTGGCAAGTGCCAATGCGATGCCCGATACTACGACTTTATTGATGTATTTCATATTGTTTATTCCTATAAAAAGTTATTGGGAATGCGTGTTGTAGTATTAAGCCTTAGAAGCTTACGCGGAGACCGCCGGAGATGGAACGGATGGGCGAGTAGGTCGCGTTACGCGAGGACATGAAGCCTTGACGCGGATCAAGACCTTTGCGCTTGCTCCAAAGAGCTACATTCTCGGCAGCGCCGTAGATGCGCAGCTCGCTCAGGCCGAGCTTGCTTGTCCAAGCCTTCGGGAAGGTGTAACCGAGGGTAATGTTGTTCAGCGACAGATAGTTGCTCGAAATCAGGAAGCGGTCGCTGGTGGCATTGGCATACTGCGAAGCAAGACCTTCGTTGGCCATACGGGGAACATCGGTTGCGGTATTTGTTGGGCTCCATGCCTTGGCGATATCCTTGTGCCAGGTATGGCCGAGGTACGAGGTGGATCCGGGATCCATAAATCCTTGATAAGAGCTGTCGAAGATCTTACCGCCGGCTTGATATGCAAATTGGATGCTGAAGTCTACACCGTAAGCCTTGACATCGGCGCCGAAACCGCCATAAACCTTAGGCATGATATTGCCGGTCTCCTTACGGTTGGTGTTGCGTGCGGTGGTGAAGTTTGTGGTGTTGTATTCTTCGGTCTTATAGATGGGCTCGCCGAGGTAGCCGGTGCCGATTTGGATGTCATTGCCATTTTCGTCCTTGACATTCTGACGTGCGGTGTAAAGTGCGACACCGTTCTCGTCAACACCTGCATAGTGTACCAGCCACATGTTATACAGAGACTTGCCTTCTTCGATGATGCGGGTAGTTGAGTATTCCCATTGACCGTTGTTGTTCTTCAGGCCTTCATCGATTTCGATGACCTTGTTCTGCGGCATGGTTGCGTTGGCAAATACGTTGACTTCGATATTCTTGCTTATGTTCTTGAATACGTTGTAGTTTAATTCGATTTCGAAGCCGTTGTTACGCATCGAACCTACGTTCTTGGGGAAGGAAGTGTAACCCAGCGAGGGATTGACGGGAAGATTCATCAACATATCCGAAGTCTGGCGGCTGTAGTACTCGAAAGTACCGGCAAGTTTGCCTTTCCAGAGGCTGAAGTCAACACCTACGTTGAAGTTGTTGGACTTCTCCCAAGTGATGTCGGGGTTGCCCTTGTATGCAAGTTCCGAATCGGAGAACACGCCCTTGTCACCACGCATTGAGTAGTAGTCTTGATATGCTTGTTTGATTGTGGTGTCGTAGATGCGGTCGTTACCGTTCTGACCGAAGGATGCCTTGACCTTCAACAGGTCGACAACGTCCTTGGCACCGGCCATAAAGGCTTCGTTGTTGATGTCCCAACCGGCGGATACCGACCAGAACGAACCCCAGCGGTGATCTTTGGCGAAGGCCGAACTACCGTCACGACGCCAGGAGGCCTGCAGATAGTAGCGGTTGTCATAATTGTATTTCAGACGGGCAAGTACCGAACGGTGCCCGAGAGAGGAGCGAGCGCCCGAACCGAGCTTATTGTCGATGGTGTTGTTAACCACGTCTGCATCGGGGAGATAGAGGTTCTGACCTTCGGCATCCACGTACTCGCTGCGCTCGTCCTGAGACTCGACAGCGGCCATAATGCCTACGGTGTGCTTCTCGGCAAACGTGCGGGTGTAGTCCACGAGACCTTGCAGGTTTACAGTGCTGTTACGACTCATCTGCTGTTCTACACGGCCGCCGAAGGATGCGAGCTGGCCGTAAAGCGAGTTGTTGAGTTCGTTGAATTTGGTGTTGTCAAGATAGTAGCCTACGCTACCGCTGATGGTAAGACCTTTCAGAGGCGTCAGGATGGCGTACCATCTGGCATCGAAGATATCGGACACGAATTCGCGCTTATCGTATGCAAGCGAACCGGCGGGGTTGGCGGTGGCCCATGCACCGGAGGCGCGGGCGGTCAGACGGCCATAGCCGTAATCGGTAGGCAGACCGAAGTCATACAGCGGCTTGCCATAGTGCTCGTTGTACATCACGCGACCTTCTTTATCGCGTACATAGATGGGGAAGATAGGAGCCAATTGATTGACTACGGCGAATGCATTGGCCGAAGAATTGTAGCTGGTGGAAGTCTGGCTGTCGGGATATCCGGAGGTAGAGTAGATATAGTTGAGCTGTGTGCCCAATTTCAGCCAATCCTTAGCCTGATATTCTACGGACGAGCGGGTGCTCAGGCGTTTGAAGTCCGATCCTTCGAGGATACCTTCGTCGCTAAGATAGCTGCCGGATACATAGTATGTGAAGCGACCGGCACCACCGCTTATGCTCAGTGAGTAGTCCTGACGCAGACCGGTGCGGAATGTTTCGTCGGCCCAGTTGTCAGGCGTATAGTAGTAGTTTCCGTCGCTGTAACCCGGAGTGGCATTGGGATTGAACTTGCCGTTGAGACCGATGAGGTCCTGACCATCGGGCACGCTAAAAGTGCGCTGACCCAGAGCACCCCAGATGCTGTTATTGGCATAGCGGTGGGCTGCGAGTACATCGCCGCCAAGCGTGCCATCCATGTAGCGAGTGGTATAGAACGAGCGATAGAGCGTCTCGAAGTATTCGCCGGGATCGGTGATAACGTCGTAGTTGCTCAGGGCACGCGAGTTGCCACCCCAGCGAGCGTCAAAAGTGATCTGTGCGGCACCTTCTTTACCTTTCTTGGTGGTAATCATGATGACACCATTGGCGCCGCGAGCACCATAGAGGGCTGTGGAAGCGGCATCCTTGAGCACGGTGATGTTCTCGATATCGCCGGCGGCGATGTCGCTCATCGAGCCGTCATAGGGGAAACCGTCGACCACATAAAGCGGAGCTGTGGAACCGTTGATAGAGCCGACGCCACGAATGAGCACGCTCGAACCTACGCCGGGCTGGCCGTTGGACGATATGGTCTGCACACCGGCCATCTTACCGGAAAGTGCATTGGTGACATTGGACACAAGAGCGTCCTGCAACTTGTCGGCCTTAACTACGGAAGCTGAACCGGTGTACTCACTCTTTTTCTCACGTCCGTATGCCACAACAACCACTTCGTCAAACACGGTAGTCGTGGGCGAAAGATGGATTGTCATGTGCCCCGGAGTAATGGCTAAGGTCTTGGACGCATAGCCGGTGAAGGACACGGTAATGCTCTTGACATTGTCGGCCACTTGAAGGCGAAACTCGCCGCTCACGTCCGTAACCACGCCAAAATTACTGCCGGCGGGAGTCACAGAAGCTCCAATGATTGGATCTTCGCCGCCCTCTTCGAGGACGGTACCGACAACCGTGCGCATCTGGGCAGATGCACACACGCTGAGCGAGAGTACTGTCACAAGTAATAGAAACAGCTTTTTCATACTAAAAACAATTAGACAATAAATAAATTAAACAATTGATATTCAATTTCTACGATAGAACCATAGGACTTAAACAGCCATTGAGGTCCTGCATTTTCTGCTATATATGATTTCACAAAGTTAAACACTTTTGGTTAATAAAAAAGGTTTCCTATAAAAAAAATTTCATTTTTAACATTTGACAACGCGCTTTTTGGGCGTCTTTTTTCAATAAAATATGTCGTTTTGATTTTTTCTTCGCTTTTTTCTATTAAATACAATCCTTTAACACTATCAATTTACACAAAATCGAGCACCATGGCGACATTTTGCCAAAAACAAATTTTTTGTGTTGTACAGCATATTTTTAAGATTTCCCCATTGCCGACGTCCGAAGCCTCGATTTCGACATTTTTCCTGACTTTCTATAACGACATAGCCCCTACCTTCACGTATAGCCTCAATCAATAGCAATGGTCTATATAATCTCTATATATAATAATGAGAGGCGACATATCAAGTCGCCTCTCATTATTATATATATGGAATTAATATATATAGAGCGTAGAATTAGCAGTATCGTGCAAAGTCGGCGTTACGCATATCTCCGGTTTCGTTGAAAGCATTATGGAATGCGAAGGCTGCTGCCAGTGTATGCGGAGTCTGGCCGCCCTTACCCAGCTTGAGGTAGTCAAGCAGCAGCGGACGATACATGGGGTGCGCACAGTTGTTGATAATTTCGTAAGCACGTTCCACCGGGTCTTTGCGGCGAAGGTCGGCCACGCCCTGGTCGGTGACAATGATGTCCACCGAATGTTCGGTATGGTCCACGTGTGCCACCATAGGCACGATGTTGGAGATGAGTCCTCCCTTGGTAATTGAAGGACATGAGAAGATGGAGATGTAGCCGTTGCGGGTAAAGTCACCGCTGCCGCCTACACCGTTCATCATCTTGGTACCCAAGACGTGCGTGGAGTTGACATTACCAAAGATATCAGCCTCAAGAGCCGTATTCATGGCAATGACACCTATGCGGCGGATGACCTCGGGATTATTGGAAATCTCGGCCGGACGCATAAGTATTTTGTCGTGGAAGAAGCTCATGTCGGCAAAGAGTTTGGCCTCCGTGTCGTCGGACAGCGTCATCGAACAGGTGGACGCAAAGGTACATTTGCCTTTCTTCATCAGCTCAAGCACGGCGTCTTGCAGCACCTCGGTATACATCATAAAGGGAGGCAGTTCCTTGCTCTCGCCCAGGTTGTAAAGCACGGCATTGGCTACATTGCCCACACCCGACTGCAAGGGCAGAAATTCGGGAGGGAAGCCTCCTTTACGGTACTCACCGATAAGGAAGTCTACCACATTGGAACCTATCTGTTCGGACACGGCGTCCGGCGCAGTGAAAGACTTGACACCATCGTACGAATTGGTGCGGACGATGCCGCGCACCTTGGCCGGGTCAATCTTCAGTATGGGAGTGCCTATGCGGTCGTTGGCTGCATAGATGGGTATTTCGCGACGTCGCGGCGGATCCTGCAGCAGCACTATGTCGTGCATACCGTAGAGGCTCTTGGGCAGCTTCTCGTTAAGTTCAATGATGATGTTCTTGGCCAGTTTGGCGTAAGTAGGGACGTTGCCCAGGCCGCAACCGAGCAGTACCTCGCCGGCGGGGGTGATGTCGGCAGCCTCGATGACACACCAGTCAATACCGCCATAAAAGCCATAGCGCACTTCCTGAGCCATCTCGGAAAGGTGACGATCAAAGTAGTGACAGTCATGGGCGTTGATACGCTTGCGCAAGTCGGGAACGTTCTGATACGGCGCGCGCATATTGATGGCGTTGGCACGACTCAACGCTCCGTCGGCATGATCCGAGGTGGATGCACCGGTGAAGATGTTAACCTTAAAAGAACGGCCGGCTTCGTGTTCGGCCACGGCACGGGCCGCAAGGGCCTCGGTGACAAATTTGGGCGCTCCGGGGGCGGTGAAGCCTGAAAATCCCAGAGTCTGTCCGTCTTGAATCATTTCGGCTGCTTCTTGCGCCGTGATGAAGTTATAACTCATGGTTATCGTGGGTAATAAAGATGTAAATGGTTGATCTCTGCTATTATGCCGCACACAGACCCATATCGATGGTGGGACTTCGGCGGAAAATTAGTAATTTTGCGCAAAATTAGCCAATAGTGCGCAAGCGCACAAACTTTTTTCTATAAAAATATGCAAGAAACGCTCCTCCGGCCCGCGGAAGATGCTCCGCACCGGGTATACATAGAGACTTATGGTTGCCAAATGAACGTTGCCGACAGTGAAGTCGTGGCTTCCATCGTGGGCATGGCCGGGTACACCGCCACCGATGACATTGACCGAGCCGATGCAGTACTGCTCAACACTTGCTCGATACGCGACAACGCCGAGCAGAAGATTATGCATCGCCTTGAGGCACTGCGCGCATTACGCCGCCGACGCCATGGGCACCTCATCATCGGCGTCATCGGCTGCATGGCCGAGCGCACGGGCCGGGACTTGATAGACAACCACGGAGTAGACATTGTGGCCGGGCCGGACAGCTACATGGACCTGCCGGCACTGCTCGAAGGCGCCGCCGCCGGACACACGGGTGCCAACGTCACCCTGAGCACAACCGAGACCTATCACAACATCATGCCCGTACGCCTTGGCGGAGCCGTAGTCAGCGGATACGTATCCATCATGCGCGGATGCAACAACTTCTGCTCGTACTGCATAGTACCCTATACACGCGGGCGCGAACGCAGCCGCCCCATCGACAGTATCCTCGCCGAAGTGGCCGATCTACGCCGCCGAGGCTTCAAAGAAGTGACCCTGCTGGGCCAAAACGTCAATTCGTACCATTATGTTGCCGAAGACGGCACAGCCACCGGATTTGCCGAGTTGCTGGCCGCCGTAGCCAAAGCCGCGCCGGACATGCGCGTACGCTTCACCACCAGCCACCCCAAAGACATGGGTGATGAAACCCTCCGGATCATGGCCACTCATCCCAATATCTGCCGACACGTACACCTGCCCGTACAAAGCGGCAGCAACGCCGTACTCAAGGCCATGAACCGCAAATATACACGTGAGTGGTACCTCGAACGCATCGCCGCCATACGCCGGTACATGCCCGATGCCGGCATTTCCACCGACCTATTCACCGGGTTTCACGGCGAAACCGAGGAAGACTTCGAGCAAACGCTGTCGCTGATGCGCGAAGTGGGCTTTGACTCCGCCTTCATGTTCAAGTACAGCGAGCGCCCGGGCACCCTGGCCAGCCGCACCATGCCCGACAATATTCCCGAAGAAGTTAAAATCGAGCGCCTCAACCGCATGATTGCCCTGCAAAACCAACTATCACTGGCCTCAAATCGCCGCGACATAGGCAAGACCTTCGAGGTGCTGGTCGAGGGAGCCTCCAAGCGCAGCGCCGCACAACGCGTAGGCCGCACATCGCAGAACAAGGTCTGCGTCTTCGATGCCGTATCACAGGCCAAAGTCGGAGCAACGGTGCGCGTCCGCGTCATCGATGCCACCTCGGCCACACTCCTGGCCGAGGCCGTGACAGATTGAGCCAAAACGGAGCGAAAGACATCGAACCCCGGCAAAAAATGCCAAACGGCAGAGCATTATCGTTAAATTATCTGAAACTGCGACGCTTTTTTCGCCTAAAGTCTTGACAACCGGGGTGCTGATTTGTTACCTTTGCCGAACTTTGCGGCAAAAGGCGGCACGCCGGGTGCACCTCAGCCTCCGGGCAAGGCACATCGGCACGAGCAACCGAGCCACGCTTATACATTATTATACAATCAACGGCTACATTGCATTATACAATCAACGGCTACATTGCCGGACAATGCGATTATGCGCACGATACCGGATCGATGCACAAGGCCAAACTCACGATTGTGTAATAAAAGACAGCACGAATATAATGAAAGACAGTACAACCAAACGTTCGAACCACATATCCACTCTGGCCTCCCAAACGACCTCGGTGGTAAGCATCGCCCTGGTGCTGCTGATTTTGGGTGTAATGGCATGCCTTGTCGTGGGCGCACGTAACGCCACCGAGGCCGTGCGCTCGTCCTTGGCCATGACCGTAAACATACGTGCCGGCGCAAGCGACTACGACATTAAGACCCTGCGTGCCGCCCTGACCAAGGCTCCGTACAGCGCCGAAACCCGATACGTCAGCGCCGCCGAAGTACTGGCCCAAGAGAGTAAGTTTATAGGCGACAGCACCTTGACACTGCTGGACGGAAACCCCTACAACGCCGAGATACAAGTGCGCCTATGTCCCGAATACCTCAGCGCCGACTCGATAGCCAAGATTACGACCTCGCTTACACAGAAATACCCGGCCGCCGAAAGCGTGGTGGCGCAGAGCGACGTAGCCGACAGCGTCAGCCGCAATATGAACACCTTGATGCTGATACCCGCTGCCGTAGCACTGGCGTTGCTGCTCATCAGCTTTGTGCTGATTAACAACACTATAAGCGTAGCCATATATGGACGGCGGTTCGTCATACACACTATGAAACTGGTGGGCGCACGGCGCGGATTTATACGCCGTCCCTTTGTGCGCATGGGCATCACGGCCGGCCTATGCGGCGCTATCATCGCCTCGGCCATACTCTGCGGCGCACGCGCCTACCTGCCGTATGCGGACACAGACGTGGCCGCCATGATCGGATGGAACGATGTCGCACTGATATGCGCGGCCCTTGCCGTATGCGGCATGGCTGTGTGCGGACTTGCCGCCGCGTGGTCCGCCAACAGATACCTCAACAAGAATTACGACCAACTTTTCAAGAAATAATGGAGCAAAAGAAATTATCCGGCGCCAAGTCGCCAAAAGCCACCAAGCCCATACAAGCGCCATCCGGCAAGACGGATACGAAGCTGAAAAAACAAGACCGCGCACACCAACCACTGGAACGCATCAATTTCATAATCATGGGATGCGCCGGCGCGGCCATAGTCCTCGGCTTCTTGCTGATGCTGGGCAGCGGCAGCACCACCGAGACATTCAACCCGGACATCTTCAGCACACGCCGCATAGTCATCGGCCCGCTGTTTGCCTTCCTGGGCTTCGTAGCCATGGCCGTTGGCATCATCATCCGCCCCAAAGGCAAAAACTCCGACAAATCCAACGAATAAAACCTCGCGCACATGGACGTCATAGACTCACTTATACTGGGCCTGGTGCAAGGCCTCTCGGAATACCTGCCCATAAGCTCGTCCGGGCACCTCGAAATATGCCAAGACTTACTGGGCCTCAATATGACCGGCGCCGATTCGATGCAATACGATGTAGCGCTACACGTGGCCACGGTGTTGAGCACCATCGTCATATTGTGGCACGAATTCAGCGGTATGTGCCGCTCGTTCTTCACCCTGCGTCGCGACGAAAACACCTCGCTGGTATGCAAAATACTCGTATCATGCATACCCGTAGGCATCGTCGGCATATGCTTCAAGGACCAAGTCGAAGGACTCTTCGGCGCGAACCTTGCAGTAGTCGGCATCAGCCTTTGCATCACCGCATTGCTGCTGTCTTTTGCTTACTTCACACGCACACTGCCCTCGATACGCCGCCGCGGCGTCCGCGACAGCATGTCCTCAGGCCGACCCATAGGCTACCTTGACGCCCTCGTCATCGGGTGCGCCCAGGCCGTAGCCGTCATCCCCGGACTGAGCCGCAGCGGTACCACTATCGCCACCGGCATCCTTCTGGGCAACCGC
The DNA here is from genome assembly GCA_001701165.1 of Bacteroidales bacterium H4. Taxonomy (GTDB): domain Bacteria; phylum Bacteroidota; class Bacteroidia; order Bacteroidales; family Muribaculaceae; genus CAG-873. The sequence goes on along the minus strand of DAAP01000027.1, from coordinate 17,060 downwards.
CGCGACAAAGTCGCCAAATTCTCATTCCTGATGGTAATCATCCCCATCCTCGGCCAAGGCTTGCTTGACGTCTACAAAGGCATCAGCGGAGGCGGTGTGGCCGGCGGCGTCAGCCTCGGAGCCCTTGCCACGGGCTTCCTTGCCGCCTTCGTCTCGGGATGCATCGCATGCAAATGGATGATTGAACTTGTCAAACGCGGACGCCTCGTGTGGTTTGCACTATATTGCCTCATCGTTGGCGTACTCTGCCTGGTTTTAGGATGACACAAAGCACTGATAAGCAAAGCTCTGTCACACAAGCCACGGCAATCGCGGATGCAGATATGCCGCTTCGTCCTATGGACTGGATCGAAGGTGAAGTCATATACCTGGACAAACCCCGGGGCTGGACATCCTTCGATGCGGTGAAACGCGTGCGCGGCGCCATTATGCGCCGCCTCGGCGTCAAGAAATTCAAAGTAGGACACGCCGGGACACTCGATCCGCTGGCCACCGGCGTGATGATAGTGTGTACCGGACGCGCCACCAAGCTCATCGAAAGCCTGCAGACCGGTATAAAGGAATACATAGCCACCATCGCCTTGGGCGCCACCACTCCATCTTTCGACCTCGAGACCGAGATAGACGCCACCTACCCCACAGAGCACATCACCCGCGATGCTGTCGAAGAAGTCCTGCGCCGCTTTCACGGACCTATAAGTCAGATTCCCCCATCATTCTCGGCATGCAAGGTCAACGGCGTCCGCGCCTACCAAATGGCACGCCAAGGCGAAGAAGTGACACTGAAGCCCAAACTACTGGTCATAGATGAAATCGAACTGCTCGAATATTCGCCGCAAAGCATCACCATACGTGTGGTATGCAGCAAGGGCACATACATCCGCGCACTTGCTCGCGACATCGGAGAGGCTCTGCACTCCGGCGCACACCTCACCGCCCTACGCCGCACACAGGTGGGCCAAGTCACCGCCGACATGTGCCTGTCTCCGGACCAGACAGCGACACTTATACGTCAAAGTCCCGTGGTAGAACACGACGACAAAACCTGACAACATCGCAAAAAGCAAAAAAGCAAAACACAAGATACAGACATGAAACTTTCGCAATTCAAGTACCAACTTCCCGAAGCATTTATCGCCCAGTATCCCAGCCAAGACCGCGACGAAGCACGACTGATGGTGGTGCACCGCAAAACCGGCAAGCTGGAACATCGCATATTCAAAGACATCATCGACTACTTTGATGAAGGCGACCTGATGGTCTACAACGACACAAAGGTTTTCCCCGCACGACTGTACGGAAACAAAGAAAAGACCGGAGCGCGCATCGAAGTGTTCCTGCTGCGCGAACTCAACAGCGACAACAAGCTGTGGGACGTACTTGTCGAGCCCGCACGCAAAATACGCATAGGCAACAAGTTGTACTTTGGCGAAGACGAGTCCATGGTTGCCGAAGTCATCGACAACACCACCTCGCGCGGCCGCACGCTACGCTTTCTGTACGACGCACCGCACGACGAATTCAAGAAACAGCTCTACCACCTGGGCATGACGCCCCTGCCCGACTACATCAAACGCGACCCCGAGCCCGAAGACGCCGAACGCTACCAAACCATCTTTGCAAGCAAGGAAGGCGCCGTAGTGGCCCCGGCCGCCGGTACACACTTCAGTCGAGAATTGCTCAAGCGCCTCGAAATCAAGGGAGTCGAAGCCGACTACCTGACCGTACACTGCGGACTTGGTACCTTCCGCGAAATCGATGTCGAAGACCTCACCAAGCACCGCATGGATAGCGAACAGATGTTTGCGCCGCAGTCGTTGGTAGATCACGTCAACCGCGTCAAAGACGCCGGCAGGCAGGTCTGCGCCGTCGGAGCATCCGTATTACGAGGCATATGCAGCGCCGTCACCCTGGGAGGACATATGAAAGTCTACGAAGGATGGACCAACAAGTTCATATTCCCGCCTTTCGACTTCACCGTAGCCACCGCTATGGTCACCAACTTTCACCTACCATTATCCACCATGCTGATGATGGCCGCCGCCTTCGGAGGATACGACACCATCATGGACGCCTACAAAGTGGCTATCAAGGAAAAATATCGGTTCGGAGCTTACGGCGACGCAATGCTCATCATCGACTGACACGCTGATACACAAGCACTAAAACGACACACAGGCTCATGAAATCGGGACTTACTGCCAAAGACTTGCGGCTGACGCATAAATACATGCTCACCGCCGCCGAATGCGATGCCCGAGGCACCATATCCCCGACGCTGATGACCGAACGCATCATCGAGGTGGCCACACAACACGCCAACCTTCTGGGTATCGGTTACGCCGACCTGTCGCAGCACGGTATAGGCTGGGTACTCTCGCGCATGGCCCTGTGCATGCAACGGTGGCCGCGCTTCAACCGCAGTTTTGCCCTACACACCTGGATAGAAGACGTCAATCGCCTGTACAGCACACGCTGCATGCGCATCACCGGCGAAGACGGCGACACCATAGGCGAGGCACGCACCATCTGGGCAGCCATCAATACCGCCGACCGCACGCCCGCCGACATTTCGATACTCGGGCTTGACAGCTTGGTCATCGGAGCCGACGGCATCAGTGTGCCGCGTCCCGGACGCATCCCGCCATGCTCAGCAGAGGACGTACACGCCTCCTATACATGGCGATACTCCGACATCGACATCAACCGACATGTCAATTCGGTGCGCTACATCGAGACAATGCTCGACATCTGGCCGCTGGAACACTACGATACACACCGCATAGCACAACTCGACATCATCTATCAGCACGAATGTCTCTGCGGACAGACTGTCGCCGTGGCAGCACGCGACGTTGCCGTCACAACGCATGAAATACAACAAATACCCACGAGTGCTCCCCTCCAAGCCTCTGATGTCGAGTTACTACGCGACGGCAAGCGCGTATGCGCCGCCCATATCGTTTGGAAAGAAGGCTGACGCAGTCACCCAAACATCCCGAATAACGCACGACTACAACCTGCACGGCATCGGCAGACTCTGCGACAAGAGCCTGCCGATGCATATTTTCGACAACAGCAGACACAGACAAGAACGCTACGGACTTATATAATGTTAAAAAGTGCCCCGGGATATGCGTAATGCGGCGGAATTATGCTAATTTTGCCGAGATTATGGCGTATTATCTGACCATAGACCAAGGCAACACGTGCGTCAAAGTTGACATCTGGGATGGAAACAGCGACAAAATAGTGGCGAGCAGGACGTTCGACACGCTGCAAGTATCTGACCTCAAAATGCTTTGCAACGGCCATAAGCCCTCTGCCTCCATATACTGCACCGTGAGCGGACGCGACCGGATCATCATCGAGTCTCTGGCCTCGCTGACACCGCACGCCGTAGAGATGTCCGTGGACATGCCGATGCCGGTACGCATAGCCTATACCACACCACGTACTCTTGGGCTCGACCGTGTGGCCGCCGCCATAGGCGCTTACAGCCTATGCAAAGCCAATCGCGACATCCTGGTCATAGACATCGGAACAGCCATCACCTACGACATAGTCAGCGCCGATGGCATATACCGCGGCGGCAACATCGCCCCCGGCGTGGATATGCGTCTGCGTGCGCTCAACCATTTCACGGCTCGCCTACCCCTGGTAACCATCGATGACACCACCGATGTACCGCAATGGGGTACGGACACAGTCTCGGCACTGCGTGCCGGAGCCCTCGAAGGCGTCGTGGGCGAAATACTGCACTATCGCAATAGCGCCGGCGCCGGGGCACACATCGTTGTCACCGGCGGCCAGGCGCCGCTTATATTGCGACATCTACCGTTCCAACCGATTACGCACCCACACCTCGTAAGCCTCGGGCTTTACACAATACTACGATACAATTTCGAACAATGAGAATATTTGCAACCATCCTACAAAGGCACGCTAAGGCCGCTTGCACGGCCCTGGCTTTGGCATTAGCCGCAATGGGCGTCGGCACCGCCACCGCCCAAAACACCGTAATCACGCCCTACTCGCGCTACGGCTACGGCATCTTGGGCGACAACGCCACCGCGGCCCAAAAGTCCATGGGCGGTGTGGGCTATGCCGCCAGTTCCGGACGCCAGACCAACGTCATGAACCCCGCATCGTATGCAGCCATAGACACCCTCACTTTCCTCTTTGATATGGGCGTCACCGCCGTATCCCAATGGCAACAAGAATACGACAAAAGCAATCACGACTTCGGCGGCGGCCTCGACTACATCACCTTACAGGTGCCCATAGGCCGATACATGGGCGCAAGTGTGGGATTGCTCCCCTATGGCAGCGTAGGTTACAGCTTCGGCAATGCCATCGACAACGGCAGCGTCAGCCGCCAAGGCTCGGGCAGTATCAACCAGCTGTACCTCGGCATCGCCGGACGCCCCTTCCGCGGCTTCGGCGTGGGCGCCAACATCGCCTACCTCTTTGGTTCGACCATCAACGATACCTATGCCGTGACCTCATCCACATCGACATCACTATTCGAGCGCACACTCAAGGTCCGCGACTGGTATGCCGAATTCGGCGTGCAATACCACTTCTACGTAAGCAAACGCGACCGACTCTCACTGGGCCTCGTATACGCCCCGGCCAAAGACTTGCATGGCGACACATATGGCGTATACTACTACGCATCACAGGAAAACATCACGCCCGACACCGTGGGTTATACCAAACTAAACGGCCTGTATTCGCTACCTGAAAAATGGGGCGCCGGCATTTCGTGGACACACAACAACAAGCTGACCGTGGCCGCCGACTACACCTACCAGCCATGGAGCAAGGCCAAGTATGCCGCCCTCGAGAGCTTTGAACAGACCAATTTTGCCGACCGCTGGCGCGTGGGTGCCGGTCTTGAATACACACCCAATATACGCGGCAACTACGGCCAACGCATACACTACCGGCTGGGCGGATACTACACCCACGACTACATCATGGTACGCGATAACAATGTGCGCGAATACGGCGTCACCCTCGGCTTCGGGCTGCCCGTGCCGGGATACAAAACCACGGTAAACATAGGCTTCGAATGGAAGCACCGCGCCGCCAATCCCGACCCACTCATCAAAGAGAATTACTTTAACATCACTCTCGGCCTAAACTTCAACGAGATGTGGTTCCGCAAGAGCAAAATTTATTGACGACGTCCCTGTCCATGGTTTCACAGTGTTTCAGACATTCGCCTCGCGCATTGCTGGCCGCAGCCGTTCTGGCCGCAGCTATAGCCTCATGCGCCGATGAGCAGGAACACAGCTATGTAGCCAACGTCTCCGACCCACTGGCAACACCCACCATGTCCACGACCAACGTCTCTACACTCATATCCGATTCGGGATACACTCGCTATCACATTACCGCCCCGCTATGGAATATCTACGACGATATTCCCGACCCAATGTGGAAGTTCCCCAAAGGGTTGAACCTCGTCAACTTTGACTTGGAAATGAAACCGGCCGCAGCCATGCGTTGCGATTCAGCTACGTACTTCAGCCAACGCCGTCTGTGGCGCCTCGACGGCAACATCGTGATGGTCAACGTCCAGCGCGACACATTCCTGACCGAGCAATTATATTGGGACCAAAACCAATGCAAGGTATACTCAGACTCGTTCATACACATCGTACGCACCAACCACATAATCGAAGGCTACGGATTCGAGTCCAACCAGGAAATGACACAATACAATGTCAACCGCCCTACGGCCATCATCCCCATGGACCGCTCGGAGAAAGGAGGCAAAGGCCAACGACCCTTCGGACCCGGCATGACTGCCGTGGCTCAGGACAGCCTGCCCTCCGGAACACCGCGGCCCGAACGACCTCTACCTCCCGAACGCGCCTCCAGACGCCGCAACGTCTTCGGCGGTATCGGCACAATCGAGCCCGGCGATCCGGCGGGACTATCCTCGGCTACAAAAACGCGTACGCCAATAAAACGCTGACGCACAGAATCACAACCCACACCCACGGCATCCCGGCGTCACACAACAAACAACCTTTGCGCTCCTCACCTAAACAATTATAGCCATCCATCATGGAAATCTGGATAATCGTAACCCTTGTATCACTGCTGTTCAGCGGTCTGTTTTCAGGCGCCGAAATGGCTTTCGTCACCAGCGACCGCGTGCGCGTCGAAATAGACGTCAAACAAGGCGGCATCATAGGCCGAGTACTGCGGCGATTCTACGCCAATCCGCAGTTTTTTATCTCGTCCATTTTGGTCGGCAATAACATCGTTCTGGTCATCTACGGTATGGGGGCGGCCAAACTGCTTGACCCTCTGCAAGAACCGCTGGGTATAGACGACGGAACGCTGCTGTTGATGCAAACCATCGCTTCGACAATCGTCATCATCATCACCGGCGAGTTTCTACCCAAGACCATCTTCCGCATCAACCCCAACGCCTCGATGCGCTTCATCGCCATTCCGATTTTCCTGTTTTACATCATACTATACCCCATCGCGATGCTGGCTACGGCCATATCTCGCGGACTCATGCGACTATTCGGCCTCAAGTCGGACCAAGTGGAAATCAAGATGATATCCGTATCGGATCTCAACGATTACCTCGAAGACACCATTGACAGCCTGCACGACCAAAAAGAAACCGTAGGCACCGAAGTCAAGATGTTTCAAAACGCGCTCGATTTCTCCAACACCCACCTTCGCGACTGCATGATTCCGCGCAACGAGATTGTCGCCGCCAAATCGGACATTACCTACGACGAACTCTCCAAGTTGTTCACCTCCAGCGGCCGTTCCAAGATCCTTATATATCGCGAAGACATCGATGACATCATCGGATACATACATGTCAGCGAACTTTTTGACCCCACCAGCGACTGGCGCAAGCATATCAAGCCGGTACTGTATGCGCCCGAGGCACTACTGGCCAACAAGATGATGCGCCGCCTGCTCAACGAAAAAAGATCCATGGCCATCGTCGTAGACGAATTCGGCGGCACCGCCGGCCTGGTCACACTCGAAGACCTCGTCGAGGAAATATTCGGAGACATTCAAGACGAACACGACAAGGCGGCCCCGACGGCTCGCGACCTCGGAGGCGGCATTTACGAATTCTCGGGGCGATGCGAAATCGCAGACCTCAACGACACATACCATCTTGACATTCCCGAAGAAGATGATTATCAAACACTTGCCGGATATATACTGCACAACACCGGAGCTATTCCGGAAAAAGGCGAAACCATCACCTTGGGCAACCTGTCCATAGAAGTGCTGCGCAAGTCGGCGGCGCGTCTCGAGCTTTTGCGTGTAACACGTATACCCTCGGACGAGCAATAGTGCGTCCCGATGGCCAAAGCAGCCCGAAAGACGAAGCCTATACAAACATCAGAAACAGCTGTAATTCAGCCGAATTATACCGCCGAAACACCTTGCCTTGATTAGTCGACAGCTTTGACCGGCTCGCTATATCCGTAACTATCGGCTCGAAGGATAATGCCGCTTCACCTCCGGCGCTATCAGACTTGACGGCCCGGCCCGAAAATTCCTAAAAAAAATTAATATCGGGTTTTTTCTTTCCTCAACTCTTGTGCCTCTATCAATTATTCGTAAATTTGTGGCATAGCTCAATTCTAATACACTATATACTTATTCATATGAAGAGATTATACACACTCACTATGCTCGCGCTGGTTGCCATGCTCCCGGCCGCAGCACAACAGCTGTTTACAACCTCCTTTGAGACCGAAAGCGACTTCAAAGCGTGGAAGGTCTTCGACGTCAATGCAGACGGATCCACCTGGCAGTTCTCGGCCGATAACGACCCCGGCAGCCGTTGCTACTACAACTACAATGGTAGCAATAACGGCAATGACTGGCTAATCTCACCGGCCATCACTCCGACAGCAGACGGCAACGTCCTCATCCGCTACCACTTCAAAGGCAGCTCCTACGGCGAAGCCTTCAAAGTCTTCAGCGGCAACGCTCAGACCGTCGAAGCAATGACCAATCAGCTTGCCGACCATCCCATCGTGCACAACGACGAGTACAGCAACTACGTCATACTGCCCGTAAAAGCCGGCGTGCCCTTCTATCTCGGGTTCTACTGCTACTCCACGGCCGATAGATTTCGCCTCTATCTGCGCGATGTAATCGTCGAATCCGCCGACAACCTCGTGGATCTCAGCCTGACGGAAATCGTGACCCCGTGTACCGGCTGGGGCCTTACAAACAAGGAGGAAGTCTCCGTCAAAATCAAAAATACCGGTATGGAAACAGTGACGACCTTCCCCGTGACTATCAGCGTCAATGGCAAAGAAGCACTTTCCGAGACCGTCTCCAAGACGCTCAATGCCGGCGAAGAATTCAAATACATCTTCAAAGGCACTCTCGACCTGTCTACGCCTCGCGCACTATATGAGGTGACTGCCACCGTATCACATCCCGACGACATCGAGACGGCCAACAACACCAAGACCGTGCAAGTGCGCCACCGCGCTCCGGCCACCGTACCCTACTCTACCGGTTTCGAACCCGACGAAGACAATTCGGCCATCAAGACATTCAATCTCAACAACGACTCCGGTGACTGGGGCGTGGAAGTAGGCTCATTCTGGATCAACCTCGCCCGCACCGGATACGGATACCTCGGATACAACTACGACAAAGAACATGCCGCTGACGACTGGGTAATACTCGAGCCAATCAACGTCGAGCCGGGTTATTACGTGGTACGCTTCTGGTACTCAGGCGACGACAATCACAACGAGCGCTTTGCCATGTATTGGGGCAATGAACAACTCCCCGATAAAATGACGAATAAAGTGGTCGAATACAACCCCTTTGCACGCGGAGCTTACGAAGAATCCATCAATATCGTACACTTTGACAAGACACAGACCGTATGCTTCGGCTTCTACGCCTTCTCCGACCCAGACGAAAACTGGATTACCATCGACGACTTCAGCGTCGAGCGCATCGATGACCCCAACAGCGTCGACATCTGTGCCGAGAAATTCATTGCTCCCGCCAGTGCATACATTCCCACAATATCATATAAAGACGTGACTGTCAGCGCTCGCAACGTCGGCATCGTTGAAAAATCAGTGGTAGCCAACCTGTACATCGATGACATCATGGCCGCGACACAGCAAGTCACCTTCGCCGCACAACAGGCCAAGGACATCACCTTCAAAGACGCCATAGCATCACTCGCCAAGGGCAAGCACACGCTCAAATGCGAACTGGTGTGCGACGGCGACACCAAGCCCGAAAACAACGTTCTCACCCTCGAAGTCAAAGCCTTGGGCGACCCTGACATATTCTACGACTTCGAAGACGGCAAGATTCCGCAAGGCTTCGCCTTCCACAACGAGGGCGACAATAGTCTTGCCCCCGGAGCCATCGAGGAATTCGGCGAAACCGGCTGGGCCGTCCAATCATTCTATCAGGAGCATGCACTTCTGGGCAAAAACTTCCTCGGAGCTTCGACATTCATGACCTCCGGCGCGGCCGACCGCTACTGCATCCTGCCTCGCGTCAAGGTCGAATCGGAAGACGCATGTTTCGTATGGACCTCGGGCGTAATGAGCGCCACTTTTGCCGAAAGCTACGACATCAAGGCCTCCGACAGTTCCGACCCACTATACATCGGCTGGTACGATCGCCTCACCAGCATAGCGCTGTCCCAAGAATCGCGCTTCAACGATGGTGTTTCTCTCGGCAAGTATTTCGGCAAAGACATATATATCGCCATCCGACTCACCAGCGCCAAGGGCGATGCCGTGATGTTTGACAACCTCAGCATCTTCGGCTGCTCGGCATCGGCCGGCATCGCGGATGTAACGGTAGACAACGATAGCAATGCCCCCATCGAGTACTACAATATCAACGGTGTACGCGTCAACAATGACAACCTTGCTCCCGGCATCTACATCCGCCGCCAAGGCAGCAAGACCACCAAGGTTGCCATCCGCTAAAAATCCGCTCAAACGTTTAACCGGTCGAGCGTTTAACCCCAATAGCATCTAACCGAGAAGGGCGTCCGGCTATACCGCCGGGAGCCCTTCTCTCTTTTCATCCTCATCATCTGCGCCAAGCTCAAGCGCCAACGAAGTGCAAAAAGAGACAAAATTGCTTCTCCGAAACGCAAAGGCAGCCAATGCCACGACAAATATCACCCACCAAAACAAATATCCCACCACCTTCAAACGACTTTCTGAAGGATTTTTATGGTTCAAAACAGCTCAAAAGCCGCCCAAAAACTCTTTTTTCGGCATTTTTATCGTTTTTTTCCTCCAAAATTTGCATGGTTCAAAAAAATAACGTACCTTTGCAACGCAAAAACACGGATGGTGCCATAGCTCAGTTGGTAGAGCAAAGGACTGAAAATCCTTGTGTCCCCGGTTCGATTCCTGGTGGTACCACAAAATCAGAGAGTTGCATACCGCAACTCTCTTTTGCTTTCTCTTCACTTCTCATATAGTTTTATATTTATGTCCTTCGAAAAAATCAGTTACAGCCCGGACAAATTAACCGCGAGTATCCTTCTTATTTCTTTAATCCTTATAGCATCCACTATCGGAGCCGCTATCTTAGATTATATACTTGGCTGCATTCTGCATCCGGTACCGGCCAATATAACGGATGAATACGTGGACGGAGAAGAGCTATACACTGTTATGACCGAGACCGAATCTCTAATATTCAGAATTACCTATACATGCATATTGTTTCTCGGGTCATACTTTCTTTTGCATAAACTCAAGTTTAGCTCATGGGACAAATTCATAGTTATGAGCATAATTACAATAATGATTCTCGCATTTATGTTTATTATTTAATACGGTACTTCTGCCCGAAAACCACAACCCAATACACATCACATTATGTCCAACGAAATATTATACGTGGTGCTGCCCGAATATGCAGATCACGAGATTGCATACCTCGCGCAAGCCATCAACGTGGACCAATATGCGCTGAAAGAGCATCCGAAATACATCAACCGCATCGTAGCGCCTACTGCCGAGCCGGTGAAGTCCATCGGCGGATTTCGCGTAATCCCGGACTACACTTTCGAGAATATGCCGCAAGACTACGCGGCACTGGTGCTTATCGGCGGAATGGGATGGACAACACCCGTGGCAGATGCTGTCACGCCAATCGTGAGCCGTGCCGTAGCCGAAGGCCGAATTGTCGGCGCTATCTGCAACGGCGCATCGTTTATGGCTAAATGCGGACTGCTGAACAACGTTCATCATACAGGCAACGGCTTGGGGCAATTGAAAATATGGGGCGGTAAACAATACACCAATTCCGCAGGATATATCAACCGACAGGCCGTCAGCGATGGCAGAATTGTCACGGCCAACGGCTCGGCTACGCTCGAATTTGCTCGTGAGATGCTATTGCTGCTCCACGCAGATACGCCCGAAGCTATCGATATGTTCTATCGCTTCAATAAAGACGGCTTCTGCGCTCTAAGTAAGTATCTATCTGAGTAGGACTGATTTGCAATCCACGCAATAGCCTATGCCATACCGGCATACTATCGGACAGGCAGGCTAAGCGTATACACATCTACGGCATTGCCGCCTCGGTGGCCGCGGCCTTGCGAAGTGCTTACAACAACGCTCCCATCGGGGCTGATATCAAGACCCACGGGATAGGAATCGGCCGGTATGGTCAGCATTTTCCTGAGCGTACGTGCATCCACAAGATGGAGGCAACTGGCCGTATTACTTGCCGCCAAAAGGTAACGACCGTCAGTCGTGATGGCGATAGTTCGTATTCCCCCGGTAAGATGCAATGTCTTGATGTCGCATGCGTCTAATGCCACAGAATGCGGCCCTTTGCCGCTTTTTCCATCGTTTCCATGCATCCGGGCTATGGCATCCATAACCTTGGACATTGGAATGCACTGCACCGCCCCGGCACGATTGGCGCTCATATACAGGCAATCGTTGGCTACAACCAAGTGCCTGATATTAGACAACATACCCGTGAGGCGTCCGACAAAGCATTCGCGATGTACATCAACAACAGCAATGCCACCCTTGCCGCCCATGCACGCTACCAAGACATAGCGACCCTGTGGCGTAAACACTGTGCCACGCAAGGCATTACCACTGCCATTATCGCGATCAACCTTACGATTCAATGGCAAATTGAGGCTCAACCGATGGTCTATGACCACATTGGCGCGTTGGCGCCACATTTGTGGACGTGGATCGGTGATGTCTATCAACCCCACCGTATTGTCCCCCCAATGAGCGATAGCTACAACATCGTTCCATGGAGACACAGCCACCATCTTGGGTAGCGTCCCCACGTCGAGTATGCGCACTACAGAATCGACACGTGTATCGATGACAGCAACAGCCGAAGGCTCCTGAGCATTAATATCAAAACTACGTCGATAGTACGGCACCCAGAAGTAGCGGCCTCCATGACTGAAAGCCCCTTCGACGGGACGTCCGCCAAAGACACGCACATTGCGCTCTTTGTAATGACGAAACGTATACAACGGCGTTCGAGGAGCCCACAACGCCGAGTCCCCAACGGTAATGTCATGCGAAATCACAGCCAACTTGGCATGCGTGCGTGCATCGTATACCACCGTACGACATCCCTCAAGCATATTGACATAATACTTTGTCCCATCGGGGCTGAAATTTACGCTCTTGGGCGAAAACACATCGCGGTCAAGAGTGGTGCTTTCGCTCCACGAGTACTGCTGGTGACGCGTCAACAACGTCATCGTTGCGCCTGTGGACGCATCCGTGTCCGACACCCCGAGACGGGGATGCGCCTCGACCGGAGCGCCGGACGCTAAAACTTGGAAGGGAGTGAATGCAGCGAGAGCCAACGCGCATGACAAACGATTAATCAGCAACACAGCCGTTTAGGTATTATTTGATGGTTTAGGGTTGAATATACTTTGCCACACCGCACGCGGCATAGGCACGACAAAATTAACAAATTTTGTCCACATAGCGAATTTTTTGTAAATTTGTCTATCCATCACACCGAAACAACCAATGAAAACATCGTCAATACAGCCTCCCGCACATACGCCGGAGACACCGGTCATAGACACTAAGCAGCACGAAGCGGTAGAAGCCGCAAAGTTCCTGCACAAAGGCATTGCCGAAATCTCAAGCAAAACCGGGCTGGTCAATGCCCTTATGCCTCTCATCCGCATCCCGGAAGGAACACAATTAGGCACGACGCCCACGCCCGTCATGGCTGTACTATGCATAAAAGACATAATACACTGCGCTCACATTATGGGTCACGGAATTGCACAAGACCGCGAAAATTATCCGCTATTATGCTTCTACACAATACTCATGGACAGCGATAAGATGATTGACGTGCTACCATGGGACGAAGTCTTCGGGCAGAATAATGATCTATACACCAAATTCATCTCAACAATAACAAGCGCCCCCAACCCCATATGGGATACAGCCTCCATCGGAACCATACCCGGACTGTCACTTATTAATAAGTTTGACAATGAGGCCGCAAAGCAATATGCATCACTACTATATCGCTTTTGCCGTATCATAGCCTACGCAGACGACATCCGTACCGAGGACGAAAAAATAATGCTCGAGACACTCACCACCTTTCTGTTGGAGCAAACCAAAAGCTATCCGAGCACCGCGTCCGAACCGGAGGAAAAACACGCAGCGCCGGCCTCCAATGAAGACTACGACAATGCCTTAGCCAAATTAGAAAATATGATTGGCCTGAAAGACGTCAAAAGATTGATACGCACGCTGGCCAGTATGGCCAAGATAAACTTTTGGCGAATCAAAAACGGCCTGCCCATAGTACCTCTCACACTACACAGCGTATTCATCGGCAACCCGGGAACAGGCAAAACCATGGTGGCACGCGCAATGGCAAATATCCTGCACTCCATAGGCACACTTTCCGAAGGCAAACTAATCGAAGTAGGACGCGCCGACCTCGTAGCCGAATACGTCGGTCAGACAGCCGTAAAGACCAACAACGTCATAGATAAGGCCATAGGCGGCATTTTATTCATCGATGAAGCATATTCACTGTGCAACGGTCCGCACGACGACTATGGCCGCGAAGCCATCAATACACTGCTCCAACGTATGGAAAACGACCGCGACAAATTCGTTGTGATACTTGCCGGATACGACAAAGAGATGAAACAGCTCATAGACAGCAACCCCGGACTGCAATCGCGCTTCACGCGCATGGTATATTTCATGGACTATTCAATCAGAGAGCTCGAAGACATCTTCGATTCCATCATGCGCGAATACCAATTCTTCTTCGGCCGTGGAGCACGCCAAAAGCTCCACAATATACTCATCGAAAGACTAAAAAACAGGGACGCCAACTTCGGCAACGGTCGATAAATCCGCAACATATTCGAAAACGCCATACAAGAACAAGCACTACGCCTCGTGCACATCATCAACCCCACTACCAGACAGCTCTGCACCATCACCGCCCAAGATATACAAGCACTATAACAATGAAATACGTATCATGGAATGTCAACGGCCTGCGCGCCGTCATGCGCAAAGGCTTCGACCAAATATACCGCAGCCTCGACGCCGACGTGCTGTGCCTCCAAGAGACCAAGTTGAGCGACTACCCCGAGGGAACACCCCTGGGCGACAATATTTTTCATTACTGGAACAACGCCGAGCGCAAGGGATACAGCGGCACGGCAATACTGACACGCCGCCAACCTCAATCAGTCACAATGGGCATAGGCACCCCCGAGCACGACCGCGAAGGTCGCGTCATCACCGCCGATTTCGGCAGCCACTATCTGGTGAACGTGTATACCCCCAACTCACAGGAAGGGTTGGCACGGCTTGACTACCGTATGCAGTGGGAGCAAGCATTTGCCGACTATGTCTGCGCCCTCGATGCCGTCAAACCCGTAATCATCTGCGGCGACCTCAACGTGGCACACTGCGAAATAGACATCCGCAACCCAAAGACCAACCGACACAGCGCCGGATTTACAGACGAGGAACGCTCGGCCATGGATCGCCTGCTTGAGTGCGGATTTACAGACACATTCCGCCAACTTCACCCCGATGAAGTGCGATATTCGTGGTGGAGCTACCGATTTCAGGCACGCGCCAAGAACATCGGATGGCGCATCGACTATTTCCTTATCAGCCAACGCCTCTTGCCGCAACTACGCAGTGCCGACATCCTCAACGACATCCTCGGCAGCGACCACTGCCCCGTCTCCATCGACATCGACCTCTAAGCACAAGAATGAAGTAACACGACTATGACTTGCTTAATATATAAAATATTTGTAATTTTGCAGTATGCTGCAAGCCCTATTACATAAGAAGTTAAAGGCGTCCTTTTCGGATCCTTCCTTTCGTCCATCAGAAGATACTCTTACGTCTTCTGTGATTGGCTTGTTGCAATATCTTCCTTCAGGTATCTTTAATACGATTCTAAGAGAATCTTGCGGATTCAGTAGCCCTTTCCCACAAGATTTAGGGACGGTCAATGCCGTAGCCTTCTGGGAACATTGGGATGCTACTAATACATCAAATGAAAGAATTGTTGAACCAGATGTTATTATAAGCACTGAAAAATATCAAATTATTATTGAGGCGAAGAAATGTGATGAGATTGGTCAATATCATGAGCAATGGCGTAACGAGATTAAAGCATTTCTAAACACGTATAAGTCGGATAATAGGGAGGTAATTCTCTTGGCTCTTGGAGGTAATACCACTCTTGAACATCACAATATGGAAGTTGATGGCTTCAATTATCCAATATATCGAGCAAGCTGGTTTAATGTCCTTCATTCTGTTTCAAAACAACTTAAAGAACCGTTACCGGAACATGTAAAACGGATTTTGTCAGACATAATGGATGCATTTGAAATACATGGATTCTTTTCTATCGAATGGATGAGTTCACTTGTAACAAAAGGTTTTAATGCAAAAACAATATTGATGTTATCTCAAAAAGAGTTCAGTAAATTTTATAAGCCGAACAAGCCATTTATGGCTAAAAATATAGGTATATGGCAAATATAGAATCGATCAAAGAAGCTTTATGTGATGTAAGGAAAGCTCATAGAATTATTTATGCCTATCAAAACAGAATGATGGGCATTGTAAGATTCATAGGCAAGAAATTGGATTTCCCGGGTTGTGAAGTATATAAGTGGTACTCAAATGTAGCGCCCAAAAGGATTGACAGTGAAACCTGGGCATGGGATTTTATTTATAGCTACCTATTAGAATACTACTTAGGAGTAAAGAGCAGTGCGGACGATTCTTCTGAATATGCATTAAGTGTTATTCAATACTCTGACACGGGGTTTTTTGATAGTGCCCAAAGTACACGGACCAATATCAACACGTATTCTGCCGAAGAAGAATCTGGCTCTAAGCTCTTGTTTCTGATTGAAGCAAAACCAAAATCCAGCCCATGGTGGTGGGACACAAAGACTATAATCAACAGCAAAGAATATGCTACAAGCAAGCATAATTCTTCAATAAAGCATGAGGGCGATAGTGTTATTGGCCTTTACTCAGTCCCGATTGAGCTGTTTATGGACGAAGACTCCGCTATTACAGTATTAAAGGACTTCATTTCATTTTGTACAGAGAATAATATAGCGGACTTACAGCTTCATTAAGAAGAAATCCACCATAAAAGCAGAAGATGCAACGGATATAAGGCGTAGAAGCTGTATTTGGCTACTGCGCCTTTTATGCAGCCTCGGGTGCCATCGTAGAGGAATATGACCATGGATGCGAGGATGAATCCAACCATGCCATAGTATATCATCAACGGCAGTGTGAAGAGAATCTGAACTATCGCCTAAGAGGGGAAGCAGATTTTATTCCAGCAGATCCATGGCTCGATGGTCTGATGGCGTAGCATATAGAATAGGACAATCATCATTATACCTCGCCAGTCATAGTCAATTCCTGATCACCAGGCGAGAGAACATAGCAACAATATAGAGAGGAAACCAGGGCAACCGCATCAAATTA